>CAYPCS010000011.1:91296-98405 GCA_964409275.1 uncultured Granulosicoccaceae bacterium
TCAAATGCAAAACAAAGGAGTCAACCAACACCAACCTGACACCCACTTAACGTGACGCTTGTTCCGCATTTTTTGCGTGGTATTGAAGAGACGGGAAATTAGTATGACAGGTGCATATGGAGCGGCGGCCTGTTGAGACCGCCGCGGCGTTTCTGTCAGGAGTAAAAGCTGCGAGTCGAATTCGTCACTTCACCAATCGGCGAATGCGCAACAAGGTTAGCCACTCTAAGGGGTGCTTTCGTGTTGCGCGGGTATTGAACTTCAGCCTGGGTGCTAAACGTTTCGACAATAGGCAAAGTGCGCGATTTACCGGCACTAACGGCGTGAGCGCATCGCTCAAACACTGAATTGATATCAAAGGTTTTGTCGCCAGCATGTACGATGCCTGGATGCAGGTGTCGCAGAATAATCAGCTTGTCAGTGCGATTGGTGATGGTTACAGAAGGTTGCTCATCTATTTTCAAAAAAACAGATAACTCCATCCCTTCACCGGATACGGACATCAGCGCTTCCACGGATTGGTCAGTAGCACCAGCCCCGGTTATTGCGGGTATACCGTAGCTTGAAGCAAGCGCTGGCATCGCAGATACTACAGCAGTACCGCTAAGCATTATGAGGGTGTTGCGTTTCGCTAGATCTACCATTGGTAGCCTCTGTATTTAAAGGAACTTCCGACCATAACGGTCATTAAGTGAATACTTGCTGAACAGATTGAATTTTAATTCGTTACCGCTGTTCAGGTTCGCTCGCAATTAACGCCGGTTAAGCCAGCCACTAAATCGCAACTCGGCATTGTTCCAGGCAAGGTAACCTGAAAAAACTCAAACACTCCGAATAGCACTGGACCTCTTAACGGCGCACATGACCTCCGATCGAACTCAACTGTCAGGACTGCACCAGACTCCTGGCAAGTCGCAGATCAACAGTTTCCAGTCCCTCTTCAAATTCACCAGTTAACTTCTCAAGATTCAACCTGTCGTCGGCACTTGCATCAGGGAGTTCGTTCAAACTGGTCAATGCCCGCAGCGCACATGAACGATCACCGTTTTCCCTGGCTGCTGCATATGCTTTGTTTATCCATTCACGAGCAACTTTGGCATCGCTGTTTTTAGACTGCTGCTGTAGAAGTCCGGTCAGCCGGTAAAGCTCGGGTAGCCAAAATCGTTCACCGTAGGTGTGAGCATGCTCGATTCCACTGGCAAGCAACTCCTTACTTTTAGTCAGCTCTTGCAGGCGCATCTGTTCAGCTGCCATCTCCGCGCACATCCAGGTCCATGAGAGTTTTGAATCACGTTGCTCAACAATGCCTAGAGCCTCACGCATTTGAAACTCTCCCGATTCGGCATTGCCGCATTGCATTTGGTACTTGCCCCGAAGGTATAACACTCTCGGAGCCCAGGCTTGTATATCGTATTCCTCAATCAGGGAACCGGCCTCCTCCAGAACTTGACCCCAGGTTGAAGCACAACCAATGGCGTGTTGTGTCTGACCAGCCCAAACCACTGCCATCGCAAACGAAAGCGGTTGCTCAATCCGGCGGGCAATATCCACAGCATCCATACTGTGCTTTAGAGCCTGATCGGGATATCCCAACAACCATTTTGCCCAACCCAGGTTGGCCAGTGTCGAGGTAACCGGATTCAGCACATAGGCTCTTTCGGGATAATCCTCAGCCGGCTCTAGCACCGCCAACATTTTTTCCAGTTCATCAGATGCTTCCTGCAGTTCTCCACGATAGAGACTGTTAGCACCTCTGGTGGATCCGGGCGATACGAAGTCTATTCGGGTTAATAGAACATCCAGCTGTTCGCGGATAATTCGATCACCGTTATTGTGTTGACCACGATTAAAGAAATGATTGAATTGCCCCCTGACACAATTAATTTGAGCATCAATATCGTTCGTCAACTCTGCCAATTCACCGGCTTTTGTAACCGCATCATAGTAGTGTGCCGAATGAAATCCTCGCAGAATACGTTGGGCCATAGCCGTGCAGAAGTGCAGTTCTTTCTCGTATTGCAGGCGCAAAGGCAAATCAATCAGGGTTGATAGTTTTAGTCCGTTTTCAGCGTGCACGAGAGCCTCTTGATTGGCTGAACGCGCCAGTGCATTGCGAGCCGCAGCTATATAGCACTCAACTGCATGCTCATAGTCTTCAGCGGCTCCATAATGATGCGCCAGCAATTCTGGCCCTACACTGTATTTAAAAACCGGATCAGTGTGCAGCACCTCTGCAATACGTGCATGAATAACTCTTCGCCGTGAGCGCAAAAGACTCTTGTAGGCCGCATCTCTTACCAGCGCGTGCTTGAACACATAGTCAACGTTTGGCTGTATACCACGCTGATAAATCAGCTCAGCCTCGACCAGACTATCAAGTGATTTCTTAATGTTATCACCGGCCGACTTTATTACTGCCACCAGAAGATCCTGATTGAACTCCCTACCTATACAGGAAGCGGTCTGAGCGATCTCACGTACCGGCTGCAACCGGTCTAGTCTGGACATAAGCGAGTCTTGTAACGAGGAAGGTATGTCTAGCTCCTCAATCCCGCCATAAGCTGACTCGTAGCTGTTGCCCACCTCGGACAACTGGCCGGACTCAAGCACTGTTTTCGTAAGCTCTTCCACAAACAGAGGAATACCGTCCGTTTTCTTTAATAATCTGTGCAGTATTTCCTGAGGCAACTCGCGACCACCGGTCAGGCGACTAATGATCTCAACACATGCGGTCCTCGCAAGACGACTAAGAGTAATCAGGTTGACTTCCGGATAGTTGTCAAAAGCTCGTGCACTGGTTGGCCGCGAGGTAAACAACAGCATTGCACGTTTCTCTCCAAGCGCCTCTGCCAGGTTCTCCAGCATCGACATACTGGTGGGATCAATCCAGTGGGTATCTTCAATAATGACAAGTGTGGGCTTGTCCGCGGCCAGAGCGACGAAGTGCGCCACCAATCCGTTCAGTGTTCTGCGCCTCAGTTGATCCGGTCCTGTAGCAAGATAAGGGGCGACCCGCGTGGATTCAAAACCCAGATTGGCAGCCACCAAAAAAGCCAATTCCTTATCGCCAGCCTTCTGTTCGAAGTAGCTGACCAGCTTATCGATTTTATCGTCATCACTGTCAGTGCTGCTAACGCTCGCTGATAACTGAATCCATTGCCAGACAGGATAAAAAGCAGTATCAGTATGATAGGGCGAACACTGCAGTAGCACTCTCCGGGCGCCTTCACCCACCGTACCTGTTTCGAAGCCGTCTAAAATTCGGGACTTGCCAATACCGGCTTCGCCACTTAACACGACAACTTGACCATCACCGTCCAGCGCGAGGTTCCACCGATCTCGCATCTGAGTCATCTCGCTCTCACGCCCCACCAGCGGCATTTGTTCGACATTACTTTGTCTGGCATGAAACCGTGACAAAGAAGTTTGCGCTACCTGTGCTCTATAGACGTTAACTTTTCTATCAATACCCTTCAGAGATTTTGCACCCAACAAATCAAAAGAAAACAACTCACCAACCAATTGCCGACTGGAATCACTCACAGCAACCTCACCCGGTGCGGCAACGCCTTGTATTCTCGCCGCCAGATTTGGTGTTTCACCAACGACTGCCTCTTCTTCCGATGCACCCTCGCCGATCAGATCACCAACCACCACAAGACCACTGGCTATACCGGTGCGCGCTGCCAATGGAGTACCGTCCGGTGTGTGGAGTTTAGCGACTACAGCATTGGCGGCGAGCCCGGCCCAAATTGCACGCTCGGCACTGTCCTCATACGCGCGGGGCCAACCAAAATAGGCAATGATGCCATCCCCCATATAGCGACTGATAAATCCGTCATATCGCTTGAGTTCACGCGTTACTGCTTTTTGGTAGGCCCGGATAATTTCACGTAAATCTTCAGGGTCAAATTGCTGAGATAACCGGGTCGAGCCGACCAGATCAACAAACATTACCGTCAAATGTCGACGCTCAGCCGTATCCGATGGTGTCGGGAGATTGTGTTCCAGGCCAAAGCCAGCTGCCGGAACAGGCCCGTTTGCCGGTGATAAACCGTGATTATTCCCCGGCTTCGAGGGTGATACAGGTAAGTCAGCGGTCGAATCTGCACCGGTTGAAGACGATGCTGTCTGTGCTGATGAGAATTTTTTTATCTCTCGCAACATCTTCAAGCGATGCCCAAGTGACACCCCTAGAGATTCGAGATGAGCTTCGGTCAGCTCCGGCAGCACATCGAGGTCGATATCGTTTTTCTTAAAAAGAGCGGTATAGCGCTCCAGGCCGCGCGCCTCCAGCCATGTGCTTATGTCCGTCATTTAAAAGGCTTGAGTTGCCGTTCAATCTTACGAGACTAACATTCGCAATGAGGCTTATCTACCGCAACAACCAGGTATCGACGCATGTGGCAGATTCACTACCACATTTCGATTAAGCTGAAGTAGACATCATGCGGCCGACCAATAAATGCGCGAATGTAAGTCCGACGCGAATATCCGGGCAATTTATTGAGCCGCAGAGAGTAATGTTCGGGGAACAAGTATCGACACAGTAGACCGAGGAAGCACTTTGCACCCGCAGAGAAGGTGGTGCGAAAACCGGTACCAGCGAGTTGCAAGTCAATGAGCGAACAAAGCGCTGCTAATAATCCCGGCAGTGACGTTTTGCCGGCTGAGCACCATTCCGATAGCAGTCCGGCTTAAGGAGCAATGACAAATACCCGATGCTAAAGGTTACCTTGATAAAGGCTCCGATGTTGCTTTCCTCCCCTGTATCCACTGGAAAAAGCCGTTCTTTTTTCGCACATCTTCAAACACGTCGGGAGTTAAACGCTCGTACAAGTCAATTTCAACTTTGGGGTATTGCGCAAGAAACTGACTCATATGTCGAGCGAGGCCGTTGACCAATGCCGAGCCGTTCGAACTAATGGTCACACAGCCTACATCGCCGGCCTTTAACCGATCCATGTCCTCGCGAAGCAGTTTTAGCGATGCAAAAGTATCTCTTACCAACAATCAATACAGCTACTGCTTTCCGATCACTTCCTCGCGGCGCAACGCTGCTATGTCTTCACCTGTGTAGCCGCACTCCGCAAGCACCTCTTCGTTATGCTCTCCGAGCGAGGGGGCCGGACGCCGGATAGTGCAAGGGTTTTGGTCAAACTTGACCGGAAAGCCAGTCATTTTAACACTTCCTCTGTCTCCATGATCGACATCGATAACCATTTGCCGATGCTGAACCTGAGGATCTTCAAACACCTCTGGAACAGTGAGAATAGGCCCGACCGGTACCCCGGCAGAATTAAGTTTTTCGATCCAGTAAGCGTTGTTTTGTTGCTTGAAGATCGGATTTAGAATGCCTCTCAATATGTCCGGATTGGCCATGCGTTTGGCGTTGGTATCAATTCGTTCATCGGAAACAAGGTGCTCCAGTTCCAGCGCGGTCAACAGCTTTGCATAAACGTTGTCGTTACTGGGCGCCACAGCAACGGCGCTGTCACTGGTTTCGAATACCCCGTATGGCGCAACCAGCGGATGGTCGTTTCCATGACGTTTGGGCGGCTTACCCGATGCCAGATAATTTGAACCGGTAAAGCTGAGCAAGCTAATCATGCTGTCTGTCAAACTAACATCGACTGATTGAACGCTGCGGGACGTGCTATCACCTCTGTCTGCCAATCGGGAAACAATGCCCAGTGCGCCATACAGCCCGGCCACCAAATCACTGACCGGGAGACCGGAGCGCAGACCCGCACCTTTCTCTGTACCGTTAACACTCATAAAACCGCTCAGGGCCTGAGCAATAAAATTAAACGCCGGTCGCTGAGCATAGGGACCGTCAGCGCCAAAACCACTGATGTGGCAGACGATCAGTTTATTATTTATGTTGTTCAATTGAGCTTTCGATAGCCCCATCTTGTCGAGCACACCGGGTCGAAAGTTCTCCACCAATACGTCTGCAGTGGCTAATATTTTCTGCAGAACCTGACGACCACTATCACTGTAGAGATCGAGGGACACAGACCGTTTGTTTCTGTTATAGCCGGCATAGTACCAGCTAAAGTCATTGACTTTCTCACCCTGCTCACGCAACGGGTCTCCGGCTAGCGTTTCAATCTTGATCACGTCTGCGCCAAGATCAGCCAACAGCTGGGTGCAAAACGGGCCAGAAATAATTCTGGTTAAATCGACAACCTTTATGCCTTTCAGACTCATGCCTCTCTCTACCCGGTCGCTCTGGCGAAATCATTGAATTCATATATTTTGCCGACGGGCGCAGCGTGTTGAAGATGCGCTGGCAATTGACGATCCAGCTGTCCGGATAAATACTGCCCTGCGTTAACTAAAGCTGGCAGATCGATTCCGGTATCAATGCCTTCCTGTATCAACAGATGGACAAGATCTTCTGTTGCAACATTACCGGTCGCACCGGGTGCAAACGGGCATCCGCCATTTCCACCAATAGAGGACTCAAACCGGGTAACCCCGCAAGCGATGCCGGACATGACATTTGCGAGTGCCATGCCGCGTGTATTGTGGAAGTGCAACGTAATTTCCAGATCCGGCAATATCCCCTGCAAAGAGTCGACAAGCTCCCTCACCCGAGTCGGAGACGCAGTGCCAATCGTGTCACCCAACACCAGTGCATTAACACCGATGCCGGCAAAGCGTTTGGCGATTTCAACGAGTGCAGATACATCCGCGCTGGCTTCATGGTGGCAACAAATCGAGCGCTGGAGATCAACTGACTGCCTTCAATATGAACAGAGCACCAGCGTCATCAAACCACAATTCGCACTACAAAAACTTTGGCAAGTTACCAACGGCGACGCGTATGTCACATCTGACGTTGGTCAACACCAGATGTGGACTGCGCAGTTCTACCCTTTTGACAAACCGTGCCGATGGATAAATTCTGGCGGACTCGGCACGATGGGGTTCGGCTTACCTGCAGCTATCGGTGTTCAACTCGCCTACCCTGAATCGGTGGTCGCCTGTGTTACAGGAGATGCGAGCATACAGATGTGCATCCAGGAACTTTCCACTTGCCTGCAATACGACTTGCCAATAAAAATTATTAACCTCAACAATCGATATATGGGAATGGTAAG
>CAYPCS010000011.1:98505-115960 GCA_964409275.1 uncultured Granulosicoccaceae bacterium
GGAAGCACTTCCAGATTTCATCAAGCTCGCCGAGAGCTATGGTCACGTTGGAATATCTGTCGATAAACCCGATCAGGTGGAAGCTGCATTGAAGAACGAATTTAGTAATAAGGATCGTCTTGTTTTCCTCAATATTTTGACTGATCCGGCTGAAAACGTTTATCCGATGATAGAGTCCGGCAAAGGACACGCAGAGATACGTCTTCACCCCGGTCACGCCAGGGCCACAGAATCGATTGATCCGGCAATAAACTGACAAGATTCCCGATACTGGATACCTGAAACATACTGGCAGCACTCCAAAAAACCAATTAGTGCCCAGCCAGAAACAGGGGCGTAACGAGGGTCATCCAGGCGAGATAGCGCCAGTCTGGCACGCAAGTTACGGTGGGCATCTACGTCGCGGGTTTGGTAAGCTGTCTTTCGCACAATGAAAAGCAGGCCTGTCTTTTTATTGCAACACGTTGCGGCGGTTTAAAATCTGGTCCCCGCGAATTGTAATTCCTGCCAAACAATACAAATGGTTAAGGCGCTCCCCATGAAATTAAAACTCCACCATATCAACTACTCAACCACCAAAGTAGACGAAATGGATCGCTTTTACAAAAACGTGATCGGGCTTGCTACAGAAACCGATGAGTTACCACCGCTGGAAAAAAACAAAGGTTATTCAGGGGATGTGGCTTTTGTCACCGACGGAGATATTCAGGTTCACCTGGCGCAACGCGATGTACAGGCAGGGTTTAAAACCGGACAAATCGTCAACCCGGTGGTGCGCGGTCATATTGCGTACCGCACTGATGATATCGACGAGTTTAAAAAACATCTTGAACAACAAGGTGTCCCTTACTCGGACTGGGGCAATACTGCGGTTAAAGGTTGGCAGCAGGTTTTTTTCTATGATCCTGAAGGCAATGTTATTGAAGTGCACCAGGTTGAGGGCAACCACTAACATCAGCATCGATGCCCGACCCTGTCCGGTCCCGGTTCTTCAACACCGGAGCACTTCATCTTGCACCTGGAACAAAGCTATCAGACCGGGGCTCTCGGTGTACTCCGGAAAGACCAAGCAGGCATTGCAAGGCCTCGACGCCGCAATAAACCTCACGCGTATCTTCATTCTAAATTCAGACAGGGGCCGGAATGCGAATTATCGTTTATGACTGCGTAACCGGAGACGCTCTAACCGAAAAGTACGGTCACACCGGGCCACAGGTAATACGCTGGATAGAGTCCTACCTGCCAGAGGCAAGTTTTTCGTGGGTTCATATCGCCGGCAACGCGGCACCGCCCAACCCTGACGAGATAGACGGAATTATTATTTCCGGCTCGGAAAAGGGCGTCTATGACGATACAGCGTGGATGCAACCGCTACGAGATAATCTGCAACGAATGCAATCAGCCGGTGTGGCGATGTTTGGCATCTGCTTCGGGCATCAGATAATGGCCGACGTGTTCGGTGGCAAAGCGGAGAAATCCGACAAAGGCTTTGTCACCGGTTCACGAGAATTTAACGATCGCGGCAAGCCTGCCAATGCCTTTCTGGCACACCAGGATCAGGTTCACAAAGTACCGCCCGACGCAAAAATTATTGCGTCGGCTGCGCATTGCCCGGTCGCAGCATTGTCGTATGACTTCCCTGCACTCTCGGTCCAATTCCATCCAGAATACAATCGCCGGTTCGCAACCGACCTTATAGATTTGTTTGGAGCAGAGCTAATGCCCGCTGATCAACTGCAAGCAGCGCGCGACAGCCTGTCTGCAGAGATTGCAGACGATTTGTGGTGTAACGAGGTAGCGGAGTTTTTTCGCAAACACTGCAGTTAGCGAAGTAATACAGTGCTGAAGTAACCGGAACACCTGTTGTTAAAGCCACACCAACTTTCCTGTCGCTGATATCGACCCCGTCCCATCGATCACCCATGTATCGCCCCTGCTCATCAAATATTTTTAACTACGTCGCAAAACGTGACCAACCGAGACTGGTTAACGGTCATACGAAAATGAGCGTTATTTATCGTTCCTTCGTGAGCAAGAGCCCGGCCCTTCCCGAACTGAGAATCTATGCACGGCAATAAACCGTGTGTGTCTATACAGTCGCGAGCAAAAATTGCCACGTAGTCGATTTGTGACTTCTCAGTTGTTTTCGCAATGACCGGCAATGTATATCCCGCAAGGAATTGCGGATACAGAAGCTGTTTGGCTATTAATAACCGGGTGCACGGATGAAAATATTACCAGCGATCGCTTTATTTGCACTGGCCCTTTGTGAAACTGCTATTGCACAGCAAACCTGGCGGGAAACAGAACCAATGCACCGCGCACGAGTTGAAGGCAGTGCGGTACTCTATAACGATGAGTTGGTAGTCTTCAACGGATTCGGTTCAGGATTGAAGATTGAAAACTCGGTAGAAAAGTATAGTTTTCAAAACAAGCGCTGGAATTTATTCAGCAACAACACGTCGATAGCACAGGCAAACGCCGTTACCCATGCTGGTTCAGTGCTGGTTGGCAATGAAGCCTGGCTGGTTGGCGGCCGGGTAGGAGCCCATCCCGGATATGTTAGCAAGCGCGTGTGGATCTACAATCTTGGCAACAATCAGTGGCGCGAAGGCCCGACCCTGCCAGTGCCTTTTGCAGGCGGTGGTGCAGCAGCGATCAATAACAAATTATATGTATTCGGCGGCGTTGACGCGCAGGCGAGTTGCGATGTATCAAACCACTTTGTGCTCGATTTGAATAACCAGCAAGGCGGCTGGAAGAATATAACGGATGTCGCCCCAATGCCCAGCGCCAGAAACCACTTTGCAACTGCTGTTTATAATCAAAAAATACTGGCGATTGGCGGTCAGCATGGACATGACGGTTGCGGTAGTGGTCAGGATGTAGCATTGGTGCACGAATTTAATCCGGCAACAATGCAATGGCAGCGCAAAGCAGATCTGCCAATGCCGCAGTCACACAGTGAACCCGCAACCTTTGCGTACGAGGGGTTTATCTATACGATCGGTGGTGAAGTTGGCAATGGAAACGCTGTACTGCGCTACGATCCACGCGCAGACAGCTGGCAACAGATTCTTCAACTACCTGCAAAATTGATCGCACCGGCAGCACGTATCGTAAACGGGGAACTGGTGGTGGCGGGTGGTGGTGCGCCACGGGCACAACAACCATCGCGAACTACTTATGCGATCTCGTTGAAAACTGCGTCCCCTGCTCCATCAAGTTCAAGTCAACTCAATTTCACTGCTGAAAGTGCCTCATCCGATAACAGTTGCCCTGATTCCGACGGTGATGGTTGGGGATTCATTAATGGCCAGTCTTGCAGAGTAGCGGCGAATTCAGTATCGGAAAGCACATCGGAGAATACGGCTACAATGGATGCGGATGCCTGCATCGACACCGATGGAGACGGGTGGGGTTTTGCGAACGGTGAATTCTGTCAGGTTGGGGATACCAACACTAACATCCTTAATAATCCGGCCACTCAGGCAACACCTGTTCAGGACTGTCCGGATCCCGATGGCGATGGTTGGGGATTCGCTAACGGTGAGTCCTGTCGGGTGGACCATAGCACCATAAGCGACCTGGATAATCTGACCACACCAGCACCTGTTCAGGACTGCCCGGATCCAGATGGCGATGGCTGGGGATTCGCCAATGGTGAGTCCTGTCGGGTGGGGGATACCAACACAGCTAACCTGGACGATCTGGTTACACAACCAGTACACGTTCAGGACTGCCCCGATCCAGACGGCGATGGCTGGGGATTCGCTAACGGTGAGTCCTGTCGGGTGGGAGATTCCAGCACAAACGACCTGGATAATCTGGTTACACCAACAACTGTTCAGGACTGTCCGGATTCAGACGGCGATGGCTGGGGATTCGCTAATGGTGAGTCCTGCCAGGTAGGAGATACCAGCACAAACGACCTGGATAATCTGGCCACTCAACCAGCACCCGTTCAGGACTGTCCGGATCCGGACGGCGATGGCTGGGGATTTTTCAACGGTGCATCATGTCGGGTGATCGCCACCGACGGCGCTGCGAGCACCGCCGATCCGGTGAACAACGTTTCACCATCCCAATCAAGTGGCCGCAACGTCAATGCAGACATTGCGTGGGATATTTTGCAAACATCCGATGGCAGTTACCCGAAAGAGAGGCACGAAGCCTCCGCAGTTGCCGTGGGCAGAAAAATATACCTGCTCGGCGGGCGCGGGAGCAGGCCAGTAAACAGTTACGATTCGGCGACTCGGGATTGGCAGCATCTTGGCGGCAGCCCGGTTGAATTTAGTCATTTTCAGGCCGTCGCTGTTGGTTCGAAGATATACGTTATCGGCGCATTTCTGGGCCAGTTTCCGAATGAGCGTGTTGACGCCTCCATCCGGGTATTTGACACCGCTACACAGAACTGGTCTGTTGTTGGAAACATGCCGTCAAATCGCCTGCGTGGCTCCGCAGGCACCGCGGTGTACAACGGTAAGATCTACCTCGTTGGTGGCAATACCAATGGACATATGGCTGGCGCGGTAAAATGGTTTGACGAATACGACCCTGCCACCGGACGCTGGACTGCGTTACCGGATGCGCCTGATAGCAGAGATCACTTTAGTGCCGTGGTGGTTGGCGACAAACTGGTCGCAGCTGGTGGACGGCGCACCGCCTTCCCGAACACGTTTGGTAATACTGTTGGCGCAGTCAATATTTACAATTTCAGTACTGGTCGATGGAGCAAGGGGAGTGATATTCCGACCCGTCGTGCCGGCACGATGGCACTGTCCGTTGGTACGGAGGCGATCGTGATTGGCGGGGAATCCGACACAACGTCAACCGCGCACAATAACGTGCAGGCCTACGATGTCGATAGTAACGCGTGGCGATTGCTGCAACCTCTGATTGTTGGTCGACACGGAGGCGGTGCGGCACTTGTCGGCGACACACTGCACGTTATTTCCGGCAATACCAGTCGTGGCGGTGGCGACGAGACGCAACTGCAGGAATTTCTTCAGCTAAGATAGATGGTGGATTCTTTCACCAACCAGTTGTAGTTAACCGGACAAGCAAACGTCCACATGCGGCAGCGATATCCCCGGACCTGGAACTGCACTCGCTACGCCCCTGTAGATAAATCGGGGGCCTGCGTTTTTCCGACGGCACTGTGACGACCGCAGCGGTGAAAAGTTTGCCACCATCATTTTATAGACGGCCCTGGACAGGGCCATCGTTTACACACAGTACAGGCTATTTCTTACCGCCAGCTATAACGCTGTGAGCCTCCACTGGCCCGGAAATAGCGGAATTGATCTTCCGGTCTATTGAGCGACGCTGCTCTGGCTGACAAGCACTTCTACACGACGATTTTTAGCGCGGCCTTCTTCCGTACTGTTATCGGCAATGGGCGAAAGCTCGCCGCGTGCAGACGCCTTAATGGGCATACCACCTACCTTACCTTGCAAAAATTGCCGCACGCTTTGTGCGCGTTTGGCAGACAGCTCCCGATTATATTCTTCCGGCCCGGTGTCATCAGTATGCCCGACGATCTCGATGCTCCCGGCACCACTAACTTCGCCGATGCGACCAACCAGATCTTCCAGCGCCTGAAAACCTTCGGGGCTCAGTTCCGCCGAATCCAGTTCAAAAAGAGCACTGCCATTTAGCGTTTCACGTACATAGGCAGGTTCCAGTTTCACAGGTTCTTTTAACACAGCCGGTAATTCCTGCAATATCGGTAAGTCCTGCACAACAGGCGTTGGTGCCAGTTCAACGATTTGTTCCGGCTCACTGCCGCAGTTACCGGACCAGTCTGATGTGCGAACACAACTGCCAGAGGATCCGACAACCGCGATGCCGCCGGCAGAGACAAACCCTGCGCTTCCAGCCGAAGCAGTGGTGACTATGGCAGCAGCGCTTGTATCTGGCGAGGGAGAAGTGGTGCATCCGCTTACAGCCAACATTGCTGTAGCAAGAGCGGTGAGAACCTTGACCATGAGGGGCTCCTTACTTTTCGGTTATATTTTTGTTTGGGATAGCTTACGCGCAAGCCCACATACTTTGGCGTAAGGCGGCTCGCGATCGATCACTATTCTCCTCCACCGTGCACTACAGGAGAATGTTGGTTTGGAAAGGATGCCGGGCACCGGGGTGCCAGGTCTTGCAAAACTGCATCTGGCCGATGGATCATGCAGTCAAATCAGCAGCAGAGGTCTTGTAGTAGCGGTATCATTCAGCGTGGCTATGGCATAACCCGGTGCGAAATCCGCCGGATATCCGTGCAATTCGTATATGGTGCAATTGGGGGATGTAAGTCTGGCAATAAGTGACCAAACATACGATATGTATTTTTTTACAAACCAAAAGAAACGGCAAGATTAAGATAGTGCTTTGATCTTGTTTTTTTGGCAATCGCAACACCTTTAACAAAGGCCATACAGGAGTTGGCAATTGAATTCGGATATTCTGCGTATTCCACTCAGCCCGTCTCCCTACAACGATCCGGTTTACGAACTAAGCAGCGTTGCAAACGCCGTTCAGTTGTCCCCGGCAGACTTTCCCGACTGGGATGCAATGTTCAGCGCGCATCCAGATGCTCTCGACTACCTGCTAACACCGGGCGACTACAGATCCTGGGGACGATTGCAGCGCCAGGATCTGTCAATTCCAGGCGGAACCGCGGAGCGAAGACGGACAATTCGATACTTCGACCCAACCGATGACAATACAGTACACCCTGTTAGACGAATTGATAACAATGAAGTGATTATAGACGATTCCGATATTTGGGCCGGTAGCCACGTTATCTTTCATGGACTGACATTTCGTCCCACCGCCAATACCCAGACTACGGTTGCGCTTCGACCAGGCGCAACCGATATTACTATCGACCAATGCCTCTTCGAAAACTATTTCACGTCCGGAGTCACTATCTACGGCTCACGCAACACACTGCAGCGATCAGTAATGCGGGACGCCAAAATTACAGCAGGACGCGATACTTACGGTGTAATGACTACCCTGCAACAGGGAAATGAGAACGTGGGCAGTCGCGTCATCGACTGTGAAGTCTATAACCACGTTGATCAGATAGCAGCCACAGTAAGTAGTCAGCCCGGCACGGCACTCGATGAACTAAGAGACTGTGTGGTCGATGGAAACGACTTTTACAACACACGTGAATACATCGATGTGGGAGACTCCATGGAAAACCTGCTGGATTACAAAACAGGTACAAATTCCCCGAGAAAAAATCTCATAACGAATAACCGGTTCTGGGGGCTTGCCGCAAGCGGTGGCGGGTCAGGTGGCAGTAATCATTCTATAGTTTTTCACAGAGCTGCACGTGGTTGGGTGGTGGCCGACAATATAATCGGAGAAAATACGTCGGCGGACGCGGCAATTTTCGAATCGGTTTGGCATCTTGACGATGTACCGTTCCAGGATCTCTACCGTGAGCGACGCATCAACTACTGTAAAAATATCATCTATCAGCATTCGCGGGCACTGGGCGTATCGCTGGATGGATATGCGATTTCCAATACTTTAATCGACTGCAAACATCTTCTATTCAGAGCGCCAGATGGTGGCAGGAAATGTCCGACTCCCGCAGAGGTGATAGATACCCGAATGACTGCTGTCGACACAATAGAGGACCCGGATACAACTTTCCCGCTGGAAACCTACCGCCATCACAACAACACAGTCGCACCCCCTGTGTCCATTCAATACCAGCGAAAGCGATGGACCGGACCTGAATGGGTGACTGTCCATTCATAAATACAGAACAACCATGAAAATAGAATATTTAGGGCGCCCTGGTTTAAGCCAACCGGAACATCAAATCGCTGTTACCGAACCCGGTGCATCTATCAAGTAAACTTCGCCCTACTGAAAGTCAAGCTTCGATTTTCTTCTATCCAGCATATTCACCCGATTTATTATTGCCCGAAAAACTAACTCCAATTGCTTTGGCCAAAGCCGCTGTGGGTAAAATACCTGTGCGCGTAATATCAGTTAAACAGCCATGGCATGCTTGAAGTCGCGACCACACCCCCGGCATTAAAGGCAGCTAGTTGGTCGTGTGGGCAAGCACCGTTTGTACACTTTTGCGTGCCCGCATGCGCGTATTATGCGCAGTACAAAACTCGAACTCGTCAAGATTAAACCCCTCATCCAGGGCACGGTTGTAAATCCAGAAGAAGTAGGAATCGCAGACTGTGTAGTGATCGAAAAACCAGGTTTTGTCTGTCAATTCCGTCTCGACCAGCGCCAACTGCTCCATATACATCGCCCTTGCCCTGACTTTTATATCATCATGGCTGGCAGCGTTGTCGCAAAATTTTATCGGCCTGTAGTGGCGGGTCAAGTGTTGGTGAATGCCTGCGCCAAACCAGCCCATGTAGGAGAGTGCTCGTTTCTGATCCCAGCTGTCCGACGGCAGCAATGTAGCTTCCGGGAAAGTTTCGGCAATCCATGACTGTATCGCGACATTCTCGCTTAAGCCATTGCCATCAACCACCAGGAACGGTACCTTTTTCTTACGATTGACGGCAGCATATTCCGGGCTCAACTGATCATTGTTCTTCAGACTGATGATTTTCACATCGAACTCGGCACCCGCCTCAAGGAGCGAAATGTAAGTGGCCATCGAACAAGCCCCTGGCGAATGGTAAAGCGTTATGTCCATGAGATCTCGGGAATATCAATGAGGGTCGATTGGTCGATCCTGAGCAAACATACCGCTCAGTAGCGGCACGTTTTAAATCAAGGGAATGATTTGTAAGACTAATCGACTCCGCAGGGTATTCAAAAAACATACTATCCCGGAGAGCCCAGATCTCTTAAGCTGGTCAGGATAAAAACCCTGATTACTCAGGTTCTTCATTCTCATCAGCATCTGCTTTCGGCCGATGTCCTTCCAGATGACTCATATCTACCGTATCACCGTACTTCGCTTTAATCGCGTCCATCGCAAACACGCGTTTACCAAAAAAGTGCTCCTCACCAATTCGGTCATACAGCCCGGAACGTTTCAGCGTATCTGTCACCTTGAACTTTGCACGGGTTATATAAAATTCAATCCCCGCTTCCTGTAACCGTTCTGACATATGCGTCAGCATTTCCTCACCGGTTACATCAATCTGGTCCACCGCCTCCAGATCCAGTACCAGGACTTTCAAATTTGGCTTATCCGCCACTGCATTCAGCAACTGCTTTTCAAGGTAACTGGCGTTTGCAAAATACAAATCACCGTCATAGCGGAATATCGCCATATTCTGGCTGGTTTCCATACCGAAAATTTCGGCATCGCGCAGTGTGCCATCCGCATCCAGTGCAACTTCGGCAAAATGCGGTCGCATCGTTTTATAGATATAAAACAGCAACGACAACACGACGCCCATGAAAATACCCCATTCCAGATGGGGTGCGAAAATCAGGGTGCCGGCAAACACAACGAAAGCGACGATGCCATCATGTGGGTTAACCGTCCAGGCATGCTTAAACGGTTCGAAGTGAATCATGCCAATCACTGCCATAATAATTACCGCAGCCAACGTTGCCACAGGCAGGTGATACAGCAACGGTGTTAAAAACAGCAGCGTCACGCCAACAATAATTCCGGAAACAATGGCAGTGAAACCGGTTTTTGCCCCCGCATCAAAGGCCACCGCCGTTCGTGAGAAAGAACCAGAGACTGCATAACCTTGCGTGACTCCGGCAACCACATTGGCCAGCCCCTTGCCGACCATTTCCTGATTCGCCGACAGATGTTGTCGCGTTTTGGAAGCCACTGCCTTGGCGATGGAAAAGGCCTCGACAAAACTTAACAGCGCAATCATGAACGACGGCATCAAAAGGGAAGTAATATCCCGTGGGTCCATCGTTGGCATAACAAACGACGGCAGACCGCTCTCAATCTTTCCGACCACCTTGCCGCCCATTCCTTCAAAATTCAGCAGCCAGGCTAAAACGGTGGCCGCGACCACGGTAAACAAAATGCCCGGTAGTTGGGGTGCGAACTTCTTGAAGCAATAGAGCAACACCATAGAAAACAGACCCATCGCCAATGATGGCAAGTGTGTCTGCTCTGGAATGGCCTGCAGAAGATTCCAGAGCGTCTCATATAAATGATTACCGGTAACATTCTCAATCCCCAGTAATTTACTCAGCTGCAAGCTACTAATGACAATCGCCGCAGCATTGATAAAGCCAATTACCACTGGATGCGACAGAAAATCTACCATCATACCCAGGCGCAGAAATCCCAGTATCAGCTGCATCACGCCCGCCATAATCGCTATCATCGCGGCATAGGCGATATACTGTGCCGGTTCCAAATTCAGCGGAATCAAAGCCGCTGCGGTCATCAGCGAGATAATCGCTACCGGTCCGTTCTGTAACTGGCGTGAAGAACCGAAGAGTGCCGCTACAATGGGCACCAGAAAGGCCGCGTATAGCCCGATTTGCGGTGGCAGCCCGGCCAATTGGGCGTTGGCCATTGACTGAGGTATCAGTACCAGTGCTACGGTAATGCCGGCAAATATATCGGCTCGCAACACATCCGGGTGTCTGAGTTCGCCAATCCAGTCCTTGAACGGCACAAAACGTCTTGCTGCGTCGAACAGCAGCTGATTCAGGTAGTCTTTCATTGAACCTATTTTATCGTTTTGTGGCCGGTTTAACCACATAAGGATGAGTCGCCGCGGCCAGGCGAAGATAGATTACACGCGGGATAAAATTGTGTGGTTAGCTGTTGCGAAGCTGGTGCGCCTGATATCCGAAGCCGTCTATTGCATGGCCTCTCGTGGTGAAAAGAGACAAACGATGACCGCCCCGGTAATTCGCCAAGATCTGTAACAATCAATTATCTTCCTGCTAGCAGTTCTAGCTGCCTCCTGTATTTTTAAAATCAGCCTCTTTGGCAGAGACTGGCGTAGATAACCGGTGAATGTATGTAGTTCGTCAGGTTGCGGTAATAATCTGATGATCGGCATTTACCTTCTTCGCAGTTCAACTGTATATTCGTGTACAGCAAATAAGCACTATTGTGTTAGATGAATTCCATGGAGCACGTTATGAGTGACACACGACTAAATACCGCGCTTAGTCTGCAGCGAAAGTCTGCCATCACGCAGGGTGGTGCGTTCGATCTGGCCGGGCAGGTGGAAGTTGTGCGCATGGAAAATCTGGAGATGGAAAAAACCATATTCGGTGGCCTGAAAGGTTTACCCAGAATGTTTATGGCTGAAAAATTGGGCAAGGAGGCGGTATGGCCTCAAGCCGCTGCAACCGAGATTGAAAACGGTTATTCAAAAACGGTCAGTGCTGCGCCACCCATCGATCAGCGATTGGTTGATTTTATGCAGCACGAGTGTGATTTCAGTATGGAGCATGCGGACGGGTCCTTTCTGGAGCACCTGGTGTTCTGCCACGATTACGCCGTGCGCTACTATCCGGAACATTCTCCGAATGTGGCGTTGCTGCATTCGATTTTAGGCACAGCAACTAACACCTTTGCGATGGATGCTCGCAAGCTACCCGAATTGAAGCTGTTACTCACAGATTTTGAAGCCGAACAGGTTGATTTATTTCCGTCAACGCTGCGTTTGTTCTACAACGGCGATTTCCTCAATGAACTGGAACAGAACATAAATCGTCTGGACAGGCTGGCGGCCCTGCATGTCAATCGAGTTATAGACAATGAACCTATGCTTGTGAGTGCGGAGAGTCTATGGATCAACTTGAATTATCATTTGATGCACTTTGTCGACTTTGTACCAGTGGCAAACTGGTCAACTCACCGATCAGATCCCTTGTTGCAAATGTTCGCAAGACTCTCCAGTTTGCTTGATCGGGCTGGTGAGCGTCGTGCACAGGTACAGGTGTCCTTCCCGCCCTCAAGGTTAGCGCCAGAGGGTGAACAGCGTACGTTGTTTGGCAGAGTGACAGGTTTGCTGCCGTCATCATTAACGCTGAAGCTTGCGAAAAAATCCATTCGTGAGTATTCGAATCTGGCTGGTCATGATCTTGCGTACCGCCTTGAGTGGCGGCAGGACGCTAATCGGTAACCACGTCCCCGAACTGAATTTCGACACCTGCTACTCATACTTACACGAGACGTAAAAACCTATACCCTGCCAACACGGCGAATATTCCGCCCGATAGCAATAACGGTGAAAACAGTTGCTGCCCAGAAAAACCACGTGATAGGCCCACGCAATAAAATCGCAGGATCACTCCCCGACATCAGCATCGATTGTCTGAAATTATCTTCCAGTAAAGGCCCGAGAATAAATGCAATCAGAAACGGCGCGGGCGGTATCTGATAACGCATCATCAGAAAACCAACCCACCCCATTACAAACATCACTCCGACATCGAAGATATTGTTGTTCACAGCGAAGACGCCGAATATGCACAATACCAGCACAGCGGGCATCAATAGTGGCTTGGGCACATCTGCAACAAAGCGAAAGCCTTTAATGGCGACACTGCCTACAATAAATAGAAAGACAGAGCTGATGATCAGGCCAATGAACAAGCCGTAGATAATATCTACGTTTAGCACAAACATCAGCGGTCCAGGCTGCAGACCATGGATCATGAAGGCTCCAATGATGATGGCAGTGATTACATCACCCGGTACACCGAGTGCCAGCAACGGAATTAGTGTAGCGCCGGCGACACCATTGTTGCCGGCCTCGGAAGCGGCGACGCCTTCAATCTCTCCTTTACCGAAATTCTCTTTGCGGGGTGATCGTCGACGCGCTTCGGAATAGCTTAAAAATGCTGACGGGGCTGCACCAATGCCAGGAATCGAGCCCAGAAACACACCGATAAAACTGCCGCGAATAATCGATTTAAAACTGCGTCGGTAGTCGGCGAATTTCACATTGCTTTGTCCCAGCGCCCGGGCAGTGCCAAGATGCGCTTTCGGGTTCCACGCCATGGCAATGATCTCCGGGATCGCGAACAAACCAATTAGAACCGCGATGAAATTTAACCCCCCCATCATGTTGGGGTTCTCGAAAGTAAAACGGTTGGTGCCGTAGACAAGGTCGAGCCCGACTGTCGCCAGCAACAGGCCCAGCAATGCAGCGAGCGCTCCACGCAGAAGGCTCTCCCCGGACACGCCGGCAATGATGGTCAGTGAAAACAGGATCAAGGCAAAAAACTCCGGCGGACCAAAGCTCAGCGCAAACGACGCCAGCCAGCCGGCAAATAAAATCAGTGCCAGATTCGATACCAGATCTGCGGTACACGACGCCCACAGCGCCATGCCAAGCGCCCGCCCGGCCTCGCCGCGTTCGGCCATCGGGTACCCGTCCAGTATCGTTGCGGATGACGCCGGAGTGCCCGGTGTTTTAATTAAGATGGCCGGAATAGAACCACCGAATATCCCGCCTTTGTAGACCCCAAGTAGCAGCAGGATTCCGGTGATGGGCTGCATGCTGAATGTGAATGGCAGTGTTAGCGCTACTGCCATGGTTGCCGATAGACCGGGAATCGCGCCACCCACCACACCAATACAAATACCTGCGAACAGCGCAAGAAAAACTTCTATTGAAGCAACGACCGAAAGGCCTGCCTGCAGGCTGTCGAGAAGGCTCACGGTAGCCTCACAAATTCACCCTGTGGGATGGCGACTCCGGCAACGTGTGCAAAAAATACATACAGAAGAAGTGGAATCAACACAGCACAAATCAATGCGATTACGCGATGGTGTGTTCTAAACATTAGTGCGATAGCGGCGAAGACCGGTATTGCGGTCCACACCATGCCGAGCCGCGGCAACAAAACCATCGTTGTCACCATAGTCACTGCCAACGCGAGCAACCGGAGCCACGGATTACCGTCGATCTGCTCATCGGCATGTACTGTTCTTGCCGGGTCGACGGTGCGAGAGGAGAGCATCAGTCCCAGCCCGGTAAGACCCGTCAGTCCCGCCAGTGTGTAGGGCCAGAAAGTCGGGGACAAGATAATATTCGACACATTGCTCGGTGAAGAGATCCAGGTCGGGATGGCATAAAATACCAGGAAAAGGGCCACCGCAAATGCCCCGATCCCCAGTCGCAGTTGTAACACACGTAAAGACACCGCCCCTCCTGATAAACTGTTGTGCGGCTGCTATTGCAGCCGCATGATTGATTGCTACCTTAAGACTGCACGATAGCTAACCTTCGATACGCATCCCTAGTTCATCAACCAGTGCACGGAACACTTCATACTGACCCAGAATAAATTCGTTGGCTTCAACCGGATCCATTAGTTTAATCACAGAACCGCGAGCACTCATCGATTCATTGAATTTCGCATCCTGAGTCGCCTCTGCCATCCAGACGCCCCACTTTTTAGCCACGTCATCCGGCAGATCATCCGGCCCGGCAATACCGGTCCAGCCGACCAGTTTATTCAGGTTATCCTTGCCAAGTTCGTTTGCGGTAGGAGCATCAAAGCCGACTACCGGTTCTGGTGTTGTCACCATCAATGGCTTCAGCTGGTTGTTTGCTACAAAGCTGGCCAGGGCAGAAGAATTAGTACAAAGGAACGTCGCTGTGCCATTCAACACTGCTGTGGCAGCCGCACCACCGCCTTTTAACGGAATATGAGTGGCCGCTTTCAGTGGCTCTTCGATACCAAACTCTTTCATCACCATCGCGCCAGCCAGATGCAGCAGCGAGCCTACACCCGAGGAACTGTACGTCACGCCACCTTTATTGATGCTGGCAACCAGATCGTCCATCGAATTAATATCAGACGAAGCAGCAACGGCACACGCAACCGGGTTAATCTCGTAGACAGTCACAAAACGAAAATCATCCAGTGTGTAGGGCAAGGTTGCCTTCATTGCCGGGTTAACCGAGTGGGAACCGACACGTGCAAACAACATTGTGTAACCATCAGCCCTGGCGTTCTGCACAGTGACAGACCCGGTGGCGCCGCCTGCACCGGTGACATTGGCCATGATCAAAGGCTTGCCAACCGCCTTGCCAAGGGGCTCGGCGATGGTGCGGGCCGAAATGTCAGTCGCTCCGCCGGCACCATACGGTATGACCATATTAACAGGGCGTTCAGGATATTCGGCCAGCGCGGGTGCCGCGGCAAATGCAGTACCAAGCGCTAAAGCCTGGATAAGTCTGGTTAATTTCATATTATTCCTCCAGTTATGATTGCTTCTACCACAGTAATTATGGGAAGCCGATCGACCAGCCGCCTGCTACCAGGCTATGCCTGCGACGACCATTGGAGTATAACGCGGTAATGCCCTGGGCGGAAATTTGGCCTGCCGGCTGAACTGGCCAGTGACCGGGGCCGGGTTGCCACCCAGTCGCTATGTCAGGAATGACGACAAGATAAACGCATAGACTGAATCTATTACTTATCGTGCAAAAAATATTTTTGTCGATTCTCTTCAACTGACAATCACCGAGCCTTCCTTGACAATTGGCGAACATCAATCTTTGCCCGGTTAAGTGCACGGCCATGCCCTTTTTACATTGACTGTCTTTGATAGTTGTGGCCCCATGCTATGTCTTTTTTCATGGCACCCGGGTTCATACAATAACCAGTCTCCTCCCTATACCTTATTTTGAAACAACACTTATGCGCCACTGGACCCAACTCGGCAAAGCGTCTATTCCTGGCTCTCGGCATTCTCTGACCTTGTTCAAAAAGCAAAGACGACTTTCATATCAAGGTTGATGGTGGCATCGAACTGATGAGTACCAGAAAACACGGATCGGAAGACGCACTTGGTGCACTGCCCTGCAAAAAGCTAAAGAATGCTGAAAAAGCCCGGGTGCTGATTGGAGGCCTGGGGATGGGTTTTACCCTCGCCGCCGTGCTTGCGAATGTGGGCAAAGACGCACAGGTAACTGTGGCAGAACTGATCGCACAAGTTGTGGAGTGGAATCGAGGCCCGCCAGGTGAGTTTAGCAACCATCCCCTCAATGACCCTCGCTGCGATGTGCAAGTTGTTGATGTCTGCGAACTGATCAAGGGCCACCAGGATTCATATGATGTTATCGCACTCGATGTGGACAACGGGCCTGAAGGACTGACGCAAAGCAGCAACAGCTGGCTTTATACTGATGCGGGTATTCAGTCAGCGCGAACCGCTTTGCGGCCGGGTGGAGTGCTCGCCTACTGGTCCGCAAGTGAAGACAATTCGTTCAGGTCGCGGTTGCGTAAATGTGGTCTGACAGTCGAAGAGGTAAAAGTTTTCGCACACGGTAGAAAAGGTACCCGACACACTATTTGGCTAGCTGGTGTCGATCTATAAACAACGCTAGTGAGAGCGGCTTAGGTATACGAGATTTCGCCTGCCACATGGAGGCGCTTTGACATTCGGTGGATTGCAGTTTTCTGTCACTTGCCATTGAATACTGGCCGGCGTTTTTCCGCAAAAGCGCGGCGCGCATCGCGGTAATCATCTGAGCTATTACACTGATCAATAAGGGCGTTAATATCGCTGTGTTCAACTAATTCATCCTGCCGTGCCCAATTTATTGCACAGGCTTTAAATGCGGCGAGTGTCAACGGGGCATTGGCACTGATCTGCGCTACCCGTTCATCTACAGTGGCATCGAGTTCCCGGCCACTTGTCACTGTGTTGACCAAACCCATGTCCAGCGCTTCCGCCGCACTGAAGCGACGAGCGGTATAGAACATCTCACTGGCTTTAGCCTGACCCAGCATACGTAACATGCGGGTGGAATCATGATAGCTGTAGCCCAATCCAAGCTTACCTGCAGGCATATTGAATATGGCATCATCAGAGCAAATGCGAATATCACAGGCGAGAGCCAGTCCGAGGCCACCACCAATACAGTAGCCCTGAATTTTCGCTATGGTCGGCTTCGGAAACTCACTGACGGCACGCTCTGCCGATCCAACGATTTCCGTATACTCAAGCGACTGCTGTTCGGTATCTCGTTTATCATCGAATTCTGAAATATCAGCACCTGATACAAAGGCCTTGTCACCGGCGCCTCGTAAAACAACAACACGTATGTCGTTTTGTTGTGCAAGCGATGCCATGGTACTGGCAAGTTCGGTCCACATGGAAACTGACATGGCATTATGCCGTTGCGGATTGTTAAACGTTACCACCGCATACTGTTCGTACACATCACAGTCGACACTACGCTGAGCTTCGTTTAACGCCATTGTTGGTCTCCGTCCTGATCCACCACGGTTCCAGATAAATAGTGTACCTCTGGCGAGCATAGCATTACTGCAAGGCTGGCTACCTCTTGTGGTGTTTTAAGCCTGCCATGCATTGTCACTGTGACCGACGTTTCCTGACGGATGCGTTCTGCTGCTTCCAGCGCTTCCTCGCTTCGTGAGACCAATACAGGTTCCGCGCCTTCACGCGTAAAGGCCAATGCCGTAGCATAGCCAATCCCTTTCGAGGCACCCGTGACGAGTACTTTTTTGTCTTTTAATTTAAGATCCA
>CAYPCS010000012.1:0-20872 GCA_964409275.1 uncultured Granulosicoccaceae bacterium
ACGAGCCCTGCTCCAGGCAACACCACTTTAGTGACGAATTTCGCACTACCAGGAAACGAATACGTACGTCAGGAGCAACAAAAAGAGTTATATACAGCTCGCGCAACCCGTTCCCGACACAACCAAATTATTCAGTCCGATATCTTCCATTCCCAAATCCTTACGTCTCCGTGGCCGCTCCACATCTGCAATGTCATTCAGGTCTCTGAGCGAGAGTTCACAATTTACTCATTTGCACACATCGCCAATCGCCGTTGATGGAATTCCCCGAGAGACTCGCGGTCGGTTAATGCAAGTGAGCCATGCATGCGGTGTCTTATAACGCAGTCTTACGCTCCGGCGATGCATTTACAAAAACGTTAGAAAATCGGGACACTGTCTCACGAAATATTTGAGCCCGCCAATCGATACATAGATGGCAGCTTAATAAAAAAAATAATCAACGAAAAAACAAAAGGTGATTCATGAAATTTTCGGCGAGAGAACTCTACAAAGAATACCGCGATATTGTAATTGTGGGCAACCACAAAACAGTAAACAACATCTGCAGACATCTACATATCGCAAGGAAAAATGTTCATCTGCTAAATCGGGCAATCTATGTAAGAACAGGGCTTACAGCCCGCGACCCTGAATTGATTGTTATAGATATCGATACCTTCGGCGTTGATCAAACGGATTATCTCGTCTTCCTGACATCCTGTTTTTGCCCGCGGGTGCCACTGGTATTAATAACAGACAATACACTGACCAATCCAGTGAGACAAAAGTATCTAAGTAACTCCGCTGTACTGGATGTCATCCATCTTACGGATGCCTCTAAAACAAACCTCATTGCTTCACAAAGTTAAGAGGCTTTACCTGCGACCCATGCCCTTCCACCAGGATAGCCGCGCGGCAGAAACCTGCGTAACGGGAACGTACCCGAATTACACGACAGCATCGATAGTGCACAATACAGCGGCACTATCGATGCAAGTTCCATTCTGCCATGCAGGCTGCCCGAATCGACTCACGATAATCTGCCTGGACAGTAGATCGGAACCACCAGCATGAATCTGTTAAGTAAAAAAACTAAGGGGTCGTTCGACCCGCCAGATATTGTGCAAAATCATAGTTTGGTCGTTCCAGGTGGGACAAAGGCCCCGGAGCCGCAAGTCTTGAGCACAAGCCTTTGTACACTTTTTCCGTGCAACCACGGTCTTCAACATTTACCTCGTCAAGCAGAGTTTTAAGCTGACGAAAATGTGTCTGTGCTTCTGTATCATTTACGTACTCGGGAGACATGCCTCCACCGAACATGATATTCACTCTGTCCACACCATCCGGATGCAAGGATAAATACCAAAAATATCCAGGTGTCAGGGTAATTAACAAACTCGGATAGATGGCCAACAAAAAGGTGGTGCGTCTGCGATCTCCCTGCATTCTCTTATTCGACGGGTGCGCCAACGCGATTTTTAGCGTGTCGTCTTTGAGAATAGTGTGATAGTTAAACGCAGTCAGACCCGGCGGGCAGTCCATCTCTTCAAGCTTCGACAAGCCACCAATGGTTCCCTTGTGGCAAACCGGTAAGTGATAGCTCTCCATAAAATTTTCAGCCAGCACTTTCCAGTTGGTGTTCCAGTTGTGAGTCTCGAAAAAGGTTTCTTCATAATTCTGCAGCTCATAGTCCGCTATCAGAGATTCAACTTCTGCAAGCGCTTCTGCCGCCGGTGGTGCATCCGCATTTAATGTCACCATAATCCAGCCGAGCCATTGTTCGCAGCGCACTTCAGGCAGCCGCATGGTTTTGCGTTGATTACAGAAAGTCGAGTTTTCCTGCATCGCCGGTGCTGCTCGCAACTCCCCGCTCAGCTCATAGGTCCATGCATGATAAGGGCAGACAATGGAGGACTTGTTCCCACGACCTTCCAGCAAAGTTGACATGCGATGCAGGCACACATTAGATTGCGCGTGCAGTTGCCCGTCTTTACCCCGCACCACCATGACAGGTTGCCCTGCCAGTTCGAGAGTCAGATAGTCACCCGGATCAGGCAGCGCACTTGCCCTGCCCGCACAGAACCAGTCGTGCCGAAATACGTTGTCCAGTTCGTTCTGCAGAAACGACTCAGAGGTATACACTGCGGGTGGCATTGCACGCGCTTCCTGAAATGGTAACGCTGCGTTCGCCACCAGTTGAGCAGATGCATCGCAGGCAGTTTTGAGTCCGGCGGTTTGGGAATTACTCATAGAAAGTTCTTACTGTTGATCTTGATTCCGAATCTCGCGTCCCATCGATACGTGCAGCGCATCGCTTCACTCAGGGCGAGCCTGTAACACCACCGTACGGTACGGAAAATACCAGGCTTGTCAATGACTCGCGGAATTACTGTGAGCACGCCTTAACGTTTCTGTCGTATCTGCCTGATCAAAGAGCGAAGATCAATTTCTGTTTCATGCAGATTCAATGTCACGCACACACATCGGCTATCTACAGTGGATGCATACTGCCCCCGACTTCGAAAACACGACCTGCCGGGCCACAAGACAACAACCGCACATTAAGCTACCCGGGCGAGTTCAGTATTTTTGCCGGTGCCGGTTTCGGAGCCGGCAAACTCGACCCGGATACCTCGCAGGTAAAAGGACAGGATAGCGACGATCAGGTAAGCGTGGACCGCCAGATCAACTTGGGAATAGTGCCCATGGTGGACATGCAAGTATAAACACCGGTTATGAGTGAGTCGCCGACTTCAGCCCATGTTGTTGCCATTCTAAAATGCTTCCTGATTTATTTGAACTGACGCCCAACAATCCAGTCCAACGCGAGGCAATGCGTGCGCCAATGCCGCGCAATGCACATTCATATTCCTAAGACTCGAATTCGCCTGTCACACGTCAATCTTTCAATTTGGAGAACACTTATGTATCCGCTTAACCGTCGAAAATTTCTCGCTTCTGCCGCCGGCCTGTCTGCTCTTGGACTAACCGGCTCTCTGGCAATACTGCCATCCACCGCTGCTGCTGCCGTTCGCGAGAAGGGTTACTACAGTTATAAAATTGGTTCAGAAATAGAGATTATCTCACTTTACGACGGTATCTGGCAGAAGTCGCATGACGAAAATTTTATTCCGGGTGTCAGCGTCGATGACACAAAGGCAGCTCTACTCAAAGCCGGACTGAGCGATGAATTTGTACCCATTGAATTTGCCTTTACCGTCATTAAGACAGGTGGCAAAACCGTCCTCGTTGACGCAGGCACCGGCGGTCAACTCGCGCCCACTGCCGGTCTGGCAACAGCAGGTATGAAAGCAGCCGGCATTGCACCCGGAGACATTGACACTGTGCTCATTTCGCACTTCCATCCGGATCATATTTTCGGACTGATGGAAAAAGACACAAACGCTCAGGTATTCCCGCAGGCAGAAATTCTGGTTGGTGAAACCGAGTACAAATTCTGGACAGATCCGGGTTTGATAGAAAAACTGCCAGAGGGCAGACGAGGACTGGCGCAACGAATTCAGGCAACTTTCCCGAGCTGGAAAAATGTGGGTCAATATGCCGGAGGTCAGGAAGTAGCACCAGGCATAACAAGCGTTGATACCTTCGGCCATACACCAGGTCACACTGCTTTTCACATCACCTCTGGCGATGATCAGGCCATGCTACTCGGCGATATCATGAATCTGCCTGCACTTTTTCTGGCAAACCTCGACTGGCAACTGGCGTTTGATTCCGACAAAGACATGGCAAGTTCAACACGCAAGTCGATCGTTGAGCGTGCTGTCGCTGACGGTATCACGGTTGCCGGCTATCACTTTGGATTTCCGAACTCCGGAAAAATCGAAAAAGACGGCGACGGCTACGTATTCAATCCCGTCGACGCCTGATCACCGAAACACTCACCGGATAATTCATAGACAGTTAACTCCGCATTCAGAGCCCGGGGGCAATCTCACAGGCAATCACCCTGAATCCGCAGTTATCAGCTGAACGAACCACTGGCAATTGCCAGCCCCGGATTTTCCCGGGGCTGCATATACCCGGCCACAAGACTCCCCGGCGTCAGCTTGCGCCGCACACCGCCCTGCAAAAACCAATACAGCTTGGAACTGTCCGCAGTTCGCGAAAAAATCAGGCGTTAAAAATCCCGGTGTTGTTGTGCAACTCACAATGTAGTGCACATAACGGGCTGCACATCGGGTATTTCCTTCCTCACAATGCAACTTAATGAGCACCCTCTTTTCCAATTCTGTGTAACCACCGGGCGTGGCAAAACCCCTCAGGCACTGTCTATGCTTTAAGTCGTCAGACATCATCGAGCCTGAAGATCCCGTCTGCACCTTGCAGTCAACTACCTGGATTGCTCACTGCAGTGAAAAACACAACATTGAAGATAAAGCAATATCTAAAAATCTGGCTCGCCATTGCTTTACTCCCCGTTGGCATTCTCTGCCTGCCACTACCCTTCCCGACCGGGCTACCGTTGATGGCAATTGCATTCGGACTGGTACTCGGGAGCTCCCGATCATCACGGATCCACTACGTGCGCTTTAAACGGCGTTTCAGATCAGGCACAAGACTCTATGACTGGATGCGGCAATTTGATCGGTTGATAAGAAGAAAAAAGATCAATCACAAAGTCACAGGATCTCGTTTGACATAGAAATGACGAGCTTTTAATCCGCACTCGATATCTTCGCCATCTGTGATGTACGTGATTCGGCGTTTACCTGCTTCTTATATTTCCCGAGTTAACTATCTCGTCTGTATTTGCTATCGCGTACCCGAATCAGCCTTCAGATTTTTTATTAAACGGCGCACCACAACAAACGCTGGCGTACCGGGCGCGAATTCATAAACCGCTCGTAGCAGTGCTCGATCATAGCGAGTGATATTCTTGGGCTTCACCATATTGTTAAACGAGAAGTAAGTCGAACCCGAGTAATCATTGAACAAACCGAACGATTGAAATATCTCCTCCTGGAGACAGGTTCGGATCATCGCGTCGGGCAAATCATCGCGCACGAAGACCAAAGATTGCCGGATAGTCGATGCTGTCTGGAACGGTGCGAAAAAACATATCGCCCTGTCGCTATCAAGCTTGTCGCTATCAACCAGCGCACGCCGATAAACCTCTCTCAGTGGAATGGCGTTGGCAAGCTTGCGCATCTTCTCAGAGCTGGTAATTACGACTACAAAGTTGGCGCAGCTCTTTTCACTTGATGCACAGGGCAAGAGTTGGTAGTCAGCCGATTGTTGAACTGCTTGCAAATACCCGGCAAAACTCCCGAATTTCGGTGCCAAAGAGTGCACTGCAATATCTGCAACTCGACCAACCTCATCCATGACCTGATGGACCCGTTCTCTATTCGCTTTTCGGCCACTACCGTAACTAATAACGCTATACCGAATGTCGCCGTGCCATCGACTAATGACATTGGCATTGCCTCCGAGGATATGAATAGCCTGATCCCAAATCTCGCCCAACTGTACTTCCGTTAGAGCCTCGCTACCGTTCTTTTTGTCGAGCACGTCTCCGGAATCTGCCAAAAATAGCAGCTTGCTTTGACCCGGCTCGGACACTACCGGTGTAGCCCCGCGGCTTTCCATGGTATGTAACAGCAGGTATACGAATAAAAGTAGCGAAAGCCGATTCCAGATCGCTGCAGCTACAGCTTTAAGACCACGGTTCTTGGCAGTAACAGGTTTGAATTGAACAGACACCCCGTTAACAGAAAAAGAGACAAACACAGGAGGGAACACGACACACGGGTTATCGGTTACTCAACGAGGTGCTTCGCTTGCGGGTTAGCCAAACGATAGAGAGCACAATAGCGACGATCATCATACCCATGCCCTCCCGGGCAGTTTCTACCTCCCACCAGATCTCCTGCTTCCACCAGCCCGGCGTGGTTGGCCAATAATAGAGCATGCCGGAAATCGCGGCGACGATGCAGAGCAACAAAAAAATACTAACCGCTGAAATGGCAAGCCAGCTGTGTCGGAACGCAGCTATACCGCTCCATACTGCCGGCACCGCGTAAATGGCCATCCATATTGTGCCGTCCGGATCGTTGTACTGTACGCCGATAAATAACACCATCAACAAGCAAAGTACTATATATACGTAGCGCATTTATCTTCACCAAAGGATTTCAGGAACCACGCGATGCGATGAATGATGGCGTCACAATCAGGCCGTGTTAACATTGACAGACGGGCGGTGACCGATATGATCTAAAATAATCGTCAGCCTCGAGTCAGTTGTAATCATGCCAGAAAACCAGCTAAAACAAGAATCTAAATGCATGAATAACGTCAGTTGGCAACGCTTTAAGGTCGCATTCGAATACCCGGTTTACTTTACCGACAAGCTCTTCGATACCGACAATCCGGTGCTGGTTCAAACACTTTGCCAGCTTGAACCAGAGAAATGTCACCGCATTATAGTGTTCGTTGACGATGGCCTGCTGCAGGCCCAGCCGGACTTGCCAGAGCTGGTTTCCCGCTATACTGCCGCGCACTCTTCTAATATCGAGCTGGTCACAAACCCGATCCCGATGCCCGCCGGGGAAAAACTGAAATCCGATCTGCATTTTATCGAGCAAATGCAAAAGGCTATCGCCGATCATCACATAGACCGGCACTCGTACGTTCTCGGCATCGGCGGTGGAGCACTGCTGGATGCTGTCGGGCTTGTTGCCGCCACATCACATCGCGGCATCCGCCATATTCGTATCCCGTCAACCGTGCTTGCTCAAAACGATTCCGGTGTCGGTGTAAAAAACGGCGTTAACCTGTTTGGGCAAAAAAACTACATTGGCACATTCGCACCACCTTTTGCAGTGCTAAACGACTACCACTTTATCCGCAGTCTTTCACAGCGAGACAAAATTGCCGGGATGGCTGAAGCTGTGAAGGTCGCATTAATTCGCGACGCTGAATTCTATCAATGGCTTAGCCAAAACGCAGATGATCTGGCAGTCTTCAATGAACCCGCCATGCAATACATGATAAAGCGATGCGCCGAGCTGCATATGCAACAGATCGCTCATGGCGGTGATCCCTTCGAAACAGGAAGTGCACGACCACTGGACTATGGTCACTGGTCTGCACACAAACTTGAAACACTCACGCGCTATCACCTGCGCCACGGCGAGGCAGTTGCAATCGGGCTGGCACTCGACACTCGCTACTCGGTTTTAAAGGGTTTACTCGCAGAGGGGGAAGAACAAAAAGTCTGCTTTCTACTTGAGCATCTTGGCTTCAAATTGTGGCACCCGGGGCTCGAAATAAAAGACACCGGCGGAACACCGGAAGTGCTGGGCGGGCTGGGCGATTTCCGCGAACATCTCGGCGGTGCACTCACCATCACCCTGCTCGAAAAGCTCGGCCAGGGCGTCGAGGTTCATGAAATGGACGATCAGCTGGTTCTGCAAAGCATACAATGGCTAAAACAGCGTGGTGCCGGCTGACTATTTTCTGCCACGGACATTGTCTTTCGAGGTCAGCAAGAATTCCACGATCGCGTCTTCGGCAATTCACACTCATTGGCAATATAATGTCGACACCACAACGGCCAGGACTGCAGCAAACCGTGCCACTACGCAAAGCCCTCACCTATGACTGACAATACTCTGAGTAAGGCCGGCTCGCTACTGCATAGCTGGCTGCAGCAGCGCCTCGACCCGGAACATTCGGCGTGGCTGGATGTGCAGCTGGATAAAATCCTGACAGCCAACTCCGACCGCGAACTTCACATTACACTCGGACTCATCCCGCGAAAGTTTGGTCGCAGCGATCTTGCGTTATCGCCAAAAGATCTTCGAGACGCCGAATCGGCGAGAACCGACTGGAATCCCGCAAACTGGAGCATCGACACAGCCGCCCGCATTTTTGTGCTGTGTAAACTGGCCGAGCGAGATCCGGAAAGCTTTGACGACACAATAACGGATCTGTGTCGAAACGCTGATCTGGCCGAATCGATCGCACTTTACAGCGGCGTCGCACTCTATCCGCAATCTGATGGTGTTGATCGACAGATTGGCGAAGGTTTGCGTACCAACATCCGTGCGGTTTTTGAAGCTATTGCGCACAACAACCCGTACCCGGCCGAGCATTTTGACGAAAATCGCTGGAACCATATGGTATTGAAAGCGCTTTTCATAGACAGCACCCTTGCCCCGATTCAGGGACTGGATAAACGCGCAAACGCGGAGCTGGCTACCATATTGCTCGACTACGCCCACGAGCGGTGGGCAGCAGCACGACCGGTTACCCCGGAACTTTGGCGTTGCGTCGGGCCCTTTGCTACCGGTGATGCGATCAACGATTTGCGGCAGGTAACCGCCTCCGAAAACCCCGACGAGCGCAACGCCGGCCTGCTTGCGTTGTCCCGGTGCAATGATCCGGCAGCCACTGAAATACTTGCAGCGTTTCCCGCTGAAAAGGAAGCGATTGCCAATGGCACATTAACATGGGACGCTGTGTCGACTAACGCCAGGACAACACCGGAATCTTCATCATGATGTTTATCGATCCTCATGCGCACATGATATCTCGCACCACAGACGACTATGAAGCGATGGCGGCGTCCGGTGTAGTGGCGGTCATCGAGCCGGCATTCTGGGTGGGCCAGCCGCGCACTCATGTGGGCACGTACATCGACTACCTCTCCGCGATTGTCGGTTTTGAGCGCTTCCGGGCCGGACAGTTTGGAATTCGCCACTACTGCACTATCGGACTAAATTCCAAAGAGGCTAATAACGAAGAACTGGCCGAGGCGGTGATGGAAATACTACCGCGATTTGCGCTCAAGGAGGGCGTCGTCGCCATTGGTGAAATTGGCTACGACGAGCAAACCGAACTCGAAGATCGCTACTTTCGCGCGCAGCTTGAGCTGGCCAAAGAACTTGACCTGCCGGTAATGATCCACACACCGCATCGCGACAAAAAACGCGGTACCTCGCGTTCAATGGACGTTTGTGAAGAGCACGGAATGGATCCGCAGAAAATAATTGTCGATCACAATAACGAGGAAACCGTACGCGAAGTCCTTGACCGCGGTTACTGGGCTGCCTTTTCGATTTACCCGTCTACAAAAATGGGCAATGCACGCATGGTGGAAATCCTCGCAGAGTATGGTGCTGAGAGAATTATGGTTGATTCCGCCTGTGACTGGGGAATTTCAGAGCCGCTTGGTGTTGCGAAAACAGCTCGCCTTGCACTGGAGCGGGGCATTCCCGAGGAACAGGTAAAGCTGGTGTGCTATCAAAACGCGTTGTCAGCTTACGGACAGAGTGGCCAGATGCATGAAGATGACTGGCTTAATCCGGCTGCCATTGACCAGCGCACAGTATATGAGGGTAACTCGATATTGCGCGGTGGACGCGATCCACTGGTGCAGGAAGCTGTGGTCAAACGCAACGCCAACAACTTAATGATTGAATGACCGATAGTTCCGCCTAAGTGCCATCTCAGCCAGACAATCACTCATCACCAGGCAGCAACAATCTGCAAACGGCATGAACTCATCAACTATCCAGTCCGCAGACCCTATGAACGATGTTGGCCTGCATGAAAAAATAACGGCGATCGATTCCTCAGTGCCCGGTCGTTTTTATCCAATAGACAAGCTTGACGCGCACATCGAAAACGTTGCGCATGTGGCCGTGTCTATTTTCGTTATTCACGAAAACCGGCTATTGCTGCAACAACGAGCAGTGACCAAATATCATTCCGGTGGGCTGTGGGCCAATACCGTATGCTCACATCCGCGCTGGCAGGAAAGCGTAGAAGGGTGCGCTACCCGGCGGCTCACTGAAGAACTTGGCTGGACAGTACCCCTGCGCAAGTTCGGCCGCATAAACTATTCAGCCCGGGTGGGAGAACTATTCGAAAACGAGCACGTGCATTGTTTTATCGGCAATCACGATCCATCTCATGACCTGGACAACTACAACCCCGCAGAGGTTGCCGCCGTCGAGTGGTTGACCATCACTGAAATATTACAGCGCATCAAACAGCAACCCAAAGTATTTACCGAGTGGTTCAAGATTTACATGACTGAACACCGGAACATGATCACCGATGCACTCGCTAAAGGTTGATTCACCAAACGCTGGATGAATCAAACTACCGGCACGCTACGGTTACACCGTAACATTGCGTTAGTTGTTACCGAACAACCGTTTAACGCCGAACAGCCCTTACCTTTAACGCGTTGCAATCGAATGCAAGAATGTTTAGTTTTTTGTCGAATGTTGTGATAACTTCGAGCGTGAGAATCCGATGTAGCGCAATATCCAACTGAAAAACCGCTTACCAGCCGCTTGTACCGCGACTGTTTTTTTGTTGTCAAAAACTTCCTGGAGGAATTCTTACTATGCGACTAAGCACTATTGCCACTGCGCTTGCCTTGAGCGCGGGCCTGTTAACCACAGCTTCACAGGTGAACGCAGAAGCGGTCAAAATTAAACTGGAACCCTACGTAACCGGCGTTAATGCGCCACTCGCCATGGTGCAGCCAGACGGCGACGACCGTAAATTTGTCGTTGAACAGTTCGGCCGGGTTCGTGTCATCAATGCTGACGGCCAGCTTGAAGCCACGCCGTTCCTTGATATCCGCAACCTGATTGTCACACAATTTTCCGATTTCGACGAGCGCGGTCTGCTCGGCCTTGCATTCCACCCCGAGTTCGCGTCAAACGGTAAATTCTACGTTGCCTATAGTGGCCACCTGGATTTCGATGCTGATCTGGGTAAAGAATTCTGGTGGGATCACACCAACACCGTCGCTGAGTTCACTGTGTCTGAAAGTGATCCAAACGTCGCGAACCCGGCTTCCATGCGCATTATCACTGCAACTGACTGGCCTCAGTTTAACCACAATGGCCACTGGATCGGTTTCGGTCCCGACGGCATGCTCTACATCAGTATGGGTGATGGCGGTTATGCTAATGACTGGGGCATCGGTCACAACGTTACCGAAGGAAATGGTCAGGATATGACTACCCCTCTCGGCAAAATCTTACGCGTTGATGTCAATAAATCCGAGAATGGCAATAACTACGGTATACCCGCTGATAACCCGTTCGTCGGCAACGACAACGCCCAACCCGAAATCTGGGCTTCCGGTTTGCGTAACCCGTGGCGCTGCTCTTTCGATATGGAAGATGGCAAGTTGATGTGCGGCGACGTACAGCAAAACAGCTACGAAGAAATTAATATCATCGAAAAAGGTGGCAACTATGGCTGGCGCCAAATGGAAGCCACCCACTGCTTCGATTATACCCAGCCTGACGATCACCCGGCAGCCTGCGATACCGCCGGTTTTATCGAGCCTGTGATGGAATATAACAACTGCACTGCCAAACCAGATGGATGCAAAGGTATTTCAGTCACCGGTGGCTACGTGTATCGTGGTGCTACAGACGCGTGGAAAGGTAAGTATATTTTCGGCGACTGGAGTCAATCCTTTGCTTCAATGAAAGGCCAGATCTTCATTGGTAGCGAAGGTGGTGATGGCAAGTGGGAGCTAAGCGAAACCGAAGTGACCAACATGCCTGGTGACCGACCTTACATTCTCGCGTTCGCACAGGATTCCGATGGTGAAGTCTATGCATTAACTTCAATCACCACAGGCCCTGTCGGCTCGCTGGACACCATCTACAAGGTTGTACCTGCCGAGTAAAGTCGGTCAGATTCATGTAAGTTGTAGTAGCAGCTGCCCACTTTTTGTGGGCAGCTTGCGTTTTACCTAGCTAGAATTAATCGTCCCGGACGCGGTCCAAAGAGTACACCGGGTTAGACAACACCGTTCAGACCCTACAAAGAGTTGCGAGTCCAATACCTATGAAATTGCTTTGTGCTATAGCTGCCCTGGCATCCATCACATTCGCGTTACCGGCGCAATCTGCCGCCAATCCGGTAAAAGGCGAAGAACTTTTCAAGCAATGCATGGCATGCCATGCGATTGGTGACGGCGCCACCCATACGGTTGGACCAACCCTTAATCATGTATTTGGCCGTATGGCAGGCTCGGCAGAGGGTTACACCAATTTTTCCGATGCGATGAAAGCCAAAGGCGATACAGATCAGCTTTTGTGGGACGAGAAAAGCCTGTACATTTTTCTTGCGGGCCCGGCTCGTTATGTTCCCGGCACCACTATGGGATTCGAAGGCCTGCGCAGAGAGCAGGAAATAAAAGACCTTCTCGCCTATCTCATCACTTTCTCTCCGGCCTATACGCCGGAATCCGGTGAGGCGGTTGCTGCCAGCGACGCTGCGGCCGCCACGCTGCCGGTAATCACCGCCAGTGACGAAGTTGAAACACCGGAATTCACTGATGAATTCATGACCACCGATGCGGTAATTGCAACCGGAGGAGACCTGTGGGGAAAGCAGTGTCGCCATTGCCACGGAAGTTCGGCCTACCCGGGCAAGGCACCGAAACTCAAGCCTGCGCGCTATACACCGGATTTTGTTTTTGACCGGGTGACAAACGGTTTTCGAAAAATGCCCGGCTGGAAAAGCGTATTCACCCTTGAAGAGCGCAAATCACTGGTTGCCTACGTATTGAGTCGTAAATTTTCGCCCTGAATTTTTACCCGAAAGAGTTTTGTGCCAAAAATTGTTTATCCGAATTTCAACCGATTTAAATAAACACACCTAGCTCTAGACCGTGTAAAAGCGCTTTCGCCAACGCTTAAACTTTCGCTTCAGGAAAAAACGTGCTTTAGCACCAGTTCTTTGAAGTCCACCGAGGACACAGCACCCTCAGGCAGCAGTGCCGAGTTCGAACTGATCACTATCGGTCCGTGATCCGGGTCATCGGTCGGACGGCCGTGAGAGCCTTTTACTATGCCGGTGTCTTTGAGGGAAATAACATCGAGCAAGGTTCGAAAACCCATTTTTTTTCGCGCGAGCCGAGATCCGATAGCTGCCATGGGCATTGAAATTTCCGGATCGACAAACAATTCGACGGGGTCGTAACCGGGTTTACGGTGAATATCAACCGTACGCGCGTAATCCGGGGCTCTTTCGTCATCTAGCCAATAATAATAGCTGAACCATCGATTCGCGTGTGAAATAGCAACCAGATCACCTGCGCGTTCATGATCAAGCCCCCATTGTTTTTTTCCGTCTTCATCAAGGATGTACTCAACGCCCTCCAGTTGTTCGAGCACGTCGAGGGTTTTCTGCCGGCACTCCGGATTGTTGATATAGATATGTGCAATTTGGTGATCGGCTACGGCAAATGTATCGGAGGCACCTGCATCAAACTGCTCACGGCCATTTTCAACCCGCACTCGTACAAGACCTGCGCGGCGCAATTCCCGATTGATATGCACCGCGTCGGTGACGGGCGTAATACCATACTCGGACACCACAATAATTTGTTGCCCCTGTTTTTCAGCCGTGGCAATTAGCTCGCCGCAGAGTTCGTCTACCTGACGTAAATCGCGCTGTATGTCCGGATGATCCAGATCCGGCCCGAGACGCTGCAGGCTGTAGTCAAGGTGAGGCAGGTAAGTGAGTGTCAGAGTCGGGTTGCGAGTCTCCATCACATGACGGGTAGCATCCGATATCCACTTGCTGGACGTTATATCAGCCGCCGGCCCCCAGAATTTAAACAGCGGAAACTGACCAAACAGCCCGTCCAGCTCATCGTGTAGTTCAGCCGGATAGGTGTAGTGATCCGGTATTTTTCGGCCATCTGCCGGATACATTGGCCTCGGCGTGGCACTCCAGTCTGCTGTTGAATACATGTTGTACCACCAGAACATCTTGGCGCAGGTGAATTGCGGGTCACGTTTTTTACCTGCATCCCAGATTTTTTCGCCGTCGACAAGCCGGTTTGACTGGCGCCATAGCCACACTTCTGCCAGATCACGAAAATACCAGCCATTCGCGACGATGCCGTGATCGCCGGGCAATTTTCCGGTGACCAGAGTGGACTGCGCCGTACAGGTCACTGCGGGTGTTACCGCCTTGAGCGGCCTTTGACCGCCACGCTGTGCAAGCTTCAGGAGATTCGGTGTGTGTTCACCAACCATCGAAGGGCTGAGCCCAACGACCAATATAACGAGAGACTGTTGCATAAGCTCATAATACTTAGCGCAACAGTTTTAATGCAACAGTATTCGTGGTTCACTATAGCGCTGGTGCATAACTGAAGTCTTCAATGCAAATAAAAAACAATGGCGGAGCGGTGGACCACCTGACATATTGCTCGAACATTCACCCGGGGGAAAGCTGGGACGAAGTCAGGCAAAATATTCAACAACACGTACCATCCGTGCGCCACGCAATTAACGCACAATCGCCTTTTACAGGCCCTTTCGGGATCGGCCTGCGACTATCGGCATCTGCCACCGATGAACTCTCTTCGCCGGAATCACTGGCTCAATTCAAAGACTATCTGGACACCAGCGATTTATACGTTTTCACAATCAACGGTTTTCCCTACGGGCCCTTTCATGGCACCCGTGTGAAGGAAGATGTTTACCTGCCCGACTGGAAAGATCAGGAACGGTTGCGCTACACCAACCAGATTGCCGACGTGTTTGCCACGCTCCTGCCTGATAATCAGACCGGAACCATCAGTACAGTACCGGGTGCGTTCAAAGCCAGAGTCAACTCAACCAGCGACATTGAACTCATGACACGGAATATGGTGAGTCACGTGGCTCACCTTGTTCAAATAGAACGCGAACACGGGGCCTGTATCAAGCTGGCGCTTGAGCCGGAACCCTGCTGTTATCTGGAAACAATCGACGAGTCAGTTAATTTTTTTACACGCTATCTGTATGCCGATACATCGGTCATCCAGCTCGCCAATGCCGTTGATGTCGACCACCGCGAAGCTGCGTTACTATTACGCAAACACCTGACGCTGTGCCTCGATCTGTGCCACGCAGCGGTGGAATTTGAAGATGCGGGTCATTGTATTAGCGCGCTTGCAGACGCCGAAGTGAATATTGGCAAGGTTCAGATAAGTGCAGGCCTGAGGCTCACCAATGTCACACCGGAAACCGCAAAGCTGCTGCAGCCTTTTGATGACGGTGTCTACCTGCACCAGGTAATCGAAAAGCACGACAATACAATCAACCGCTATACCGATCTGCCAGAAGCATTCGCACAGCTGACCGATGACAACAAACCGCGCGAGTGGCGAGTTCATTTTCATGTACCCATATTTCTGGATGATCTCGGTGAATTTTCGTCTACCCGGTTTTTCATCGAGGAAATGCTGGCGATACACAAAAACAATCCCGTGTGCGATCACCTTGAAGTGGAAACCTATACCTGGTCCGTATTGCCAGAGCGCTATAAAAACCAGTCGATTGACGATGCCATCGCACGGGAACTTAACTGGGTGCGGCAGGAGCTCACATGAGCTGGACTACCAGCACCGTACTAAAGCTTGGCAGAGTTTCCAATTTGCCAACTGTCTGGAGCAACACGCTTGCGGGAGTTGTGCTGGCTGGCGCCAACCCGTATAGCTGGAATATTCTGCCATTAATGCTCGCCATGACAATGGCTTATACAGGAGGCATGTTCCTGAACGATGCGTTTGATCGAAAGATCGATGCACGCGAAAGGCCGGAGCGGCCAATTCCCGCTGGCGATATTAAAGCAGCCGATGTCTACGCAGCCGGCTTCACTCTACTTGCAGGCGCTGTAATATTCGCAGCCTTGTCCGCCTATAGCTGGGAAGGCAGTGTAATTCGCACAACAGCACTGGCTGCCAGCTTATGTGCAGCCATTGTATTATACAATGCCTGGCACAAGAACAACCCGGTAAGTCCACTGGTTATGGGTTTGTGTCGCATGCTGGTCTATCTGTGCGCAGGCTTTGCGGCGGTAGTCAGTCCTTCCTATATGTTATACATTGGTGCACTGGTATTGCTCTGCTGGCTAATCGGACTAACCTATGTGGCCAAACAGGAAAACCTTGATAGCGTAAAAAATATGTGGCCGCTGCTGTTTTTAATCGCGCCCGCTCTGTTCGGACTATACGCAGCACTATCGCACGCCCAGTCATGGATACCATTGCTTCTATTGCTTGTCTGGCTGCTATTTTGTATTTACCTGGTACGCCGACGAAACAAAGGCGACATCCCCAAAGCGGTGGTCTCGATGATTGCCGGTATCTGTCTGGTCGATGCCATTTTTATTGCATCGGTAAGCAGTCTCACCATAATGGCTTTCGCCCTGGTGGCCTTCGCGCTGACCCTTTTTTTCCAGCGCTACGTTTCAGGCACCTGAACAATTTCCGAAGATTGTCACCCGACACCGCCGCCAGTGCAGTCCTGGCATTATGTCATCCCGTTCAACCGGGTACTTATTAGTGGTTGCTGCGTGAATAAGTATCGAGCACATTTTCAACGATAGCATCAAGATTGCTCAAAGGCACAATCACACAGTAGGCGCCGCTATCCGGAGTCGACAGCGTTACCCTTTTACCGGTTACCCGATTTGAACACCCGATCATTCCTCCCGGTGTTAACACCACGTCTTGCAACGAGTATTCAAGACCAGAGCTGTCTGCAAATTCGATCTGGTCTAGCGGAAACAGCGAAAATCGACAACCAACCGGCAAAGTAACGCTGTAGTTTCCACGGTGTACAACCACCACATCCGATTCGGTAATCAGCACAATTTTTTTTTCGTCGGCATACTTCAGCAGGGTGTTCAACGCCGCCAGTGTATGATCAAACCGTTTACCGGTGAAACCCATCGCAACAAACACAGGCGCTCCGGTACTGTATAAACACTTTTCAAAGTCGGTGGTATCCTGCTCGGCAATTCGCACGACTTGTGAGCAGCTTTCCCAATGCTGCCGGTTCGCCAGAGAATCGAGATCACCAATAATCGCATCGGGAATTAACGTTGTGCCAGCAAGCCGGTTTGCCCCCCCGTCTGCAGCTACCAGTGGCCAGTCCCGCGCCAGCAACTGTTGTAGCAGCGAGTTATCACAGTGCCCCCCGCCCAGCAACACTACCGGCCGCTCAAACTGCAGCGGGTCATTCACCATAACTGCGCAGATCCATATTATTCTCACCGCTTTTGATATATGATCGTGAAAAGACTCGCTGGGGTGCGGCTACTCGCCGCTGAGAAACACCCATTGAACCTGAACCAGGTAATGCTGGCGTAGGAAGTGAGACATCATACAACACCTGTTGTCTTTGACTATCTCGCCCTACCTGGAAAGCCGGAATAATCGTTCACCAGGAAACAGTACGATGATAATCAAATCTGTCTACACGTCTATATCTCTCGCCACATTATCGCTAGCCTCTTTGCGAATAACCGCCACGGGGCTAATAACCGCGACCGGGATAATAACCGCCGCCGGGCTAATTACGCCAAGCGAACTTCATGCACAATCAAAACCGGTACTCACAGTCTATACTTACGACGCTTTTGCTGCCGAATGGGGCCCGGCTCCCGGAATTGAATCGGCGTTTGAAGCCCAATGCGATTGCGATGTTAAATTCGTCGCCGCTGATTCATCTATTGGTGCGCTGCGCAAAATCCAGCTGGAAGGCGAACAAACCAGTGCAGACGTCATTGTAGGACTCGATACCAATATCGCTGAAGCAGCAAGGCAGACTAATCTGTTCATTGAACACGGTGCGGATACTGGCAAGCTCACACTTCCCACCGGCGAATGGTCTGATCCTGTATTCCTGCCATTTGACTACAGCTACTTTGCATTTGTTTACAACACCGAAAAAGTCAGCGCTGCGCCCGACTCATTTCAGGCACTGATCGATATGCCTGAAGACTTCAAGATTGTGATCCAGGATCCTCGCTCCAGCACGCCGGGTCTCGGCTTGCTACTCTGGATTCAGCAGGCCTACGGCGATGAGGCTGAAAAAATCTGGCAAGCACTTGCTCCGAGAATTGTCACCGTCACCAAAGGCTGGTCAGATGCCTATGGTCTATTCCTGAAAGACGAAGCAGATATGGTGCTGTCTTACACGACTTCACCGGCATATCATCTTATCGCTGAAGAAGACAGTCGCTTCGCATCAGCCGCTTTCAACGAAGGACACTATCTGCAAATAGAAGTCGCGGCTATTGTGGGATCGTCAAAAAATAAAGAGCTCGCAGAAGACTTTCTGCAATTTATGCTAAGCGATACTGTGCAGGATATTATCCCTGTCACTAACTGGGTCTACCCGGCCACTACAACCGAAGCGGGTTTACCCGAAGGCTTTGAAACGCTGCATGTACCGGAAAAGACGCTGTTAATTGATGGCACAGAAGTCGAAAAGAGCCGCAAAGCCTGGATTGATCAGTGGGTTCAAACGCTCGGACAATAAACAAAACCCACCGCAAGAAGACAGATCTCACCGAATGGAAGCGGTGCGCCCTGTCACTCTTTCCCGGTTTGTTTATCGCGGTACTGTTGCTACTGCTGGCTGCCGGACTCATAAGCCAGCTGGCATTTCAGTCTGGCACTGACGGCATTAGTGTCGGCCCGCGATTTTTTAGAACCATCGGCTGGACTACTCTTCAGGCCAGCCTGTCAACCGTATTTTCTATAGCTATTGGTACCGTACTGGCCTGGGCACTTAGCCATCAGCACCGGTTTATTGGCAGAAACCTCTATATCGCACTGTTATCTTCAGCGCTGGTGTTACCCACATTGGTCATTGTGCTCGGCCTGGTGACGTTACTGGGCCGATCAGGCTGGGTAAACGATTTACTTTCGCTACTGGGCAGCGACGCCCGTATGCCGGTCTTATACGGGCTCGGTGGCATACTCGTTGCGCACTGCTACTTTAATGCCTCTTTTGCGGCTCGCAGTTTACTGGGTCGCTTTGAATCTATACCGGTAGAACAGAGAAAACTCGCACGCAGTCTGGGCCTGACACCATGGCAGAGATTTCGGCTGATCGAGCTACCGGCTATTGCAGCAAGTTTGCCACGGCTGGCAATGACAATTTTCCTGCTGTGCTTTACGTCGTTTGCAATTGTGCTGACACTGGGGGGCTCTCCAAAGTACAACACCTTTGAGGTGTCTATTTACGAAGCGATTAAACTGGATTTCGATCTCGGTCGTGCCCTGGGCCTCGCTCTTACACAGCTTTGTATCGGCGCTTTTCTGGTGATCATCGGCACACGTTTTAAAAGAGATAACACCCTCATCGCCATTGATCGCAACACGGCCCCATGGACAGATAAAGGCGGTTCCAGAACGCTGCAAGTGATTATCCTGGTACTGTTTGGTACCGCGTTTGCGCTTCCATTGCTTGCCGTGTTGACTGACGCTGCCTGTGCAAGTTTTCAGAACCTGGTTGACGAGCGGAGTTTCCGCATTGCGCTATTTACCAGTTTGCTGCTGGCGTTGTCATCAGCAATTGTCGTTGTTGTTATCAGTGTGTTGCTATGCAGCGCTATCACAACACTTACCAACCGCCAACGGCTGGGCAACCAGCGCGGATCAACCACGCTGCTACGCTTGCTGAATTTCTCGACTACGCTTTATCTGGCAGTTCCCTCACTGGTACTGGGACTAGGGTTCTTCCTGCTGGCCCGTCGACTGGGCGGTGACTATTATTTATGGGCACTGTGTGCACTAATCACGGCGAACCTGTTGATGGTACTGCCATTTGCAGTCGCAATCCTTGCACCGGCAATGACAAAGTCGGCCAATCGCTACGACAAGCTCGCCTGGTCGCTTGGCATAAAACGCTGGTCTCGATGGCGACTCATCGAATCCGCGTTGATACATAGAGAGATTGCCTATGTCGCAGCGATTGCGTTTTGCATGTCACTGGGAGATCTCGGTGTAATCGCGTTGTTCGGAAGCCAGGATTTTATTACCCTGCCCTGGCTGCTGTACCAGAAAACCGGCTCTTACCGCACAGACGATGCCGCCGGTATTGCAGCCATTATGCTGGTACTTACACTGGCGGTTTTCGTTTTCCTGCCAGCGCTGGTTAGTCGCATTGTGAAAACCGGAGCACCATGATATGGCAGCCCGCTACCAGATCATACGATTCCATTGGTATAGCGATTTTTTAGCAACCGATTCTAACTCTGCTTTTTTGCAAGGTCTATTCTCTCTTGCAGGTCGTCATTCACGGGTTCGTGACACTCCAGACATGCAATATGAAACAGGTAATATGCATGCTGCAACTTGAAGACGTACAGTTCGGCTACGACCGGGCAGCGTCCTATCAATTCAATTTGTCGGTATGGCCGGGTACTATCGCGGCGGTCAGTGGTCGTTCAGGCAGCGGTAAGTCTACACTGCTGGATCTGGTCGCCGGTTTTGTCACACCTGTCTCAGGTGAAATCTATTGGACAAAAAAAGCGCTAACCGAACTACCGCCCGATAAAAGACCAATAACCACGCTGTTTCAACGCAACAACCTGTTTGAACACCGTAGCGCTGTGGACAACGTTCTGGTTGGTATTGATCCGAAATTACCGGCAACAGGGCCATCAGTTGAAAGGGCGCATCAAGCGTTGCAGTCAGTAGGACTGGCAAAACAGGCATCACAGCGTGCAAGTACTCTGTCAGGTGGACAACAACAGCGGGTCGCTATAGCACGCGCCCTCGTTCGGTCCACTCCTCTCATCTTGCTGGACGAACCTTTTAGCGCTCTTGATCAGGTAACTCGCAGCGACATGCTTCAACTGGTTCGAAACATAGTAGATACACAAAATCGCACTGTTGTGATGGTTACTCACGACATCAATGACTGTGACCTTATTGCCAATTCACATTACACCATCGAGGATGGTGTGTTGAATAAGCTCCGATAGTGGTGAATGGCTCCCTTATAGCGAAGAGCCCGTGTTTACTGTGAACCCTGATTTTGCTTTAACACCCCGGGGTTGCTATGAACCCCGGGGTTGC
>CAYPCS010000012.1:20972-52486 GCA_964409275.1 uncultured Granulosicoccaceae bacterium
ACCCCGGGGTTGCTATGAACCCCGGGGTTGCGAAACCGACTCTCGCTCGCGTTCCACCAACACTCTTCGCAGAATTTTACCAGACAATGACTTTGGTATTTCATCACACACTTCCACAAGGCGAATCTTTTTGTGAGGTGCCACGCGCTCGGCGACAAACTCCATTATCTGATCTACCGAAATTTCCTCTTTGAGTACCACAAACGCTTTGGGGACTTCGCCGGCGTCTTGATCGGGGCTTGGAATAACCGCTGCGTCTGCAATAGAAGGATTACTCAAAAGTACCGCTTCAAGCTCCGCTGGCGCGACCTGAAAACCCTTGAACTTAATCAACTCTTTCAGCCGATCAACAACGAACAGATATTCGTCTTCGTCGAAATAACCAATATCTCCGGTATGCAACCATCCTTCAGAGTCAATAGTATCGGCGGTTGCTTGCGGGTTGTTCAGATAACCTTTCATTACCTGTGGTCCGCGAATATACACCTCGCCGCTCTGATTAGCTCCGAGGCTTCCACCGGTTTCAATGTCGACTATACGAGTTTCAGTATTTGGCAGGGCAAGGCCTGCAGATCCGTGTTTAATCCCGGCTGGTGTATAGGGATTAACGTGGGTAACCGGACTGGTTTCGGTCAGCCCGTAGCCCTGGGTGATCAGGCAATCAAGACGCTGTCCACAAGCTGTTGACACATCTTCACCAAGTGGAGCAGCACCTGAGGTAATGTATTCAAGACTGGAAAGATCGTATTTATCTACTGCAGGATGTTTCGTTAAACCAACAATAATCGGCGGCACAAGCGATGCCCGGGTGATTTTGTATTTTTCTATAAACGCCAGAAACTCCTCCATATCAAAGCGGGGGGTGGTAACTATGGTCGCACCGGACATTAGTCCCGAAATCATGATGACCACCATTCCGTAAATGTGAAAAAAGGGCAGAACTCCCAAAACGACATCATTAGATGTGATTGGCTTGTACCCGACCATTCCATTAACCTGGGTCAGGTTGGACACCACGTTATAGTGAGTCAACATCACCCCTTTCGAGACACCAGTGGTACCGCTGGAATACGGCAGCACGAGGATATCGTTTTTTGAATCAATCATTATTTCCGGCAATTTTTCGTTAGACACAAGCAACTCACTGAATGCTGTAGTGCCTTCGGCGTCATCAAAGGTTAAAACCTCTTTCACTGCAACGGCCTGTGCCGCAGCTATCGCATTGTCTTTAAAAAATCCTGTCGTTATTAAATAGCGCGCTGACGAGTCCTTCAGTTGTTTGGTCAGTTCATCAACCGTGTAAAGCGGATTTACCGTGGTGACAATTCCACCGGCCAGTGCAGTACCGATAAAAGCAATAGCGTACTCTGGACAATTAGGACTATAAATGGCTATGGTATCGCCTTTTGAAAAACCACGCTCTGCCAAATTGGCTGCAAAGTTTTCGACCAGAGCAGTGAACTCACTGTAGGTGAAACTGCGCCCGCCGGGCCCGTCTATTAACGCAATATTATCGCCATGCTTGCGAGTGTGCGCCAGCAAAAACTCAGGCAGAGATACTTCTGGCAGTTGTACATCATCCGCCTGACTCGTCACGACCATTTATTCTTCCTCCAGATCGGTTTTTTCGCTGTATTTATAGCATGCGTGCGTTACTGTAATTACTCTGTTTCCCGGACCGCATTCAACGGCGTCAGACTATACGCCAGCACCAAACCGATTAGAGCCAATATTGCCATCACTAAAAAAGCCGCCGAATAACTACCAGATGCATCAAAGACCATTCCGGTAAGCATAGGCATGATCGATCCGCCAATGGTGCCAAAAAAAAGTACAGTGCCGAATATCACACCATGCTCACGTATACCAAAGTACTCTGCTACGGTGGGAGAAACCACGGTAAATAATCCACCATGAGCGAACCCGTAAAACAGAGAGAACACAAATAGAACGCGTTGGCTGTTATCAACCACCACCAATAGAGTTAAACTGGCGAACAGTGACGCAATGCAAATTAAAAAGGCAAGTCTTCCGCCCAGCTTGTCAACAAAAAAACCAACGGCCAGCCGACCCGCAATACTACTCGCCGCAATTGTCGATAACAGTGTTGCGGCAAGCGCAGCGGCCATACCTGTGTCGATGCCATGGGAAACTATATGGGTGGGGATAGAAACAAGGCTCGCAAAGAAGCAAAACTGAATGGCACACATCGTCCACATCTGACGGGTTTTTCTCGCCTCGGTAAAGGTCAGACCTGGTCTGTCGGCTGTGGCGTTATTATCAGGCCCGGCCACCACTGAAGATTTAGTATTTACCGAGGGTACGGTGACACCAATCAGCAGTACCGCAAGCATCAGCAATACCAGTGCACCAGTCCCCAGACCCACAAATGCGTAACGCCAGCCAAAAGCACCTATCAAAGCAAACGCGATCAGTGGCACAACCATTTGTCCGAACGCTGTCCCGGTCTTTACCACACCAGTCATGATCCCGCGTCGACGCGGGAACCACCGGGCAACCGTGGAGAGCGTGACCACATCATGGGTCGCCAAACCCACTCCGACGAGAATACTGAAGATCACCAACAGCTGCCATGGCGCCTGCAAGTAGTACATCGACATATAGGCAACTCCCGTACAAACTCCCGAAAACGCAAGTACCCAGCGCGGCCCGTAGCGATCGTTTAACTGACCGGCAACAATCGCAAAAATACCCATAAAAAAGAACGACACTGACGTTGCCGACGACAGCAGAGTCCTCGACCAGCCAAATTCTGTCTCAAGCGACTTGAAAAATACTCCATACGCGAACATGCACCCGATTGTGACGCTTTGCACCAGCAGCGCACCTGCGACAATGTGATAGCGTTGATCAAATCCGGAAGCAAAGGCCAATGGTTATAACTCTTATGTTATTAGAGACCATTGTAATAGGAATGCGCTACCTGCGGAGATTTTCTGTCGGCAGCCTCACAGCGGGGATGTCAAACCGGGGATCTTAAAAAACAGCAAGGCCTGAACAATCCGGGCAGGACAGACTTTACTTGCCATCGCTTCATAGCATTTGGCGGCACTTTTCGGCTACTTTATTGTCACTGCACAAAATTGCTATCGCGTTTTTCACGGTCGGCTGTTTCCCTGCTATGCGCGACGGACCGCTTTGCGGACGATCGCGCGATCTATTCAGCAATATTGATTACGAGCACCGAAATATCATGAATAATGCAATCTAAAGCGGTAGTCTGGTCTGCAGGGAATAAATTTGACGACCTTGCGACCGCGGTCTATAACCTGTTAGGCCGTGGTGATGTGCTCACCTTTAAGAATCGCAATTCGGGAAACAACAATGGTTGTAAATACAATCAAGGCAACATACCGGGTGTACCGATCTCATTCGGATTGTCCCTCCACTCGCGCTACTAAAAATTTTACGCGTAGCTGGCTAGTCTCGCTTGCTCTGCTATGCGCCATGCCGACGATGGCACAACAGGCATTCAACGTCGAGTTTAGCGACAAGAAAATATCGATCCAGGCTAACGAGGCAAGCCTGAAAGATATCATGCTGGACATACAGGATAAGACCGGTATCCCGGTGAGATTCGTTGCCGAGAGCGAGGAACGCGTTTCGCTCGAGTTTTATAACCTGTCTATCGAATCCGCAATAGGCAAGCTCACCCCTAACCACATGATCGTTCATGATCTGCTCGATGGAAAAGAACGAATCAAGGAGCTGATTATTATCAGTGACGATCCCAGCCTCGCAAAGGACGGTGAGTCACAATACCTGCCTACCGGGCAAGTGTCACCACAGAATACCGCTGCGCAAACCGGCGATGTTAACAACGGCACTCAAAGCGATGATCAAAACAATACGCAAGACAACGTACAACAAAACAATGGCGTGTCGGCAAACGGTACCTCTCCGGTTTTGACCCAGCCAGCCCAAAACCCGGAAGCGAACCCCAGCCAGGATTCGAACTAGAACTCCAAAGAGGTCTGGAAGGGCACCACATCACTAACAGATCGCTTTTCGGCAACTGTATTGGTCTTCTCCAACGGCTTTGGCCAAAGTGTATCCAGCAAACCTGACTGCCGCACCGCTTTAGAGCTGATCGCCGCTCGAAGCACGTTTTCATTGGCAATAATAACAACTTCGTGCCTGGCTCTGGTTATTGCCGTGTAGAGCAACTCACGACTCAATATCGCGTTCTCTGTTTCGGGTAACACAATCACGACCGTGTCATATTCAGAACCCTGGCTTTTGTGAATTGTCATTGCATAGAACGTCTGGTTCGATGGCAATCTACCTGGAGCCATGGCACGCGGCCCGGCTTCACTCGAGAAGAATACCCTGTCCTCACCACTTTCTGAATCTCGCAACACCAGTCCGTGATCTCCATTAAAGAGATTTTGCACATGGTTATTTTCGGTCACCATCACCGGACGACCTGGATAGAATTCATTGTCTGCTTGCCGGTCAATATGGCCGGCTCTGGACAGTATGCGCTGCACCAGCCGATTAATCCCTTCTGCACCATCCTTTCCTCTTTTCAAAGCACACAACACACATACACGGTTCATAGCAGCGAGTGATTTGGAGGGCGTCGGATGAGCGGTAATGTTCTCATAGACAGGAATTACGGATTCACGCAACGTTGCCTCGATACTTGCCGCGTTATGCGACAACAAACGCAGGTTCGGGTGTTGTGATCCTCTGAGATACTGAAGACTCCCTTCGACATCGCCAGTGTTTACTGCGGCCGCCAGCGCATTGATTCCGGTGGTTTCGGCTGAACGGTAACTTTTGCCCAGAAACACTATGTGGTCAGCGATTGTTCCGGCGGGCCGGGAGGACGCTGGCAGCACAAGACCACTAAACTGTTGCAACCGATCACGTGCGGCTGTGCTGAGAGTTACCTGCTGTGAATTACCACATATATCACCCAACACCATGCCCGACTCCACAGAAGCAAGCTGATCTTTATCACCCAGCAGAACAATCCGTGCATCATCAGCGAGTGCTGCAAAGGTTTTTGCCATCAGCGGCAGGTCCACCATTGATGCTTCATCGACGATCAACATATCGTAAGGCATCGGATTTTTACTATTGTAAAACGGTGTGATCCTGCCCGGTCGACTGCCAAGCAGTCGATGCAGGGTAACGGCTTCGATTTGCGCGTAGTCAGACGCTGGCATAGCGTTGAACGCTCCGCGCACCGATTCAGTCAGTCTGGCCGCAGCCTTGCCCGTGGGTGCTGCAAGTGCCACTCTCGGCAGCTTCCCTTGAAAACGTTGATGTTGTAGTAGCTGTAGTATCGCAGCTACCGTATAGGTCTTGCCGGTTCCCGGACCTCCGGTGATAACACACAACCGATTAACCAGTGCAGACGCTGCTGCAACACATTGCCAGTCAACTTCGGCTTCCCGAGTATTGATTGTACCGTTGGGCTTCGATTCTGGATTGTCGGGCGCATGCGTTGCCGTGATTCCATCAACCGAGCTGGCAAACAGTTTTTTCAAATCACTCTTTAGTTGATCACTGTCAATTGAAGGTGGCGAGGACGAGACAAGCGATCTCAGCGATTGCAGCAATGATTGTTCGTGGGCCCAGTACCGACCGAGGTACAACCTGTTTTCGGTATCAAGAATCAGGGGGGCTATTGTACCGGGCTCACCCACCACGGATTGTGCAAGCAAACGTTCACGCCACACTGCCAGCGGCGGAGGCTCCATAATGACCTCTAGCTCGCTGTTTTGATAGAGGCCAAACTCGTCTACCCGATCCAGAGCGACGCAGGTATCACCACAGCCGAGCCGATTACTGGCCAGTGCCGCCGCAAGACTAAGTTCAGGCACATGCTCGCCATTTACCTCAACAATGGCCTTTGCGAACTGAATGTCGAACAGCTGCAACTCCCCGGCCTGCTGCGCTGCGAACAGAAAATCCTGTACGGTATCAGTCACTTTGAATCAAACCCCTGATCCAGCGCATTTACAAGGTGCGGCGAAGGTCGATCAAACCAGATACCGGCTCTGCTACCGGGCCTCATACCGCGTACAAAAAGATAATAAACCCCGCCAAAGTCTCTGGAATAATCGTAATCCCGTATGCGACTTTTTAAAAAGCGATGCAATGCGACCGTGTAAATCAAATACTGTAAATCATAGCGTTTAGATTTTATCACCCCTGAGAGCGACGACTGCTGGTAGTTCTCTCGAACATCTCCCAGCAGGTTCGATTTGTAATCCACAATAAAGTAGCGACCATCTTTGCGCGCCACCATATCTATAAAACCGCGCATTAAGCCTTGCAACCGGGAAAACGACAGCCCTTTCATACAATGCTGATAGCCTGATTCATTGCACAGTATTGCATCAAGTGATTTCGCATCTACACCATTGAGCGGAAAAAAGAACTCCAGCTCATTAATGCGGTGTTCCGTTGCCAGATCGCGCAATCGAAAACCACTCTCGGTTTCAAGCACTGTATCGAGCGTATTGTTTACGATATCCAGGACAACATCGGTCCAGCTAGCTTCTTCGGTATCACCCCGCCGTGCAAATGATCCATAACGCCCCAGCGTTAGATCGACAGTTTGACGCACTGAATTTTCATCAGCAAAATCCATGTTCTCTAACAGGTCGTGAATCATCTGTCCGGTTTGCGTACCGGCAGGCAAACGGGCAATACTCCCTAACTCGTCTCTGGCACCCGGCGCATCATCCCCGATCTCTGTTTCAGTCTCTACACCGGTAGCAGCAGAATCGTGATCAGGCAAGCCGCTGTCTTCGCCATGCAATAGACCGGTATAGCTGGTGATTTTCCAGTGGCGCTCAATTTTTGCTGAAAACGGTGCGAGGCACAAACCTCTGGATTCAGCAGTCGCGTTGTAGAACGCACCTTTGCCCGGCAATGGCAAAACTGCGATACAGCCATCCGACTGATCAGCCAGCGCCTGAATATCCGCTACAACTTCGTGCGGCTGTAGTGACTTCATGCGGCTTTTATTTTTCTCGTTTTGTTGCGATGGTGTGGCACTGCCGCCCGGTTCCTGATGAAACAGATAGCCTGGTGCCGACTTCTCCCCATCGATAATATTTCCCCAACATAACACGCATAGATGTTTCGCTCTGGTCAAAGCCACGTACAGCAGGCGAACATTCTCCGCCAGATTCTCCTCCGATTGCAGAGCTCTATTGTGCGCCAGTTGTGCCGAGCCAAAATCCAGCACACATTTTAGTGAGTCACGATTATGGAACTGACACACGGTCGAATTTTTAGAGTTTCTGGACTCACCGATCTTCCACGGGAAAGGCAGATACACTATCGGATACTCAAGCCCTTTGCTCTTGTGCATGGTGACTATTCGCACCAGGTTTTCGTCACTTTCCAGACGCAATAGCTGTTCTTCATCAACCCCCTGGCTCTTGAACTGCTCGCGTAAATATCCAATCAGTTCATCTTGTGAGGATAGCTCTCCCGACTTTAGCTGTAGCAGTTCTGCCAACTGCAGGATATTGGTCAGGCGACGCTCTCCATCTGCATATGACAGCACTCTCTTCGCGACCTGCATATCCGTAATCAGGGTTTGTAGTGTGGTCATGATACCCCTGTCACGCCACAACTCCATGTAGGACAAAAACCGGCCGAACAGTTGATCCCACTGCTGCTCCGACTCATTGAGCGACACTACGCTATCGGCGTTGTAGCCAAGCATTTCGGTAACCAGCGCCTGTCTGATCAGGCCACTGTGTGAAGGCCGCGCAATAGCGTCCATCACAATGGCGAGTTCCTGCGCCTCGCGGCTGGCAAAAACATCCTCGGAGCTCAAAGAGGCACTGCGCACACCCACTGAATACAGAGCGCTTTGCATAATTCTGCCCTCTGACCTGGTGCGCACCAGAATGGCAATGTCTGAAGCTCTAACGTTTCTGTCACCTAACGTCGCACTGCCTGCCTGCCCTTTTGACAACAAGGCGGCTATTTCTCCAGCACAGGCTTCTGCTACCTGGGCTTCACACGGCGCTCTTTCCAGCTTGACCAATCCGGACTTAAACACTTTCCGGTTAGCTTCGTCGGGTTCAATCATTAAAAACTGCATTGGTACAACGGCTTTTTCATCAACCCGCAACGGTGTAAGATCCGCGTTTCCGGCAGCATCGACTGGCCGAAATTTGATTTGATCATCGAATACAAACGGCTTTTCAGCATGTTGAAAAACGCTGTTCACTGCAGCCACCAGCTTACTGGCTGAACGCCAGTTGGTGCCGAGTGTATAGCGATTGGCCTCACCGCTATTAGCCATCATGTAGGTAAATACATCCGCCCCCCGGAACGAGTAAATAGCCTGCTTGGGATCCCCTATCTGGAAAAACCCGCACTCGTCGTGGCCGCTATACACGGTTGAGAATATACGATACTGCTGCGGATCCGTATCCTGAAATTCATCGATCATCGCATAGGGCCATAACGCACGTATTTTTCTGGCCAGTGGCTCGGACGCATTTCCCTGCAACACAGTGTCCAGTCGTTCGCGCAAGTCCTCGAAATGCAATATTCCACGTTCTCTTTTTGTGTTTTGCAGCGAACTTGAAATCGTGTCACGCGCCGCCATGACGACCAGTGCATCTCGTTTGCGAGCATAGTTGGTCAGTTCCTGATCGAAACCCTCGCAAATTGTAAAAAAACGGTGCTCAGGGCGGGTTTTATTTTTTTTTACTGCACCGACCAAACTGCTATGGGTCAGCAGTTTAAATTTATCACCCATGCACATCGGTAATTCTTCAATACCGCAGATAGTGTCCATACCGGAGACCGCTTTAGCTACAGCTGAAGGATTATATGTTTTCTGGTTAAGCACATCAGCGTTGGTCAAAATCGCAAGCACCTCCTCTCGAGTGTTTTGCCACTCGGCTACAATTTTATTAAAACGTCCGGACAGTGCTTTTCTTTCCGCTTCCAGCTCACTCGCGTCAATATCAGGTACAGACTCGGCATTGCGTAACTGCAGTACCGGGGCGAGATCTGACAACATATTTTGAGGGAATTCGTAGCGGCTACCCAGAACTTCCCTGCTCACCTTATCTTCACCACCGATTACACACCGCCAGTAATCTTCGGCAACACGTTTTTGTATCTCAAAATCATTGGCGATAAAGTCCATTCGCATTGGCAAGCCGCTTTCAAATGCAAAATCCTGCAGTACCCGTAGACACATTGCATCAATAGTGTACACCGAAAGCTCATCCATCCTGGCTGCCGCATCCATGAGAATGGAAAGTGCTTCATCCCGGTTATGCCGTCGAAGCAATTCCGACAAAGCCGGATCCGTTACTCCAGACTCAGTCGACAGACCGTTTACCGCCTCTGCGAGGCGTTCGCACAACTTAATACGCAATTCTTCGGTTGCTGCAATGGTAAATGTGACGATCAGTATTTGATCTATGGCAACCTTCTTTTCAAGCAGGAGCCGAATAAACAGCGTTGTGATGGTATGAGTCTTACCAGTGCCTGCACTCGCTTCTATCAGTGAAGTTCCGGTTAACGGAATCTCAAGGGGATTCAGTATTTTCAAACGTCTTCCCCGCTCGTTAGAAATTTCACATGCTCGAATAGAGGCATCAACACCCTACGGCTCGTACTTTTAAAGTCCTCTCCGAACGGGTTCTCATGCCCTCGCCATAGTACCGATGGCGCAATTTTTTTCAGCTCGCTTTCCGCAGTCTTGCGTCGGTGCCATCTGGGCGCGTCTTTCGTGCCTATCACTGCAAGTTCCGAATTGAGCCAGGCCAGGGCAGCATCAGGAAACCACACCAGCGGTGTAGCCAACCCCTGCCAGCGCATATCCAGCAGGTCTTGCAATAGCGCACCCGGATTCTCAACCGGTGAGAATTTCGCCGTAAACGGCTCACACACCAGAACACTCTTTAAGGCGACATCTGACGGAGCAAGCCTGCAAAGCACCACATGTCTGATCCAGGTTCTGACTAGATCTTTGGCTCGTAGCCCTCCAACCCATGCGTCGAAGAGTCCATTTTGACCAACACCCTCAAGATAACCTGTCAGACGAAAATCTCCGAGGTCTATATCCACTTCCCGCTTTGTTGTTTCCCTGTTTTTATACTTTGAGGCTCGCAAGTCAAGACTGGAAGTTGTATCAAAAACCGCATCAAGTATGCTGTCCCCCGCGACCCCCGCTGGCAACTCACCCCGAGCTTTTAATTTGTCTTTTATCAGTGCTTTGGTGTCACCTTTTTCGATGAAACCATAGACTGCCTGCTTTAGTTGCCAGTTGTGCAAATTGTCTACTTCGAAAGGCTCTGTATTTTCCAGTGAATCTTCAGCTCTGGTGAATCGAATATCCAGTCGGGTAGACAGAAATTCTGCGGCGGGCAACTGATAGAAGGAAATCAGTTCCTGCATGCCAGTGATACGCCATGAATCATCCAGTTGCCTTAGTGTATTTCCCGCAAATTCGGGGTTCTCCGCAGCGGGTTGGCTGCGCGCAGCTTCCAGCCACTGTGCTTTGTAACTTACCAGGCTTCGGTCAGACTGATCAAAATAACGTGAACTAAAAGGTTGCAGCGGGTGTTCGGTAACACTAACACCCGAGTAGTCGATAAGTTCTGTGAGTACCGTAGATGGTGCCTTGGCCGAATTGTCCCTTATGTCACGACCGATGTAGCTTAAATAAAGTACATCGCGTGCAGACAACAGGGTTTCAAGAAAAAGATAGCGATCATCGTCCCGGCGATAGCGATCACCACGGCGTGGTTCGCTTGCAATAAGATCAAAAGACATCGGTCGATCGTTACGCGGAAAATCCTCCGTATTCAGTCCTATTACGCATACCACCTTAAACGGAATTGATCGCATCGGCACCATATTCGAGAAAGTCACGCGACCGGTAAGGAATTGACGGATACTGCTGCTGTCTTCAAGAATACTGTGCAACAACTCGGCTACGACTTCCCGACTCAGCGGTCTTTGTAAATTCACCGCGTTTGCGTGTGCAATTAGCTCGTGCAATTTCTCGCGTACAACCTGAAGTGCTTGCGCTTCGCTTTCGTCTGGCACAAAGAACGCAGCAATCAGCTGATCAAGTTCTTCCATCCATCGTTGTACTGTGTGCTCGGCGCGAAGTCGATGACGCCAACCCGCACACAAATCAATCAGTTGCTGCAGCACTTCCAGCGCGGTGCTTTGTGATCCTTCTATATCAGGATAAGGTGCTATGCCCTGGTAAAGTTCACCTTCCATGTCCTCCATCGCAAACCCGAGAAACACGCGCTGTAATCCAAAGCGCCAGCTGTTTGCGTTGTCGGCTGGTAGTCCGAATTCGGTGCGCATGGACGCATCCAGTGACCAGCGAACACCACTCTCGCTAACCCATTGTCTAATTAGCCGCAAACCGTTGCTATCGATTGAGAATCGCCGACAAATCGCGGGTATATCAAGCAAGGCTAGTAGCTCGGTAGATTCGAAACGGCTATTCGGCAAGTCCAGCAACCCGGCAAGTGCCTCGAGTACATGCTGTTCGGTTCGCAGACGACGATCTGATATCGACCACGGGATATACTGTTCATTGCTTGCAGTTGAAAACGTGGCATCTATAAATGGCGCATAGCGATCAATATCCGGAGCCATCACTATAATGTCCCGCGGCTGCAATGCGGGATGCTGCTGAAACATTCGCAACAGCTGATCGTGTAAAACCTGCACTTCCCGCCATCTGCTGTGTACGCTGTGAACCTGCAGAGACAGATCGCTTTCACTCGTCGACCCGAGCTGACGGGTATCAGTGCGACTGTCCTGCAGTTCGAGCACATCGGATTGCAGTCGGTGCAGCAGCGTTTGCTGATCCACTGGCACGTCGTTTCCATCTGCAGTGGTGCCAGGATCTATAAATGTATCAATCGATTGGACATCTATATCCAGCAACTGATCGAGAAACGACTGTCCTGCATGCCCCCACGAGGCCAGCAGCGGGTTGCCAACATCAAGCAAGCCAGTGGTATCTTTCTGACCGGACTGACGAGCCCTTGCGCGGCGGCGCGATTGCTGCCGTTCGTCCACGATGTCAGCCCAATACTCGCGGCACGGATTGAGATAAAAGAAGTGTATGTCGCTGTGCCGAGCTACTATTTGTAACAGTTCGGTGTACAACGGCGGCATATCTGAAACCCCGAAAACGGAGATTCGGTCAGGCACCGGTAAAGCCGGAGCACGATCGGCGACCGATGCAAATCTGTGTTTTACACTGCCCCAATGCTCTGCCGGCAATGCTTCACTCACCGCTCGCCAAAGCAGCGCCTGCCAGTGATCACTGGCACCTCGCTCCCACTGCAACACGAGGTCGGGGCGGTAAACCAGATATTGATCAAACACTCCTGCAATCCGCTGAGCGAGTTGCAGACGCTGGAGACCACTCTCGTCACTTCGCAGGTAGTGACCAAGTTCCCTGAACGATGGTTGCGCCAACAATTCAGGGAGCAGTGAAAACACCTGCCATGTCAGCCGGACTTTGTCGCGCCCGGGCTGTGGTGGCAAATCAGTGAACCAGCGCCGTGCAACATCCCACAAGAATCGCCCGGGTGTGCTGAATTCAAGGTTCGCACTAATCCCCTGCCGCAACGCGATTTGTTGCGAAAGCCAGCGCGACATTCCCGGGTTCTGCACCACAATAGTTTCCGGCACAAACGGATCTTTGTCACCGCGTTCGATCAGAGCTACCAGCTCTGCCAGCAGGCACTCAAGATAATTGCTACTGTACAGGTTAAACATCGACTTCAGGCGTGGGTCACGATAGCAATAGAAATTGCAACAGAGATTGCGATATGCTTTTAATCAGTGCGAGTTCCACACAGGTTGAACCCCTGACAATAGCACTCTCTGATCATTGTAAAGTATCACCGGTTGTTGCGCACCCGCGAACAATAATAAATCGCAGCGGATGCTTTTGATTCTCAACCTGCGCGACCAGTGGCCGTCACTGTAATCGTCGACTCAAAAAACGTGCTCTGTCCTTGCTGTTCAACGACATTGTCGCGACGGCTTACGCTCAGTTGCAGATGCTTTCCACCGGCTTTCTCCGCGCGCCGTTTTGCCAAATCTCTGGCCACTTCTGTTGCCCACTCCGCAGCTTGCTCAAGATCGTCAAATTCGCGTTGCTCTGTCGGTGCATGAACCACTACCCTTTTCGCACTAACCGGGCTTATGGTCAATTGAGCGGTCTGTTTTACCGCACCAACCACAGCGCCAATGGCATTGGCCACTTCCGCGTGCTCAGGGACAATAATCTCGGCCTGCAGATATTTATCAATCGGAGGGTAGAAAACGGCTGCCGGTGCGCCTATCCCGATCACCGGCAGGTTCAGCTGCGCCTGCATACCGAGCAGTGACTGAGACATCTCACCAGGCTGGTCATGATGGTTTTTGAACATCTGTTGCAACAATTTGCGTTCGCTGTGCTGCAAGGGAACTCCGAAATCACCACGTTGATCGTTGATCGCCGAGGCGAGCAAATAAAAGGCAGAATCCTGTGACACCTGCAGCAACATACTCGTCGCAAAGGACTCAGGGTTTTCCCATGCCGGACCCAGATTAAACTCGCTGTAGCGACCAAGCAGTGTTGCACCCAGTACCGCTGCACGCGAGTTCCATTGCCGATACCAGCCACAAACATGGGCCGCGTCGGTCGGCGTAAAACCGGCAATGGTTAACACCCCTGTCTCAATCAGCCGTTTTAACGCCAGCGAGAAATGGCGTTCCGCAAACACTGATTGCATCGATTGGGGATGCTCGCTAACTTGATCAATCAGACCACGTTGTTGACTGGTAAGTCTGGTTGCAGGCGCCGGCGCTTTTCGCAGCACAATAAAGCGGGCCATATTGGTTTTTGTCCATGGCTCATCGACGAACGCTTCGAGATCTTCTAGCACCCTTGGGTAATTAACCGCGAGCACACACAATGGAGTGACTTTGCCTGGGCCAATCGTAAAGTGCCGCTGCTCCCGGTCAAATACAATTTCGCTATCACCACCAAGGCCGTGCGTATCTATCTGCACAGCTTCCACCATCGTACGCCAGCCATTCACGGAAGCGCCTTCCCGACTCAATCGCGGCGCACCATCGCGAATCATAGCGACATCGGTGGTTGTGCCTCCAATATCCGCTATCAACATGTCGTTACGCCGAGCAAGAAATTGCGCACCAACCACACTGGCGGCGGGCCCGGATAATATCGTCTCTACCGGTGAGTCTTCGGCGAATTCGGCGCTAACGAGCGTGCCATCGCCGCGCACGACCATGAGTGGCGCCTCGATACCACAGCGATCAAGCGTGGTTTGGGTGGACGAAATCAAACTTTTTACCAACGGAATCAGGCGTGCATTAATAAGAGCTGTCAAGGCGCGACGAGGCGCATCCAGTGACGCACTGAGTTCGTGACCGCAGGTTACAGGCAGGCTGGTGTGCTGATGCACGAGTTCCCGCACGGCCAATTCGTGTGACGGATTTCTCACCGAGAACATCGCAGAGATTGCGATTGACGAAACAGACCCGTCAAGTTGCTTCAAGTGTTCACTAACGGTCGCAAGATTAAGGGGCTCCCGTTCATGACCCGCCGCATCGTGTCCGCCAGCTAAAAAAACAACCGGGAGGTCCCGCGCAGCTTCATTGAGATGGGCGAGCGCCATTTGGGACTGCCGGTAACCAATAAGTATAAGGCCGGCTCGCGCCCCGTGCCCTTCGACAATTGAATTGGTTGCAAGCGTCGTAGACAGACAGACCAGACTGACATCAGTGGCAACGGCATTCTCCATGACACTGGCTATCGCAGCGCTGATCCCCTCCACAAGGTCGTGCCTTGTTGTGAGCGCTTTGGACTTTGCAACGACACGCTGTGTTGCATCATCCAGCAGTACCGCATCGGTGTAGGTCCCGCCGGTATCGATTCCGAGCCTCAAACTCATCCTTACTACTCTCAGGCCACTATTGTTCTGAGCGGGAATATAAACGATTCGATGAAGCCCGCGTCACTCTGTAAGCGACCGGATTGGTTCCAGGCAGAGACCGCTCTTCTCAAGCGCGCGTCCGCTTCACAGTTTCCCCAATCTTCGCAGTTTTTTTTCAGAGACATAATCCATGTTTCCCTATTAGTTTCAAACATCAACCATACCTTGCTCAGGCGACCTCTCAGGATCAGCCCTGTCCAGACGGCTCAATGACCGGGCGTCAGGGTCGATACGCAATCTGTTATGAAAAATCAAAACGGTTTTACCCTTATTGAGCTGATGATTGCGATCGTCATTCTTGGCATTATGGCTTCTGTTGCGGTGCCAAGCTTCGAGAGTTTTTTACGAAAAAACCAGCGATCATCGATCTACAACAACCTTGTGGGCACTATAAGCCTTGCTCGACTGGAAGCTATCAAGCGATCCAGAGTGGTGGCGATTTGCGCAAGTGCCGATCAGGCTACGTGCGGCACTACCGCCGCATGGAACGATGGCTGGTTGGTTTTCGTCGATGACAATGGTAATAGCGTGCTCGATACTGCCAACGTGGTTGATACTGATGGAGACGGCACCGGTGATGCACCCGAGACCGTACTAAAAAGGGAAGTGGCAGCTCCACCGGGGATTACCATCACCTCCGCCAGTTACCCAACGCTCCTGACCATTGCACCAAGGGGCCGGCTTCGAACGGAGGGCACCTTTTTGATCTGTGACAATGAAAACCATTCTGGCGCCATGGCGCTTAATTTGTGGGTAACCGGTCTGGGGCGCATGGCAACAGACAGCGATGACGACGACGATATTGTAGAAGATATTGCAGGTGTAAACGTTAGCTGCACACCCTGATTAAGAATTCGTGTGAGAGATATTGGTGAATAAATTAAAACAGGAAACGGGCTTCGCTATGATCGAAGTTCTGTTAGCGGTCGTCGTGCTGGCTATTGGATTGCTCGCAGGATCAAAAATGCAACTGCTGGGACTCAACTATACCCAGGGGGCAATGATGCGATCTCATGCCACCATGGCTGTCAATGATGTGATTGACCGCATGCGTATAAACCCGGATGGCGTGACACTCGGCGCCTACGACAGTTTTAGTACAGACAGCCCCCCCGGAGCACAGGCATGCGGCACAGCCGGATGCACGCCAGCCCAACTCGCCCAACATGACCTGCGAGTTTTCTCCAGCTATTTTGGACAGGCAGAGGGCAGCGGAATGGCGACTGCCATAAGTAACGCGACCGGCACAATTTCGGCACCTGACGGCAGCGGCATCAGGACCGTAGCAGTAACGTGGAGTGAACTGGTGGAAGGCACTGAAACAAATAGAAATATATCAGTCGGGGTGTTTTTGCAATGATCTATAAACGCACTATCGAAGTAAGCTCCTTACCCGGGTCGCAGCGAGGCTACTCGGTCGTTGAACTGATGATCGCCTCGGTCATCGGGCTTGTCGTACTCTCCGGTGCCGTCACTGTATTCACCGGTAACAAGGCATCTCAGGAACTTTCCAGTGGCATGGCACGCATTCAGGAAAGTGGTCGGGCAGCTCTTGAAATATTATCAAACGACATTCGCCTTGCCGGTTACCAGGGATGCACTGACGGTGCCGCGGCTCCGGTTGTCATTGCCTCGGACGCTCCGGCTATAGCACTGCCTAACAATGCAATTTGGGGTGCAGAAGTAGACGGCACTGGCTGGAGCCCTGCACGGCTTGCCGACCTGGCAAACATTGGTACGATGGCAACTGCGGATAATGATGTCATCTACATCCAGCATGGCAGCGGCAGAACCACAATTCTCGCAGCCTCGATGGCAGACCGTAATGTCAACCCGATAAAACTGCAACGGAACCCTGATCAACTCGCTGATGGAGATTTAATGATGATCTCCAATTGCTCGGGTGCAGATATATTTCGTGCAACCACCGTTGGTTCTGTGACTACCGATGCTGCGGGTATCAGTGGCGTGGACGTATCCTACGCTGCCAGTTTAAATGAGCAAGCTAATCTGAATCGAGCTTACACCGTCACTGGCAATCCGCAAGCGGATGCCATGAGAGTTATGCGGTTTGAATCAAACGCATACTTCGTTGGCGATAGCGGAAGAGTAGACGCCACAGGAAATACGATCCTGTCTCTGTTTGTGCTGGACACTACAGCTAATCCGATTCAGGCTCCCACTGAGTTGGTGGAGGGTGTAGAGAAGCTACAGATTCTCTACGGAGAGCGTTTACTCAATGGCAGAACCCGATACTTGCCTGCCGATGATGTAAATCTAAATATGAATCGCGTCGCAAGCGTACAAATCGGTCTGCTGATTGGCTCAATTGACCAAATCGCCAATAGCGCGGACACCAGGAGCTACCAGGTCGCTGACCAGATAGTCGGCCCCCCAGGTGGCAATACGCCTGTGAAACATGCGGGTGATCGACAAATGCGAGCGGCATTTAACACAACTGTTCGCTTGCGCAATCGAAACAATCTTTAGGCAGGGTAGAAAACTCTATGCAAAACTCAATTCAAAACCAACAAGGCGCTACCCTGTTTGTCGCCATGATCATGCTGGTGATTATTTCTCTAATCGGTGTGACTGCTCTGAAAAACGCCTCGGTAGAGGAGCAAATGTCAGCAAATCTGTATCAGAAAAACATGACGTTCCAGGCGTCTGAAAGTGCTGTGGAGTCGACCATTAATAATACAGCTCTTCTCACTTCCGTACTGACTTCAAATACGCCAGTTACTCAACCGGTTAATGTTAATATACCCCAGACCACAGCGCAGGTTACCTACTCTACCGTCGGCACTGGTCCGTGCTTTGGATGTACTATGGGCGTGTTTACCAATCAACGCCTGATGATTACATCGACCGGGGAAATACCTTCACTCAACGCGCGAACCACTACCGTACATGGAGTTGTACGTATGGTTCCAAGTTTGAATAACTGAATCAGGTCGCTCTATCACCTACGTGAAAAACGGGACGCGTTTTTACGTCCTGTTTTACTGCAAGGGATCAATCGAGCACTGGCAATGAGTTCACGAGCCACTGCCCGGCCAGTTACTGGATTTAAGTCCCCGACTATTGAGCGTTATATCACCGTCAACCACTTGATTACCCTGCGCAGCAGCGGTTAGCTCAACGCAGCGCCGCAGGGTCAAACCGCCGCTACAATTACCCGCCGAAACCGAGTATCGGCCGGTTTCTGTGGCGATTGCATCGGAGCTGAAGCCAAGCTGTGACAGGCTGGAGGTGTATGTCAAATTATCGCGGTAGAAATTCTCCTGGCGCTCCATCACCTCCAGCAATGTTCCGGCTGCCTCACTTCGTCCTGCCCGAATCATGTGGTCGGTGTAGGACGGGTATGCCAAAGCAGCAACAATTCCGATAATTGCCACTACGATCAACAGTTCGATCAATGTAAATCCGATGTGCCGCGCTCTTCCATTGGCTATATTGTTATTGCTACTCATCTCTTTCTGCCCAGCCTGTTCGATAAAAACGTCTAAAAACATCCGGATTATCCGGCGCTGTAAGATCGCCAAGAGAATCAGACCTTAATCCGGATACAAATTGCAGTCCTTCTGATCCACCAGTATCCACTATTTGACCAACGCCCCTGATACCGGACCCAATAGATATATACGGGCCAAAATTCGCAGGCAGGAGATTGTCACCCACGTAGGCATCCAACACGTATAGTCTGGATTCCCCAAGTAGATATTCACACGACGATGAATCAGTGGGAGGCGCATACGCAGTTAGAAAAACTCTGCCACCATGAGTCAGGGTCGGCTGCAATACTTTTACGCCACGCTCAAATCGTTTGAAATAACCAAACTGTCGCGATCGCGTAGTATCGTTAAGGTCGTAATCCCATAAATCACCTGGTGTTATTACATCACGACGACCATCTGACTCGACGACGTATTGATAGTCCGGCAGCATCTCACCGCTAGCCTCATCCTCACTCACAGGATTGGTGAACACCCATGGATCGCGAATCGAGAACACCCGGTTTTGATCGGCCTCCTCAAAAAGGGGACTAGACCGCATACCCGTACCGAGAACCAGATTAAATCGGGCCGTCCCAAATGTCGTGCCACTTATTACAACGTCTACCTTATTGAAAAAACGCAGCCTTTGCCCCGCTGCATTTAGATCCGCAACCATACCACCGCCTATGGCCAAATCACCTGCGAGACCCGGATTCTGATCCAGATCGACTCTCCACACATGACCGGCCACATCGGGAAAAAACAGCACGTTGACAACTCCGTCTGCATCGGTATCCACCGGGACCGGTGTGGTCGGCACACTGTCGTTCATCGAGAGATTCAGTGAATGGTGGGCACCGTTACCTGCGGACCAGATCAACTCGCCGCTTTCAGGGTCGACCATATAGATCGCGTTGCCGTGACCCGTTGGTGCCGGGGTAACCGGGTACACCAGATCGGTGTCGTCATAAAGAGGATTGTACCCGCCGCCAAAAAGCAGAACCTCGCGGGTCGCACATGCATCTGGACAACCGTAACGCACAGGGATAATTTGCGGCGTTGACCAGGTTTCTCCAAGATCACGAAAATCGGTTCCGGGTACACCGCCGTTTATTTTCCACATCACTTTAAACGGGTCGCTCTCATCCATAGCATTACTGACGTCCAGTGCAAATATATTCTTGCCTCCACGACGTTGTGTAAGGTACAGCCAGGCAGTGTCCAGTTCGAAGTCAAAGGTAGTGTGTATTTTGTTCTTCGCATGTAAAGTCAAAGCCCCGTCCAGACCGTATACATGAGATTCACTCGTGTTCTCAATATATTGCTTTATATTTGGCAATAGCTCTGCAGGGGAATACGACCAGAGCTCTGCGCCACTTTCAGCGTCCACTGCATGTAAAACGCCCATGTTAGTTGCGCTGTAGACAACCTCATTCAGAACATCTTCCGATTCCTTTCCACTGTAGCTAACCAGCACTGGACTGTTGTGCAGACCATCCGCAACATAGCGATTAGGCTCTTCCATATCACCGTCATTATCCACATCAATAGAGTCTGCACCTCTCACCCAATCGAGTATAACGTCGCGCTCGTTGTCGGTTGCAGCACCGACAGAGGCTAGCGGCAGGTCGGTATTATCGGTTACCAACAGAGGAGTTGTTTGTCCATTGACTGCGGGTGTTAACCCAAAGTCTGTGTACCATCGGCGATCAGCAGGTTGTCTTCCAGCCAAACCTCCATCACCCACATTTCCCCCGTCATCGACATCGGACCACAAGCTTCTGGATGTTGGTGAGATCAGACCACCCAGTAAAACCGGATTTTCATCCGCGTCTACAATCTGCCCATCGAGCAGTCGGTATTTCTTTACATTTCCATCCCACCGCGGGCGCCGTGAGGGCTGAAAAAAAGAATAGAAAAGCTCATCTCTATGGCGAGTTTCACTAAATGCGTTTGCCGATACTGTGGGAGTGGAAGCAGTAGCTGTGAGCTGCACTTCTTCCAGTATACTTTCAAACGCGATCAGCAGATCCTGCGCGGACGCCGCATCATGGTAGGTTCCGTCACCTGCACCTGCGACACGCTCAACCCAGTTGTCAACAAGATTAAACCCGATAGTATGCGTGGTGATAAAATTGTCATCGGAAACATGCTGTAACTGATCAGTTTTAGCCATATGCAGCGCGAGTTCGGTTCCACAAGTGGCCGCCGGGCGATCTTCTCCATCGTCGTCTTTCTCGTCTACACATCCCCCGAGGGTAATCTTGAGATCCTCGAGGCCACTATCTACAATGGTAGGAACGCCGTCGGTAAGAAGCACCACATGATTCGTTTCACATTCGTTGGTGGTTGGCGATTGCGCACCTCTGAAATACTCTCTTGCCGACAGCATGGCGGTAAGAGTTGGAGTAGCCCCCCCGGTAGATAAACCTTTTGCAGCCTCTATTAACTCTGACCTGTTCGCTGTAACATCTACAACAGGATGAATTAGCTCGACATTTCTGCCCGAAAACTCCATCAGGCCCACATCGACATCACTAATACTGTTTATGAGCAGCTCAAGCGCTTCTTTCATACGCTCCATACGGGTGGTGTCACCGCCATCGTCTTCACTCATCGAACCTGAGGCATCAAGAACAAAGAGCACCTTGGGCACATTAGAGATTATGTCGTAAATTTCAGTATCATCGGCACTGACGCTAGCGCTATATGCAGACAAAATAAACGCAAGTGAAAATACCGAGGGTCGCTGAAGCGAGGATATTACTATGCTAGATATAGTGTTGAGCATATTGGCTTTATTTGTCGATAAAAAGTGAAGCATTCGTTGTGTGAAAAACCACTCAGAAAATATTCGGTCAGCGCCATAATCACTTTGGCCAGCAGTACACGAAACGTTGCCGTTGAATCGAACGAATTCCTCCGTTGGGCTTACCATCATTCAGTCTGGCTGTCGTATCAATCTCGCCTGACAGCACTTTTACATGACCTACACTTTCTCCACTACATCCCAACAGATCATTGCGGCGACCGGAGATAGCCATATCCTGAAGAGATACGGTAGGCAGCGATGTCTGAAAAGGGTAGTTTGTTGATACACCGATGGGCATTTGGTATTCATCAGGCCCGTTCGGCGAATCCAGCAATCCAAGTATGAGAGGGTCATCCGCTGTTGAAGGATTGTTGTTCACTAATTTAATTGTCGCATTCAATTCACTGGAAGCCGCATAAAAAACCCGTTGCCGAAGCTGTTCATTTCGAACACTACTCGACTGAGTAAGCATATCGCCCATAGTCGATAGCCCAAGAACTGTAAGAACTATTAGAGCAACCAGTGCAATAACCAGTGCTGCGCCAGCCTGTTTTACCATTCCCATTGAAAAGCCTATATAAGCTTGTTATTGATAGTGATCGTTGTGGAAAAAACGCGACGTGAAATTCGGTCCGTAACGCCCAGTTGAGGGCCATCCAGAAGCTGGAAATTAACCGTGTTTAGATCTTCCGAATTGGTATCCAGCCCGTCAGAGACAAGAACCGCAATTTTCACTGCCCTGACCCGGTCCCAACCCGATTCAAGATCTCCATCAACCGGAGGCACCCGCGATGCATCGAGATAACTTACTACCTGACCGTTTGCATCAGACACCCCGTAAAGCACCTGCATTTGATCAATTCCGTCAACCAGCGCTGCCCCGGCTCCGAGCCAGTTGCCGTTACTGACATCAAAACCTCTGCAAAAAAGAGAATTGATTCCGGCAGAATTCGGTAACGTATCGATATAGAACACATTTGCAACGATATTGTTGTCAGGTACAGCAACCCCGGTGCAATCAAAACCGTTTTCAGTGCGCATTTGCACCGCAATGCTGTCAGATGTTGCCGGCGCTATTGCAGACGCTGCGTTCGTGGAATCGAAGGTGCAACTTCCTGCAGTTCCACAGCTACCAGTATAAAACGGCACAACGGTCCCAAACGGAGTTCGGGTACCAGCCTGTCTCACGTACTCAGTCAGGAAAGACAACGCAAAATTAGCGTTCAACTCAAGGCTGGTATCAGCACCCTGCCTTTTGAAAATTCGTGAGGAAGTCACCATATACTGTACAACCATAAGGCTGATAAATACGCCAATCACGATCGCAATCATCAGTTCGATTAAGCTCAGCCCACCTTGCTTTCCGGTAAAATTTCTCAAGGCACGAAACTCAAGGTCATTTGATCTGTTACCGTGCTCACTTCTATACCGTCAACCAGCTTGTTGTTATCTGCTACTCTCTGGTCTGTGTCACTGGTGCGGGAGGTCCACGTCGTTGCAACACTTACCTGTGCGTCAGTTGCAGTACACCCTCCCGGGCAAGAGATATTCGTGGTCCAGTCTATAACCCCGCTATCCATACCGACCCCGCCACTGCAAAATACATCCCATACATCAAACGTCGCCATTTCCACAGCGGTGCAAGCGGTGGCGTCCTGGTCAAGTGCATCAGCACAGCGTTGAGTCGGGGCTGCAGCGCAATTGGTGCTGTTGTAGACCCCAATATAATTTGACGGTGCAATGCCATTACTGCGAATGCGGTCTGCAATATCCTGAGACTTGGCGATTACCGTGGTCCGCTGACTTGAATCCATAGACATACTTAATGTTCGTAGTTGCAATCCAGCCATTCCCACCACGCCAATTGCAAATACTACAAGGGCGATTAGCACCTCGATCAGACCAACACCAGTCTGCGAACCACCTTTATGGCGAATCATGGGTTGCAACCTCTCGTATCATTTCCTATTTTTCTCTCCCTTATCTTGCCAACGCGATTAATCTCGATATAAATACCATCTGCTACTTCGAGACCCGGTGCGCACAACGCGATCCATACGGGATTATTTTCGTTAAGCCAGCCACGTAGATTAAACGCAATCCATCGGTCCGCAGCCGACTGATTGTCTTTGACAAGAATTGAACGATTGGCCGATGACTCTCGCCGTATCTGATCGTCGCCCTGGGCTGCGGCGAATGCATTGTCTGCACCGGGTAGCCTGCTGTAGTTTGCATCTTCGTAAACGTCGATCGAGTCTTTCCAGCCGTCATTGCCCCGACTCAGGGTTACTGTTGCGCCACGAGCGCGTGCTTCACTACGGGCAAGTTTCAGGACACCTATAACTCGTCGGGTTTCTGCACCAAGCGACCTTTCGGCGATGAATTTGCCAAAATCGGGGGCGGCTAGCCCGACCAGGATGCCGACAATTGCCAACACGATCATGAGCTCAATCAATGTAACGCCGCGCCATCGGTTTAAAGTTGGAAAAGTCATCGCCCAGCGGCTCGAAGTTCGAAGTTGTTCTGCGGGTAGTCGCAAGTCTCAGGCCAACACTATTGGCATTGGCATGAATAGAGGGTTCCAGCCAATGGTTCATCTAGCTCATATTTACCGGTTCTGAGCCAGGGAGCGGTTTCCAGACAAGACGCAGTTCGCAGAGAATGACCATCTATTTTTTAAAATCGGGTCCTTTTCAGGAGCTGAAGCGCCGCTACGTGACCGCTCTTTGCCTCCTCAAGCGACGCTGTCTACGCCGCGAACTGCGTTGCCCGATTTCATGATAAAGGGGCTCGAGGCAATACAACTTTGCCTTCTAAAGCGCGCCCTGCTGCGAAGACAGGCAGTCACGCTGAACCCTTAATTACTAGCTGCAAGGACCATTAGTTACTAAACCATTGGCAAAGTCTGCCGTCAGCTTCTCAAGGGCAAATTCAGTATTCAAGCCATTGAAAAATTCCACGAGATTGCATGTTGCAAACGAACAGGAGCTACATAGATGAAACGCGCGAAGTCAACTCAGGGTTTCACACTCATCGAACTGCTGATAGTGATCTCGATTATCGGGATTCTGGCAGCCATCGGAGTGCCCAGCTACGCTAATTTTATGATGGAGTCGCGACGTACTGACGCGCATATTGGCCTGCGAAATGCCGCACAGCAGCTTGAACGCTGCAGAACGCAATCATTCACTTATGTTGGGTGCACAGGCCCGACTGTCAGCCCGGAAAGTCGCTACGGCCTTGCGTACACAGCACTTACCGCAACGACATACACCATAACTGCAACCCCCACCGCTGGCGGCTCACAGGTTAACGACAAGGATTGTGCATCAATGATCTTGCAGCAGGATGGATTGGGGACCGCTACTGCGGGCACCGGTGGCGACAGCAGCAACTGCTGGTAATACTTAACTTGCCATCGCAAACAAAGTTACCCTCACAAACAAAAACGGCCAGCAATTGCTGGCCGTTTGTCTGGAGACTAACCAGATTTAGAGCGGTGTAACTTCGTCAGCTTGCGGGCCTTTTTGGCCTTCTACTTCTACAAATGTAACTGGTTGACCTTCAACCAGAGTACGCCGACCTTCGCCGATTATTGAGCGAAAATGGACAAATAAATCGCTGCCGCTTTCGCGAGTGATGAAGCCGTAGCCTTTTTCATCGTTGAACCACTTAACGGTTCCCTGCAGTTTTTCAGACATTGTGAATCAGATCTCTATATCAGCAGACTACCTCGCCTGCTTTGAATCAAAACCGACTCTCGTCGGCATGTGAACACCGAAACGACAGTCTGGAGTTTGGAGGTCAAGGCAGTAAGGAGTTCAAAGCACACACGGACTACAAATCGCTGGAAACCCGCTTGTGTCGCTGCGGATTCCTTTATTGTATAGACAAATAACAAAAAAACAATCAAGATCAACTTATTAGCAGAAAAAATCAATCGCTTACGTATACTGAAACCGCTACTTTTTCGCTGATTAATGACAATCGTCGTCCCGGGAATACACTCCCCGGAACGAGCATTGCCCCACAATTTTGCCGCGTTTGACTGACTACCGCCTTTCAGGTGGCTGAATGGCTGACCAAAACCGCCCAATACAACTGGCTTTTCTCCTCACCCCGGAATTCGCACTGCTCGCGTTTGCCTCCGCAATCGAACCCTATCGAGCCGCCAACCTGACGTCTGGTCAGCAGCTGTACCGATGGATTTTTTTAACCGAAGACGGGCTGCCCGTGCGTGCCGGCAACGGATTGAAAGTAGTGCCAGATCGGCAATCACTGCCTGATGACAAATTTGATCGCGTGTTTGTATGCGGAGGCGTACACGCGCAACGCTATCGATCAGAGCGAACCACGAGCTGGCTCCAGCAACAAGCCAGACACGGCACCGCACTTGGCGGCATAAGCACCGGCACATGGACGCTTGCGAGTGCGGGTTTGCTGCAAGGGCAAAAATGCACCATCCACTGGCAAAGTATTGACGCCTTTAGTGAAGCGTTCCCGGATGTAATCACTGAACGATCTGTCTACGTCGCAGAAAGCAATCGCTACACCTGTTGTGGCGGAACCGGCGCTCTGGATCTTATGGTTCATTTAATTGGCGAAGATTACGGAGGCGAGATCGTCGATCAGGTTTGCAGCTGGCTTTTTCATGATACCGTTCGACAAAGCACTGATTTACAGGGTGTGGCCCAACACACCGCGCTGGCGAGAAAGTCGCCTAAACTGGCCGCTGCAATTCGGGTCATGTCGGCACACATCGAAGATCGGCTTACTCCGGGTGAAATCTCCGCCAACATTGGCGTTTCACAGCGACAACTCGAACGGTTGTTTCAACGACACCTGCAATGCACCCCGCAACAGAAATATATGGATCTGCGTCTTCAGCATGCGCAAGGGCTGTTGCAGGAAACCACTTTGCCTATTCTCGACATCTCTATCGCGGCCGGCTTTACCAGCCAGTCGCACTTTACCAAATGCTACCGCGAGAAATTTCACCGCACCCCGAGAAGTGAAAGAACCGCTCCAGGCAACGCCACAACCTGGCGGAGAAAAAAAGCAGAAGATGACAGTGAGCGTTAAAATTGTGGACAAAAAAAACCCGGCGGGTCGCCGGGTCCAAGTCACACATCGCTGGGGTACAAGGAAAGAAAACACTAACCAGGATTGAAGTGAGCGTTTACAACCCACTCGAAATTTAAGACCAAACAATACATCGGAAGTTCATTCGGCGGTTTCAACAGGGCCGGTCTTCATCCAGACAGTTACCACCGCATGACGCATGCGATAACTGCCAAATTGCGGTACCTTCGGTACCGGATTAACTCTGGTCTGACAAGGCAAATGACATGAGAATGATTCTGGTACGCCACGGAGAAACCGGCTACAACGCGGACCACCGGCTTACCGGGCAACAAAACCCCTCTTTGACTTCACAAGGTAAGCAACAGGCGCTGGCAGTGGCAGACCGGTTGCAACACGTTTCGATTGAGGGCATGTATTGCAGCACCCTGACAAGAGCTCGCGAAACCGCCGATATTATTGCAGCCAATCGCGAACTAAACATCGAGGAGCACGCCTGGCTGCAGGAGCGACACGCTGGCGTGTTGCAAGGACTTACTAAAATGGAGATGAAACAGCGTTATCGGCAGGAGCACCGAGCGTACAAAAGCGCGGATCTCCACGAAGCAATCCCCGGGGGTGGTGAATCAAACGGCACTTTTCACCAACGCATTACCAAAGGACTTGAACTTCTTGTCGCCAAACACCACGAGCAAACAATTTTACTGGTTACCCATACAGGTGTGTTACGGGAAATATTTAATATGGTGTTTAATACCCGCCAGAATGGCAACCACTTGCGCAGTGCAAACGGTGCCATCTGCTCGTTTATCTATGAAAAAGGATTGTGGAGTCTTGAAACCTGGGGCGATGTGGCACATTTGACCGATGTGGGTACCAATATTGAAGCCTTCTGAAACAGGTAAAAACTTCCCCTCCTTCACTTTCAAGAACCACTTTGGTTTGCGTGCCCTCAGCATTTGCCAGCCACTACCAGGTCCGATGGAAAAACCTCTTGCTTATACTGTTACCGCTTTTTTCCCGCTGGCACCCAGTTGCTGGATAGCTTTGGCTCGACTTACCAGATTACCCCGACCGCTACACAGACGGCGGCGCGCGGTTTCACACGCATCAGTCGCTCGAGCCAACCCGTTGGCAACCGTATCAAGTTCCTCGGCAAAACTGCTGAACCGGTCCACCATTTCACCCGCCTTGCGCGCAATTTGTGCAGCATTTTTGTTTTGCAGTTCAGATCGCCAAACGTTTTGAATCGTTCTACAGGTCACCATTAAAGATCCCGGGCCCACCAACACCACATCCTGGTCAAAAGAATCGCGATAAAGCGCTGTATCATGCTGCAATGCAGAATGAAGAGCGCCTTCCACCGGAACAAACATCAAAACAAAGTCCAGCGTATTAATAGCCTGTATTGACTCGTATTCTTTAAGACTTAGCAATTCAACATGTTTGCGTATTGCGCGGACGTGCGCCTGCATCCACTTCTCTCGCTGTACCTTGCCCGACGCAGCCAGTGCTTTTTCATAAGCCCTCAGTGAGACTTTCGAATCGACGATGATTTCCTTGCGGTCAGGCAAATGGATCAATACATCCGGTCGCAGCCGTTTACCGGATTCGTCCGTAAACGACACTTCACAATCATATTCACGCCCCCTGGAGAGCCCGGCACCCTCCAGCACTTTCTCAAGAACCAGTTCTCCCCAGTCACCCTGAGCCTTGCTGTCTCCACGCAGCGCATTGGTTAAATTAATGGCATCTTCGCTTATCCGTTCGTTGAGTTGTTTTAGCTGCGAAATTTCTGCCTTTAAAACGTGGCGATCTTCAGAATCTTTGTCGTAGGCATGCTCAACACGCTTCCTGAACTCCTGCAATTGCTCCCTGAATGGCAACAATAAGGTACCAAGCTGAGTCTCGGCCACGTCCGCCATACGCTGACTGTTATCGACAAAAACCCTGGAAGACACAGCCTCAAAACGCCTGGCAAACTCACCATTCTGGCGCTCCAGCAGCTTGACGCGCTCGCTGGCAGAAAGACGCTGTTGCCGCAACTCTGTGTGCGCAACCTCGACTGCTGTCTGCAGTCGGGCAAGCTCGGCCTTGGCAAATCGAAGCTCGTCTTCAGATTTCAGCAATTGTTGTTGCTGTTCACTGATACGGATTCGATTTTCCGCTGCCATCGCCTCAGCCGTTTTTAATCGAACCCGTTGCTCCAGCCGGGAAGAGCTCGCAAAAAAGGGTGTACATGCGCCTAAAAACCACCCGAGAATCAGCCCAATCGCCGCAGTAATACCAGGATGAACAGCAACCGCTAATTCCATCATATAATTCTCATATGCCAAATAGAGTGGGTGATCGCCATAACAACCCCAACATGTGGAAATTCTAGTTCATAATTCAACTCTCGCAACCCGTTCACAGTGCGATATAATTACGGTACCGCCCACGGCCCTCAAATGAATATCCAATCTCAAATCCAGACAGACACCCTGATCATAGGCGCCGGCCCTTGTGGTCTTTTTCAAGCCTTTCAGCTGGGTCTTCAGGGTATTGGTTGCTGCATCGTAGAGGCCCTCGATTATCCAGGCGGGCAGTGTGCGGAACTCTATCCAGACAAACCCGTGTACGATATTCCGGGTATACCGCACACGAACGCTGACAACCTCACCAATCAGTTGCTAAAGCAGATTCAGCCATTTGAAATAACAATTCACCACAGCCAGCTAGTTCACTCGATTGAATCGGTGCCAACAGGGGAGTTTCTTGTACGTACACACCAGGATTCGCTCTTTTGCTGCCGCAATATTGTTTTGGCAACAGGAGCAGGTGCATTTTCACCGGTGAAAATGCGGCTCGAAGGTCTTGAGGAATTTGAAAAGAATCAGGTCTGCTATCAAGAGATTGACGCAACCACGGTCGCAGGCAAAGCCGTCGTCGTGAACGGCGATACCTTATCGGCTGTTCGGACAGCGCTGGAAGTATGCGAACACGCTGCAAAAACAGTATTAGTTCACCGTAAACGCAGGTTCCCGATTGATCAACAAACAATGGCCAAACTTGACCAATTCATACGTGAAAAAAAAATAGGCCTGATTAAAGGAAAAATAACAGAATTCCACGCTGTCGATACGCGGCTAGAGAAAATTACCGTTAGCCTTGCAACAAAAGATGCTCTGGATATTGAAACTGATGTCATCCTCCCTCGTCTGGGAAATTCACCCAAAACCAGTGCGTTCGAACAATGGGGGCTGGCGTTAAAACAAAATCATTTAGTGGTTGATAGCGTCGGATTCGAAACCAGCATCAAGGGTATATATGCGATTGGTGATGCAAACACTTATAGTGGCAAGCGTAAACTGATTCTATGCGGATTTCATGAAGCCACCATGGCGGCATTCGCGATTGCAAAATCTATGAACCCGGATAAGCCGGTGCATACCCTGTACACCACCACAAGTACCGAGCTGCAAAAAAGACTGAAGGTAAGCGTGCCAGTTAACTGATCTTAACCGTTTTGTTATTGACTACCATTTCCAGCAATAAAGAGGGAAAATAGCGTTGAAACTTGATCGCCGAATTATGGATATACTGGTTTGCCCGGTAACAAAGGGCAAACTCATTCAAGTTGGAGAAGAACTCTGGAGCAAACAGGCGGGCGTTGCCTATCCAGTCAACGATGGTATTCCGGTTATGCTTGAATCTGCTGCGCGAGCACTTAGCGAAGAGGAAATAGAATCGTTGAAAAAACGATAAAAACCTGTTCAAAATACGCAAAACCGCACCATGACAGTTGCGGCTTTGTTTTACTCAAGATCTTCAGCTGTTTTTGAAGCTAACCACCTGACTTGTTACCGCAGACAGAGCGTCAATGGCACCGCCACTTACACTGACGCTCTTGCGCAGCTGGAAATAGAGCGTTGTTTTTTCCAGATCAGTTTGACGCGGTGAAAAATGAAGTACATCGCTATAGTCTTTCCACTCGGCACCTTGAAACTGCGGGTCGGTACTGACTCGATAGTGCGTTGGTTTACCTTTGCTATAAGACAGGAAAGACAACCCGTCGTCACCACTTGGAAAATAAGACAACGCCGTAATCTCCAGTGGCCAGTCGTCTGCCTGCCCACCGCGGGTAATTCCAGGTTTTAGATCGACCAGTTTCAGCGCACGGCATCGCTTGCTGGACAATCCTTCCGTGACCAGCACATCCTTGATTACGTTGTCGCTACGTGAAGGCGCCTGCAGCGCAATACCGCGGAAATTTTTCTTCGATACAGTAATTAGTACCGGTTTTTGAGGAACGTTGTCGTACAGTGCCAAACCACTAAAAGAAGTGACGCCGGTCCCGTACAGAGTCGGGTTTGCCGCCGTACCAAGGCACACGGAAGCATTTGCCACTGGCAACCCGCTGTTTGCATCCAGCACTCTCACACCGAGCTTCGCTGCCTGACTGGTTGTGGAAAAAAACACACCCGCTGCAAGCGTAGCAATAACACCCAGACGAGGCAGGACCTTGTTGTTGGACATAGCGAAATTCCCCATGATGAAACACCATCCGACGCGTTCACGCCGATAAGTAACAAGTGGGGAATGGTAAAGAAACAGCTACAAACCGTCAATATTATGACATCACAAAACGGAGCAGCCACTCAAAATTCGGGTGTTATTTGTGACGGTGGTTTACCGCTTTATGCGCAAGACTATATACGCAACAAGTCGCTAGCCGGTGTGTTGCTCAATGCTCGCTAAAAGCGCCGCTACGTAGTCGTACTTCCGCCGGGCGATTTTGCTCGTTGATTTGGGTAGCTGATGCATACGACTGAATAACTGTAACCTGAGTGTTTTTTTCTCACCGGGCTCAATCGTGGTGAGAATCAGTTTTTCGATCATGCCCAGTTCATTTAGCAGTTGAACCTCGAGTGGCAAATAGCCTGCGTTCTTTAGCAGCCTGTAGCCAATTCTGAGCGAGGGATCAATCAATTTGTCATCTTCGAGGCTAAGAGGTTTACCACTGCCGGGGAGGTTCTCTAGATCACCGCGCGATTGCGCTTCACGAATTTTGGTCTCTGCAAGTTGATCGAGTATGTTCACGGTCTTCTCGCCTGTCAGTGCGCCTGT
>CAYPCS010000012.1:52586-110512 GCA_964409275.1 uncultured Granulosicoccaceae bacterium
CGCCTGTCAGTGCGCCTGTGCGGTATCAGTTTGTTGCCAGAACGTCAGTATAATGGAGTAACGCTTTACAAACAGTTTTTAGTGATTGTGCTGACTCGCTCTTTATATTGTCATGGTAAAACCCGCACCCGGCCCCTGAACTATTGCCCACTAGCCCTCGACCTGTTTAGCGCGCGCGTCAACAAGTCCGGATCCTTCGTTTCTTCAGCGTCAAAAGCAGGAGACTTGCTGGTAAATCCACCTCGATCATCAATATAGGTAACCACTGCGCTCTCCTGAAACGTGTTTTCCGCGTTATCAAGAATTTGGTCAAATGAGGACGCCAGACCGGCGGATCCCATAAGCGGGTCTAATTGATGTTCAGCATAGTCTGCAAATTCGGCAAGCTCTACAACAACTTCGGGCAATATAGCCGCTTCACTGTCAACCCTGATCAGATCAAAATCTTCATTGACGATTGGCTCACCATTGCAGTGATGATCCTGCAACCGACATAGCAATTGTTCATATCTGCCTAACCGGTTACGTACTTGAGCAAGAGACCTCTGCAATTCTTCATTCAAATTGCTGACGTCCCGTTTTAGCTGCATGTTTTCCTGATCAATTCTGGCTAGCCGGTTGCCTGATTGTATACTGTTAAACAAGAGAGCAGCGATCACTCCGAGCAGCAATAAAAATTGCAACAACGCCGCCGAATCCGAGGTAATGAAAGAAAAGATGGTAGCCATGTTTGTGCCTGCGTGCTTGCGTTTGAATTCAGCTTAAAAAAGACCGAATTATGTTGCGTCTCGTTGTCGGCGCAAGCAGACAAAACTATAGGGCGGCTACGAGGATCAGCACTCATTTACACAACAAAAAATGCTAAACCCTGCTTCAAGGGCTTTATTCGAACCAGAGTGAAAGAAGTTGTTAAAATGATGGCCAATCACGTCGATACCACATCAAGGAAGACACAGATGTGCCTGATTAGGATGTGAAAGATTCGACAGATGGCAGGGGCGCGTGGAATTCACCTACACACTGACAATTGCACTAAAAAGATTAAACTACCAGCGACATAAACAATGCAAGGGCAGTGCCAACATCTCGTCTTTAACAACTATGCGGCAACCACAGCAACCTGAAGCTGACAACGAAAAAGCGTAATCGAAAATGGATACGAAGCAAACAACTATATCTTTGGCAAGTGTTGACGATGCTTATAACGTGGCAACGATGTCCAGAGAAATTATCGAGCACGGATTGCAATGGAGCTGGACACCGGAACGTATAGGCAGGTGCATTTTGTCTCCGGATATAAACGTTGTCACAGCAAAAAACGATGGTGAGCTGATTGGTTTCGGTCTGATGTTCTATGGCAACAGTAAAGCGCATCTCAACTTACTTGGTGTTGATGCAGACTGGCGATCCCGAGGTGTAGGTCACGGCTTACTCGAGTGGCTTGAAAAATGTGCCATAACGGCAGGTCTTGAGTGCTGCCAGCTCGAACTTAGAGAATCCAATCGCATGGCGCGCAACTTCTACACAGCACATGGCTATACGGAAATTGAAAGGGTACGCGGTTACTATCAGCAACAGGAAAATGCAATTCGTATGTCAAGAAGTTTGCAGGAAGGGTATTTTCTGACATAGCCGGCGCGAAGATTCTTTGCCACTGCTGCGAAGGCGAATAAGCGCGGCAACAAAGGCTCTGATCGCCAGAACTATGATTCGGCCTGGCGCCTGTCAATCAACAGGGCTGATCGAGATTTGCAAACTGAACTCCCTCGCAAGTAACATTCGCTGTAAGTGGATTCCGCCGCGCAGACCGTATAGCATTCATTTATGCGACGGGCATCTATAGCCGCCCGATTTCCCGTCGCATCTATCGCGACGATCAGGATTTGCACCCTGCACGCTAAATCAAGTTTTTTTGCCGTATCAGGGAATCCCGTACCAGGGACAACAACCGATGCGCGACACCTACGACCTCTCTATTAGTCACGCCTTCTATGCACGATGCCCGTTATCCTCGCTTCGATAATGTACAATAGCGCTGTTCCCCGACTCCGCTATCCCGCAACACTCAAGAGAAACACCATGCAAACCAAAGCCACGGCGCCAACCGAGTTGTTTGGCTACCAGCGGTATTGGGCCGAGTGCTTTGGGCCCGCGCCGTTTTTACCCATGTGCCGGGAAGAAATGGATCAACTGGGCTGGGACAGCTGCGATGTCATCATTGTTACCGGCGATGCTTATGTTGATCATCCGAGCTTCGGAATGGCAATCATCGGCCGTCTGCTGGAGGCGCAAGGCTTCAGGGCAGGCATAATCGCACAACCGGATTGGCAATCCGCAGACCCGTTCAAGGCACTTGGTAAACCGAACCTGTTCTTTGGCGTTACCGCCGGCAATATGGATTCAATGATAAATCGCTATACCGCCGATCGAAAAATTCGTTCTGACGATGCCTATTCTCCGAATGATGTCGGCGGCAAAAGACCGGACCGCAGCTCACTGGTTTACGCCCAGCGCTGTCGCGAAGCGTTTCGCGATGCACCTGTTGTACTCGGCGGTATTGAAGCTTCCCTGCGCAGGATCGCGCATTATGACTATTGGCAAGATAAGGTAAGACGCTCATTGCTGGTAGACGCGAAAGCCGACATTCTCCTGTTCGGTAATGCCGAACGCGCCATTGTTGAGATTGCTCACAGACTGGCAGCTGGTGAAAACATAAATGAAATTCAGAACATCCGCGGCACAGCGTTTATGCGCAGCAGTATTGATGGAGAATTGCACGAGATTGATTCAACCTCGATTGATCAGCCAGGAAAGATAGACAAGATAACCGACCCGTATCTGGACACCACCCGCAGTGAAACTGAAAAGTCCAGGAGTGACAGCACATCTGCGAAGCAAGCTGTCGATGGCCCGGCAGGTAAAAATTCAAATCTCCACAATACCGCATCAACAGTCACTTTCTTCAGCAAGGAAGAGCGACTCGCACAAATTTCCGAACGACGCGCCAAATCCTACATCCGCTTACCGGACTTTGAACAGGTAAGGCGTGACCCGGTTCTCTATGCGCACGCCAATCGAGTACTTCATCTGGAAACCAACCCTGGTAACGCCAGGGCACTCGCCCAACGTCATGGCAACCGCTACGTGTGGATTAATGTACCGCCAATCCCGCTCTCAACCGAGGAGATGGACTACGTCTTCGACCTGCCCTATGCCAGAGTGCCCCACCCGTCATACGGGGACGCCAGAATTCCGGCCTATGAAATGATTCGCTACTCGGTAAACATCATGCGGGGATGTTTTGGCGGATGCACATTTTGTTCAATAACAGAACATGAAGGCAGAATTATTCAAAGTCGATCCGAAGATTCCATCATCCGTGAAGTGGAAAATATTCGTGACAAGGTACCAGGCTTTACCGGGGTGGTATCCGATCTGGGTGGTCCAACGGCCAACATGTATCGGCTTGCGTGCAAATCGAAAAAAATAGAAACAGCCTGCCGCAAACCGTCTTGCGTCTACCCGGATATCTGTCCAAATCTCGATACCGACCATTCATCGCTGGTGAAATTGTATCGCAGGACACGGGCGTTGCCGGGTATCAAGAAAGTATTGATTGGATCCGGATTGCGCTACGACCTCGCTATCCGCTCACCGGAGTATGTAGAAGAACTAGTGACCCACCATGTCGGTGGCTACCTGAAAATAGCACCCGAGCACACCGAGCGTGGGCCTCTCGACAAAATGATGAAACCCGGCATCGGCAGTTATGACAAATTCAAACAACTGTTTGAAAAATATTCACGCAAAGCAGGGAAAGAGCAGTACCTGATTCCGTATTTTATTGCCGCTCATCCCGGCACCACAGACGATGACATGATGAATCTCGCGTTGTGGTTAAAGCGAAACGGTTTTCGCGCCGACCAGGTACAAACGTTTTACCCGTCGCCAATGGCAACGGCAACTGCGATGTATCACTCGGGTAAAAATCCATTGCGAAAAATAGGACGGGAAACCGAAGAAGTGGAAACCGTCAGAAAGACCAGGCAGAGACGTCTCCATAAAGCATTCTTACGCTACCACGATCCCGACAATTGGCCGATGTTAAGAGAAGCATTGAAAAAGATGGGGCGCGCCGACTTGATCGGCAATGGCAAAAAACATCTCATTCCGCTTTGGCAACCGGACCGCAATCAGGGCTACCACAGCCCTCGTCGCAAGAACAGCAGCCCGGCCAGTAGCGCGCACCCGGCACCTGGCACCCTGCTCACTCAGCACACGGGATTGCCACCCCGCAAGGGAACCGGCGCGCGGCGAAAAAAGGGCAAGAACGGGGCAACTTCCCGATAGCTGACTGCCACAAACTGGCAGGCACCTGTTCCGTATATTGTGACCAGCCGCAATTGCCAGGTCGACCGATCGTGCAATTTTAGATTTGCTGCCAGGCATCGCTCACTGCCAGCGCTGCCACCATCCGCCAGACCGCAAATCGCCCCCAAAACTGCACAAATGCGGGTATTCCCGGGGGTTCGCAAGCGGCATACACCCGGCATTCCCTACTCACTGCTTAGTCTATCCACTTCATAAGGCCAGAATCCCGTTAAAACGGGCATAAAACACTACATCATGTGCCCTGGCCACCACCAACACCGGTTACAATATCGTGCACTGCCGGGCTTTCTGCCTAAACATGCGTAACATCCCACTGTCTCCCCTGTTCCATCACACCGGACCGCACATGCGAGAATTGATCGTTAATACACCTGCCATAGCCGTGATTGCATTGTTTATTGCACTGGTACTCTGGTGGCTGTTTACCGAGTGGCTGTTTCGTCCACGGAAAACCGCTCAACACCCGGCGAGCGATCAAGATGCACAGGCAAACACGGCAGGTGCGAAGCTTGCCACCTCTCTGGCCACCTCTCAAGCGATGCCAAATAACGGTAGACTGGCTAGAGCCCCACGCAATTCGTCTGTCGTTGCAAATGCCATCAGCAAGGACAGCACCGCTAAAAACACTGCAAAACGCCATGGCGTCCCGGCATCGCGCGCAAGGGTTCACATGGGGGCCGTTGGCCAAAAAAGGTTCAACCGATCGGCTTTTAACCCCGCAACGCAAAAATCAGCCAGCCCCGCTGCAACAGCGCCACAGCCACAGCACACTCCAACGCCAAACCAATACGCGAAAAAAGGCCACGCCAGTGAGACAGCACCGGGCCAAACCGACAACACCATCACATCACCGCACGATCTCAACTCCGGGCCACACAATAATCCGGGCCAGCCCTCCCAATCGAACAGCTCATCGCTACAATCCGTCAACCCGGAAGCTAACACTAGCGCCAACAGGCAATCGACGAGCGTTGGGAATAATTCCACCCACGGCCAATTGCTTTCAGATCAGCAGCAGGTGAGGAAAACCAGTCGCGAGCATCAAATAGCGAATCGCGCTGAATCAGCTTCTACATCCAAACAAGATGAAAAGAAAGCAGGCAGCGCACGAGGCAATGTTCCGACCCACTCAACAACTGCGCGCGGAGTTACTGCACCTCATCAACCACCGCTGATGCCAAATACGCATCAATCTGGTCACAACCCGGCAACCGCAGGTGGTTCTCAGGGCAATCCGGTGAGATCCACAGACAGAGAGTTACGTTCCGCCAGCGCTGGTCGAGGCAATGCTTCCAACAAAATCGTGGCCAGCGGCGAGCGTGTCTTCACTCGTGCCACTGGCGATAGCCGGCATTCCGGAATAGATACGTCAAAGGATGACAGCCGCAACACTGCAAGGCAGCCTCAAGGAAAGGAAAGTCTGCAAACGCCCGCCAGTGCCATCTCCCGGACCGGCTTGGACGATGCCATTCCGGCCGCGCGGCGATCAGTAAATTTGTCACAGCATCCCGATGTAATCAAGGCTGACGCTACAACGCATAACCCGACTGAAACCGGCATTCCGACATTGCCCGGAACCGCGGATATTGTGACCCCGAAAAACAACAGACACCCGCACAAGACAATTCCGGCCACCACCGGCAAAACAGAACACAATGCGGGTGGACTGCCCGTATCGCACGAAAACAGTAAATCCGACGCATCGCCCAAATACCAAACGGCTGCGAAAGCGCGGCTGATCCCACCGTCAATTGAAGCGCAAACCCAGGTAAAAATACCGGCCACTTCAGCAGAAACCAGTAAAGATCAACTCATCAAAGCACTAAAGGCACAAATCGTCGCCCTTAAAAACTCACAGGATTCTGCTACCTCGTCGCCCGTCAGCCGGGTTGCAGATTCCAGGGCCACAGAAACATCACAAGCAACCCCTCAACAGCTCGAAGCAAAACCTGCAAACACCGCAGAACAACGCTCAGCCGATATAATCAACGATACCGAAAACGAAAATTTTGAGAAAAAATATCAGGCAGCGGCTGAGCGATTGTCCATCAGCGAGAAAAAGCTAGAACGTCTGCAGAGCACACTCACCAGTATGCAGGTTGCAGGTATTAGCGAAACTGATCACAAGCCGGTACGCACCACTAACAAAAGAGCAACACTGCTCAGCAAAGTTCGTATACTCGACGCTCAAAGCGCAAAGATAGATCAGGTCGGGTAATGCCATTGATTCATCAGAAACCAGTGCCGGTCAATTGCTGGTGCCGGCACAGTTTTGCAGCCAACATTTCGCTCTACGCATCAGCGCGCAAGGCCCCTCATGCAGCCTATTGTTTCAATCGTCGATCTCTGTAAAACCTACCAGTCAGGCCATCAGGCTCTGAAGAATATTAGCCTGGACATAATGTCCGGGGAAATTATTGCCTTACTCGGTCCAAACGGCGCTGGAAAAACCACATTGATATCCACTATCTGTGGGATCACTACCCCGACCTCCGGTTCAATTTCCGTTGACGGGCACGATATTATCAACGACTACCGACACACCCGTGAGATCATTGGCCTGGTACCTCAGGAACTAACTCTCGGTGCGTTTGATACGGTGTTAAACACACTGCGCTTTAGCAGAGGCTTACATGGCAAAACACCTAACGACGCCTATCTCGAACAAGTACTAAAAAACCTGTCCTTGTGGGATAAGAAGGACAGCACACTCATGATGCTTTCCGGTGGTATGAAACGCAGAGTACTTATCGGAAAAGCTCTATCGCATGAACCTCGCATTCTGTTCCTCGACGAACCAACGGCCGGTGTGGATGTAGAACTGCGCAAAGATATGTGGAAACTGGTCAATGAACTACGGTCATCCGGTGTCACCATCATTCTAACGACCCACTACATCGAAGAGGCAGAGGAAATTGCCGACCGCGTCGGTGTGATTAATAACGGTGAATTACTTTTGGTTGAGGAAAAAACCGAATTGATGCAAAAACTCGGTAGCAAGCAACTTACGGTTGAGTTACGCAGTGCCATTACGCAACTACCCGATTCACTAAAACAATACGAACTGGAGCTGTCTGATGACGGTCGCTGCCTGATCTATACCTATGACATTCGTCGCGAACGCACGGGCATTACCGCCCTGATGCAAGCAATCAACGAAGCCGGCCTGACGCTGCGTGATATCCATACATCGCAAAGCTCGCTGGAAGATATATTCGTCAATCTGGTTAAGGCAGAAACATGAACTGGCAGGCTATCAAGGTCATTTATAAATACGAGATGCTGCGTACCTGGAATACCCTGCTACAGAGCATTGCATCGCCAGTCATCTCCACTTCACTGTATTTTGTTGTATTTGGCACGGCTATTGGCTCACGTATACAAACAGTGGACGGCGTGGCATACGGTTCATTTATAGTGCCCGGCCTGATCATGCTTTCGTTGCTAACGCAAAGCATTTCAAATGCTTCGTTCGGAATTTATTTTCCCAAATTTACCGGAACAATCTATGAAATACTGTCCGCACCGATGTCCTTCATCGAAGTAGTACTCGGCTATGTGGGAGCCGCCGCCACCAAATCATTGATCATTGGGGCGATCATTCTTGCAACCGCCGGTTTTTTTGTCGATCTTCAAATTGCGCACCCGTTCTGGATGCTCGCTTTTTTGTTGCTAACCTGCATCACCTTTTCACTTTTCGGGTTTATCATTGGCATTTGGGCCGACAATTTTGAAAAGCTGCAGCTTATTCCCCTGTTGGTAATTACACCTCTGGTTTTCCTTGGGGGCAGTTTTTACTCCGTAAGTATGCTGCCGCCTGTCTGGCAGAAAATAACGCTATTTAATCCGGTGCTGTATTTAATCAGCGGATTTCGCTGGAGCTTTTTCGAGATTGCCGATGTTAGCGTCGGTCTGAGTCTGTCAATGGTGATCTTGTTTTTAGCGATCTGTCTGATAATCGTTTGGTGGATGTTTAAGACCGGCTATAAGATTCGACAATAGTAATATTATATTGACAACCCGCAGTTTTATGGCGAGTTAAAAAGGTGATTCCCAAACCATGGCCGACACACTAAATCACGACACTATTGATACCCCGCCAGTAGATGCAGCAAGCGTGATACTGATCCGAGATCAGCCTTCCACCGGGCTTGAAGTACTGCTGCTGTGTCGCGGCAAAAGCCGCACAGTGATGAACAGTGCCTGGGTTTTTCCAGGAGGCAAGCTGGACACGTCCGATTTTGACAGCACTGACGCGGTCACCCGCAAGTTAGGCGACCAACCCGCCACCCTTCTCAACGAACCTGATCTAGACACATCTCACGCAGCCGCCCTGTTCAATGCAGCCTGCAGAGAAACGCAGGAAGAAACCGGCGTCATACTTGAACCAGACCACTTGCATCCATGGTCGCGCTGGATAACACCCAAAGAGCCGGCAATGATGAAGAAGCGCTTTGATGCAAGATTCTTTATTGCAATCATCCCCGACGGCCAACACGCTGTGCACGACGGCGCGGAAGCTACTGCAAGTATGTGGTCTACCCCGCGCAATGCCCTGACAGCCTACTATGAAAAAGAAATCACCCTGGCACCACCGCAGATAATGACTCTGGCTTCGCTATCAAGGCTCTCCACCGGCGAGTCATGTATCAGTTATGCCAGAGCCCGGTCGCCCCATCATATTGAACCGGGTATCATCAAAGGCAGCGACGACAGCCGCACTCTGGTATACCCCGGGGACCCGGAACACCCGATACGTGAGCAATCAATGCCTGGGCCGACCAGACTGATTTGGCAAAACAACCGTTTCGAACCCGCCAACGGACTGGACGGTTTTTTTTCGGATCAAGAGTCTGTGCGCTAACCGGTATGCACGGTATTGCGGTTCTACTGACCTTCGATTGCTAAAAATAGCGCTACAACATTGTGTTAGCGTTTGAAAAGGAAACGGAGATGCGCAGACTGATGATCGATGCCATGAAAAAATCGACATACAAGGAAGTATGGTGCTGGCACGTTTCGGCTGTGCAATGATATTTCGGTTTAAGCCGTCTGTAGATATTGATCCGAAATTTGGCCAGCACCATCTCGACACAGAAGCAAAAAACGGGGCAAAAACAGCTGACCTGGATCACAAACATTCACTCGATAATTATCTGTGATGATAATTCACAGATAATTGACGCCAGAGCCGTGATTTGGATTGCGGCAACACCCGGGTAGTGTAACCTTGGGTTTTACCTGTTAACGTTTTCGAGCCTAAACATGCTAATTCTCGTATCTCCGGCAAAGACGCTGGACTTTGAAAGTCCGCCATTGTTTGACGACAACACACAGCCCGAATTTCTCGATCATTCGCAAGAACTCATCGATCAGCTCAAGAAGCTGCCCGCCAAAAAGGTGGGAGATCTTATGAACATCAGTGCCAAACTTGCCGAACTGAACGCACAGCGTTTCAAGTCATGGCAACAGCCACTCAAGCCCGGCAAGGCAAAACAAAGTGTGTTTGCCTTTCAGGGTGATGTATATATTGGTCTGGACGCTGCCACCATGAACAAGCGCGATGTCAATTTCGCCCAAAAGCATTTACGAATACTAAGTGGACTTTACGGCGTGCTTCGGCCTCTGGATTTAATGCTGCCTTATCGATTGGAAATGGGCACTAAAATGAAAAACAGGCGCGGCGCAAATCTCTACCATTTTTGGGGTGACCACGTCACTGATTTTCTTAACGATGAGCTGTCAGTGCAAAAAAAGCCGCTAGTGATAAATCTGGCATCGAACGAGTACTTTAAGGTGGTAAATAAACACAAGCTGGATGCTGAATTAATCAGCCCCGTATTTAAGGATCGCAAAAACGGTGAGTACAAGTTGATCTCGTTCTTTGCTAAGAAAGCCAGAGGCATGATGGCTCGCTACCTCATAGATCATCGGATAAAAAACATTGAAGATCTAAAAGGCTTCGATACCGCCGGGTATCGCTACAACGCCAAAATGTCAACGCACAACGAGCCGGTTTTCACCCGAAAGGAGTCAAACTGACAAAAACGAATCGATACATACTCATCCAGTACGCTCACAAGGCAAGTGCACCAGGAATCATCTGTGGAACCGAAAAATCCCGTTCTAAACCCGTCGTCGAAACAACACACCACTGATGATTTTTCCATTCATGAACTGACTTTGGCAAATCGCAACCCGGGCACACTACTGGAGACTCTTCGCCATGAAGTAACACCCGTCGGCGCACACTATCTCCTCAATCACTTTGACGTACCTTATGTGCAAGATGGAGAAAACTGGACACTTCGTCTGGATGGTTGTGTCGATACACCTGTAACTCTGTCCATTAATGAATTGCGTGCTCTGCCAGCAATTACCCAACGTGTTACGCTAGAGTGTGCAGGCAACGGCCGACGCAATGTTAGTCCGCGATGGCCCAGCCAGCCCTGGGGGGTAGAGGCTGTTGGCACGAGCGAGTGGACCGGTACCCGATTGCAGCACGTTCTGGAACGGGTTTCACTTCGCCGGGAGTGCAAAGAGCTTGTGTTTCACGGCACTGACCACGGTGTTGATGGTGGAGATATTCACAATTTTGCTCGTAGCCTGACAATAGAAGAAGCGTGTCATCCCGAAGTAATGCTTGCCTGGCAAATGAATGGAGTCGATCTCCCTCCACAGCACGGATACCCCTTACGTCTGATCGTACCAGGCTGGTATGGCATGGCCAGCGTCAAGTGGCTTTCAAATATCGAGGCGATTGCCGGCACTTTTGAAGGCTACCAGCAAACCAGAACCTACCGGTATAGACAAGCAGCAGGCGACCGTGGAATACCTGTTACCAGGATGAGGGTTAAATCATTGATGGTACCACCCGGTATACCGGATTGGTCCACGCGGAAACGGCTACTGGCGCCCGCGCCCGTTCGATTGCAGGGTCGTGCATGGTCTGGTGGCGGGGTAGCGGTGGTGTGCGTTGAGGTGGGTATCAATGGCGTCTGGCATAAAGCTACACTGACGCAAGGCAGCGATTCAGACACCAACAGAAACCATCAATACGCATGGCAAGGCTGGTCCTTTGACTGGACCCCGGTCACTGGGCAATACGAACTATGCTGCAGAGCTACCGATGCCAATGGCGATACACAACCATTAACCCCTCCGTGGGATGCGGCAGGGTTTGGCAACAATAGTGTGCAAAAAATAGAAGTATGGTGCGACACGTTAACGTGAAATATTCCATACCGCACTGGCCGAAAAAATCGAGAACCGCAAGACCTTAAAGCATGACACAACTATCCAATACCATGAATGGCGCAGAGAGCCTGGTGCAAACACTCGTTGACTCGGGGATTGAAGTTTGCTTTTCAAATCCCGGCACCTCGGAGATGCATTTTGTCGCGGCCCTCGACAAAATCGCCGGTATGCGTTGTGTGCTCGGTCTGTTCGAGGGAGTTGTCACTGGCGCGGCAGATGCCTACTTTCGCATGACGGACAAACCGGCTGTCACTCTGTTACACCTCGGGCCCGGACTCGGAAACGGTTTAGCCAACTTACACAACGCCAAAAAGGCCGCTAGCGGAATTGTTAACATCGTCGGCGAACATGCTACTTATCATGTCGAGCACGATGCCCCGCTTACCGCAGATATCGAGGGCATTGCAAGACCGGTCTCACACTGGGTTAAAACCGGAAAATCCGCAAATGAAATAGCTGCAGACGGTGCGGATGCGGTCGCCGCTGCACTGACCTGGCCCGGACAGATCGCGACGCTTGTTTTGCCGGCCAATACCGCCTGGGAGCGTGCAACTGCACCCGCTCCGCGTGTTACACCGCCATCGCCAAAACAGGTACCGCAGGCGCGCGTAAATTCAATCGCCGAGGTACTGCGCAGCGGTGAACCCGCAGCATTCATCATGACCGGCCGCACACTGCGAGCAGGACCATTGCGAACCGCCAGCCAAATTGCGGTTAAATGCGGAGCTACCCTGCTCGCACAAACTTCAAACGCACGGCTGGAACGCGGAGCCGGGAGAACACCGATAGAGAATGTGCCGTACCCGGTAGACGCTGCTGTAAAGAAACTGTCCGGCTACAAGCACCTGATTTGCGTTGGTGCGAAACCACCTGTTGCTTTCTTTGCCTACCCCGACAAGCCGAGTTGCCTGTGGCCAGAGCAGTGCGAGCCTCACGTGCTCGCACACAATGACGAAGATGGTGAAGCCGCCCTCAACGAGTTAGCAAAAATTGTCGGCGCAAACACTACCACACCTGTAGTTCAACCCGTCTCGTTACCGGCACTGCCAAATAACAACTCACTCGACAGCGCATCGATTGCCGCCATTGTTGCCAACCTTTTACCAGAGAACGCAATCGTGGTTGACGAAGGAATCACCGCTTCACGTGATATGCCACACCCTACTGCGGGTTCGGCTCCGCATGACTGGCTACAAATATGTGGCGGCTCTATTGGTGCCGGATTTCCGTTGGCAACCGGCGCCGCTGTTGCCTGTCCGGATCGCAAAGTCCTTGCCTTGCAAGCTGACGGCAGTGGCATGTACACGCTCCAGGCACTCTGGACACAGGCGCGCGAGAACCTTGATATCACGACGATACTGTTATCCAATCGCGCCTACGCCATCCTCAAACACGAATTACGCAATGTAGGTGCAAACGCCGGCACTATTGCCACTGATATGATGGAGCTTAACCGACCCGACCTTGACTGGGTTTCGATGGCGCGAGGTATGGGTGTAGAGGCCGGTCTGGCCACTGATACCAGCAGCCTCATCCGTGAACTCAAAGCAGGCTTTGCAAGCGAAGGTCCGTATCTTATAGAAGCGGTTTTCTAGCCAGTGCCCATCCAGAAACAGGGGTGTTGCGAGGTTCACGCAGGTTCGCGATATTTCGCCTACCATATGCAGGCGTTTAGTCATTCTAAATAACTACATATGTGTCGGTAAAAGATCGCGAACCTGCGTGGACCGCAATAGCGCTTGTTTCTGGATGGGCACTAGCTAACCCCACAGTTTATCCAGGAAACATACCCTGCATGAAAGTATCTTCATTGGTCGATCGAATCAGTGGCGAGGGCGCAGAAGCCTGGGACATCCACACAAGGGCGCAACGTGCGGCATCAAACGGCGAAGACGTCATAGTGCTGAGCGTTGGCGATCCTGATTTTCCGACGCCGGACCCTATCGTACAAAGCGCCATCCAGGCCCTCAGTGATGGCGATACTCACTATGCTTCGGTACCCGGTCGCGATGCACTGCGTTCGGCTATCGCTGCGGATTTTCAAAAACAGTCTGGTGTGCCGTGCGAAATAGACAATGTATTTGTGTTCGCGGGCACTCAAAACGCGCTTTTTTCAACGAGTCTGGTGATTCTGGATCACGGCGACGAGGTGATCGCACTTGAGCCCATGTACGTCAGCTACGAGGCCTGTCTTGGTATCGGCGGGGCAAAACTGATCCCGGTAGCACAACCCGCTGACAACGACTTTCGGCCCGTCACCTCACTTATCGAAGCGGCAATAACTCCCGCTACTCGCGCCATAGTGATCACCACGCCAAATAACCCGACAGGTGTTGTAATGACACCGGATGAATTAGCAGAGATCGCCTCACTCGCAATCGCCAACGATCTTTGGGTTATCTCTGACGAGGTATATACCGATGTAATATTCGATGGTTCTCACACATCCATCGCGTCGCTACCGGGCATGGCAGAACGAACTGTCACTCTCAACAGTCTATCCAAATCCCACGCAATGACGGGCTGGCGAATTGGCTGGGCCATTGGACCGAAATTATTGTCACCACATTTCGACAACCTGGCGTTGTGTATGTTGTACGGGCTTCCGGGTTTTATTCAGCAAGCTGCTATTACCGCACTTACCGATCAGCGCAGCTCAAGCGCTGCAATGCGTGATATCTATTTGCGACGTCGCGATCTCGTTTGCGCAGAACTCGCCAGAGCAAATCACTTGCCGGTGTTAAAACCCCAGGCAGCAATGTATGTGATGGTTGATGTGCGCCATTACGGCATGACCGGTGGCGAATTCTCAGAGGCACTCTATGAAGCAACCGGTGTTTCAGTGCTTGACGCCGGTGCTTTTGGAAAAAGTGCCGCGGGCTGGGTGCGGCTCTCATTCACTCTGAGTGATGAAGTATTGATCGAGGGATGTCGTCGCATTGTAGAGTTTGTGCGTAATCGCTAGTGTAGTGAAGGTCATTTCACAAAAAGCAATAATCAACGGTTGAGGAACCGGTTTATGAAATCCAGATTCAACCAGCCGCTGGGCGGCAACGAAGTTGCCCGCTTTGCCGGGCCAGCCACCATGATGCGTCTTCCCACACAGAACAACGCCGACGGTCTGGACGCCTGTTTTGTTGGTGTGCCTATCGACATTGGTACATCCAATCGGTCCGGAACGCGTCACGGCCCACGACAGATACGTGCAGAATCCTGCATGTTGCGTCCCTATAACATGGCGACTGGCGCTGCACCCTTCGAAAAATTGCAGGTCGCCGACATTGGCGATGTCGCTATCAATACATTTGATTTAAAAAAAACAGTGGACATAATCACCAGTGACTACAAGCAGATATTACAACACGATTGCATACCACTGACGCTGGGCGGCGACCACACACTAACCTATCCGATACTGCGTGCAATGAAACACAAACACGGCCCCGTTGCTCTGATCCATATCGATGCCCACGCCGACATCAATGACGAAATGTTTGGAGAAAAAATCGCACACGGCACACCTTTCCGCCGCGCTGTCGAAGACGGCTTGCTGATTAACAACCAGGTATTTCAAATTGGCTTGCGTGGCACAGGCTATTCACCAGACGATTTCAACTGGTCTCGAGATCAGGGTTTCACCGTGGTACAAGCTGAGGAATGCTGGGGAAAATCTCTGGCACCGCTCATGCAGGAGGTGCGCTCAAAGATCGGCGACTCACCGGTTTACCTGAGCTATGACATCGACAGTCTTGATCCCGCATTCGCACCAGGCACAGGCACCGTGGAAATTGGTGGCCTCACAATATGGCAGGCACTTGAAATTGTCCGTGGCTGTCAGGGGTTAAATATAGTCGGGGCAGATCTGGTTGAAGTGTCGCCACCCTATGACAGCAGCGGTAATACTGCACTTGTCGGTGCCAATCTGCTGTACGAAATGCTTTGTGTATTACCTCAATAAAAACCGGTCCAGGGCTCTGCGCGGCAGAACCTCTTCTAATGCGAACCTGCCCTGACAGTGCGTAGCGAAGAGAATCGTCATTGTATCGAGCGATGCGATGGATCAGCGAAAGCAATAACTAACGCTGTTGGAGTGAATTCCAGCACATAGTCTTTGGTTCACCGATAATTAATTCGGAGTGAAACTCCAAAAAACCCAGGCCATGCGGCAGGTTATCAACACACAATTGTGAATTCCATACACCCCATGACCCATAACCCCTAGGCGCCGCATTCGGAGTAACATCAATCCCGTTCCTATCTTGCAGACGAACTGGATTAGTCTCTATGAACGAGTCAGAAAAGAGGTGGCCCGATTCCCCAATTAGGGTAAAACTCCATTCAGCGCGAGTTTTGAGCATCCCGTAAGGCTCGCCAGAACAATTACTATCGCTATATACAGTCTGGAATTGTCGGATTTTTTCTTCGTGCATATTAATAACACTGCGAACAGAGTTGGTGCCATCCGCCAAAGCGACACACGGACTGGCAAAGCACCCCGAGAAAGTATCTGTGCTTTCACATATCAATGGCTCTTCACCATCCTTTGTGATGAACTCACTAACGACTGTAGTTAGAATTGCGCCCGCCTGAAAACCAAGGCTTGGATCAGTAAACTGCGGATAGATTGCATGCTCATTAAAAAATTCGGGTTCGGGGTCTTTAGATTGCTCACTATTGTGATTGGTACCAGAACCATCACACCCGACGAATATCATCCCCGGGATGGCCAAGAGGTACATTTTCATCCAAATATCGCCATTTGATCGCCATGTGGCTACACCAAAATCCATGAAAAGCATGTTTTGGGCCGACCGAAACGCCTCCATTTAGTCAGGTGGATACCGGCTTCGCGCTTACGATCAGAATGCACGATCTTTGACTAGTGTGAGTAGATCAATAAAAACCTAGCCCGCTCGCAACGCCAGAATTTCAGCAATATCTATTATTTCGGCGTAGCGGTCGAAATCACTATTTCGCTCGACGATGGCTTTAATCGACATGCGGTCCGCGAGTTCGTTACCTTCAACACCTACATGGCCATTGACATGTAGGAGCTTGACCTGCTCTTTGATCGGCTCCCAGGTTTCAAACAGATCTTGAATGAGTTCAAGGTTCTTGATTTCGCCTCCTGCTTTTTTCCAGCCCTTCTTCTTCCAGCTTACCGCCCATTGGCTTACACACTGAATGGCATACTTCGAATCGCAAAAAATTACTACAGTGCGATTAGCTGACAACTCCTCCTGTGCAAAAACCAGCGCCTGGAACAAGGCGTTAAGCTCTGCCGTGTTGTTGGTGCCTTGCGGGTTGTACAAGCCAAACCAGAGCTCACTAATTTTGCCGTCCCGATACACCGCCATACCCGATCCTGCTTCACCCGGGTTGGGCTCACAACCACCATCGGTATACACAAACGTATCGAACTCGAGGGCTGCAATCTCTGCGGCATTATAGGTTTTCACGCCTTGCCGTTTTGATACACCACCTGATGATTTTCTCTCACGTATACTCTGTACAGAAGACTTTGCAGTCGCTGCACCGGCGCCACCGGCAAACGCCCGCTCGGCTTCCGATTGCGTAGGAAAAGATTTATACCGCGCGCCTGAGAACCCTTCGACCTGACTCTTGCATACAGACCAGTCGGTAAATACACCGGTTTTACGGCCATTCCAGACCACATAGTATTTTTTTGCTGCCAATGGATATTGTCCGTAATCAGATTCAGGTTGGTTCTACCACCATTCTACCAGGAAACCGCAACCAGTCGAAAGCTTGTGAGAATCTGTACCGCAAATCCTGCCATGTTACTTGGCACGGTGAAATTCCTCTATAATTGACAGCGGGGTACACTGCCGGCATCCGGTGTTGAATGCAGTCACGAAACTTATAATCACGTCACTTTAATTTACGAAGAGCAATATGGCCTACGACACACGCTATCCCGGAATTCCGGATCTGAAATCAAGAGCCAAAAAACGCATACCCGACTTTGCATTTGACTACGTTGACGGCGGTATTGATGAGGAGGGCGGCAAACGTCGCAATCGCCATGACTGGCACGATGTTTTGCTCACACCTCGCTACCTGGTGGATGTCTCCACCGCAGATCTAAAGACAACTGTGTTTGGCAAAGAATATTCAATGCCGTTTGGAGTCCCGCCCGTGGGACTGGGTAATATGATGTGGCCGCAAGCGGAAATTGCGTTGGCGCAAGCGGCACAGAAAAACAAGGTGCCTTATTTACTTAGCACACTGAGCACCACTGATCTCGACTCTATTGCAGAAGCAGCGCCAGACGTGTGCTGGTTTCAATTGTACGTTCCTCAAGATGTAGACGTCATGAAAGATCTATTGAGCCGGGTGAAAAAGGCCGCATACAACGCCCTGGTGGTCACCCTCGATATACCTGTTGGTGCAAAACGAAACCGCGAGCTTAAAAACGGACTAAAGCTGCCGTTCAGCATGACGCCCAATATTGTCTGGCAGTCTCTTACTCATCCGACCTGGGCGCTTAACACCTTGCTCAACGGACGTCCGGACTTTGTCAACGTACTGCGATACAAATTAACTCCGGATCAGGGGCTTGCAGATTTTCTGACCAGTTTCAGTATGCAGGGAGTAACGCGGGAACGGATCGAGCTGATTCGTCAGCTGTGGGAAGGCCCGTTAATTTTAAAAGGAGTGCAGTACGAACAAGACATGCAGGCCGCGCTGGATATCGGTATTGACGGGGTGATCATCTCAAATCACGGTGGTCGCCAACTCGACGCAGCACCCTCCACCGCGCAGAGCCTCCGGCAACTGTCAAAATATGCAAGCGACCAAATGACAGTAATGGTGGACAGCGGTATACGCACCGGTTTAGACGTAGTCAGAGCGAGGGCACTTGGAGCGCAAATGAGTTTCTCCGGTCGCAGTTTTTACTGGGGCATGGGGGCAATGGGGCAACCAGGAGCTGAACAGGTAATGGCCATATATCACGACGAAATCGACCGAACACTAAAACAACTCGGTTGCGCATCTATTCGCGAAATGGATCAAACCTGGCTCGCCAGTTAAACGTTAAAAAACCAAATTAAAAACAGGCTTACAGCCAGAATCGGAAGAAATAATACAGCTACCACTATGTAATCCAGGTAATTTGTGTATTCTTTTTTTTGAAGGGATCGAATTTTAAAGATGCCTGCCACCACACCTGCAAGGCATACAACAAGCACCCCCAGCAGTATGAACAGAGCTTCACTGCCTGCACCAATGCTGTGGGACGCATTGGCATCTGCACAGACAATCTGCAACGCACCCACAAACCAGAGTCTAACCGCACAGTTGTATTTCATCTCCTCGCTGCAACCCGCCTAGTAACAACTGGAAGCCTGCAGCAAACGCCAGTCAATCAGAATATCCCCGCTTGCAGCCGTCTGGATTTTTCAAGCTCACTATCCAGACCATGTCGCCTGAACAGGTTGTTGGCTCTTTCCAGGGAATCTCTGGCTCTGTCCATACTGTCGTTCGACTTGTAAAGCTCAACAAGAACATCAGGCTGTCTTCGGTATTGCGCGCGCATCGACGCCCTGGCCAACGATTCTCCTGCCTGTTGACGAAAGCGCCACGCATTAACTACATCACCGCGTGCCTGTAGCTGATTGTATAGCAAGGCATAATCTCTGGCCGCTCCAATGGCAAGTATACTTTGCTGAAATTCATGGTTAAGGGTCTGAATTTCAGCTTCGATTTCAGGAAAAACAGCATCATCTATACCCAGGGAACGCATTTGACTTACCAGGGAGCGAGCCTTGTATACCTGACCGGATGCCGCATGCAATCGAATCGCCTCCAGGCCTGAAAGTTGTGCCTGATAAAGATCTTGCTCGGTCGCGTATCCCTTCAGCAAAGTCTCGTACGCACTTGCCGCGGCCCCGTAACGGTTTAATTCAAGATTACTCTCCGCTACTCGAATGAGATCTTGCTCGGCACTATAGAACTGACCATGGCTAATTTTCCAGCGCGAGATTAGCAGCGTGTCGTAAGCATCGGACGCTTTCCGGGCACGCTGCCTTGCGACCAGATGCAGACGCCCCATCTGCACGTATACTCCGGCTTCCGATACCTCATCACCAATTTGCTGATAAACATCCAGAGCCTCAGCCAGATAGACTTCCGCCGTATCTATATCGCTTTGTATCAGCGCCAGTTCCCCGAGATGCGACAGATTTTTTGCAAGGCCAGCATCATCTGCAGCATTTACCGCGGTACTGGCGGCCGCTAGCAGAAAGGCTTTTGCATCACCAAACCGGCCTGCTTCTACCATTGACAGGACTGCTTGCGGCAACTCAAGTGACGCCTGCAACGTTAGAGATTGCGCCACCTCGTCAGACTGGCTTTTGACCGAGAAAGGGTTCGAACGCTGATCTTCGAGCGCAGTGACCTCCGCTGAATCTGCCGGTGGCGGTGACACAATAAAGCGACCGAGCAATGCCTGATCGTTAACTGCTCGATCGAAGGCTCCAATTGCTACAAAACAAATGGCAGTTACACCCAGGGATACAGACCATTTTTTTAACTGATACTTTCTCGCCAGTTTCATTGCTCCCTCCTAATGCTGGTTTTGTTGCGGCAGATCCCTCAGCCAGCAAGCCGGATCGCGTCAGATATTGCGTCAGGCTTTTGCGCCGGTGCCATAATATGCACCCCGGCAAGTCCCGGAATATCCCGATATTGTTGTATCAGCTCCGCACAAATCAGGCGACCTTCTGCCTTCGCGTCCGCAGCGCCTTCCAGGCGGTCAATTGTGGTTTGTGGAATCGTCACACCGTAAAGATTTTTATTCATCCAGCGCGCCGATTTCGCCGACAAAATTGGACCTATCCCTAACAATACACCGGTTTTTTCCGTAATGCCTTCATCGTGCAAACGGCCAATAAATCGTTTGGCAACGTCCGGCTCAAAACAAAACTGGGTCTGCGTAAATTGCGCTCCACAATCGATCTTTGACTGCAGTGCCTCAGGCTTCCAGTCGGCAGGCGGATCCAGTGGCATGTCCGCTGCTCCGATAAAAAAAGCGGGCGGAGAGTCGACCGTTTTGCCGGACGGCAATTCACTGCGGTCACGAAGTTGACGCGCGAGACTCATCAGGGATCGGGAATCCAGATCGAACACCGCGGTCGCCTCTGGCTGATCACCTTTCGCCGGATCGTCTCCCATGAGTATCAGCAAGTTGCACACTCCTTGCGCTGCTGCCCCGAGCAAATCTGCCGTCAAAGCGATGCGATTGCGATCGCGACACGTTATCTGCAATACCGGCTCATGGCCCGCGCCCGCCAAAATTGCCGATGCAGCAAAGCTGCTCATTGTTGTGGTAGCACCCGCGCCATCAGTGACATTGATCGCATCAACAATGCCACGCAGGTGTTCTGCCTCTTCCAGCAACAACGCAGGTGAAGCTGCCACCGGAGGAACAATCTCCGCCGTGATAGCGAACTGCCGTTGACGAATTTTCCCGGCTAGTGCGGTCAAAGGTTCATCCTCAAGTTCAGACTTGATTCGAGCTTACAACGACCCGTTGTTTTGTTATTGTGACCAGACGACAACGACATTTCACCCCCGATCACATCTACACATTCACGTTTTATCCTGCATACACAGGAGCCACACTTTATGAGTTTTTCCAAACGCGCAATCTACGACTCGGAGCACGAGCTGCTGCGCGATGAAATTTCCCGGTTTCTAAACGCAGAAGTCTTGCCGGAACTCGAACAATGGGAAAATCAGGGTCACGCAACAAGATCGGTCTGGAACCGTCTCGGAGAAATTGGCGCAATGGCAGCCATGATCCCTGAATCGTATGGTGGCAGTGGCGGTGATATGCGAACTTGCGCGGTTATCTACGAGGAAATCGGCCGCTGTGGAGTCGCCGGACTCGGAGGCATTGGCGTGCATGACATTGTCGCCTTCTACCTGATGAACAATGGCTCGGAGGAACTAAAAAAAACATGGCTACCGCGAGCCGCTAACGGGGAAGTCCTGTTTGCAGTGGCCATGACCGAGCCCGCCGCCGGTTCGGATCTTCGAGGCATACGCACGCGCGCCGAACGCGATGGCGATGACTATATAATCAACGGATCAAAAATCTTTATTACTAACGGAATCACCGCCGATGCGATTGCCGTGGTCTGTCGCACCGATCCTCATGCCGAGCGCGGCGGCATCAGTTTGATACTAATAGATACAGGCACAGAGGGATTCATTCGCGGCAGAAACTTACAGAAACTGGGGCAAAAATCACAGGATACCGCAGAATTGTTTTTTGAAAATGTGCGCGTGCCTGCCACCAATGTAATTGGTGAGGAGAATCGTGGTTTGAATTTGCTGATGGCAGAACTACCTTTCGAACGACTACTCATCGGGCTAACCGCACTGGGGGCAGCAAAAGGTGCGTATGCCGAAACCGTAGATTACGTCCAGGACCGCAAAGCGTTTGGCCAGCCGGTAGCTGCTTTTCAGAACACACGTTACAAACTTGCAGAGCTACGCACCGAGATAGAGGTCGGGGAAGCCTTCGTCGATCGCTGTGTTGCAGCACACGCGGTTGGCGAGCTGGGAACGGAACAGGCTTCGATGTGCAAACTGTGGCTAACTGAAATGCAGGATCGTGTCATTGACGCCTGCCTGCAACTTCACGGTGGCTACGGGTATATGTGGGAGTATTCAATCGCCAGACGTTATGCCGACTCGCGTGTACAGAGAATTTATGGAGGTACCTCCGAAATAATGAAAGAGTTAATCAGCCGATCGCCTGCTCTTGACAGCTGACAGGCTAAAACAACAACGGATTCTCCATGAAGAAAAGTGACACCTTAAAATCTGCGATCAGCATCCTTGGCGAGCTTGTCAGTTTTGATTCTACCTCCAGAGAATCTAATCTGTTGTTGATCGAACACATTCAATCCTATCTGGAAAACCTCGGCGTAGAGTCGCGGTTAACATTTAACGCCGAGCGCAGCAAAGCCAACTTGTGGACCACCATAGGTCCTCAGCAGTCGGGCGGTGTTGTACTGTCGGGCCATCTCGATGTTGTACCTGTTGATGGACAAGACTGGTCACAAGATCCGTTTTCGATGTGGCAGGCAGATGGCAGATTACTGGGTCGGGGTGTGGTGGACATGAAAGGCTTCGTGGCACTGGCGCTGTCACTTGCACCCGTCATGTTGAAGAAGAATTTGAAAACACCGATTCATTTTGCATTCTCCTATGACGAAGAAGTGGGCTGCATAGGTGTGCGAGGGTTGCTTAGCGATGTAAAAGAAAATCTGCCACTACCCGTGGCTGTCATTGTAGGTGAGCCGACTTCGATGAAAATAATTGGCGGGCACAAAGGCTCCAGGAGCTTTAGAAGCAGGGTTCGCGGAGTTCCGGCACATTCAAGCGACCCGCGTTTGGGCAGCAACTCGATAATGGCCGCAGCACGTCTGGTGACCTTTCTTGAAACACTACAACAGGAATTTTTCGAAAAAGCCGATCCGGAAAGTCCGTTTGACCCACCCTGCACCACCATCGATTTAGGCTTGATCAAAGGCGGTACAGCGGCAAACATTATTCCCGAGTTCACCACCATCCACTGGGGCATGCGAATACTGCCAACCGACGACGGAGATGCTATTGAGCAACGTGTTCGGGATCATATCAAAGAACACATTGACCCTTACTTGCAAAAGGCGGCCGCTCACGCCGGTGTCATCACCGAGGTGACTAATAATGTAAGCCCTCTGGTACCAGATGATTCATCACCCGCAGAACAATTGTTGCGCCACCTGACCGGGCTAAATGATTCCGGCGTAGTAAGCTTTGGTACCGAGGCCGGGCTGTTTCAGCAGGCCGGTATACCAGCCGTTGTATTTGGACCGGGCGATATAGCGCAGGCTCATCAACCCGATGAGTTTATCGAGATTTCACAGTTGCAGGAGTGCCTTGATTTTCTTGACCGTCTAATAGACTGGGCAGCACTGAAAGAGCCCGGGGTACCTCTGCCGTAAAAACTCACCTCAAACTGCGGCAATGTTGTTTTCCAAAGAGTGGTTTACCGTGCTACCAACCAACATGCCCATACAAAGCACGTAATTGCACCTAGCCAGTTAGCACAAGCCAAAATACCAAATCGGGTTGCCAGCGGTGCAGGATCACGATCCGATATTATATAGGGCATGCCATTTCGTGGCTTACTTATGGTGTGGGTAGTGTCGAAGGTGGCTTTTTCGTCAAATATATTCTTTGCCACCACCTCCGCTCTTGCCCTGACACTTTCCCATTCATGCATATCGATTTTACCGTTCCCATCGGCATCAAACTCTTCAAGTAACCAGCCAGCGTCCTTCTTCCAGCGCGCCAGTAAACCACTCACCTGTGTTCCCTTATGGTAGGTTGCGTTGGCACCACCATGCGTTTGCAGTTCACCAAGGATATAGGTTTGCGCGCCAGGCCTGATGTACCTCGATGAATACCGCTTACCGTTTTCTATCCAGCTACGTGTGCTACTCGATAGAATTTTTGCACCGGCAGGATCTACAACACAAACGCCTGTCTCATCGCTTACGATAAAAGGAATGGTGCTGGAGCCTGTCTGAACAGGGAAGCCCGATCTTTTCAACACACTGTAGCGATGCCAAACGCAGGGCGGGCCCGACATAAAACCCTGACTTTGGCGGTTGCCATAAAAGTCACATCGCCCTTGCAGTACTACGAATCCCTGTGAGGCGCTGTTTATCCTTGACTTTGGTGTGTCGATGATAAAGCGACGAATCGCACTGGATCTCAACGCCCCAAATCCCGCTAACAGTGCAGCTATTAAATATCCGGCAATGACAAGACCGTTTACTCCGTACGCAGAAGTATATCGATAACACACTAGAATCAGAACAATCGTCAATGCGTCAATGACATACGGAGACACGTGGTTAAACGGTGTTCCGATCGAATCATTGTGAGCGTCCAGTGCCAACAGGCCGGCTGGTGTCACGCTCATCACCAGGCCGCCTGGTAGCTATAGCGTGCCCCTGTCAATTGCTTAAAGCACATGTCAGGCAAACAGTTCTTCCAGATTAACATCAGAGCGTGATTCCTCCGACACCTGAAACAAAGGCGCGTCCTTGAATGAAAACCACGAAGCGACCAGATTTGTCGGAAAGGCCTCAACGGTTATATTGTTGACGTTAACTGAATCGTTATAAAACTCACGCCGGTCACTAATCGCATTCTCAAGTGTGGTAATTCGGACCTGCAGACGCATAAAAGACTCGTCACTTTTAAGCTCGGGATAACTTTCGGTCAGCGCAAACAAACGACCCAGCGTGTTACTCAACATTCCCTCGGCCACTCCCAGATTCTGCAAGTTACCTTCCTGCATTGCCGACGACACGCGCGATCGGGCAAGCGTCACTCTCTCCAGTGTCTCCTGCTCGTACTTCATATATTCGCGACAGGTCGTCACCAGCTTGGGCAGCTCATCGTGCCGTTGCTTGAGTAATACATCTATATTACTCCAGGCTGCTTTCACATTGTGTCTTAGACTAACCAGGCGATTGAACGAAAAGATCCCGTACGCTACCGCAGATGCAATAACCGCAAGTGCTATTAAGCCGAACATGCCCATGCCGATCTCCGTTGTTATTTTTATTGCCGCAGGATATCGGCCACTGGAGATCGAACTTTAGGAACTGAAACTTAAAAAAATGCATTGGCCGGCATGTCAGCCGGCAGGTTTGCCGCAACTTACCACCTGGCCGGAGCTATCAGTGGTGGCAATACGGATTCCATCACCCGCACAATCAGCATTATCAACCACGTTTTGGCTGCTACGGTTACCCTCAAAAGCAGTGTCCTCAACAGCAACAGACACACTTTGACCCGAAGCCGAAATACCGCCTGCATTGCTGGCTACGTTGTCCCTGATCCGGGACCCGGATATACGAACTTCACTGGCGCCTGTGTGGGTAAAAAAATGTGCTCCACCTCCTGTGTTTCCGGCAGTATTGCCATCAAGCGTTACGCGATCCAGAGCGACACTGGCGATGTCTCGTGTTAGCAATGCCCCGCCCGAAAAAATTGCATTGTTGTTGGAAAAAGAACTTTCGCTAATTCGAATTTCTGCTGCACTGCCATCGTAAGCGGCTAATCCACCGCCGGCAAAGCCGGAATTATCAGCAAAAATACAAGAGCGGATATCAACAGTTCCAAACAGGGTTGAAACTCTCACGGCACCACCCCACCCGCCCTGGTTTTTACTGAAATGAACGTTATCCAGTACTAAATCATTACCTTTGTGATCAAGACCACCGGGACCCATCGTTGGCGAACCTGACATTACTCGACCAACAATTGAAAGCTGGCTAATCTCCACGCTATCCGCAGATTCTTCAACGGTAACCATTGCCCCGGGGGCTTTGCCATCACCGAACAACACAGTCATTGCCGGTCCGGTCCCGACCAGCCGCACGGACTTTTCAATCACAATAGACTCTTGCCACAAGTTGTATCTGGCTTCAGCCAACATCACCGTATCACCGTCATTTGCGGCGTCCAGTGCCTCCTGAATTTCGCAGAAGTAACCGCTGCGACTGCACTCCGCAGGATCTACGTGAAGCGTCTCTGCCAACGCCGTGCCGGTGATGATCCAGCTTGCAAGTAGTATTTTCCACATGCTCATATCTCTATATGTCTCTGTCCCGCATACGACCGGGGCTTTCTGTTCCAGTGCGACTAACAATAGTCAGGCAGTCGTTGAATTTATACACAACCGTTCATTTTGCGATGACCATGCATTTGCAATTGTCCCGTTAGTCAATGCTGTGCGAATGCATCGAGACTACCTTGACGATTCACTTAAGGCTGATATTTAACACCGGGCCCTCATTCCGGTAAACGAGCTGCGGCCCTTGCCAACCGGGGCTTCAACATGCACAGTCGGTCTGTCACTTTGCTCAGGGTACAGGACGAATGCCAGTTTCTTCCACTCCAGCTCCGGTCGCCGTCATTGGCGCCGGCATAGTAGGTGTTGCCACCGCCATCTGGCTACAACGCGCTGGCATCGACACGCTACTGGTTGATCGTAGCGGCCCGGCTTCCGGCACCAGTTTCGGTAATGCCGGTGTTCTTGCGTCTGCATCGGTAGTTCCGGTCACAGTGCCAGGCCTGATCGGCAAGGCTCCGCGCATGGCGATTGACAAAACACAGCCGCTGTTTTTGAACTGGTCGTACTTGCCAGTCATGCTGCCATGGTTATCGCGATACCTGTCTCATTGCAAACCGGAGACGGTGTCGCGAATTGCAAAGGCACTTGTTCCGCTGCTTGCTAACAGCCTGGAGGATCATCGTGCTCTGGCTAAAGGTACCGGCGCGGAAAGGTACATCACCGAGGCGGAGTTTGTCTATGTGTACAAAGACCGCGCACATTTTGAATCTGATCGTTTTGGCTGGCAACTTCGTCGCGAAAACGGTTTTAGCTGGACCGAATATGAGGGTCAGGAATTTCACCGGTACGATCCGGTGTTTTCAGCAGCGCAGGGCTTTGCCGCCAGTGTCCACAATCATGGCCGTATTAGTGATCCGGGCCGCTACGTACAGCAGCTTGCCACTCACTTTGAACAGCAGGGCGGTCAATTGATCCGCGCTGATGTAGAAGATTTTGTTCAAAACAATGGAAAAATTAGCGGTATTCGGACAGGCGGTGAAACCATCGACTGCCGAGCTGTGGTTGTGGCTACCGGCGCATGGTCAAGGGGACTAATGAAAAAACTCGGGTGCACAATTCCGCTGGAAGCCGAGCGTGGCTACCATATAGAACTGTACGAACCTTCATCGATGCCAAAAATGCCATCAATGATAGCTGCCGGTAAGTTCGTAATGACACCAATGGACGGACGCCTGAGATTTGCGGGCATGGTCGAGTTTGGCGGGCTGGTCGCAGGTGCAAACCGCGCGCCGGTCGATTTTCTGAAAAATTATATCCATCAGGTCATTCCGGACCTCAAATGGACAGAAACCACGGAGTGGCTAGGGCATCGGCCCGCGCCGGTTGACTCTGTCCCGGTCATTGGCGAGGTGCCAAATCTAAAAGGAGCCTTTATGGGATTCGGTCACCAGCATGTCGGTCTGACCGGAGGGGCTCGCACCGGGCAGTTGCTGTCTCAGCTGGTCGCAGGGCAAGAAGTTGATATCGATCTCCACCCTTACAGGCCGACCCGTTTTTAACTTCCGCCGAAGGTAGGCGGCACAGTCTTGCAGATTACGGAGCTACGGATTAATTCCGGTGATTTCCAGCTCGGTAAAGTTTTGGCGATGACCCATTTGGCGGCGATAGTGCTTACGGCGGCGAAACTTGACGATTTCGATTTTCTTTCCCCGACCGTGCGAAAGAACAGTGGCTGACACACTGGCACCAGAGACTTCAGGGGAGCCAACCGTCAGTTGTTCTCCATCGCTAACCATCAATACAGATTCCAGATTCACACTGGCACCTTCATCTGCATCAAGGCTTTCCACCCGCAGTTTGTCGCCTGGGGCAACCCTGTATTGTTTGCCGCCGGTTTTGATTACCGCGTACATGATATCTCCGATTTTAGGTGCCTGGCCATCAGAAGCCATTATGGACAGGAAAACCGCTAATTGTAGGCAGCACCGCCTTGCAGGTCAAACCTGTTATCAATATTTCGCAAAGAAACTGTGCGAGGATTTGCGATTTTCCTGCATCTGGAGATTTATTTTGACTCTATGAAGGCCTTTTACTTTCTGTTTTATCCGCTACGGGCGTCTATTCTGCCCGGTTACGTCCTGACAGCTTCTGCCTTATTGTTCCTGCTAACCCGGATACAAAAGGCAGATTGCCGACTTCGTCCGCGTAGATAATGCCGGCAAGTGCACCAATAACCAGTGCCGTACTGAAACTGACCAACCAAAGTAACAGCAGAACCACCAGAATCAGAATACCTATATTGATCAACGGACCTTGTCCGAAGGAACTGGTGAGGTTGCCAAGCAGATTTCGACCAAAACCTAGCCCTTGATCGACCGCTTGTCGCACTGATTGCCGTAGAGGCTGCAATGACCCCAGATAACCGGAGGCCAGGTACCCGAGAAACACGCCTACAACCAAACCGATTAACGTAAACATTACACTCTGCCCGGTAGTTACTTCCACCGCCCATTGCGGCTGCTGGGTACATTCTACAGGAACGCACTGTTCCGCCTGAAGCACTGGTGGCCCTCAATTTCGTTCCCAAGCGTTATGATATGGCAAGCTAAAATGATATAGCCCGTGGCGTGCGGTAAGAAAGCTCCTTTCCACGGCCAGGCCGCGCGAGCTAAAAGCCTTTGATTACAGGCAGCTGCAACGATGGCTGACCCCATTCAGACCAGGATCCATCGTAGACAACAGATTCTTTACCCATAAGGTACAGGGCAAAGGTGACAATCGATGCGGTAACGCCAGAACCGCAACTGGTTATCAGTTGTTTTTCGAGATCCACACCTGCCCTTTGGAAAATCTGCCGTAACTCGGGTAGCGGTTTGAAACGTTTATTTTCATCGAGCAGAGCGGTGTAGGGGATATTCAATGCCGATGGCATATGCCCCCCTTCAAGCCCGACGACAGGTTCCTGCGCGGTACCGCAAAATCGCTCTTCCGACCTGGCATCCAGCACTGTATGTTCAGCTGAATCGAGCGCCTGCAATACCTCGTGCCTATTTACAGTGCGGCAATCGGGTTCAATCTCTCCGTAGTCGACACTAACCGGTTTTTTTGCAGGGCCGGCTTGCAGCTCACCAGACCAGACTGGCAATCCACCGTCAAGCAGCGCGACGGCGCGATGACCGATTGTTTTGAAGGTAAGCCAGACTCGTGCTGCTGAAAACATACCCGACTGGTCATAAACAATAACCGGCGTGTCTCGCGTAATACCTAGTGTTCCCGCCACTGCAGCAACTTGCTGCGGAGAAGGCATCATGTGCTTCAAATCGCTAGTGCGGTCTGCGATGAGATCGATATTCCAGCGCTGTGCATTGGCAATATGGCTTTTTTCAAATTCCTTATCGGCATCTTTACCCATAGTGGCAAGGTAATAACTCCCGTCAATCACTACCACATCATCAAGGTGTTGCTGCAACCAGTCTGCTGACACCAGCGGTTCAATAGTCATATGGAATCCATGGCACTCATTGGCACACAAGTGTAGCCTGCGACCTTTGCGGCATTCCAGCTAAAAAAGTATTCCTGTTCGAGGCAGAATAACGAAGAACTCTTTTCTATTTACCACGCGACTGTTCCGATGGCTCACCAGTTAGTCCTCGTCCAGTGAGGCACGACGTTGCCAGATTGACTCTGTAGAACCACTACCCGCTTCCAGATAGCCGGCGTTGTCGAACCGGGCTTTTGCTGTTAGCCAGTTGGCCTTGCCGTGACTTGCCAGTCTTTGATCACTGACCACAATCTCGTCAAAACCTACCTGAAAAACCGGGGACAACTGATCGGGCAACAAATTGCCACTAGCACGCAATACACCGTCATAGCTTCGGTTTAAGCGAAGGTATCTTGCCAGTGACAAGCCACGCCCGTCACTGAACGCCGGAAAGGTTATTTCTATTAAGGGTTGCGACAGTAACCGATCATCGATTTGATCAAGACTCGTGTCGTTCGGTAAAACAACGCTCGCCAGTTGCGGTTCATTTGCTGCTTCGCCACTCACCTGTTGTGGCTCCCGAGCCTTAAGCAGAAGCATAAACTGCCTCCGCAAATACGCTTTTACCCAGGCGTTCGTAACTATCCGCAAAGGATTCGTTTGCTTTCCGGTTTTGCAACCAGGTGTCAACCACTTGATCCACCGCTTCGGGCACCTCTTCCGCGCTAAAGCCAGGCCCTAATACGCTACCGACAGTGGCGTTTAGATCATTGCGGCCACCCAGCGTTATCTGATAAGTCTCGTTGCCATTCTTTTCCAGACCAAGAATGCCAATACCGGCCACGTGGTGATGGCCACAAGCGTTAATACAACCGGAAATATTAATACTCAAACTATCCAGATTTTCACGCTGCTCTTTGTGTAACAATCGCTTTGATAATGCCTGGGCGAGAGGTATTGACCTGGCTTTTGCAAGTGCACAATAGTCCAGACCCGGGCAAGCGATAATATCACTGGGCTGATTAATGTTATTTTCAGCGAGCCCTGCGCTTTGCAATTCCGCCCACAGGTCGTACAACTGTTCTACCGGAACATGCGGTAATACCAGGTTTTGCCGGTGAGTCACTCTTATTTCAGAACTAGATAACTCATCGGCCAGACGGGCAACAACCCGCATTTGCGCGGACGTCGCATCTCCGGGTATACCTCCATGTGGTTTTAGCGAAATAGCGGCAATTCTGTAACCCGTGTGCCGATGCTTGAAAACGTTTGATTGCACCCACTGCGCGAATCGTGAGTCATTCGCCACCTTCTCGTCGAAGGCACCCCGCCCGGCTCCTGTACCCGGCGCATAGTCCGGTTTGACTATACGATCTTCAATCCTGCGCAGCTCTTCAGCGATTCCCGTAAAACGCGACCTGTCTGTTTCACTAAACTCACGCTCCACCTGACTCGCGAATTCATCAAGGCCAAGAGTCGCCACCAGTATTTTAATACGGGCCTTGTATTTGTTGTCACGATTTCCGTATAGGTTGTACACACGCATGATTGCATCAAGATAAGGCAGCAAGTCATCTATGCACACATTTGCCTTAAGCATCTGCCCGACTCTGGGGGTGCGACCCTGGCCACCACCTACCCAAACATCCGCCAAAGTTTGTTTATCGATGGCATGTTCATCGCTGGCACGCTTTAGGCGAATTCCAATATCGTGAAACCTTATTGCTGCCCGGTCGTTTAACGAGCCGGTTATCGCAAACTTGAACTTACGCGGTAGAAAAGAAAATTCAGGCATATTCGTCGACCACTGTCTTAGCAATTCACAAACAGGCCGCGGATCTATATCTTCATCAGCAGCGACTCCCGCGAACGGGTCCGTGGTTATATTGCGAATGCAGTTGCCACTGGTCTGTATGGCATGCATTTGCACTTCAGCCAATGCATCAAGAATATCAGGCGTATCTACCAGTTGTGGCCAGTTAAACTGGATGTTCTGGCGAGTTGTAAAGTGACCATAACCACGATCATACTTGTCCGCTATAAAAGCCAGTTGATTCAGCTGAGCTGACGACATCACACCGTAAGGCACTGCAACCCGCAACATGTAGGCATGAAGTTGCAGATAAAGCCCGTTCATCAATCGAAGTGGCTTGAATTCCTCTTCACTCAGAGTTCCGGCCAATCGCCTGCCAACCTGCTGCCGAAATTGCTGCGACCGATTTTCAATGAGCGTCTGATCAAACTCGTCATATTGATACATCAGGCCCTGCGCTCCCGGGCCGCATTAACGGGTTGAGGTTCGACGCGTATGGGCTCGATAATCCGGGTTTCAAAAGACATGCAGGTCGGACCCGAGCGGCGAATCTGCTCGCGGATGTGCTCAGGAGCTTTGTTAACTCCTGCGGTTACCTTAACAAGACAGGGGTCAATCAGCTCGTTATGCGAAACTGCATCGCGACCGCGTTGCTCTGCCCAGCGACAATCTTTATCACTTCCAAGTACATGTGCAGATCCGTATTCACGAGTCCAGCGTCCGTCAGCTGTTAAATACACCACCAGACCGCTGCGCAACTCATTCCCTGCCATTATTTGACTAGTGCTATTGCTCATCTATATCCCTGCCTCACTTACATTTGCCCACATCGAAATAAGAACATTTTTCTACCATGCGTGCAATTATCAGGATAAAATAAGAAATATAGCCGAACTTAAACCACTAATATCAAATTATTTCCCTGATAAATCAATATTGACAGAAAAATGTTTAAACTTGATGATCTGGATCGGAAAATTCTCCGCGAATTACAGCAGGACGCCACTGTTTCAATGGACGCATTGGCAAAGCGGCTAGGGTCTTCAAAAACCCCGGTCTGGTCCAGGGTTCAAAAATTGCGCAAGGCCGGGGTTATTGAAAAGCAGGTAGCGCTGGTTAATCCGGAGGCAATCGGTCTGGAAGAGATGTTCTTCGTAGCTGTAAAAACCGATCAGCACGAACCCGACTGGCTCAACTTGTTCGCGAGCGCTGTGCAGGATATGCCGGAAATACTGGAAGCCCACCGGCTAACCGGTGATATTGATTACCTGCTTAAGGTACAGGTGCAAAGTCCGGCCGACTTTGACCGCTTTTACAAAGAGCTGATCGGTCGGGTTAAGCTGCACAATGTGACATCGAGCTTATCGATGGAATGTCTTAAAAAAACCACCGCATTGAAAATACAGTGAGCCTGTAAATTCCCGCCAATTCACAGCGTCATTGTAAGGGGTAAATCAATTGCCGCCGTTCAGCACGTAGTAGTCGCTGTAACCGGAAACCAGCAAAGGGGCGACAACCTTGCGCGCACGAAACACCCAGTCCTGATCACGCGGCAAATCCAGCACGATGGCTTCAGAGGCGTCGGAAATAGTACGGACTTGATAGTCATCCGTTTCAATTGAATTGCCGATCAGCAATTGCATGGTTCCGTTATACCCGGGCACTTTTAATATGACAGTCTCATCGTGCCGCTCGATATCCAGCCGCGGGGGCGCGGCATCCGAGATTTCCGCAAAGCTGAATTCCTGTTGAACTGGCAGTCCGGCAAATTTTTGCCGATCTATGCCGGAAACACTGAAATGATAGCTGCCGGGCAACAACTCCGGCTGATAGAAAACACCGGCCACCTCAGCAACAACTACTGGCTCGCTCATGTTTGAATCAGTGGCAATCTTCGCTTCGTAGGCAATAGCACCACCCAGCGGTTGCCAGTTAAACGTATCCTCGGCGCTAAGCAAAACCGGATTCTCGCTAGCTCGCATTTCAGGTGGAGACAGTAAAGTCACCACCGCGGCAGGTGTGCTTTCAGATGCGGACAGGCCTTTGCCACGTGGCAGTTCGTACTGCGCCCCCGCACTTTCAGTATCGACCAATCCGCGTGTAACACCAATACGATTTACGCTATTTTCAACGTCAACATAAAATGCAGTGCCACGCACTGCAGCTGACATAAACGGGGTGTCTACACTAAACTCAACCTGTGGAGCATCTTCCGGTCGTGGCTCTACTTCGCTATGCATCTGACCCTGCGTCGCCGAAAGTTTGATTAGACAGGCTCTCGCTGTGCTTGCGCAATCGATGTTACTGACTATCACCTGACTTTTGGGCTGCAGATTTATAGTCGCGCCAGAATTAAAACGCAGGCTTACGAACCCGTCTTTTCCTGTTTTGAGTATGTCGCCACGGTGCACCTTTGTGCTATTCCCGGGCGGGTTAACCACCAAATCGCTCTTCGTGAGTGTTACATCACCTTTAACAAAAAAAATACGCCCGAAATCGACCGTCTGCATATAGGGTGCAGGGATTTGCAGTGTAGACCCGGCCGGTATCATGGTATCGATAGTGGCTATACCATTATACGTGGCGATTTGCCGAGCGAACTCGGTCGATTGCAACTCTTCAGCAACAATCTGCTCAACTGATTGCTCAACCCGGGTGATGACGATGTGGTCGGGCGATGCCGAAATGCCCCCGAACAGTACTGCAGCTGTCGTCAGTGCAATGCTGGCCACAGTAAACAAAACGCCACGAGTTCGCTGAGCACTTGATTTCATTGGATTAGAATCTTGCGTATCACTCATTTCAAACTCCCACGCATCATATATGCCCGGGTAACGGCTTTTGACAGGAACGCATAAGCATAGCTCATGAATTTCCTGGACAATTTACAATATACAACACTCGATCGATTCTACTACGCCGGGATTAACGAGCCTATCCCGGAAGTACAACCGGATACTGCCATTCGCCACCATTTCGTAAGCTCGCACTTATCCATCTGCGCTTCTTTGTATCATTGTGTCACGGGTCCGTTGACATATTCCACAAACCCACTAGATTTTAACCAGCAATGCCCCCTTGTAATCTGCGATTGCGCAAAACAAGGTAAAAAACGCATCCCGACGTCGAAACAGGAACTTTCTCTTGGCTCTTGATCACAGAATTTACTCGCCAGGCGCTGAAATACCAGAGAAGGTAGTAAATACCGACCGCAGTTTTCCCACCATAAGACAAATTTTCTCACGCTACCTTACCCCTCCCGTAGTAGAACCTTCCAGCCGAATCAGCACCGGATCGTTTGAACAAATAATTGATGAACTCGGCACACTTGGCGTTCTTCTGGTTGACCGGGAACTTCGATGCGTCTATGCCAGCAAGGGATTGCAACAGCTATTCAGCATGAATCGAAATCGTTTTGTCGGGCGGGAGTGGCTGAGCGCTTTCCATCACGACGATGCAGATTTGCTGCGCAATGGCTTCACCGCTGCAGTCCAGTTGAACAGGGAACAACATTCTGAATGTCGTCTTCAATCGGTCGATGCCCTGCCTACGTGGGTGAGTTGGCAGGCCCGATCAATTTATAACGACAATGGCAAGTTCATCGGTTGCCTCGGGACCTTCACGGATATAACCAATCTGCGTAAAACCAGCGCTAGTCTGGTGCACTTGTCACTTTACGATTCTCTCACCCAGCTGCCCAATCGAACACTGCTAATGCAAAGGTTGCAAAAAGCACTGGCTTTGCAGGCAAACCAGCCGAACAAACTGGCACTGATCTTTGTCGACCTGGATGGATTCAAACTTATTAACGACACCCTTGGTCATACCATGGGCAATAAACTGATACTGGAGATAAGCCAAAGGATTGGTGACTGCCTGTCTCACACGGATACACTTGCCCGACTCGGTAGCGACGAGTTCACCGCAATTATCGATTGCAGTGAAGACCCCGGACGTGCAGCTACAGTTGCGTCAAACATCATGACCAGCATCAAAAAGCCGGTTGTGATGCACAGTGAAACCCTTTATGTCACAGCGAGTGCAGGCATCGCGCTTTCAAAAAACGGAAGTACAGCAGACAGTTTGTTGCGGGAGGCTGACGTTGCTATGGATAATGCCAAAAAGGCCAACAGCAGTACTGCAAAGTATTATGACCCCCGACTCGCCGCCGATAACCGCGCAAAGCTCACCGTGGGCTGCCAGTTACACGCGGCTCTCGAGCGCGGGGAATTCAGCGTGTTTTACCAACCGCAGATCGATATCCGTAGCAACACGATCATTGGTTCCGAAGCGCTGTTACGTTGGCACAGTCCCGAACTTGGCAACATCTCACCTGGTGTATTTGTGCCGCTTCTGGAAGCCAGAAGTCTGATTGTACAGGTGGGTGAATGGGTACTTTCCCAGGCCTGCCACACGCAGGCCAGGTGGCACCGTGAATTTCCCGACAGCCCGACATCAGTTTCAGTCAATGTTTCGAGCATCCAATTGCACGACCGGCACTTTCTGACCAAACTTAAGCGCGCCCTCAGCGAGTCCGAACTCGCACCGGAGTTCCTGATACTGGAACTTACCGAGTCTATTCTGCTTGATGACTATGTAGCCGAATGTTCTCTATTGCACGAGATTGGAAATCTGGGAGTGAAGATAGCGCTTGACGATTTCGGTACCGGGTATGGATCGTTCTCGTACCTGAAGAAACATCCGATTGATCACATCAAAATTGATCGCTCATTCGTCGAAAACCTGTTTGCCTGCGAAGAAAACAAGGCAATTACAACCTCCATAATCGATCTGTCGCACAAGCTCGGAAAAACCGTGATTGCTGAAGGTGTTGATGATCAGGAAGAGCTCGATTTCCTGATGTTGCATGGCTGCGATATTTACCAGGGATTTCTGAAATCACGAGCAATTCCTGCGGACCATTTCAGCAAACGATTTCTGTCAACGGAAAAGAAAAAGGTGCCCACCGCCGCTTAAGCTTCCTCCCCGGGGTTTGATGGTTACCGCAGTATCTCCAAACGATAATTAATCAACCCTGGTACCGTTCAAGAAAGGACATCAGTGGACCGAACACATTGTCGCAGCGCATCCTCGTCCAGCAATTTGCGATTGACTTTCAGGTAGGCAATTCCTTCCCGCGCGTGAATCAGCACTTCGTGAACGCCAGTGATGGATTTTATTGTACGTTCCAGTGAGGCAACCTCGTCGCTGCCAACATCAATTTGTAGCTGGTAACTCGCCATGCGTGGTGGCACCTGCATTCCCCTGATAAAAAACAACCAGCAGATGCACAGCAGCCCAAGCAGGACATGCGCTGCCGTCAGACCCAGACTCCCGACCAGCCAGCCTCCTAGAACACCACCAAGAAACGCCCCGAAAAACTGACTGGTGGAATAGACGCCCATCGCACTGCCTCGAGATGCAACCGGAGCTATACGGGACACCAGTGAAGGCAACATAGATTCGAGCACATTTAAAAAACCGAAAAAAAGCACCAGGCTAAACACCACCGACCACCAGTGAGCACCAGTCAGTCCAATACAAACCTCGGCAATGGCAAGCCCCGCAATAGCAATCCCCATAACACGACGAATACCCAGGCTTTTTTCACTCAGCGCGATTAGCGGAACCATAATAACGAGCGACCCCAGGCAAGCCGCCAGGTACACAAGCCAGTGATCTTCCGCCGGAATATTTCTTTCAAGCAAGCCCAGAGGCACACACACAAAAGTTGCTGTAATCAAAAGGTGCAGCAACAGAATGCCAATATCCAGTCTTTGCAGCTGCGGGTTTTTGATTATTCGGCCCAAATCATCAAGAGTGACCGAAAATTCCCGATTTTGCACAAGCGCAGGAGGCTCGGGAACCATGAATCGAACCAGCAAACCCGCGATCACACCGAGCGCAGCAATCAACAAAAATATACCGCTCAGGCCCGTGGTGTTCATCAGAACAGGGCCAAGCATAATTGACAAAATAAACGAGAGACCGATTGACGCGCCGATAATGGCCATCATTTTTGTGCGCTGATCATCGCGAGATAAATCAGCGGCGAGCGCCATCACCACCGCTGAAATCGCACCGGCTCCCTGAAGCGCCCGGCCTGCAATGACGCCCCAAACAGACTCCGAGGCCGCAGCCAGCAAACTACCAGCCACCAGAGCCAGTAGTCCCGCATAGATAAGAGGTTTGCGACCATAACGGTCTGACAGCAATCCAAACGGAATTTGCAACATCGCCTGACACAAGCCGTAGATGCCAAGCGCAAGCCCGATCAACAACGGCGTCGCACCGTCGAGCTCCTGGCCAAGAATACTCATGACCGGCAACAACAAAAACAAACCCATCATGCGGGTTGCGTAAACAAGGCTGAGAGACGCAGCGGCGCGCCGTTCAATCATCGTGAAGGGGGTCAAAGTGAACGGATTTCCAGATGGTTGAGGGTTGGCGGTGTTGTAGAGTCAGTAACGCGGTATAGTAACAGGATCACTTACAAACCGCAGTCCACGGCTCGCACTGTTGCGTTGATCCAGGAGCCTGCGCTGCAGATGCTCTGCTGCTGCAAACTCGCTATAGCGACGTGTTTTTTGATCATTGACAATGATCCCCGAAACGCCACGGCTATGACGTGTTTTCGCTACCCAGTCATCCGGCTCGCAGGCTACCGGCTAAATTCAATCGACGTTGTTCGCGGACTGCCAATGCAAACCTGCCAAGCAATGAATGAAATAAAGATCCGTGGTGCACGCACCCACAACCTTAAAAACATCGATCTCGACTTACCTCGCGATAAACTGATCGTGATCACCGGGCTATCGGGCTCCGGAAAATCATCACTAGCCTTTGACACTATATTCGCGGAGGGCCAACGGCGCTACGTAGAATCTTTGTCTGCCTACGCCAGACAATTTCTGTCAGTGATGGATAAACCGGATGTGGATACGATTGAAGGCTTGTCTCCTGCAATTGCTATCGAACAAAAATCCACCAGCCACAACCCGCGATCAACAGTGGGTACTATCACCGAAGTGCATGACTATCTTCGCTTGATGTACGCCCGCATCGGTACTCCCAGGTGCCCGGAGCACAATCTGGATCTTAGTGCACAAACCGTGTCTCAAATGGTGGATCAGGTTTTAGCGCTGCCGGAAGACAGTAAAATGATGTTACTGGCACCCGTAGTTCAGGATCGAAAAGGTGAACACACACAGCTACTGGCACAACTCCGGTCGCAGGGTTATCTGCGGGTTCGAATTGACGGAGAAGTGCATCCACTCGACGACAATATAAAGCTCGACGCACGGCGCAAGCATTCACTCGAAGTGGTGGTTGATAGATTTCGCATTAAGGAAGATCTAGGGTTACGGCTGGCAGAATCTCTTGAAACCACCCTCACACTGGCTGACGGAATAGCGATACTTGCACCGATGGATGCAGATGATCAACAAGAGGATTTGATATTTTCCAGTAAATATTCCTGCCCGGTTTGCGATCACGCAGTCACTGAACTAACACCACGTCTGTTTTCGTTTAACAGCCCTCAGGGCGCTTGCGAAAGCTGTGATGGTCTGGGTGGCGATCAGTTTATAGATCCGGACAAAGTCATCACTGATCCATCTAAAAGTCTTTCAGACGGAGTGATTCGCGGCTGGGATAAGAGTAATACATTTTTTTTTCAATCGATGCAATCACTGGCGGCGCACTATGATTTTGACGTACACGCACCATTCGAATCTCTAACCAAAGAACACCGTGAAATTATATTAAACGGCAGTGGCGGCAACGCTATTCAATTCAAACACCGATCAGCGAAAGGACGCACGCGCACTCGCAAACACAAATTCGAAGGAGTGTTAAAAACGCTCGGACGTCGATACAAAGAAACAGAATCAACAGCAGTACGTACAGAGTTATCCAAATACCTGTCTAGCCGGCCCTGTGCTTCCTGTCATGGCTCACGACTCAATCTCGCAGCCCGCAATGTATTCATCGATGATCACCCGCTCCAGGAAGTCTCTGCACTTTCTATTGCCGATGCGAAAAATCTGATAGACAATTTAAAGCTCGACGGCAACAAGCGTGAAATTGGTGCCAAAATTATTATCGAAATCAATTTGCGTCTGCAGTTTCTGCTAAACGTAGGACTTGATTACCTGTCACTGGATCGACGTGCAAACACACTGTCCGGGGGTGAATCACAGCGTATTCGCCTGGCCAGCCAAATTGGCGCCGGACTGATGGGAGTACTGTACGTACTTGACGAACCTTCTATCGGCTTGCATCAGCGCGACAACGACAAGCTACTGCAAACACTTACTTATCTACGCGACCTTGGCAATACAGTGCTGGTGGTTGAGCACGATGAAGACGCCATTCGCAGTGCAGACTACGTAGTGGACATTGGTCCGGGAGCAGGGAATGCAGGAGGCGTTATAGTCGCTGAAGGTACGCCTGCGCAACTGCTGAAAAATACCCGCTCACTCACTGCCGATTATCTGTCCGGGCGCAAACAAATTGCGATACCCAGGCGCACCCCGATCGACCCAAAGGCACAGATAAATCTACAGGGCGCAAATGGAAACAACCTGCGTAATGTTTCTGCCTCTTTTCCAATCGGCCTGTTTACCTGTGTTACCGGTGTGTCCGGCTCGGGGAAATCCACTCTGGTTAACGACACACTTTACCGCTATGCCGCACAATTTTTAAATAACGCCAGCACTCAGCCGGCACCCGTAAAGAAAATTGACGGCCTCGAGCAGATTGATCGAATCGTCGAAATCGACCAGAGCCCGATTGGACGAACACCGCGCTCAAATCCCGCTACGTACGTCGGTATTTTTTCACTGGTTCGCGATCTCTTTGCAAGCACACAGGAGGCACGCTCTCGCGGATACCAACCGGGACGTTTCAGTTTTAATGTTCGCGGCGGTCGATGCGAGGCCTGCCAGGGTGATGGATTGATTAAGGTGGAGATGCACTTTTTACCAGACGTCTATGTCACCTGTGATGTGTGTGAAGGAAAGCGCTACGGTCGTGAAACCCTCGATATAAAATACAAGGGAAAGGATATTTCCGAAGTGCTGGACATGACGGTCGAGGAAGCCTGTGAGTTTTTCAAACCGGTACCGGCTATTGCCCGAAAGTTAACAACTCTAAACGATGTCGGGCTTTCCTATATAACCCTCGGACAATCGGCGACCACATTGTCTGGCGGCGAGGCTCAAAGAATAAAACTGTCGCGGGAATTGTCGAAACGGGATACCGGTAAAACGCTCTACATTCTGGACGAGCCGACCACAGGCCTTCACTTCTATGATATTGGTCAGCTATTGAAGGTGCTGCTTAGTTTGCGCGATCGAGGAAATACGATTGTAGTCATAGAACACAATCTCGATGTTATAAAGTCGGCCGACTGGATTATCGATCTTGGACCTGATGGCGGCGACGGAGGTGGCCGGATTGTGGCATTCGGTACGCCTGAGCAAATTGCCGCCGACGAAGCCTCCGTCACCGGTCTCTATTTAAAACGTAGCCTAAATTCCGGACCCGCCACAAAAGGCAAGCGGACCGCAAAAAAAAGAAAAGCTGCCACCATCGGCAAAGTGTCGAAAAAAACCAACACTAAAGCCACTTAATACTTACAGGCAGTTTTTTCGGACCATACAGCCAGACTGTCAAAATTATTCAATGTAAATCCGGGTTACGTGAATTCACCCGGTATGTCACCATTCGCAGCCTTGTGATATCTTTTCCTCACGCACTTAATTGAGCAGTGCGCAAAAAACGGAGGAAATTATGGCTGCAGCTGCAGAAGATCTTGCAAACGTGCAGGTTACTCAATGGCTGGGTGACTTTGATAAGGCACTGACGAGCGGCAATATCAACGCCGCAGTTGACTTGTTTGACGACGATTCCTACTGGCGGGATTTTGTTACCTTTACATGGAATCTGGATACATCAGAAGGTAAAGATGCAATACGGACAATGCTTGAAAGTACGCTCCAGGCAACCAGGCCCGGCAACTGGCAGCTGGAAGGCGACGCGACTTCCGCTGATGGAGTAACCGACGGGTGGATTACTTTTGAAACAGCGACCGCTCGTGGCAAGGGGCACCTTCGATTAAAAGGCAACAAGTGCTGGACTTTGTTAACCACCATGCTTGAGCTGAAAGGCCACGAGGAACGAAACGATAAACACGGTACCCGCGAACACGGAGTCGAACACGGTGCTTTCAAAAACAGACCCAACTGGATCGAAAGAAAAACACAGGAAGAAGCCGAACTTGGCTACACAACCCAGCCCTACTGCGTAATCATTGGTGGCGGTCAGGGGGGTATCGCTCTGGGAGCAAGACTCAAAAGACTCAACGTTCCCACCATAGTTATAGAAAAAAACGATCGCCCGGGCGATTCATGGCGAAACAGATATCGCTCGCTCTGCCTGCACGACCCCGTGTGGTACGACCACCTCCCCTACCTGCCATTTCCCGATCACTGGCCAGTGTTTTCTCCGAAAGACAAAATCGGTGACTGGCTTGAGATGTATACCAAAATAATGGACATCAATTATTGGACAAAATCGACATGCAACAGCGCCAGTTACGACGAAGCGACTGGCAAGTGGACGGTATCAATTGATCGCGATGGTAAGCAGGTAACTTTGCAACCGCAACAGCTAATCCTCGCCACTGGTATGTCGGCTGTACCAAACATTCCGGAGGTCGACGGTGCAGATACGTTTGCCGGCACACTATGCCATTCGAGTCAGCATGTCGGGGGAGAAGGTTACAAAGGGAAAAAGTGCGTAGTTATTGGATCGAATAATTCTGCCCATGATATCAGCGCAGATTTATGGGAGAACGGTGCCGACGTCACCATGATTCAACGTTCTTCCACCCACATTGCCAAATCCGAAACACTAATGGACCTTGCGCTTGGTGGACTGTACTCAAAAGCGGCAGTCGACGGTGGCATCACCACGGACACTGCCGATCTGATATTCGCATCAATCCCCTACAAAATTTTGCACGAATTCCAGATACCCGCTTACGATGAAATGAAAAAGCGTGATGCCGATTTGTACGAAGGACTTGAGAAAGCGGGATTCATGCTCGACTTCGGAGAAGACGGCTCTGGATTATTTATGAAATACCTGCGCCGCGGATCAGGATATTACATTGACGTAGGTGCCTCACAGCTGATTGTCGACGGTGAGATAAAACTCAAGAGCGGTGTAAACGTCACATCTATCAACAAACATTCGGTAAGTTTCGATGACGGTAGCGAACTGGACGCGGATTTAATCGTTTTCGCAACCGGCTACAGTTCAATGAATGGCTGGGCAGCCAAACTCATATCACAGGAAACAGCCGATAAAGTGGGCAAGTGCTGGGGGCTTGGCTCCGACACGAAAAAAGACCCGGGCCCCTGGGAAGGTGAACTACGCAATATGTGGAAACCCACTCAACAGGAGGGCCTGTGGTTTCACGGCGGAAACCTGCATCAGTCACGTCACTATTCACTCTATCTATCGTTGCAGTTAAAAGCGCGGATGGAAGGCCTGGACACCCCGGTGTACAACATGAAAAAAGTAAACCACGTCGCCTGACTATTTTCAGCGAATAAACCTGCTGTCAAGACAGCGATTCAATCAGATTCTGCAATCAGGCAGAGTGAATATCATGCAATATGTACGGCGGCTGAAAAGCCGCCGGTTCCTTTATCTATTCTCGGAGCCACCCGACAATGGTTAAACAATACTTGTTATCTTCTCCTTACCGCTCCACCGCAGAGCGTTTTAAAATAGCGAGATCTCAGTGTTAATTCCAAACGGCCGTGTAGTAATGATTTCAGGGGCCAATCGCGGCATCGGCCTGGCAGCGGCCCACACACTTTCAACTGCCGGTTTTCACTTGAGCCTGGGGGTTCGAAATCCCGACGGCATCGATGTCAGTTCGTTTGAAGGCGATATCGAAGTATGTCGATGGGACGCTACTGATGCTCAATCATCAACCCGTTGGGCTGCGGCAACCCGAAAACGATTTGGCCGAATTGACGCTATTGTGTTGAATGCCGGAATCTTCAAAGCGGCCGGCCTCGATGACGACCTGGAATCGAATATTGACGAGATGTGGAATATAAACTTCAAAGGCCCGCTACATCTGGTAAAGGCAATTCTCGCGGACCTCAAAGCCTGCGGCAATGGTCGGGTGATTAATCTGGTATCGCTCTCTGGCAAGAGGCTGTTAAGCGAAAACAACCTGGGGTATTCCGCGTCAAAATTCGCATCGCTTGCACTAACACATGCTATCCGACAGCATGGCTGGCAAAGTGGTGTTCGCGCTACCGCGATTTGCCCGGGCCTTGTAGATACGGACATGGTGGCACACGTAGATCCACCAGAAGGGCAATTCAAAATTGCACCGGCGGCAATTGCAGCTACTATCGCCTATGCCTTGTCACTCCCAAATGACGCATCTGTTGCAGAGATACTGGTGAACAGCAGACTGGAGCCTTCGTTCTAGACTCAGCAATCCTTTGTTTTTTCTTTTGGAAGTAAAGTCGGTAGAAAAAACCAGGGTAAAAATAAAAAAGGCCCGGAGGGCCTTTTCTTCAACAGATAAATATACCGCTATTCGGGAGCATTACTCGGCAGCTGGAGCTGGCTCTGATTTCTCAACCAGTTCGATAATAGCCATGGGTGCCTTGTCGCCCTGCCGATAACCGCACTTTAATATACGGGTATACCCTCCGGGTCGATCCTTGAATCGCGGACCCAGCTCGGTAAACAGTTTTCCAACAGCCTCTTTGTCACGAAGCCGGCTGAAAGCAAGCCTGCGATTAGCAACACTGTCTTCACTGCCCATCGTAATTAGCGGTTCAACTACCCGTCGCAGTTCCTTGGCCTTGGGCAGCGTGGTTTTTATCGCCTCATGATTGAGAAACGAGGTAGCCATGTTTTTGTACATAGCTTTTCTGTGGCTGCTGTTACGGTTTAATTTTCGACCACTTTTAGCGTGTCGCATCTCATACCCTTTGTATCTTTAGTATCGACTTTCTTCCAAAGCGGCCAGGCGCCTCGTTAAAAAGCACTTTTTATTTCTTCATGCCTTCACGTGGCCGCGCCAGCTCGGGTGGCGGCCAGTTCTCAAGCCGCATACCGAGGGACAATGCCTGCTGGGCTAATACGTCCTTAATTTCAGTCAGCGATTTTTTACCCAGATTCGGGGTTTTCAACAGCTCAACTTCTGTGCGCTGAATCAGATCACCGATGTAATAAATATTCTCTGCCTTCAGGCAATTCGCGGAGCGAACCGTCAGCTCAAGGTCATCCACCGGCCGAAGGAGGATAGGATCGATGTCAGAGGTCGTCTCATCCACTTTCTCCTCGCCGGTTTCTGCTTCCAGCTCGACGAATACTGCCAGTTGCTCCTGGAGGATTGTCGCTGCTTTGCGAATCGCTTCTTCGGGATCAATCGTTCCGTTGGTTTCAAGATCGATGATCAATTTATCCAGATCAGTGCGCTGTTCCACACGGGCACTCTCGACATTGTAGGCAACCTTTGACACCGGGCTGAAAGAAGCATCAAGCTGCAGTGCGCCAATCGGCCGGTTTTCACCTTCGTCAACCGCCCGGTGGGTTGCAGGCTCATAGCCTCTCCCGCCACGTGCTCGCATGGTTATAGAGATTTCACCATTCTTGGTCAGGTTGCAGATGACTTTCTCGGGGTTCTTGATTTCAACATCATGATCCACCGTGATATCAGCAGCTGTGACCACACCCGGGCCTTTTTTCTTCAGCGTCAGGTTAGCTTCGTCCTTGGCATGCAACACAATGGCGACTTCCTTTAGGTTCAGCAGGATGTCGAGAACATCTTCCTGTACCCCTTCGATAGTCGTGTATTCATGCAGTACACCCTCGATTTCCGCTTCAACCACTGCCGCACCCGGCATGGAAGACAACAGAATTCGCCGAAGTGCATTGCCAAGTGTGTGCCCGAACCCGCGTTCCAGCGGCTCCAGAGTCACCTTGGCATGACGCTCGTTTGTTGCTGAAACATCAACAATACGAGGTTTTAAAAATTCAGATTGCATCGCGCCCATGAACTTGATCTCTTTACTTGGAGTAGAGTTCCACTACGAGTGATTCATTGATCTCAGCCGGCAAATCACTGCGGTCCGGTAGGGATTTTAGAACACCTTCCATTTTTTTCTCGTCGACATCCATCCACCCCGGCACACTACGCTGTTTGGACAACTGTAGTGCATCCGTGATTCTGGCCTGTTTCTTTGCGCGTTCGCGTATTCCGACTACCTGATTCGGTTTCACCTGATAGGAGGCAATGTTAACCACCTGCCCGTCAACAACAATCGCCTTGTGCGCTACGAGTTGTCTGGCTTCCGCTCGGGTAGATCCGAAACCCATGCGATAAACCACATTGTCCAGCCGCCCTTCGAGCAGGGATAACAGGTTTTCACCGGTTGATCCTTTTATTCGCGCTGCTTCCTTGTAGTAATTCCGAAACTGGCGTTCCAGAATACCGTACATACGACGCAGCTTTTGCTTTTCGCGCAGTTGCAACGCGTAGTCAGACAAACGCGCACGCTTGGCCCCTTGCTGACCTGGCGGCGTATCGATCTTGCACTTTGAATCTAGCGGGCGCATGCCCGATTTGAGGTAAAGGTCAGTACCTTCACGTCGGCTCAGTTTGCACTTGGGCCCTATGTATCTCGCCACAATAAACTCCCGGTTAGACGCGACGGCGCTTGGGCGGCCGGCATCCATTGTGTGGTATTGGGGTAACATCCATGATGTTGGTGATTTTAAAACCGACAGCATTCAGTGATCGCACGGCGGAATCCCGTCCGGGCCCGGGACCCTTGACCTTTACATCAAGGTTCTTCATACCGTATTCAAGCGCTACCGTGCCGGCACGCTCTGCTGCAACCTGCGCTGCAAACGGCGTGCTCTTGCGTGAACCGCGAAAGCCGGAACCACCAGCGGTAGCCCATGCCAGCGCATTGCCTTGCCGGTCGGTGATCATCACAATCGTGTTGTTGAACGATGCATGGATGTGAGCTATGCCGTCTGTTACTACGCGATTCGGCTTCTTTTTTGTAGTCTTCTGACCCATTTTCTGTGCCTTCCTATCGCTTTATCGGACGACGTGGTCCCTTACGGGTACGAGCGTTGGTTTGCGTGCGTTGGCCACGCATCGGCAAGCCACGGCGGTGCCGGATGCCACGATAGCTGCCCAGATCCATCAATCGCTTGATGTTCATATTCACATCTCGCCGCAGATCACCTTCAACCGTAAGTTTGGCAATCTCGTTGCGAAGTCCTTCCACCTGCGGTTCCGCAAGATCCTTAACTTTTGTCGATGGATCGACACCAGCCTCATTGCATACTTTGTAAGCCGTAGTTCGGCCAACACCATAGATCGACGTTAAAGCAACCCATGTGTGTTTATTTACAGGTATGTTGATTCCAGCAATACGCGCCATTAGAAGCCGCCTTTAATCATGTTTACCATAACACTTGCTAACCTTGTTTCTGTTTGTGACGTGGGTCCGAACAAATTACCCGGATGACCCCGTGCCGTTTAATCACCTTGCAGCGACGGCATATCTTTTTAACTGATGCTCGAACTTTCATAGCATTACCTGGCTTTGATTCGTTATTTACCCGTTGTGGTTTTCACCACTTTTATGGCTGTCGCCAAACGGGAGGCGGTTATTTCTTTTTACCGCCTTTGAGATTCGCTTTCTTCAACAAACCTGCGTATTGATCGCCCATCATGTGCGCCTGCGCCTGAGCGATAAAGTCCATGATCACGACAACTATAATCAGCAGTGATGTGCCGCCAAAATAAAACGGCACGTTCCACCACAAAATCAGGAATTCAGGCAGCAGACATACCATTGTGATGTACATGGCACCCACCAGGGTCAGCCGCGTTAATACGCCATCAATGTAGCGGGCGGTTTGCTCACCTGGTCTGATACCGGGTATAAACGCGCCGGATTTTTTCAGATTGTCTGCAGTTTCGCGAGCGTTAAAAACCAGCGACGTATAGAAAAAGCAGAAAAATATTATTGCCGCCGCATAAAGCAGTACGTAAACCGGCTGCCCGGGCTGAAGTGTGGCCACAATGTTCTGCAGCCACGTCATTTGTGTAGCGTTCGAAGCAAAATCACCCATGGTTGCCGGAAACAGAATGATACTTGAGGCGAAAATAGGTGGTATCACACCTGCCATGTTCAGTTTCAGGGGCAAGTGGCTTTGCTGGCCCGCAAACATTTTGCGGCCTTGCTGTCGCTTGGCGTAATTGACAGTAATCCGACGCTGACCACGCTCGACAAAGATCACAAATGCCGTCACTGCCACCGTCAGTATGACCAGTATAAGCAGAATCAGAGAAGACAATTCACCAGTGCGCGCCAACTCCAGCGTGCCACCAATCGCCGCGGGCAGTCCCGATACGATACCCGCAAAAATTAAAATGGAAATCCCGTTACCTATGCCTCGTTCAGTCACCTGCTCGCCAAGCCACATCAGGAACATGGTACCGGTGACCAGCGAAATCGCACCGGTTAAAACAAAACCGAGACCGCCAAAATACACTAGCGCAGACCCGCCAGCTTGCTGCGATTGCAGAGCAATACACACACCGACAGCCTGAACACTGGCCAGCACCAACGTGCCGTAGCGCGTGTACTTGGTGATTACTTTTCGACCACTCTCGCCCTCTTTGCGCAACTGCTCAAGAGACGGCACCACATGCGTCAGCAGCTGCATGATAATCGACGCAGATATGTACGGCATCACGCCCAGTGCAAACAGGGACATCCGGCTCAGCGCGCCTCCGCCAAACATGTTAAACATGTCGAGGATGCCGCCACGCTGCTGCTCGAACAATGCGGCCATTACTCGCGGGTCCACACCCGGTATAGTAATGTGCGCACCGATACGGAAGATCACCAGCGCGAGCAGCACAAACAACAGCCGTTGTCTAAGTTCGACCGACTTTCCTAACCCACCGATAGATGCTGCCGCAGTAGCCACGCTCTATGCTCCGATTGTACCGCCAGCCTGCTCAATCGCTCGAGCCGCACCGGCAGTCGCTGAAACACCTGTCAGCGTCAGTGGCCTGGTAACCTCACCAGACAAAATTACCTTTACTTTTTTCGTTTGCAACGGAACCAGCCTTGCCTTCACAAGATTTTCTATGGTGACGTCACCCTCAAACCTGGCCAGTTCAGACGTGCGAACTTCAGCAACAAAGCGCCCTTTCCGCGATTTAAATCCGAACTTCGGCAATCGACGCTGGATAGGCATCTGACCGCCTTCAAAACCCACCTTGTGGTATCCACCAGAACGTGAGTGCTGGCCCTTGTGGCCACGGCCACAGGTTTTGCCAAGTCCGGAGCCTATACCGCGTCCGACACGCCTGGCCGCAGTCTTGCTGCCAGGTGCTGGTCTAAGATCGTTCAAATACATGATCAGTCCTCTACTCGCAGCATGTAAGAGATCTTGTTGACCATGCCACGATTTTCCGGTGTATCGATAACTTCAACAGTTTGGTGCATACGCCTAAGCCCGAGGCCCTTCGCGCATGCCTGATGCTTTTTCAAGCGGCCATTCACGCTTCTGACCAATGTCACTTTGAGTTTCTTGTCAGACATGTGATTACCCGGTTATCTCTTCGACAGATTTGCCGCGCTTTGCAGCAACACTCTCGGGAGACTGCATGTTGATCAGGCCTTCAATCGTGGCGCGAACCACGTTGATCGGATTGTTCGAGCCGTTAATCTTGGCCAATACATTGCGCACACCTACCGCTTCAAACACAGCTCGCATAGGACCGCCGGCAATGATCCCGGTACCTTCTGACGCTGGCTGCATATACACTTTAGCAGCGCCGTGGCGACCGTTAAGTGCGTATTGCAAGGTACCGTCGTTGAGACTGATTCGAACCATATTCTTACGCGCTTTCTCCATGGCTTTTTGAATGGCCACAGGTACTTCACGGGCCTTGCCATAACCGAAACCGACGCGACCTTCGCCATCGCCAACCACTGTCAAAGCGGTAAAGCCAAATTGGCGACCACCTTTAATCACTTTCGCTACGCGGTTAACTGCGACGAGTTTCTCGATAAGGCCATCGGCACTTGCATTGGAGTCGTGAGCTGCCATTGTTTTTCTATCCGCCTAAAACTTGAGGCCGGCTTCGCGCGCGGCATCCGCCAGAGCCTTCACTCTGCCGTGGTATTGGAAACCTGATCGATCAAATGCGACTTCGGTTATTCCCTTTGCTGTCGCTCGCTCGCCAATCGCTTTACCGATAGCGGTAGCGGCTTCGACGTTGCCGGTATACTTGAGACCGGAAACAATATCTTTTTGCTGGGTTGTGGCATTGGCCACGACCTTGCCTTCGGCATCTATCACCTGAGCGTACATGTGCTTCGATGTTCTATGCACCGAAAGACGGGCCGCACCCAACTCCCGAATCTTGGAACGTGAGCGCTTCGCACGTCGCAGCCGACTGTTTTTCTTGTCCAGGTTCATCTCAATTCGGTCCTATTTCTTCTTCGCTTCTTTCATCAGGACATATTCATCCACATAGCGCACGCCCTTTCCCTTATAAGGCTCTGGCGGGCGATACGCGCGGATGTCTGCAGCGACCTGTCCAACCGACTGCTTGTTTATGCCGGTCACCACAACCTCTGTCTGGCTCGGCGTTTCGACAACGACACCGTCCGGGATGTCATGCACCACAGGATGTGAAAAGCCGAGCGTTAGATTAAGCTTGTTGCCTTGCGCCTGTGCACGATATCCAACGCCGCGCAACTCAAGCTTTTTGGTAAACCCCTCGTTGACCCCGGTCACCAGATTATTCAACAAGGACCGCATTGTGCCCGCCATGGCTACTGTTTTCTTCTCGGTATTACTGGCCGCCACTTTCAGGTGATCGTCTTCCATGGCCACGTTGACTGTGCCATGAACTTCGACATCCATGGATCCCTTAGGCCCTTTGGCCGACACCGTTTGCCCTTTGACTTCGACGGTTACACCGCCGGGAATCGATACGGGACTGTTTGCTACTCGAGACATAGTATTCTCCTACGACACGTAGCAAAGGACTTCACCGCCCTCGCCCGACTGCCTGGCTTTAGCATCTGCCATCACCCCTTTTGAGGTCGATATTATTGCGATCCCGAGACCACCAAGCACTTTTGGTATCTCATCCTTGCTCTTGTAGATGCGCAACCCTGGCCGACTCACTCGCTTGATCTTGTTTATTACTGGTGCATTATCGTAATATTTCAAGGTGACTGACAATTGCGGCTTACCGTCATTCTGGTCAACCTCTATATCACCGACAAACCCTTCGCTCTTCAAAACCTCGGCAATCGATACCTTGGCTTTCGACGACGGCATGGTCACTGACACTTTGCGCGCCTGTTGTGCGTTGCGGATTCTTGTCAACATATCCGCGATGGGATCAGACATACTCATTTCTGTTTTCTCCTACCAGCTCGCTTTTGACAAACCGGGAATATCGCCACGCATAGCGGCTTCTCTAAGCTTGTTGCGCGCGAGCCCGAACTTGCGATAAAAACCGTGCGGCCGCCCTGTCACTCGGCAACGATTCCGACCGCGGGTTTTGCTGGAATCACGCGGCAACTGTTGCAGCTTGCGGGATGCCTCCATTTTTTCATCGTAGTCAGTGGTATCCGACTTCAGTATTTCCCGCAATTTTTGCCGCTTTTCTGCGTGGCGATCCGCGAGTACGGTGCGCTTTAACTCACGCGCGATCATGGATTTCTTAGCCATACTATTGCCTGAAAGGAAAGTTAAAGCTCTTCAACAGAGCGCGTGCCTCGTCGTCAGTTTTGGCTGACGTCGTAAACGTAATGTCCAGCCCTCGAATTGCATCGATCTTGTCGTAGTCAATTTCAGGGAAAATAATTTGTTCCTTCACACCCATTGAATAGTTGCCACGCCCATCGAACGAGCGGGCATTCAAACCACGAAAATCCCTGATTCTTGGAATAGCGATTGTGATCAGTCGATCCAGAAACTCATACATGTGGCGTCGACGCAGCGTTACCTTGGCACCGATGGGCCAACCATCTCTGATCTTAAATCCCGCAATCGATTTTCTGGCAAGCCTTACAACGGGCTTTTGGCCGCTAATACTGGCCAGGTCTGCAGTGGCTTTTTCAACGATTTTTTTATCACCCACCGCCTCGCCGAGCCCCATGTTCAGGGTGATCTTCTGCAGACGTGGCACTTCCATCGCACTCTTGTAGCCAAACTCTTCGACGAGGGCTGGTGTGATGGTCTCTTTATACGTTTGTTCGAACCTGGTCATTGCTATCCCCGCCCGCTAGACGGTCTCACCATTAGATTTAAAGACACGCACTTTCTTGCCATCGTCCTGCGTTTTGATTCCAACCCGGTCGCCTTTGCCGGTGGTCGGGTTAAAAACCATCAGGTTAGACAGTTCGATAGGCATTTCCTTATCGATAATGCCACCGGTAACTCCGGCGTTAGGATTGCCTTTCTGATGCTTCTTAACCACATTGACGTTGTCGACAATGGCTTTGTCATCCAGAACCTGCCGCACGGTACCTCGCCGACCTTTGTCTTTGCCGGTGATGACGATTACTTCGTCACCCTTGATTAGCTTGCGCATTACTTGATTTTCCAGTCAGTCGCTTAAAGCACTACTTTTGATTACAGTGCTTCAGGAGCACTTAAAGTACTTCAGGAGCCAGGGAAATAATTTTCATAAATTTTTCAGAACGGAGCTCGCGAGTTACCGGTCCAAATATACGAGTACCCAATGGCTCCAGTTTCGCATTCAGTATTACCGCCGCATTTCCATCAAAACGGATGGCAGAGCCATCAGGACGCCGAACAGCCTTTGCAGTCCGGACGACAACAGCGTTATACACTTCACCTTTTTTGACCTTGCCACGGGGTATCGCGTCTTTGATGCTTACCTTGATGACATCACCAACGCGCGCATACCGACGACGGGATCCGCCTAGCACCTTTATACACTGCACACTCCGGGCGCCACTGTTATCAGCAGCGGTCAAAACGGTTTGCATCTGAATCATTGCTTCATACCTTGCCTGTCACCAGGTCTTGCTTCGCCAGGCCTAAACAGCCCTGGTGATAATCTCGTCAAGCGTCCACGACTTGGATTTTGATATCGGGCGGCAAGACTTTATTCGAACCACATCACCGATACCCGTTTCATTGGCATCATCGTGGAAGTGATATTTAGTTGATCGCGTAATGAATTTTCCGTACATGGCATGGCGAACACGTCTTTCGACAAGCACAGTGCCTGATTTTTCCATTTTGTTACTAACCACTCGCCCGATAACGGTGCGTTGTAACGAGGCTTTCTCTTCACTCATGACGCTTCACTCGTTCGCCGTTTTTCGGCGATTATGGTTTTCACACGTGCGATATTCTTTCTTGCTTCGTTAAATAGATGAGGCCTGACCATTTGCCCCGATCCCATTTGCATACGAAGGTTAAATTGTTCTTTTCGCAAAGCTACCAGCTCTGTTTCCAGATCAGCAGCAGTTTTCTCACGAAGGTCACTGGCTTTCATCACGCTACCGTCCTTATGACAAACGATGTCTGGATAGGTAATTTCGCTGCCGCTCGGGCAAAAGCCTCTCTGGCAATCGTTTCGGAAACGCCTTCCATTTCATACAGTACTTTGCCTGGCTGAATTTTTGCCACCCAGTACTCTACGTTGCCTTTACCTTTACCCATTCGAACTTCTATTGGCTTCTTGGTGACAGGTGTGTCCGGAAAAATCCGAATCCATATTTTGCCGCCACGTTTGATGTGGCGAGTCATTGCACGACGCGCAGATTCAATCTGGCGGGCGGTAACACGTCCGCGGGCCATTGCCTTAAGACCGTATTCGCCAAAGCTGACCTTGTTACCAGACTGCGCGAGCCCGCGATTGCGGCCCTTGTGCTGTTTTCTGAATTTTGTACGTTTTGGTTGTAGCATCGTTAGAATCCGTCAGGCGCTAGCCGCCTGCTTTTGAGTTTCACCACCGCGAACCTCGTCAAAATCGAATACCTCACCCTTGCATATCCACACCTTAATACCGATTACACCGTAGGTGGTATGGGCTTCTGCTACACCGTAATCAATGTCCGCTCGCAAGGTGTGTAGTGGAACCTGGCCGTCGTGGTACCACTCGCGGCGGGCGATTTCGGCACCGTTCAGGCGACCTGACACCGAAATTTTCACGCCTTGAGCCCCGAGTCTCATGGTGTTAGTCAATACGCGCTTCATCGCTCGTCGAAACATCACACGGCGTTCGAGTTGCTGTGCTACACCTTCTGCCACGAGTTGAGCATCAAGCTCGGGTTTGCGTATCTCTGATACATTAACCTTGACGTTGTTGATATTGATGCCAAGCATCGGTGCGATTAGCCTCCGCAACCGCTCGACATCCTCGCCCTTCTTGCCAATCACAATTCCCGGGCGGGCAGTATGTATAGTGATCACCACCGCGCGTGCGGGGCGATCAATCTGGATTCTACTGACAGATGCATGCGCCAGCTTTTTCTTAAGCAGCTTGCGCACTGCTAAATCTTCGTTCAGATAGTTCGCGTAGTCTTTACTGCTCGCATACCAGGTGGAGTTCCAGTCTGCCGAGATACCCAGACGAATTCCGGTGGGATGAACTTTTTGACCCATATTACTAGTCCCCTACCACAACAGTGATGTGGCTCGACCGCTTCAATATTCGATTGGCCCGTCCTTTGGCGCGAGGCCGAATCCGCTTCATGGTTGGACCATCGTCAATCATGATCTCAGCCACCTTTAATTCATCTATGTCCGCACCATCATTGTGCTCGGCATTGGCTATCGCGGAATCAAGCACCCCTTTCACGAGGCCCGCCGCCTTTTTGTTACTAAAAGTGAGTAACTCAAGCGCCTTTTCTACTTCCATGCCACGCACCTGATCCGCCACCAGGCGAACTTTTTGCGCTGATATTCGCGCGTGCATCAACTTTGCCTTGGTTTTCATTTCTAGCGGGCCTTTTTGTCTGCCACATGGCCACGGTAGGTTCGCGTTAATGCAAACTCACCGAGTTTGTGGCCAACCATGTTTTCGCTTATCAGAACGGGAACATGCTGCCGCCCGTTATGCACCGCTATGGTCAAGCCCACCATTTCCGGGCTGATCATAGAACGGCGTGACCAGGTCTTGATTGGTTTCTTGCTGTTCGTTGCCACAGCCACATCCACCTTTTTGACCAGGTGATGATCGATGAAAGGGCCTTTTTTAAGAGAACGTGCCACTGCGATATCTCTCTATTTGTTCTTGCGACGACGAACAATAAGATTGTTCGTACGCTTGTTTGAGCGAGTTTTGTATCCCTTGGTCGGGACACCCCATGGACTGACCGGATGGCGACCACCAGAGGTACGCCCTTCACCACCGCCGTGCGGATGATCTACCGGATTCATTGCAACACCCCGAACTGTTGGTCGCACCCCGCGCCAGCGTTTAGCTCCGGCCTTGCCGAGTTTGCGCAAAGAATGTTCGCCGTTACTGACTTCGCCAACTGTCGCTCTGCAATCGAGCAATACCTTGCGCATCTCGCCAGAGCGCAATCGCAAGGTAGCGTATGAGCCTTCGCGTGCCACAAACTGGGCAGATGCCCCGGCGCTGCGAGCCATCTGTGCCCCCTTGCCAGGTTTTAATTCGATGCAATGCACCGTACTACCCACGGGTATGTTCGAAAGAGGCAAAGAGTTGCCGTTCTTGATCGGTGCTTCTCTGCCGGAAAGCAACACATCTCCGGCGGCTACTTTTCCGGCAGCAATGATGTAAGTTCGCTCGCCATCCGCATATTTCAACAGAGCGATATTCGCAGTACGGTTTGGATCGTATTCAATACGTTCCACCGTCGCGGGTATACCATCTTTACGACGTTTGAAATCGATGATTCTATAGCGCTGTTTATGGCCACCACCGATATGCCGCATGGTGATGCGACCAGCTGAGTTACGACCGCCTGATTTGCTCTTACTCGCAATAAGAGGCTCGTGCGGGCCGCCTTTATGCAGCGTATTATCAACGACTCGAACCTGGAAACGACGCCCGGGTGAAGTTGGTTTGGTTTTATGAAGTGCCATAATTGCTAACCTTCCAGCCCCATGTAGTCGATGTCCTGACCCTCGGCGAGTCGAACAATAGCCTTGCGGGAATCCGCTCGACGGCCAATGCGAGCACCCTGACGCTTGACTTTACCTTTGCTGTTCGCGATTCGAACTGAAACCACGTCCACCTTGAACAATTTTTCTACAGCACGTTTGACTTCGAGCTTTGTAGCATCGGGAACTACCTTGAATGTGTGCTGACCGCTCATCTCGGCCTGCATCGCCGATTTTTCTGATACGAGAGGTGCCACAATAACGTTATACATGCGCTCTTCATTCACGAGAGTCGCTCCTCGATTTGCTTAACCGCCGCCTCGGTAATCACCACATCCTGATGCCTTAACATCAGCCACGGGTTTATGCCATCGACATCCGTAGTGCTGATTTTCGGGAAATTTCGTCCGGCCAGATGCAAATTGTCGTTCATACCGGCGTCTATAAAGAGCACGTCGGTCAACTCCCATTCTTTCATCACCGCTCGCAACTCGCGTGATTTAGGTGCGCTCACCGGTATCGAATCGACTACTGTAAGACGCCCGGTTCGCGCTAGCTCGGAAAACACTGAACGCATGGCACCCCGGTACATCTTTTTGTTGACCTTCTTGCTGTAGTCGCGTCGCGAAGAGGCAAAAGTAACCCCGCCAGCGCGCCAGATGGGGCTTCTTATAGTGCCTGCGCGCGCGCGCCCTGTGCCTTTTTGTCGCCAGGGCTTGGCACCACCACCACGTACTGCAGCGCGATTTTTTTGCGCACTGTTACCAGACCGGGCGCCGGCAAGAAACGCAGTGACCACCTGGTGCACGAGAGTTTCATTGTAGGGCACTGCGAAGACGGCGTCTGACACACCGACTGCTGCACCATTTTTCGATTGCAATTCCATAACTGGACCTGTTACCCGGCCTTGACTGAAGGCTTGATGAAAACGTCACCGCCGGCGGAGCCCGGAACACTGCCGCTGATCAACAGCAACTGGCGTTCTTCGTCTACCCGGACGATTTCCAGATTTTGTATTGTTCGTCGAACCGCACCCATATGGCCAGCCATGCGCTTGCCCTTGAACACACGGCCCGGCGTCTGGTTCTGACCGATCGAGCCTGGTGCTCTGTGTGAAATCGAGTTGCCGTGGGTGGCGTCCTGCATTTTGAAATTGTGGCGCTTTACGCCACCTGCGAAACCCTTACCAATGGTGGTGCCGCTAACGTCTACTTTCTGCCCGACCTCGAAACTGCCGGCGCCAAATTCCTGGCCAACGGTGATTTCGTCCTCGATTCCTTCGGTTCGAAATTCCCACAACCCGCGACCGGCGTCTACGCCTGTCGACTTGAAATGACCAATTTCAGCCTTCGACAACAACGACGCACGTTTCTCGCCCGCCGTTACCTGCATAGCGGCGTAACCATCTTTCTCGACTGTCTTAACGACAGTGACGCGATTGGTCGCCACCTGCACAACAGTCACAGATACGGCGTCACCGGCGTCGTTAAAAACGCGAGTCATTCCGGCCTTTCGGCCGACAACACTCATCGGCATTAGTGTTCTCCAATATATAAACGGTTACAGACCAGACGATCTGCAACCACTTGGAAGGGAATTCTTCAACAGCTAGCCGCCCAGTATAGCAGGAGGTTTTCGCTCCTGTCACGCTCGGGTGGCAATATAGAGTATGTTTTTACTCTACGCCGTAAATATTTCCCTCAGCTTAGCTTTATTTGCACATCCACACCGGCAGCAAGATCGAGCTTCATTAGTGCATCAACAGTCTTGTCTGTCGGATCAACAATATCCATCAGGCGCTTGTGAGTCCGTATTTCATACTGGTCACGCGCATCTTTATTAACATGAGGCGACACAAGGATTGTGAAGCGCTCTTTCTTGGTCGGCAATGGTATTGGCCCAAGTACACGAGCCCCGGTTCGTTTCGCCGTTTCCAGAATTTCCTTAGCTGACTTATCGATCAGGCGGTGATCGAATGCTTTCAACCGGATTCGTATGGTTTGTGTTGGAGAAACAGCCATTGCCCTAATCCTGTATCTTGGCGACGACGCCGGCGCCTACGGTGCGCCCGCCTTCACGGATCGCAAATC
>CAYPCS010000013.1:0-28346 GCA_964409275.1 uncultured Granulosicoccaceae bacterium
ACTTCTTCTTTGAAGACTTCTTCTTTGAAGACTTCTTCTTTGAAGACTTCTTCTTCGAAGACTTCTTCTTGGACATCTTCTTCTTGCTTACTTTCTTTTTGGAAGCCTTCTTTTTAGACTTCTTTTTCTTCGAAGAAGCCTTCTTCTTTCCTCTAGCCTTCTTTTTCGCTACCGACTTTTTCTTGCCTGCAGGACGACCGCGTTTTTTTGTAGCTGACTTTTTAGTTCGAGCCATTAAGTTCTCCGTAAGAGTTAGACGCGAATGGATTATAATCGTTAATCTATTGAATTCAATAAAAAATACAACTTTAACAACGCTTTTAATACAAAAAAGACACCAGTTGAGCCGAAAACAGGCAATTAAATCGTTAAAACATACTTTTTTATCTTTATTCGCACCAACTAAAACTGTGTTTAAACATACACACGGTCATGATTATTCGCGCTAACTACTAGTCTTTAACCGATTGCTCTATTCAACAGACGTTATATTCAGAAGATAGTTGTACCTATGCTTGTCGTTTCAGTTACTCAACCGATATGTTTCAAACTATACAACCATGTCACTTGATTCGACTGTCCATGAGCCCGCCATAAGTGGATAACAGCCAGTACAAGTGCGAACATCTACTTGCTCACGAGCCATTCCGACACAGCTATATAGCCAATTTACCCATCGCATGCGCATTTCAAACCACTTATGAACAAAATAATCAATAACGCAGGCTTTTTTCGCAGGTTGGCAGCGATAATCTATGATCTGTTGCTTTTATTGGGCGTGTTATTCGTTGCCAGCGCCGTTGCAGTAGCCATAAATCATGGACAGGCGGTTACTCATCCGCTTTATTACCTTTCTCTGTTGTTAATAACGTTTGGATTCTTCGGCTGGTTCTGGACGCATGGCGGGCAAACGCTCGGTATGCAAAGCTGGAGAATAAAGCTCATCGCCAATGACAACGGGATCATCAACTGGACAACAGCTGGCGTTCGATTTATCGCAGCGATTTTCGTTCTGGTGCCGGCTGGTATCGGTTTGCTCTGGATATTATTCGACAAAAAAAACAGATCTCTACACGATCACCTGTCGAAAACCGACGTTATTTACCTTCCAAAAGCGAAGAAATAACACAGATTGTTTCAATCAACCTGATCAAACCCCGTTGGCCGCAGTGTTAGCTGGCTGCTCTACCCTGGCTACTGCGAAGTCCAAACCGCAGTAATAACTCAAACCCGTGTGGCGTAATCTGACGCAACCGTGGCGGTAATGGTTTCCGTACCTGCAACCAGGTTTCGCATGGCATTGTTAACTAATGCGTAGCACACCAAACAGTGCAATCAGGCTAAACAGAATCAACGGGATCAGAGTACTAGTGGCTGGCGACAAGCCGTTGGCCAGTCCGAGATGTGTGACCAGCCGATTTAGCAAAAAATAGCCGATACCGAGGAGAATGCCGATAAACATTTTTTGCCCGACACCTCCACCACGTTGAGAGGCGAATACAAATGGCAAAGACAGCATCAGCATTACCAAAGTCGAAACGGGGTTGGTTATTTTCATCCACAGCGCGAGCTTAATTGGCTTGCTGTCCAATTGATTCGTCTCAAGATATCGAATCTGGTTAAACAGGTTCGCCATCGACATAGACTCAGCCGGGACAGACAAGCCTTGCAATAGCTCCGCATTAACCAGATTTGCCCAAATTTCTACGTCGGTCCTGACGGTATCAACCGAAGTGGGTCGAAAATCCGTCTTGGTGATGTCTGTTAGTCTCCATTCACCAGTAGCGATTTGCTCCGCCTTCCTGGCGTGGACCACACTACTTAGATCTCCGTCAGTGAATCCATACACGTTTATGTTTACGAGCGTCATATCCGGCAATACGGACTTAATATTTATAAATTTGGGACCAGCCTTTGCCCAGTATCCGGTGCGTGCACTGATAGAAGGGTTTTTCGATAGCGCCGACAAGCGAATTTCCTGCGCACGACTCTCGCTGGGTGGCATCACGAATTCCCCAATTATTGTGACAAAACCCATTAGCACCAACCCGATCAAGGCTACTGCGGCTGCCATCTGGGCGATAGAAATTCCGGCAGAACGCATGACGGTCAATTCGCTGTGTGATGCCAAACCACCCAGCCCTAGCAAACTGCCCAGCAATACCGCCGACGGAAACAATTCGTAGGCAGAACCCGGCATTCGCAGAATAATATAAAACGCCGCGGAAATTACCGAATAGTTGCCACGCCCGACATCATCAAGCTCTCGAATGAAGCTGAACAGGCCGGTTAGCGCAACCAATACAAACAACACCAGCAAAGTGTTCAACAATACAGTCTTGCCTATGTAACGAACGATTAGTCTCATATTGTATTTTTGCAGCAGGATTCAGTTATCACGGGATCAATTTTTTGCAAATGACGAACACCTGAACAATCGAAAAACCCGGTTCAGATTGCCCTGGGAGAAAGAAGCCCGGCAAACCACTCAATCCCGTAACGTTTCACGGTAAAAAATACGATCACACCAATAAATAAAAGATGCACCCACCACAAACCGGGAATCGGAGAGATCACACCTGCAGCCAGCCACTTTCGGCTCAGAACCAGCAGATTCGCGTAAGGTACATATATAAGTATGGCAACCGCAATTTTTGAATAACGCCCCTGCCTCGGAGATGTATGGGCCAGTGGCACTGCGAGTAGTGCCAATAGCAATGCCGCCAACGGTATCGATACTCGCCATTGAATTTCAGCCGTGGATCGGGGATCGTCGCTTTTCCACAATTGCATAAAGGATTGCGCCGAATTCTCCAATGCAGATTCAGCTCGTTCATCTCGCGGTAGACGCACTCCATGCTTCGCAAACCGTGTTTTCTGGTAACTCTGCCCGCCTGGTCGACCAACAACACTGACGCCGTCAACGAACACTATAAATTCACTGTTATCCTGTGGATCGCGCTGATAGACAGCCGATCGGGCCGTTTCTATCTCAAATGCACCATCATCAAGATCGCGATGCACAAACACCTGCCGAAACTGCTGTTTGTCTGCGGAAAGCGACTCTGTGAATACGACCGCCGTGCCATCGAGTATCTCCACAAATTTGCCAGCGCCCAGCAGACTGGTCAGCGATCGATCAGCCACTTCATCAGTGATTCGCTGTTCATATCGTGCTGCCCAGGGAGATGCCCAGAAAGTCAGCATACCGATCAAGAGCACCCCTATGAGCCCGTTCAACACGACTGGCCGGTAAAGAGATTTCAGACCGGCTCCACAGGCCGCAATTGCGGCCATTTCACTATCTCTGTAGAGCCGCCCGAACGCCAGTAGCACACCAAGATACAAACCAAGCGGGATCAAGGTTACCAACAAATTGATTACTTTAAGCCCGACAAGCAAGAGAAGAGCATCGGCCGGAAGCGCACCCTCGGTCACCTTCGACAGGATTCTGGCGAGAATGTTTACCACCATAATGATCAGCAACACCACGGTAACGGCAAACCAGGTTATCGAAATTTCCCGAAACAAATAGCGATCAAGTACATTTAGCATGATGAATTATCAATGGGTAACCGGCCAAAAGGCCAACACAGGGCAAGACTGATGCTTGATCATAGCAAACCCGGTAATATTGGCACCGGCACAACTAACCTGCATCGCCGGACTTTTGCATGGTGAATTCCTGATTGACGATAATATCCGAACCAGAGCATTAGCCGATGGCATTTCCGCCATCTTACAGCGCATGGTGAAGACCCGCTCCACTCGCTACGGCCGATTGCTCCGCAAACTATACGAGCGCTTTTAGCTAAATCAGGTGCCAGAGTCTGCACTGTGGAATAGCAGGCATGGACATCCTGTTGAGAGGACTATTGGCGATAGGTAGTACCGGATTTTTTAGCAGCAGCGAAATATGCAGAGCACTCGATAAATTTATTATTCGGCAAGCAAATACAGTGAGACAATACAAACGAGTATTTTGATCACTTCTGAAGTTAAGCAGATCTGCCCGGATGGCCAGATAGACAAGAGGACAAACGTTGAAAATCAAATTATCCAATGCGGATCTGGCAACACTCAAAACCGGCTGTCTGGTGCTACCCGTCAGCAACCAGAAAACACTCAGCGGTTGCGTGGCAGATATCGATTCCCTCAGTGAAGGTTTTTTGAGCGAGATTCTGAAACAAGGCGATCTGGCCAATAAGTCCGGATCCACACTGATGCTGCACCGCGTGCCAAATACAGCAGCACAAAGAGTACTGCTGGTCAGCACCGGAAGCAGCAAGGCAATATCAGCTACCGACTTTGACAAAATGGCCAGGGCACAAGCGACGGCACTTGCGCGACCCGAGATCAAGGATGCCACCAGTTGCCTGACTGATACCGATGTGGCGGATCGCGACATTACCACACTTGCCCGGGTTATTGCTCAAGCATCACTGGTCTCCCGATACCGATTTGATATGCACAAGAGCGCAAAGGCTGGCGGGCTTGCAAAAAACACCAAACTGGCGCTGCATGTTCACGATATCGCAAATAACAAAGCGGTGGAATCCGGAATACAACAAGGCACTGCTATTGCCCATGGAATTCAAACGGCTCGCGACCTGGGCAACATGGCAGCGAATGTATGCACACCCGCTTATTTGGCCGAGCATGCAAAAACGCTGAAAAAACAACACAACTCATTGAAGGTTACCGTGCTTGGTGAAGCGCAGATGGAAAAACTGAAGATGGGAGCACTGCTAAGCGTTTCTGCCGGCAGCCATGAAGCTGCAAAGCTAATTTGTATGGAGTACAAAGGTGGCAAAGCGACGGAAAAACCAGTCGTTCTGGTCGGCAAAGGCATCACCTTCGATACCGGGGGTATTTCCATGAAACCATCGGCGGGTATGGACGAAATGAAGTTTGATATGTGCGGTGCCGCAAGCGTGTTCGGAGTTATGCGCGCTGTTGCCGAACTCAAACTTCCGGTTAATCTGGTCGGTGTGGTGGCCGCCGCCGAAAACATGCCGGGCAGCAAAGCGACCAAACCGGGTGATGTCGTCACTTCAATGTCAGGCCAGACTATCGAGGTTCTGAATACCGACGCTGAAGGCCGACTGGTTCTTTGCGACGCGCTTACCTACATTGCCAAATACAAACCGGATGTTGTCATTGATATCGCCACTCTTACCGGAGCTGTCATTATTGCTCTCGGCCACCACACCACCGGGCTTATGTGCAACGATGATCAACTGGCCGATGAACTCTACAACGCCGGTAAGGTAACAGACGACAAATGCTGGCGTCTGCCACTTTGGGAAGAATATCAAAATCAGCTATCGAGCAATTTTGCAGATATTCCAAACATTGGTGGTCGGGCTGCCGGATCCATTACCGCCGGCTGTTTTCTCTCCCGATTTACCAATGACTATCGTTGGGCACACCTTGATATCGCAGGGGTGGCGTGGAAACAGGGTGGCGCAAAAGGATCGACCGGAAGACCAGTCCCTATGCTCATGGAATTTATTATGAGTCGATGCGCTCGCCCTGCTGCAAAGCGAACCTCTCGAGCGCGCCGGGCTTCATGACAAAAATCCACTTTTATATTTTGGCCAGCGCCGAATTGCATCAGCGCTGGCAATACGCAAAGAGTCTGGTTATGCAGTCGCTCGCACGCGGTAAAACAGTGCACGTTCACACCGGTTGCGCACGGGATACCCGGGAGTTCATTACCACGATAGGCGACTCACTCATCGATAGTGACGAACGGGTTTCCATCGATCACAAAGGCGAGCCACAATCAGATCCACAGGTACTTTTAAATCTGTCTGTAGAAGTACCACATTTTTTTAGCAGCTTTGAAACGGTGCTGGAAGTCGTGCACTCAGAACCGGCCGTGCGAAAAACCGGGCGCGAGCGCTACCGATATTATCAAGACCGAGGCTATCCACTGAAGCACTACGAAATTACCCCGAAGCCACAGTCCGAACTTGCACTCAGCGAATGTTAAACCGGACTAGTCCGCAGTAAATTTCTGCGAACTAGTCCCAACCACTCGCCGAACACGATGATCAGGTAGCAAAGCGCACTACACCTGATACTATTAATATAGCTATACAGTCAACTCTGTCCCGTCTAACACTGCTAAAGAAGCTCGATGGAAACTACCTACGACCCTGCCGCCATTGAACAATCCTGGTACGAGTACTGGGAACGTGAAAACCATTTTGTGCCGTCCGGCACGGGCGAACCGTATTGCATCATGATCCCCCCGCCAAACGTCACTGGCACCTTGCATATGGGGCATGCCTTCCAGGACACGGTCATGGATACTCTGATTCGCTACCATCGAATGAAAGGTGACAACACGCTATGGCAGCCGGGCACTGATCACGCCGGTATTGCTACCCAGATGCTGGTTGAGCGACAACTGGCAGCAAAACAGCAAAGTCGCCATGATCTCGGACGGGACGCATTCGTTGAAAAAGTCTGGCAGTGGAAAGAAGAGTCGGGTGGTCACATTACCCGTCAGTTGCGCAGACTCGGGGCATCACCGGACTGGAACCGTGAACGGTTCACCATGGACGAAGGATTATCGCATGCGGTTCGGGAAGTGTTCGTTTCACTGTATGACCAGGGACTTATCTATCGTGGCAAACGACTGGTTAACTGGGATCCCGTTCTCCACACCGCACTGTCTGATCTTGAAGTACTCAGCGAAGAGGAGCAGGGCCACCTTTGGCATTTTCGATATCCGATGACAGATGGTAGCGGACATTTGGTTGTTGCCACTACACGACCGGAAACAATGCTTGGCGATACCGCAGTAGCGGTTCATCCAGAGGATGAACGCTATCAGAATCTGATTGGCAAAACAGTCACGCTACCGCTTGTCGGGCGAGAAATACCGGTAATCGGCGACGACTACGTCGATCCCGATTTTGGTTCGGGCTGCGTGAAGATCACACCGGCACACGATTTCAATGATTACGCAATGGGTCAACGCCACAACCTCGACATTATCAATATATTTAGTGACGACGCATCGATCAATGAACATGCTCCTGCAAAGTATCAGGGCATGGATCGCTATATTGCCCGAAAACAGATAGTCACTGATCTCACCGAGCTCGAACTTGTCGAACGAATCGACAAGCACAAACTGATGGTGCCGCGCGGCGACCGTTCCAATTCGGTGGTCGAACCTTATCTAACCGATCAGTGGTACGTGGATCTCACACGTGACACTCTCGATGACGGCAGGCCCGGAGGAAAATCAGCGATTACCCGGCCTTCCATTGATGCAGTTCGCGATGGAAGCATCAAGTTTGTTCCTGACAACTGGTCCAAAACCTACTATCAGTGGCTGGAAAATATCGAAGACTGGTGCATTAGCCGACAGATATGGTGGGGTCACCGCATACCCGCCTGGTATGACGATGCAGGCAATATCTATGTCGCGGAAAACGAAGCCAAAGTGCGCGAGAAATACAAGCTGTCGGATAATTTGGCCTTGCAGCAGGATAACGACGTACTCGATACGTGGTTTTCTTCCGGGTTGTGGCCCTTCTCTACACTGGGCTGGCCAGAGAAAACAGATGCTCTCAATACGTGGTATCCCACCAGTGTTCTGGTCACCGGCTTCGATATTATTTTTTTCTGGGTAGCACGGATGATCATGTTCGGCCAGAAATTCATGGACGGACAGGTCCCGTTTAAAGAAGTGTACATACACGGCCTGGTGCGCGATGCAAACGGCCAAAAAATGTCCAAGTCCAAAGGCAACGTTCTCGACCCCCTCGACATCATTGACGGCATCGATCTGGAAAGCCTGGTAGAAAAAAGGACTTCCAATCTTATGCAGGAGCACGTCGCTGCCAAAATCGAAAAGCAGACTCGAAAGGAATTTTCCGGCGGTATCAACGGCTACGGAACAGATGCCGTGAGGTTTACCTTTGCCATCCTCGCCTCTACCGGACGCGACATTCGATTTGATCTGAAACGAGTCGAGGGCTATCGCAACTTCTGCAACAAATTATGGAACGCCACCCGCTTTGTGTTGATGAATGCCGAAGACTTACCGACCAGGGAAAAAGCCGAGCTCAGCCTTGCCGACAAATGGATCGTGTCGCTACTGCAAAACCTTGAGCAAGATGTTACTGATCATCTCAACCACTATCGACTTGATCTGGCCGCGCAGGATATATACGAGTTTGCCTGGAACGAGTACTGCGACTGGTATCTGGAGCTCGCCAAGCCTGTACTGAATGGCGACGCCGGTTCTGCAAGGCAATCAGGCACCCGCCAAACGCTGGTCAACGTCCTGGAAGTGCTACTTCGCCTCTGTCACCCGATAATGCCTTATATCACCGAGGAACTGTGGCAAAAAGTTGCGCCTAAAGCCGGTAAAAGCGGCGACACAATTATGATTCAGCCATGGCCGAAACCGCAAACTGAAAAGATTGACCAGTCGGCAATCGAGGAAATCGACTGGATAAAAACATTTGTGCTCGGTATCAGACGAATTCGCGCCGAAATGGATATCGCTCCAGGTAAACCGTTACCGGTAATCTGCAACAATGTTTCCAGCACCAACGAAAAACGAATTGAACGGCACCGCGAACTACTGACCGCTACAGCCAGAATCGATACGATCACCATTCTAGACAAGAACGAGTCGGCACCAGACTCTGCAACTGCGCTTGTCGGAGAGATGCAAATACTGATACCACTGGCAGGATTGATTGACAAGGACGCCGAACGCGAAAGGCTCACTCGCGAGCGTGCCAAACTCGACAAGGAAAAGTTACGGCTGGAGAGCAAGCTTAACAATGAGAGCTTCACCGCAAAAGCGCCGGCCGCTGTAGTAGACAAGGAAAAAGAAAAGCTTGCTGATGCAGCCACGGCGTTGATGCAAATCGACCAGCAATTGAAACGCATCGAGGAGCTTTAACAGCACAAAATTCGATCAGGCTATCAAACCGGGTGCCGTGGTGTATTGATAGCCGTCGGCGTTCGCAAACACCTGGTCTTTGCGGCAGTAAATCTACTACCGGGGGGCACAGGAATACAGGAGACCAAACTACCCGGTAATTTTTTCAACTTCCATTTCGTTTGCAATCTTGACCGAATTGGCAGTCAGATATTGGTTAAGGGACATCACTAATACCGCGTTATCGCGATTGTCGCCGCGGGTTTTCATACATGCATTGCGACATTGCTTCATTAGCTCCTTTGATCCCAGTGTTGAATCATTTGCCAGCGGCATCAAAGCTCCATGCGACACCAGTGTCATGTTACTTAAGTAGCGCACCATGTGGGGAACAACCTGCTGAAGTTTCCGGGTCAATGACAGAGCATCTTGCAAAGACTTCGACGCAAGCACAAACCCGAACTGGCCATTGCCAAGATAAGCCAGCGAGTTCTCACGCGGGTATAATTTGCGCAGTGCGTTATTTACAATTTTCAACAAGGGCTCGCTGTCACCCAGACACAACCTGTCTCCGGTCACAGCAATAATCTGGATATCAAGCATGAGTAAATAGCGCCGAAGCCCGGTTGGTTTATCTGCAAGTAACCGGCTTAGCAATTGCCCAAAACCTTTTTCATCAAGCTCTTTTGGAATCTTCTGTTCTGATACAACAGGGACACGCACAACAGGACCAGATTCCGCTGGTGAAGAAGCCGAGGGAGCTGGCACTGGCGCATCAGAATCCGGTTTTTGTTCAACAATAGCATTCAGCTGCCACTTACGCTTCACTTCAATGGCTTGCCGTTCTGCTGCCACGACCTCTTTTGCCAGTGTTTCCTGCGGCATTGGAACAACACCGGGAACTGATGCTCTCTCCAACGGCTTTGCAGCCCGGCGGGTATTCTGCACTACGTGAGGCAACGACTCCTCGACCACATACGGCTGACCTGCCGCACCGGAATTCTGCGAGTTGACTAATTGCGCCACCTTTTTCTGACGTTGTTCAAACGTTAGCATCACAATCGATTGTGCCTCCTCTTTCAGCAACAGCGAAGACGCGTAAGTCACATCCACAGCCGATTTTCCACCCCTCGCAAATGTCGCGTTGACCGAGGTCGAGTAAACTTCACCATTGCGAACTTGCGGACACACTTTTGTAAAGTCCGATCCTTGCAGTGATTTAGCGCTATCCAGTTCAAGCAGCCCGGCAGCCCGGGTATTTGCCGCCAACACCCGATAATTCTGGTCCAGAACTACCGCAGCTGGCTCTACCCAATCGATTATTGATTCCAGTATACGTTGTTCGTTTTGGTTTTCCTGCTTTGCAGGTGCCTCGGAAACCTGTCGTAGCAGCGCATCAATTCTCGAAAACAGCAGTTCGGTTGATTCGTTTTTATACAGGCAGGCAATCGCACCGGCTGAAAGAGAACGCTTCACAATAGAGTCTGAGTATTTCGTCGTTAATACAACACAGGCCGGTTTTTTTGACTGTTCTGCAGCATCAACAAGATATTGGCAGAAGCCTTCGCCGCTCTCCTCGCCGAGAAAAAAATCAGCCACCACTAAATCAATCCTGTTATTTTTCAGTGCCGCCCGGGCGCTCGCTACAGTTGCTGTGACCATAACGTGGTATCCACCGGATTCCATCGTCGCTCTAAGGGTTTGGCACACAGACGGCACGTTATCCAGCAACAATACGGATCGCTTTGTACGCTGACCAGGCTGAGCACCGGTGATCGAAGGCACATTGTTAGCTGGCATACCGGCAGTTGTTTTCACCACCGTCGGCTGATCCGGAGAAAGAATCGAGTAGCGCTCTATAATTGCGGCTGCCTGTTGATGGTCGGTCCATAGCACCGCATGAGTATCGGCACGACCATTCACCAGTGCCTGCACTTCATCGGCCCGCTCCTGACAAACAACTATTAACGGTAGACTGGAATGGTCAGGGTCATTCAGGGCGTCGAGAAATCCGGCCAGCAGATCAAGCTTGCCTCCAGGCCAGCCAACCACCACGCAACTGTAATCCGCTTTAAAATCCTGAAAACGCCGATTCAAGGCAACGCTGGCTTCATCCGGATCGGAAAAGCAATCCGCATTGTACTTTTGCCTTTCCGCGAACGTCTTAAGCACGTGCAGCATTGCGGTAGAAGTATCAACAATGAGAAGGCGCGTATTCTTGTTATTGTTATTGTTATTGCCAGACATGCATTAGACCCTTCAAGGTGAGGTCGGTTGACTTAATCACTACCAGTTTATGATGACAGGCCGCGCAATCCGCTGCAGCGAACAAAATCATCAAATTAATTGCAGAACAAGTATTGAGTATAGACCTTGATTTGAATGTGTCAGTTTTCTGTTGCGTGGCTATGTGTTGGCCAGGGGCGTTGATGCGGGTTAAATCATGTGTATCGGGGGAGCGATAATCAGCCGGCAATACTGGCTGATCGCAAATTCAACTACGGGTTAGAATCTCAAGCCGGCTCAGGTAGGCCAGTGCGTGCGTGCGGCTATCCCCGCACATGTCGAATCGGGGTTGCAGGGTAGTGCAAAATTCCGGACGATCAGGGTCGTTGAATAATCGGCAATTCTGATGTTCATCCAGTTGAATGCAAGGTACTCCCGCTGGTTTACCCGACGGCATTCCAGGTATGGCGGAATCTATAGAAGGCGCAATACAGCAGGCCCCGCAGCCTTTGCGGCAGTTGCCCGGCAATTCCCTCACATCAGACCGTCGAACGGTTGCACCCACACCATGTCACCGGGTTCCACACCATCACACTCGGGTGGCAAAATTATCAGACAATTGGCGATGCACATAGAAGTGAGCCGGCCGGCGCCCTGTTTACCAGTGAGGGACACCTGTTGAGAACCGTCGGCATTCGTTTCAACAATTCCTCGCTGATACTCGACACGACCAGGTGTCTTGCGCACCCGTGAATCACATTGAACTTTAAACTGCGCCGGCTCTGTCTCGGTACAACCCATCATGCGTTTTATAGAAGGTTGCACAAATTCGTAAAATGTCACCATCACGGCCACCGGATTTCCGGGCAGACCAAAAAAATGCGCGTTGCCGACTTTACCATAGGCCAGTGGCCGCCCCGGACGCATCGCCAGTTTCCAGAATTTTACCTCACCCAACTCGGCAAGCGTCGCACTGACAAAATCGGCCTGGCCTGCAGACACCCCACCTGATGAAATAACAATATCAGCAACATCCGCCGCCCGCGAAAACGCTTGCCTGGTGGCATCCGCAGTATCAGCAACCACACCCAGATCAATCAACTCCACGCCCAGCCGGCACAACATAGCAAAAAGCGTGTGTCGGTTGCTATCAAACAACTCACCGGGGCCAAGCGACTTACCGGCATGCGTTTCAAGAGGACGTAATTCATCTCCGGTGCTAAAAAAAGCCACTTTGAGCCGACGGTACACCGGCACTTTGTCTATCCCCAGCGACGCCATTAATCCCAGATGCGCAGGAGACACCAGTGTTCCCGCAGCAACGATACTTTCGCCTGATTGAACGTCCTCACCTGCATGACGAACGTTGCGACCCGCGTCGGTCAGGCCATCGATGATGATTTGATCCCCGTCAGCATTTACGTGTTCCTGAATGATCACGGTATCCGTACCTGGAGGCATCATCGCGCCAGTCATGATACGTACCGCCTGACCGGACTCAACTGTCACATCGAGCGGCCGGCCTGCCCATGCGGTACCCAGTACGAGCAAACTCGCTTCACCCGTGACCGGAAAATCTGCACTGTTGACGGCATATCCATCCATCGCACTATTGGTATATGCAGGTACGTGAATCGGGGATTTGATGTCCTCGGCAACCACGCGGCCAAGTGAATCACGCAATGCAACCGTGCTGGTCTCTGATAACGGGTGTATGCTCTCGGCAATACGCTGTAGCGCGGTAGCAACCGGTAACAAATCGGGTTCGACATCGTCATCACAGGACGGCAGCTTGTCGATGGACATGTTCAGTTTCTACCGCACACCGAGGAATTCTGCAACGCCGTTTCAGCGCTCAGTCTTTCCTCCTCGGTATTAATGTTGATAAAACTCGTCGCGTAATCCCTGCAATCGAGCTCCAGCATATTATGCTGCGCAAACCAGCGATCAATTTTGCGCTGACCATCATCAAGATATTGTCGCAAACTCGCTAATAAACTGGTGTTCAATAGACTGAAAACCGGATGCGTTCGTTCGCCATCGTGCGCCAGACCAATGCAGGCATCAGTAGCCGACAATTGTTTCCACATCTCTGGCAACAATTCGCCAGACTGCATCGGCGAGTCACAGGGACAGGTGAATATCCATTCAGTTTTAGCTTGCGACATACCTGCTTCCACACCGGCCAACGGTCCCTGATACCCTTCAAGACTATCACCGATTACCCTGACCCCGTACTTGCCGTAGGCTTCCAGATTGCGATTGGCATTAATGATAACTTCCTCTACATTAGGCTGCAGAACATCAATGACATAAGCAATCATTTCCCGATTATTGAGCAAAGCCAGCCCCTTGTCGACACCATCCATTCTCCGACCCATACCGCCTGCAAGTACCACAGCGGTTATTTGATCCGCACCAGGCACTAGCTGGCAGGTGCCGCAGCACCACTGTTTAATTGATCAAAATATTGCTGCAGGTATTCCTCGAAAACCGGCTCATCGGCGTCCTCCATCTCCTGCTGCCTGCTCACGGACTCACGCACCGACTGTTTGAATTCCATTTGTAAACCAGCGCTCAACGGATTAGCGACAAACCAGTCTCGGTGTTCGGTAGATTTGCGCATGGCAAAGGTGAAAAAGTCTTCATCATTGGACCGCAGTTCTTTGAGCATTTGACCGGACGGTGTAATTTCGGGGTCATATATTTTGGCCAGTTGCGCACTTAGAGAATTGCAATACAGCTTGGGCTTACCGGATTCATCGAGCAAGTCGCACATCTCCCCGACCACATCAAGAATCTCTCCTCCCCACTGACGCAGTGAAATATCTTCACTGCCACGTGCCAGCACGAGGTCCGGATCGCGCCCCCGATGCGCAACCTTCAACAGATTGGCGCTAATTTGCGATTGCTCTGCGTCTGTTATTGGCGGGCTGTCACATAACATACAAAACAACATAAAGGACTCGACAAAGCGCAATTGCTCATCATTAATTCCCAACGGATCATAGGCATTAACATCCAGCGATCTTAACTCTACATACTGGACGCCACGCGAAGACAATGCGGCGGAGGGCATCTCGAATGGCCGGGTAATTTGTTTCGGTCTAATTGAACTGTAGTACTCATTTTCTATTTGCAGCACATTAGTGTTGAGTTGCTGGAAGTCTCCGTCTGCATCTCGTAAACCCATGTCGGCGTAACGGCTGGAATGTGTGGTCATCGCATTCTGCAAAAAAGCCACGTAGGCATCAAGGCTGTTGTAGTCAGCGTCAATTGCAGCGGATTCTTCCCGGTTGTTTTGATAGCCGATATCACCCATGCGCAGCGAAGTTGCAAAGGGTTCGTACAGGGTGTTTTGTCCGAGCTTCTGCATTTTCTCCGGCGGTATTTTTGTGCCGAAAAAACTGCCACAAACCGCTGGCGAAGCACCAAACAGATAGGGAATAAGCCAGCCAAAGCGTAAAACGTTCCTGACAAGTGCAAAATACTGTGCCGACACAAATTCAGCGGTTACTTCTTTCTCACCTCCCGTCTCTGCCATCAATTGCCAAAACGATTCCGGATAAGAGTAGTTATAGTGCACGCCGGCAATCGCCTGCATTCTACGACCGTAGCGAAGACCCAGCCCACGGCGATAGACGTGTTTCATCCGGCCAATGTTCGAGGAACCGTAGCGACCAATGGGAACATCACAGTCCACTTTCAATCCACAGGGCATACTGGTGGCCCAGAGAATTTCAGACTCAGGCAATTGCGAGTAAACAAAACTCTGTGTCTCTGACAGGCAACCAAGCGTTGCTGCCATATCCTTGAACGGCGGCGTTACAATTTCAAGCAATGCCTCTGAAAAATCGGTGGTTATTGACTTATGAGTTAACGCCGAACCCAATGCCGGGGGATGAGGAAGCGTTGACAACGTGCCGTCAGACGCGACGCGCAAACACTCTTTTTCAACACCCACCATCCGCCCTTCCAGTGGCTGATCGCTGCACTTTTGATATAACGATTCCAGTCGACGACGGGCAGTGGTATACAAGGGATGGTTCTCCAGACTATTCTGATGTCGTGCACGACTACGCCACTGTATCGGTCTGTGTTTGGAAGAACAACTGTTCTTCATACATTATATTATCGTCCAGGTATCTGCCTACCGGCTATTCGGTCTTTTTCGAATGTCGTGTCAGAACCGGGCCTTCGTCAGCCAATTCAAACTAAAGAGCTATCGGGGCACCCTGAGCAATGAGCAATGAGCAATGAGCAATGAGCAATGAGCAATGAAAATACACCCGTCATGCTTCACTGCAACACAATCGGCACGGGACCGGATCTCGTAATCCTCCATGGTTTATTCGGCGATGGTGAAAACTGGCGCAGCCAGGCGCAACGCCTTTCAAGCACATTTCGGGTTCACAGCATGGATCTGCGCAACCATGGGCAATCACCGCACACCAGCAACATGAACTACCACGCCATGGCTGCGGATGTTGCAGAAACCTGCAAATCACTGAAAATCAGCCAAACACACATCCTCGGGCATTCAATGGGCGGAAAAACCGCGATGCGTCTGGCTCTTGACAACAACTCGCTACTAGACAAACTGGTTATTGTCGATATAGGTCCGCGTCAATACCCGCGCCACCACGATCAAATCATTGAAGGACTGCAACACCTGCAATCACATAATCTGCAATCCCGGGGCGAGGCTAGCAAGTTGCTGGAACCCTTCGTGGAAAGTCCGGCTATTAGATCGTTTCTATTAAAGAACCTCAGACGAACAGACGAATCCGGCTATTCGCTGCGGATCAATTTGAATACAATTGCGGCCTGTTACGACGAAATTGCGGCAGGTATAGAGTCTGACACCCCGTACGCCGGTAGCGCGATTTTCATCAAAGGTGAAAATTCAGATTACTTGCCGGCAAAAGACCAGACTGGTGTGTTCGAGCTTTTTCCAAAAGCGCAGTTAAAAATAGTCGAAGGCGCTGGTCACTGGCCTCACAGCGAAAAACCGGACATCGTATTTAAAACAGTGAACGACTTTCTGAGCGGAAATGATTGAATTGTCGTTCGGCGCACTGCCGGCTTTTCAGCTCACTGATGGCGACAATATACTCAACGCCTGCTGATGAAGCTCCACGGTAGCAGCAGCAATTACCTGACCGCCTTTGTAAGCGGGGTTACCGCTCCAATCGCTGATAACACCGCCCGCACCCTCAACAATAGGTATCAACGCCTGAATATCATAGGGTTGCAGCTCCGCCTCAACCACCAAATCCACGAACCCGCGAGCCAGCATACAATAAGCGTAACAATCACCACCAAACCGGTGCATTCGCAGGCTTTGCACCAACCTGTTGTAGGCTTGTTGTCGTTCTGGTGGCTCTGACATCATGTCGGGGCTTGTCGTCATCATGATCGCCGCCGAGAGCTGCTTGCACTGCCGGGTCTGCAAAACTTGCTCGCCATACCTGTCCGCACAAACCGAGTGTTTGCCGTTTCCCGAATATTTTTCACCCATCGCCGGTTGATTCATGACGCCTAAAACAGGTCTTACACCGTCGAACAGGGCGATCAATGTTCCCCAAAGCGGCAAACCGGTAATAAAGGCACGCGTGCCATCTATCGGATCAAGAACCCAGGTGAGGGGCGAGCTTCCTTTTTCAAACCCGTGCTCTTCGCCAAAGATCCCGTGCTCCGGATAGATCTGCCGTATACGCTCTCGCATTGCCGTCTCCGAGGCTCGGTCGGCGACGGTTACCGGGTCAAAATGCTGTTGTCCCGATTTATTATCCACCTTAACCGGTTTACGAAAATGCGGCATTATGGCTTCGGCGGCCAGTTCGGCCAGTTCATCAGCAAAAGCGCCAAGGTGCGCCAGTTCTGTGTCTCCGGGTGGATCAGGATTTTGATTTAGCAACTGCTCAAACATATTCAATTCTGTCACAGGCACCTCGCTCATTATGCAAGCAATTTAAAATTACCACCAGCTCCGCCAACTCGTACCCCCGGCATAAATCGCCTACAATTCCTGATAATTATTGAATTACGTAACCGTCTTTCAGCTACCCGGACCAAATCGCAATGCCCACTCCCCGATTGATAAGCCTGACAGGAATACTACTGGCCATTGTGTCGATGGTCTTCGCCGTTGGATATCTGCAACTCATGCAGCAGCTCGAACCTTGCCCGTTATGCATCCTTGACCGGGCAGTGGTGATTGGCCTGGGTGTTTTTTTTCTGCTCGCACTTATTCACCATCCAGCGATCACCGGCCGGAGAATTTACGCTGCAATTACCGCTATCTTGTCAGCCACCGGAATAGCGATCTGTGCAAGGCATATCTGGTTACAGAACCTGCCAGAAGATCAAGTGCCGGAATGTGGTGCAGGTTTTTGGTACATGCTCGATAGCATGCCATTTACCTCGTTCCTTGACACCATTTTAAACGGATCGGGGGAATGTGCGGATATACAGTGGCAATTTGCAGGATTTACATTGCCGGAAGCGACAATGGGAGTTTTTATTGTTTTTCTACTGTTGTCTGTTGCATTATGGTTCGCAGTCGACAAACGCCGAATCAGTCACTCTTGATCTTTTTTACCCGTTTCAACACCAGACTGCTAAAACGCCTCTTCGGAGACGTGTTGTGAGGCACTCAGTGAACCCGCCGACATTGACCGAATCGGGCCGCACGCCGGCCTCGCCACCCGTGTGTGACCGCCATGGCTGATTCTCTACGCGACCAGCTCATAGCCGCAGGCTACGAGGCTCCGAAAAAACCTGAAAAAAAGAAGACGGGCAATCCGGGCTCGAAACGCCGGGGAGAGGGATCGGCATCAAATCCGCAAAACCGGTCTTCATCTGCAAAACCGAAGCGGCCTCACGATAGCAACAGATCACAAAATCCCTCTGCCAACGCGTCCGGCAATGGCGGCCAAAGCGCTTCTCAAAAAGCTAAACGCAATCGAAAGGGTGCGAGCAGTCAAACCGACGATCCCGGTGCCATTGAACAACGCAAGCAGCTGAAGGCCCGGATCAAAGCACTGATTGACGAACACAAATTCAGTGAATGGAAGGGCGAAGTCGTATACCGATATCTGGTTGAAAAACGCATAAGGGAACTGTACGTCACTGAAGACGTGCAAAAAAAGCTGGCCGAGCGCGAACTGGCTGTCACACGCCTGAATGGCGATACCTATCTTGTCCCACGTCAGATTGCTCTGGATATAAAAGAAATCAATCCGCAATGGAGTGTGTTCAACCTTGACAACAGCGAACCCGATGTCGAGCAAAGCGAACAGCCCGGTGATGACTACGCTGATTTCCAGGTGCCCGATGATTTAAAGTGGTAAGGAATGGCAGACGACAGTTTCCTGTGGCACGACTACGAGACGTTTGGTCGCGACCCTGCTCGCGAGCGCGCAGTTCAGTTCGCGTCTATACGCACCGATCACAACCTTGAAGAAATAGACCAGCGCACAATGATTTACTGCCGGCAAACGGCAGACTACCTACCCGATCCCGAGGCTTGCATGGTGCACCGGGTTCTTCCGCAGACTGCAAACGATCTCGGCCTTTGCGAACTCGAATTCGCAACACAAATCCACACACTGATGTCCGCACCGGCAACCTGTACTGCAGGCTATAACAATATTCGTTTCGACGATGAATTCAGTCGTCAACTTTTCTTCCGCAATTTGTTCGATCCCTACTCACGGGAGTGGCAAAGCGGCAACTCACGTTGGGATTTGATTGATGTTGTCCGACTCGCACGTGCGCTAAGACCTGAAGGAATAGAATGGCCTTTCGATGCCAGTGGCAATCCATCGAATAAACTTGAGTTACTGACAGACGCCAACGGAATTTCACATGGAGATGCGCACGACGCACTCGCCGATGTACGTGCCACAATTGAGTTGGCAAAATTACTGCGCCGCAAGCAGCCAAAACTATATAATTTTGCGTTTGGCAATCGATCAAAACAGTTCGCACACCACTCACTCAGCCTGATCCGGAAAACGCCGGTGCTGCACGTATCAGGCATGTACGCTGCCGCACAAGGCCATATCTCGATAGTTATGCCATTGGCAGCGCATCCTTCCAATCAAAACGGTATTCTCATATACGATTTGCGTGTAGATCCGAAAGACCTCATTACACTCTCGCGCGAGGCTATTGCCGAACGAATGTTTACCCGGCAGTCAGAATTACCCGATGGCGTCGAAAGAATCGCGGTAAAGACAGTGCATGCCAATCGTTGTCCAATCCTTGCACCGCTATCAACCTTGACCAAAACCAATGTCCAGCAGCTGAACATCGATATTGATCAGGCAAAAAAATACCGCGAACAAATTCTGGCTGACCCATCGATTGCTGACAAACTGAACTGGGTCTTTTCCCGCCACGACAAGCGAGGCGCGGATGATCCGGAATTAACCTTGTATTCAGGCAGTTTTGCAAGCACCCCGGATCGACAACTGATGGAGGTGATTCGTACCGGACTCGACACCAATGCAGAAGTACCCTCAACTACCCGGTTTGACGACAGCCGGTTTAGTGAACTTGTGTTTCGATTGAAAGCCCGAAACCGGCCGAGCGGACTGAACAGTTCGGAGCTTGAGAGATGGAAGGAATTTTGTTTTAGCAGGATTCACCTTGGTACCGACGGCTTCCGATCAATTGATGCTTACAACCAAAGTCTCGTTACACTTCGGCACAGTCCCGCCGGTCAAAAGGAGCCTGAAATTATCGAACAATTACAGGAGTACGGGCAGCAAGTTGCTGCGGCGTCACATTCAGCGCAGATTCAACAGTAATGAACGATAAAAAAGGCACCGGTACGGTGCGCTTTCGCCAGACACATTTCCATTGAGCTGGCCCGCTGACCACACCTTACTTCACAGGACAGAAATTTTTAGTAGAAATAACCGGGCATTTTTTATATTTTGATTCGTATGTCTGGCAACCGACGGATACCCGTGTGAACTCTCTACCCGGCATTGCTGTGCCGCTGATATCAGGCGGACGTTGAAATGCAACACAACTCACAAATCGTATTATTCCAGTCGCCGCCGGAAGCCTGCAGCTACCTGAAGAATCAAACCGCACGGAACGTGTACGCAGATCCATTTCGCGCTCCAACAATGGAAATGTACAACCTGCTAATTCAAAAAGGCTTTCGGAGATCGGGGCACCACATCTATCGTCCACATTGTGATTTGTGTAAAAAGTGCGTATCGGTTCGCCTCGCGGTTAGTGATTTCGCTCCCAATCGTTCACAACGAAGAGCGTTTAGATCGAATCAGGACCTTAGCGCTCATGTTGCAGAGCCACAGTACACTGCAGAATATTTTGCCTTGTATGAAAATTACCTCAACTATCGGCACGAAAATGCGGGCATGGACAAACCGGAGCGAGAGGATTTTGAACGATTTTTGATTAGCGAATGGTGCGATACCCTGTTTTACGAGCTGCGTCTGGATGGAAAACTGGTACTGATCGCAGTGACCGATAAACTCAGCACAGGCCTGTCTGCGGTCTACACCTTTTTTGATCCGCAGCTCACCGGGCGAAGCCTTGGTATTGCCGCCATTATGCACCAGGTTGAACTGGCTCGATCGATGAACCTGCCCTTTGTGTATCTCGGTTACTGGATAAACGGCAGCGCTAAAATGATGTACAAATCCAGCTTTAAACCACAGCAGCGCTATATCGCAGATCGCTGGACAAGTGCGGATAAGCACAGCGCAAGAAGCCAGGAGTCTGCGCGGCGGAACCTCTAGCCCATTTTCCCTCTAGCCCATTTTCTGGGTGAAATCCACGACGTAAGAACCCCCGTCCTTCGGCTGTGACATTTGTATTTCCACCAGACGGTCAATATATTTTTTATAAAACGAAACCTCCCCCGTTTCCTCGCCGAGCTTTAGGAACAAAGCCTCTGCATCAGCCCACATACCTCGTCGGTAAAACTGCATTGCCTTGCGATGCATTTGAAGCTGGCGATGAGTATTTGGAAGCGCTTCATCTTCGTGACATATAGGCTGGAAGATTCTGACAAAGCGCTGCCTGCCTTTCACATGCACAGTATCCAGCTCGCGAAACAGAAACTCCGGCACACCCTCGGTTACGGCATCATTAACAATCAGTGGCAGTTCGTAAAAACCGGTACAGCGTTGCAGGCGATCCGCAGTATTTACCGCATCGCCAACGACGGTATAAGTCATGCGGAACTTTGAGCCCAGATGACCCACGTTTGCATTTCCGGTCGAGACACCAATCCCTACCTCTATTGGTGGAAGCTGCTCTGCCACCAACTCGTCCGACAGCTCCGCCACTCTTTCAAGAATTTCCCCGGCTGCAATCATTGCGTTTTGTGCGTGCGTATCACTCGCCACAGGGGCTCCCCAAAATGCCATAACGCTATCGCCCATGTACTTATCTATGGTTCCACCATGATTTACCACTACTTCGCTAACGACATCAAAATAGCGATTTAACCAGCTAGGAAGCATTGCCGGGTCGAGTCGTTCCGAGATGGCAGTGAAACGTCTGATATCACAGAACATAATTGTCATTTCCCGTGAATCACCGACCATCCCTATCTCTCGGGGATTTTTCATATAGTGGTTCGTTAGCTGTCGCGGGACGTACTGGCGCAGAAAGAAATTCACCCGGCGACGTCGCACAACGACAATAATCCACCGCGCTAGCAAATAGGCCGCGTAAATCACCGCCAGATAAACAGCCATCGCCAGGGCCTGTGCATCGCTTACCACCGCAGGCTCAATTATAAAGAGCGCAAAAACAACGATAGCCGCGGCGAGGGTGATAAGTGTCCCCTTCAGCGTCGAGAAACCGGGAAGTATCAGGCAAAGCACTATTAGTGCAGATTGCACGACGAGGACTACTGGGGATGGAACAATCGCGCTGGCTATATTTTCAGGAAAGTAGTCGTAAGCGAAGGTGGCTACCTGCCCCCGGGCAGATGTGTCGCTTACATTAATGCTAAATTCGAATACGATAACTTTCCCGACGATCGCAATCGTCAGGGCGAACACCAGCAGCAAAAACAACCCGGCCGGCCATCGACGAGCAATGTTTTTCATCACATGGGCCAAATCGGGTTTACTCTCCTGCACAGAGCGGCAAAGAGCACTCTGATGCTTCAACACCCTGTCAAATCAAGGGATTCTCAAGCTCTATGCAAGGTGCGTGCAAAGTCACATATTTGCCGATTCTGGTCACCTGAAAATGGCGGCCAAACAGCAATCTGCCCGGCTCATATTGATTTGAAGTGATATCTACAAATTCTTGTTAGTGCCCATCCAGAAACAGGGATGATGCGAGGTTCACTCAGGTGCGTGATTTTTCACCTGCCATATGTAGGCGTTTAGTCGTTCCAACTAACTACATGTGTGTCTGTGAAAGATCGCGCGCATGTGTGGACCGCAACAGCGCTTGTTTCTTAATGGGCGCTGGTTAGCTAGAAGCGTATGAACGTTTCCTTAGCCTAGCAGTCCGTGAAATCGAGGCCAGTTAAATGCTGGTCCGGGATCGGTTTTTCTGCCTGGAGAAATGTGCTCGTGCCCGACGATATTCTCGCACACAATTTCCGGGTAACAGCTCATCAGCGCTCTGACAAGGCATGCGAGCTGCTCGTATTGCACATTGGTGTAAGGCACATGGTCGCTACCTTCCAGCTCAATTCCAATGGAAAAATCGTTAAATCGTTTACGCCCTCTATGTGAAGACTCACCGGCGTGCCAGGCGCGTTTGTTAAACGGCACAAACTGTATACACTCCCCTTGCCGGTCAATTAGAACGTGGGCAGATACTTGCAAATGGCAAATTTCAGCAAAATACGGATGCACTACAGGATTGAGTGTGTTGCTAAACAATGCTTCGATATGGTTCCCGCCGAACTCACCTGGCGGCAAACTGATATTGTGTATAACCACGGAATCTATCGCGCTGCCTGGTGGCCTGTCGTCGTGATTCGGAGACCAGCAATACTTTGCAACTGGCAAGCGATTGTCAGTAATTTCCACTTTCTTTATCCGTTATGAATCTACAAACACAAATTATCCCGCAGGCTGCGACGAACGGTAAAATACAAGCCGGGAAGCAATCTCCACCTAAATCGCCAACAGGCTATTCAGCCGTTCCATGCCTGGAGTATAGTGACAGGTTAATCTGCGCAACAAACTCGGCAACTCCGGGCTACATACATGAATGATGTCATTAAAAATTGCATTGCCAAAAGCAAGGGGCTCGGACAAAAACTGGTTTTACCGGAAGGACAGGACCCTCGCATCCAGCAAGCAGCCGTAGAACTATGCAAACTCAACATAGCCATACCATTGTTATTAGGCAACGATTCGGAAATTCGTGCCAGCACCGAATTTGATCTTGATGGAATCGACATCCTCGATCCGATAGATGCGTCGACCCCGGAACTTGCAAATGCACTGATCGGATCAAAACGCAAAATAACTGCAAACAATGTCGAGGAGTATCTACACAACCCGGTTTACCATGGCGTGGCAATGCTAAACACAGGCTCTGTTGACGCCATGGTGGCCGGTGCAGTGTTGCCAACCTCCCGGGTAATTGAAGCTGCCTTTGCCGTCGGTGCCAAACCGGGAATAAAAACGCTTTCAAGCTTTTTTCTGATGTCGATGTCAGCCTCGGTCGAAGAAGTTTCCCGCACGCTTGTTTTCGCCGACTGCGCCATCAATATCGAACCCGATGCGGATCAACTGGCCGAGATCGCCATCACCACGGCCACCAGCGCCGGCAAACTGCTGAACGAAGATCCAAGGCTCGCGATGTTGTCGTTCTCGACCCTGGGAAGTGCACGGCATGCATCGGTCAGCAAAGTAGCTGAAGCGGTACAGTTGGTTAAGGAACGCGAGCCAGGGATAAAGATTGACGGTGAAATGCAGGTAGATGCGGCACTTTCAAGTCGAGTAGCTGCTACCAAAATGGATGATCCAGGAGAGGTAGCCGGGCGTGCCAACGTACTGCTCTTCCCTGATCTAAACGCTGCTAACATTGCCTACAAGCTTGTACAGTACTGTGGTGGAGCACAAGCCACAGGGCCTGTATTGCAGGGGTTTGCGCGGCCAATCTGCGATTTATCACGTGGCGCAACCGTTGATGACATTGTCGCAGCCGCGGCTGTAACCATTGCACTCTCTCTTTAGCAACCGCGAGATGATCGAGCTTTTTCCATCCATTAGCGGCGTACGCCAACCACCCGACGTCTTACCGCACCTCTGATTTGCCGGTAACATCATTTGCGTGCTTGAATTTGGCTCAATACCGCATACATTTAATGGTGTGAAAAGTATCGCACCGACTCTGATCGATGCTACTGATTACAGGCCAGCAGAAAAACAGCAATATTACGAACGAATTGCTCTGAACAAACAGAGGATCAACAGCAATCTCCCATGAGCTCAGACGACGCGCAAGTACTTCCAAAAAAGGGAGGCAGTAAAACAGGGCTTATACTGCCTGGTCAGGCATTGCCCGGCAAATTGCTGGTCCTGCCGGTCTACGAACGACCTTTCTTTCCCGCACAGATTCAACCACTAGTGGTGGACAAGGATCATTGGCAGAGTACTTTTAACCATCTTAGAGAGTCGAAACAGCATATTGTCGGACTGATTCATGTGGACGACAGCGCAGATGAAATACCCGGCACCCACGATTTTTCGAAAACCGGTTGCGTAGTTCGTATGCACAATGTCGTAGAGCAGGAATCCAGTATCCAGTTCATCGCCCAGGGATTGCAGCGTTTCACCGCAAAAAAATGGCTTCGGCTCAACCCGCCGTTTGCCGCCTCCGTTGAGTACCCTGAAGAGCCGGACGAAAAGCGGGACGAAGTAAAATCCTACGCAATGGCACTTATACAGGCGATAAAAGAGCTGGTGCCACTAAACCCGCTTTATAACGAAGAACTAAAAAATTTCCTCAATCACTTTAATCTGAACGAACCCTCACCTCTTGCCGATTTCGCCGCTGCCATCACTACCGCGCCCGGTGACGAATTGCAGGAAGTCCTCGATACCATCCCCATTCTGCAGCGTATGGAGAAAGTTCTGTTGTTGCTGCGCAAAGAAATTGAAATGGCTCGCCTGCAGGGGGAAATTCGAGAGGAAGTCGAAAGCAAGATTCATAAAAACCAGCGCGATTTTTTCCTCAAAGAGCAACTGAAAGTAATACAACGTGAGCTTGGCATCGCCAAAGATGATCGAACTGCCGACATTGAATCTTTTAAGTTACGCATGGAAGAGCGCAATCCACCTGAACCTGTACAAAGTCGTTTTGACGAAGAGCTACGTAAATTATCCGTACTTGAAACCGGGTCACCGGAATACGGCGTAACCCGCAATTACCTTGACTGGGTAAGCTCGGTACCCTGGGGAGTGCAGTCGGAGGACAAACTGAACCTTAAACAGGCTCGAACCATTCTCAACCGTGATCACGCCGGTTTGGCCGATGTTAAAGACAGAATCCTTGAATTTCTGGCGCTGGGCGCCTACCGCGGTGAAATTTCCGGTTCGATACTTTTGCTGGTAGGGCCTCCGGGTGTTGGTAAAACCTCAATCGGCAGATCAATCGCAGACTCTCTGGGTCGGAAATTTTATCGCTTCAGCCTTGGTGGTATGCGTGATGAGGCGGAGATTAAAGGACACAGACGAACCTACATTGGCGCTATGCCTGGTAAGCTTGTTCAGGCACTTAAAGACGTGAAAGTGGACAACCCGGTCATCATGCTCGATGAAGTCGACAAAATCGGAGCGTCATTTCAGGGTGATCCCGCCTCTGCACTCCTCGAAGTACTGGATCCAGAGCAAAACAGTGAATTTCTGGATCACTATCTCGATCTTCGGGTCGATTTATCGCGAGTACTTTTTGTCTGCACGGCCAATCAGATGGACACCATCCCCCGACCGCTTCTTGACCGCATGGACGATATCAGGCTGGCCGGTTATCTGCCTGATGAAAAGCTCGAAATCGCCACCAAACATCTTTGGCCCCGGCTACTTGAACGCAATAAGGTGGCAAAGAGTAAAGTAGTGTTATCCCAGTCTGCTATCAAAGCCCTTATTGAAGGCTATGCACGCGAAGCCGGGGTTCGAAATCTTGAGAAATTACTAGCCAAGGTGTTACGCAAATCAGTCGTCAAGTTGCTTAGTGGAAGTAAGAAGGTTTCTATCAACAACAAGACGCTGGTTGATTTTGTTGGTCCTCCGTTGTTCCGCAAGGAGAGGCAGATAAAGGGAGCTGGCGTTGTAACCGGCCTCGCATGGACGGCAATGGGCGGTGCAACTCTGCCGATAGAGGCATCTATAATCAACAACAAAAAGAACGGTTTCAAGCTCACCGGGAACCTCGGCACTGTTATGAAAGAATCAGCCGAGATTGCATACAGCTTTATTACTTCGAGTCTGGATCAATACAAAATCAAACGCGATCTGACTGACAACGCTTTCATTCACTTGCATGTGCCCGAAGGAGCAACCCCGAAAGACGGACCCAGCGCCGGCATCACTATGGCCACGGCCTTGTTGTCGCTTGCATTGAAGAAAAAGATAAACCCTTCGATAGCGATGACTGGCGAACTCACCCTGACCGGACAGGTCCTGCCTGTTGGAGGTATCAAGGAAAAACTCATTGCCGCTAAACGACTGGGCATCAATACTGTGGTGTTACCGTTCGACAACAAACGTGACTACGAGGAACTACCCAGAACTATACGAACCGGTCTAAAAGTTCATTTCGCAGCCAGTTTTTCAGAAGTGAGTGCCGTTGTTTTCAAGGGTGCAGCGCTTTAATTTCCGTAATGCGACGCAGCTACCCCGCCAATGAACCGGTAGCTTCCACGGCATCGGTTCGATCATGCGCTTGGCGCCGCCACGGATAAGGACTAACCGCGCCATCAAATTCTGACATGATGAGGTTTTTCTCTTCATCGTCACCAATTTTAGCAAGTGCATACGCAACTACGTTATTGGTAATTTCCGTCTGCCACTGATCCAGATCCTTGCGCTTGTTTCGGTAGGATCGAAGTTGCTGATAAACATCAGCGATAATTCTCGAGTCTGTTACCACCTTTTCGTTAACACCGATGCATTGCACATGTGCGATGATACGGGCAATAACCGGCATCACCGGATGCTCGTCAGTATTGCGCTCAACGATGCTAACAAACCGGTTGGCGGACTGAGGAGAATTAATCAGAAAAAATGCAGCGTTCAACAATCCATGTAAATGGTTGGGTTCAACAGCTAGCAACTGCTGCAAACTGTTTTCCAGGTGATCGTCGCGTAAGGCAATAAACCCTTTTGCCAGCAATAAACCACACACAGCTTCTGCATCCGCACGATTACGCCGCAATGCCAGTCGAAAATGTTTGAATGCTTCTGCCACTGCCTTGGCTGCTTTCTCGTCTGGAAGCACTCCGGGAACCAGCCCCAGTCGCTTGGCCTTGCACAGCATTACATGCCCGTAGAGTATTAGTGCATCCGCGTCCTGAGGGTACTTGTTTACGAAATCGAGCACAGCCAGTTCGCTTATGCCGCCATAGTTCAGGTTGGCGTAAAAACTCTGGCGTTCGACTGATGTCAACGAACCCAGCAACTCCAGCAAAGAGGTCCAGTCCTCACTATTTATCCGATTCACCGTCTCATCGGCATCGCGCGGGACAAGCGCAAAATCGTGCGTTCGCCGGGCACAGAAATGCGCACTTCGTTTCGGTGCGGCCAGGGATACCTCCCCTGACTTTATTGCTGCAATGAAATTGCGTTCCAGATACCAGCTACAGCCCCCCACAAAACACATCGCAATACAGCCAGCCACAAGTGCATCTGCACCCGGCAGCAGTACCTGGAAACTACTGATGATAATAGTGACTAGCAGGGTGAATATTGCGAAGTAAGAACCTGGTAGTTCCAGTTTCTGTGCTCGCAAATATATGGCTAGCATGCAAGCCAGTGCAACAATATAAGTCATAGTTCCCCAGTGACAGTAAAAAACCGCCATAGCATAGGGCCGGATGATAACGGATAAGACTAAAAAAGGATGTGACTACACCATCACTAACCACACAACGGTAAATTACAAACCGCAAAACCGGATCTACCCCTATCCGATTTTGGCTCCAGATTTACCGCGATCTGTGACTCAG
>CAYPCS010000013.1:28446-109322 GCA_964409275.1 uncultured Granulosicoccaceae bacterium
AATGACAGGGTTTTGCCGGAAGAGGAACGAAGGGACTACACGGGCGCACCTATACCCGATTTATCCAGACTTTGCGTCGGTTCAGTGGACTGCAATCCGGTACGGTAAAGCAAGTATATAGAGAACTGCACCCCGAAAATCAGCGACGCAAACCAAAGATGCAGGGGTTGTGCAAAAGCCGGAACATGCAGCCGATCCATCGTGACTCCCAGCAATATCGTCACTACTAGCAACACTGGCAGGCCAACTGCAAATTTGCGCAAGACATGCCCACCCGCCAGGCATTTCCATAGCTTCCATGCCAGCCAAAAATTGGTGAACAGTATCAGCGAAGAAAAAGACCGGTGAACGTAAAAAACCAGATCTATCTGTTCTATCCATAGCTCGCGAGAACTGTTATTCATGGCTTTCGCGATCACATCTATGGACTCGCGAACCTGCGTACCCATCACCATTTGCATCAACGTCATCACCATCACTGCGATCGCAACCTTATTGAAGACAGCAGGTAAACGGGTTAAACCCTCACCGGACACAACCTCCCGCTGAGATCGAATTAGTGTGTAGATAAGCATGGCCACTATGCATTGCGCCACCAGCATATGCAAAGTGATCATACCCGGCTGAAGATTACTGGCGACAACACGCGATCCTAACCAGCCCTGAAACGCTACGCTCAAAAAAGCAGCAATAGCAACACATGTGACGACCGGATCAGTCTTGCGGAAATGTCGTGAGGCCAGCATAGTAAACAGAATCAACAGACCGATTGAGACACCGAGCAAGCGGTTTAAATACTCGATCCAGGTTTTTCTGGCGTTAAAGCGAGTCTCGGCGTAGCCGCGATCTGCGTAAATCTGCTGGTAGTCGACCGGTAGTTGCTGCTCACTGACAGGGGGTACCCATCGTCCGAAACAGGTTGGCCAGTCAGGGCATCCCATTCCTGCCCCTGTGGCTCGCACTGCACCACCGACCAGAATGAGCAAATAGACAGCGAGCACAGTGGTTATTCCAAGTGCGCGAAATTTTCGAATTTGCTGACTTTTCATTACGTTGTAGTATGGCTGAATTAAGGAAAATTGGTAGCTTTTGAACTCGAATTGGCGGCCTTTGCCGAGTACTGAAGCATCGCCGCCCGGGCCGTCCCGGTTGTGCGAACATCTGTGGATTTTTGCAATGCCGGATTATGACCTATAGTTAAGTTGTGGTCAGTCCGGTCAAAACCGATATTAGAACGGACGCCGATTTTACAACAGCAGTGAAACACGTGTGAAACCAAGAAAAACAATGAAAACAAACACGTCCAAAACTCAGACAACAACCGCAAATCGACAGATTAATCAAGCCGACGATCTGCTGCCCATTCGAATGTCGCTACCGCGCTTTAGTGTGGATGCCTCCGGTGCGCAGCCGGAAAACCTTTCCGCTGTAGCAACTATTTACAACGATCAACTGCTCGATCTGGGATTTATCTACTCCCATGAGCTGTTTGTCGAAAATCCGGTAGGCAAGTTTGAAAACGAATGCGCCAGAGTAGCCACCTACATGAGTGTCGACGACAATGTCTACGCGCTGGTTACCGATCTATATCACAATGAAATCTGGGTGCAATTCACCAGTTACTACCCTGCGGGCCAGCGAATCGTCACTACCAGTCAGCCGGGCGCACTGGTATTGGAACCTGTTCAACACTCCCTTCCCGACAATGAAGTGATTGTGCAAAATGCGGGCTCAAATACTCTTGACTCGCAGTGGAAAAAACATCGGCGGCTCACCGCGACACGCTTTCCGGAAGAAACAGCCCTGTTGCTGCAACCAGACCAGCATCTGGCTGTCGAAAGAGGCATCTACTTGCGCTACGTAACGCAGCTACTGGACAACAATATCCTGCAGCAAACTGACACTCAGACAGTGCGGTTTACGCGTTCCGGCGCGCGCGCCTTCCACGCCGCCATTACATCCAAATCAGCGCGAGCGCCGCAGCCAAACGTGGAAGAATGGATTGGCAAGCGCGGAAAAATACCGATTCGTCCGCACCTGAGCTTCCGCAATCTGGCGATAGCGGGGAGCGCTTTGCTTGCTATTGCATTAATCATGGTAATTCCGCGATCCGAAACACCGCCGGTTGCTGACATTGCGACGACGATACCACCAACTGGCGAAAGCATTGAGGCGCCAGTTGACATAGCACAAACCGATACCGGGGAAGCTGCCGAACAGCCGGCAACAGGGCTGGCACTCGCCGGCCCGAAAGCTGCGACGGAAACCACAGTTACCGGTATCAAAGAAAATGGTATAGAGGAGGAAGCAGAGCCTTTGATGATCGCCACTCGTGAAGATGAAATGTGGCGAATCGCGGTGGAAAATGCCGAGTTTTACCTGCTGTCAAATGATGGTGACCCCGCACCATGGATTCGAACCGCGCGTAAGATTGCTGCCGGGTTTAAAAGCAACGATTCTCGCCTTGCGCGTACCTATTTTCTCGCGGCACTGCTTGAGCGTGACCATCGGGTGGCCGAGCAGCAATACAACCGCGCGCTAAGTATTCAAACCAAGACCCTGGGTTTGTACCACCATGAGACCGCGCAAACTCTTGAAGCGTTGGCATGGATTGCCGAACGTGACAAAGACGCGCTGGACGAGGCCATCACTCATCAGCGTCTGGCAGTCAATATCTATCGCGATATCTACGGCGCAGACGCTGAGGACACTAAAGCCGCGGAGTGGAAGCTCCAGTATTTTGAGGATCGCCAGGCAGGCGCAAGACCAAAGACCGATTCAAACAAGCGGTTGCTGCCAGCGCTTGCCCGCTTCGCTACTGAATAGAGAGGGACTCTCAGGGTTTACCGACCACTACCCGTTTTTCGCGATAAAGCTCTCTAAAGCCTCAGCACGCAGAGGGCCCGGATTGTTTCCAACCAACTCACCCTCTGGATTAAATAGCAGGTAGGTCGGGGTACCGCGAAGGTTTTCTTGCGTCAACGCCTGATAATGCGATGCGACAATCGCAATATTACCAACCAAACTGGGGAAACTGGTTTTGTGGCGCTTCATATTCTCCTTGATCGCCTCGACCTCGGACATGCCATCAAGAGCAATGCCCAGCACCCGAGCGTCAATATCCTTATGACGACTGTGAAAATCCGAAATCTCCGGTTTTTGCTCTTCACAAATGTGGCAGGTTGTGGCCCACAACATAACGAGCAGCCACTTACCATCGCCTTTGTACTCATCGAGGTCAACCACTGTCCCGTCTACTTGCTGCAGTTCCATACCCGCAAACGCCGGACTGCTTCCCACCGAAAATAACAAGGCAACAGTCAACAGCATGTTCCGCAACATTCGCAACCGCGCTATTCGAGGATAATTTAGAAAAAACAGCATTTTAGACTCCAGATTGAAATTTCGATATGGATAAAAAACAGTAACAGGCAATGGTGTCATCGAGTTGGCAGCCATTGTATACAAACGCACTACCCGGAACGATTATCAGACAACAACCCTGGAGACTTTCACTCCCATCCCCACCTTGTCCCGCTCCTGCACCTTCGGTACGGGACCGGCGATACCCTCAGGATTCGCTTACCGGCACGCTAGCTGCAATATTAGTGCTACAAGGCCAGTAACCCCTCGTATTCAGATTGCACTCGAGAATAAAAACAAAATTTGCGCACCTTTATCAGCAACAGGGGCACTCGACGCTCATCTGTGTTTTGCTGGCGGTTGCTTTCATTGCCGGAATCAGCAACAACCAGAGCATTGCGGACACCAACCAGTCAGCGACCAATATCAGTTTGACGATAATTGGCGTAAGCAAACGACTGCAGACGCAAGTGCGCTCCTCTATAGACGAACCGGCGTCTATTCTGATTGCAGATCTATCGCGATATCTTGATACGGTCCAGACAAACGCTAAAACCAGCCTGCAAGCGCTTGGCTACTACGACGCGACCACAGAAATCACCGAGTCAACCTATAAAAGCAGCACCGCAGTCAGATTGACTATCCACCCGGGTCAGCCTGTCCGGGTAAAGGCTGTCAACATTACGATTAATGGCGCTGCAAAAAATGATGTTGAATTCACCCAATCTATAACCTCTCTGCCACTCTACAACGGAAAAGTTTTTAATCACGGTGACTACGAAAGAGCCAAAGACATCATATTTAGCAACGCGCATAACCTTGGTTACTTCGACGCAGGCTATACTCGCACGCAGGTTCTGGTCACTCGCAAACAACACAGTGCAGAGATTTTTCTCGAATTCAATTCGAAAGACCGCTATCGGGTTAGCGAAGTCCGCTACCCCGAAATCCTGTTTAAAGCAGATTTTCTGAAACGCTGGCAACCATTCAGTCTGGGGGTGCCCTACCGCGCGTCCTATGTCAGGGAACTTACCCAGGGGTTACAAAGCAGCGGTTATTTTAAATCAGTGAGAATTAAACCGGCCTTCGAACAAGCAGTTGGCACTGATATACCACTCACAGTAGATCTGATTCCCGCCAGCGAAAACGTCGCGAGTATCGGTGTGGGTTATGCCACCGATTCAGGACCCAGAGTTAAAGGCACCTGGCTTCGTCCTCATACAAACCGCCTGGGGCACAAGCTCGAGGCCGGAGCGAGTTTATCCCGCCTGAGAAAAGAAGCGTCGATCGGCTATAGCGTGCCACACCACAAAAACCCGAATACAGGCAGCTATACAATTGACCTCGGTTTGCAGAATCACAAAACCGAAGATACGTTTTCCCAACTGAGAACAATGGATGTAGGTGATCACCGCACCACCCGTAAACACTGGACAAGAGATGTCTTTCTGCGCTGGGAAAACGAAAGCTTCCGGGTCGGTGAAACCAGGGACAACATCAATCTGCTACTACCCGGTATCGGTATATCGAAAACAAAATCGGAGGGCGGGCTCAAGCCTGTAAAAGGAACGTTTTTCTCGTTCAAGTTGCTTGCAGGGAGTCGAAAACTGTTGTCGGATATCTCTCTCCTAAGAGCCACAGCATCAATGAAAACTCTCCGGTCGTGGAGCAACCACTACCTGATTGCCGGAACAGATATCGGTGTGCTGGCAACGTCGAATTTTCAGCGAGTACCCACCTCGCATCGATTCTTCGCAGGCGGAGATAACAGCGTCAGAGGGTTTTCCTATCAGTCCATCTCACCCCTTAACGATGATAACGAATCCATCGGCGGGCAGTTCCTGACCACAGCATCGCTTGAGTACAACTACTATTTTAGAGATCGTTGGGCATTTGCAACTTTTATAGATATCGGTCGTGCGTTCATTGATTTTGATGATAGTTACCGTGTAGGTATCGGCAGCGGTATTCGTTGGCTGTCCCCGGTCGGGCCGCTTCGAATTGATATTGGCTATGGCATTAGTGAAGCATCAAAACCGGTTAGATTGCACCTGGCGATAGGTCCGCAATTGTGATTGCAAAGCGAACCGCATCAGCTGGCATTTATGTTATCGGGGCTTTTTTTCTACTTAGTTGTGCGCTGATGTGGTGGAGTTTTTTTACCGCGAGTGGAAGCAACGCATCACTTGGAGTTTTGCAAAACAGAATGCAAAACCTCGACTATACCTACCGATCCGGAAATCTGGCAACCGGACTCGTACTGGATGATATTGAATGGCAGCTGAAAAATAATACCAGACTGGTGGCGACGGACGTGGCATTGCGCTGGGACCCTTCGTGCTGGCGCGGAAAAGAAATTTGCTTTTCCTCAATCGCAGTGAAAGATCTCAGAGTTATTCTGCCGCCCGGCGACTCAACGACGGACATAGCAAGCCTGCCCGAAATCACTCTGCCATTCTCCATAGCGACCGAAGAGCTTGAGATCGTTGAGCTCGTGATAGAGCGCGCCGCAGCAACGCCAACAGTATTTACTAACTTCAAATTTAGCGGATCGCTACGTGGCTCTACAATTTTGGCAGACCACTTACAACTACATTGGAGCCAGCTGCAACTGAGTGGCAAGGGTAAACTGGATATGACCGATAACTATCCAGTCAGGCTTGCATTGAAGGTGGCGAGCGTCGATCAATATATTGCGCTACCAATCCAGAGTGACTGGAATATAGGAGGTGATCTACTTGAACTTGAGCTCAACGGAGAAACGCACAAACCAGCCAAAGGAACAGCCACAGGCTCACTCTCGGTACTGAACAGGGAATTTCCGGCGTCCATTAACTTACATTGGGATAACGCACAATGGCCACTTGACAGTACCGAGCCATCGCTTGAATTTAACGATGGTGAGTTCCGCATCAGCGGCACCTGGCCTGACTACAATACCAACGCGTCGACCGACATCTCGGGGCCAGGTATACCCGATGCCAAAGCTGATCTTAGCGGAAAGATAAACTCTCACAGAGCCACCTTCAACTCACTAAACCTGAATACACTCGGCGGGACTATTCGTACCACTGGCAGTTTGAAATGGCGCAACGGCATTGCATGGAATACCCGTTTAACAGCCACCGAACTTTGGCCAGATCTGCACTGGGCAGGACTCAAAGGATTGATCAGCGGCGAGGCTGTGTTCAATGGCCTCAGTAACAACGGCCAGACACGCCTGTCTGTCTCTGAAATCGACAGTACTGTTGGTGTCGCCGGAAATGTTGTCACTGTCACGGGCAACGCCTCCAGAGGTATCGACGGTGAATGGCATCTGGCCGGAGTCGAGGCGAGCAGCAAGCGCAATACGCTTAGCGCTAACGGCCCGGTGGGGCTAGACAGCAACCTGACGCTGTATTTCTCGCTTAATTCGCCAGAGGACTTTCTGCACGGCGTAAGCGGCGATATCCACGGCAATTTGAACTTTAGCGGAGATATTCGGCAACCAGACGTGTTTGGCTCAGCGAGTGCGTCACGGCTATCACGCGGTGGCATGGCCCTGAAAAACGCCAGAGTCAACGGAACCCTTAGAGCCATGGGTGAAACCGAAAGCGATGTTCAATTTGCCGCAGATACATTTGACATTAATAACCGACGCATGCGCAATTTGTCTGCCTCAATTAATGGCTCACTCGTCGATCATTTTATACAGCTTAGTCTCGATGCCCCGCCATTCTCTGATCATAGAATTGAGGTAACCGGCAGCGTTGATGAATACAGCAACTGGAACGGCAAGGTAAACACAGCCAGCGGCAGGCTTGCAGAACGACCATTCAGGCTACAGCATCCGGTCACCACAACCTGGGTGAACGGTCAGCAAACCGTAGCGGTTCAACCGCATTGCTGGGAGATAGACCACACGTCAATTTGTACAGATGAGGCTTCGTTACTGGGCAAAAACGGCAGCATCAAATTCTCGCTCGATAAATTTGATCTCACTACAATCACGCCTTTGTTACCTGACCAGTTTGGTGTCGGAGGAAACCTCTCATCTACGGGTGATTTAACATGGGGTCCAACAATTTCGCCATCCATCACTGTGCAAAGTGTGATAACAGATGCGGTAGTCGCTGTGCCGAATCCGCAGAATCGCGACAGAATCCAGATTGAACTGACAGATGTCGAATTCCTGATAGCAACCCAAAACAATACCATTAGTACCCGCTTACAGGCGGGCAGCAAAGACGTTGGAATCGTTAACGCCGAAGTTAACATCAATACACTGCGCAACAACTATCCATTGGACGGCGTTGTTTCGGTAGAAGAAACACAGCTGGATTGGCTTGCTACCTATTTGCCACAGGTTCAACGCATCAGCGGCAACGCTACCACAAACGCAATAATTGGAGGCTATCTGTCGAAACCGGCCATTGCCGGTAAATTGCAGATCAGTGACGCTTCTCTGTCCGCCTCACCTTTGCCTGAGCTGTCAGAGCTTCAGTTAAACATTGATATGAGCAATACAGCAGCCCGAATCAGGGGAACAGCAAAAGCCGGTGATGCACAGGTTAATCTAGAAGGTCAAAGCGCACAATTCGACTCACAGTGGCAAACCGATCTTCGCATTAAAGCGAATGACATTCAGGTCAATCATGAATACGTGACAAAAGCTTCGGTCTCGCCAAACCTTAAAATAGCGATCCGACCGAATAAAGTCGATATTACCGGAGATTTAAAAATCTCCGATACCGATATTGTTGTTAACAGTATCGAAAACGGAGGGGTTCCGCTCTCGCCTGACGTGGTCATCGTCGATGCGGTGCAAAATGATATCGGAGTAAGAACATCACCGTCAAAGCCGGTCAATACAAATATCCATGTCTTTCTCGATCAGAACGTCCATTTCAACGGTTACGGATTAAAGGCGGACCTCAGCGGTGATTTTAATGTACTACTTGATGGACAACATGCCCCTGAACTGCTTGGCAGCATTTCAATGGAATCCGGCACCTATCGCTCTTACGGTCAAAATCTGCTTATTCGAAAGGGAAGTATTGGCTTCGTCGGTCCGTTGAAGCAGGCTGCTGTGTCTGTAGTGGCTGTTCGCGAAACAGGCAACGTTTTGGCCGGCTTGCAAATAGCCGGTTCTCTGGCCAACCCGCAAGCCACACTTTTTTCAGAGCCTGCCCTGCCGGAAGAGGAGATTTTATCCTACGTAGTACTAGGCAGACAGTTTGAATTCGGAGCGGAATCAATTGACGACTCAAACCTGTTGGCAAGAGCAGCCTTGTTTATGGGGATCACCAACGGCCGCAAACTGTCGCGTAGCATCGCTGAGGGCCTGGGCATTGACGAACTAACGCTAACCTCAAGCGGAAGCGGCGATGACACACAACTGATGGTTAGCGGACAGATAAACGATCGGCTTCTGGTTCGCTACGGCATCGGCGTTTTTAATTCTGTACGCACACTCTTTGTGCGATACGATCTCGCCGAAAAACTGTATCTGGAGACCACACAAAGTTTTGCAGAGGGCCTGGAGAAGGCTATTGATATTTTCTATTCTTTCGATTTTTAAGCGACCTGGCCCGCTGGATATCCGACAAGACAATCAAAAGGTATGTAGCGCTTTAAATCACCTGCTGCTCTCGCAGTTCGGATATTTCCTCACTGGATAATTCCAGCAGCCCTGCCAGGACTTCATCGGTATGCTCGCCAAGTGCCGGCCCCGGGAAATCGGTATGGCCCGGTGTGTCACACAATTTCGGATGAATAGCCGGAATATCCAGCTGCCCTTCGCCATGCGGCACCGCCTCAAAAAGACCGCGCGCCTGATAATGCGGGTCATCCATCATATCAACCACGTTATAAATTGGCCCACCTGGCACATCTGCCTCTTCCAGGGCGGCGAGTATCGCTGCCGAACTGTGCCGAGATGTCCAGCCGACTATTGCTTCATCGATCTCCGCTTCGTTTGCAACCCGACCTGCGTTGTGTGTAAGACGGGTGTCGTCCGCCAAATCATCGCGACCCGCACAGTGCATTAGCCGTTTAAAAATAGAATCCCCGTTACCACCGATAACCACATACTTCTCATCCGAACACAGGTAGGTATTGGTTGGAACAATTCCGGTGAGTGTTGACCCTGATGGTTCACGAATAGCACCTCGACCAGAGTACTCCGGGACCACAGCTTCCATCATGTTGTAAACGGATTCGAAAATAGATACATCGACAACTTGCCCGTGACCACTCGTGGCGCGGCCCAGTAACGCAAGCAGAATCCCGATCACGGCATGCATGCCTGCGAGCGTATCCCCAAGACTAAGATTTGGCCGTACCGGCGGTCTATCGGTAAATCCATTCACGTGACGAAATCCGCCGTACGCTTCGCAGGCCGATGCATAACCCGGCCTGCTTGCAAGTGGTCCGGTTTGCCCGTAACCACTAACGCGCGTAAATACAAGCTTCGGGTTTGACTTTTTGAAGGAATCGGGACCGAGGCCCCAACGTTCCAATGTGCCTGGACGAAAATTCTCCAGCACAACATCAACCTCGTTAATCATCTGCCGCACCACTTCCCTGCCCCGGTCTGTTTTCAGATCGATGGTAACGGATTTTTTGTTACGCCCTATGCTGTGCCACCAGTAAGACGTGCCAGAATCATCGAGTAGTCTCCATTGGCGAATCGGATCACCACGCCCCGGTGACTCGACCTTGATGACTTCTGCTCCAAAGTAGGCCAGTACACAACCCGCTTGTGGTCCCGCAATCAACTGGCCGAGTTCAAGCACTTTAACGCCGGCAAGCGGTCGTTTATCTGAATTTTCCATAAGCAACACTCCACGCAACAGGCTTTCTATTATAATGCGGATCGTCTCACGTGCACTCTGCCTAACTTGAGCACTACGCCATGCCTGCAATCGCTAACCCTTTCAAAATCGATCTGGATAAAAACGCGGCCAACTATACCGCGCTGTCACCACTAGGTTTTTTAACACGTGCGGCTGATGTATACCCCGAACATTTAGCTCTGATCTACAACGAGCGCAGACAAAACTGGGCACAAACTTACGAGAACTGCATCAGACTTGCGAGCGCGCTTCATAACGTTGGCGTGACCACCGGCCACACAGTAGCAGTCATGGCACCAAACATTCCTGCACTGTATGAAGCGCACTTCGGCGTACCCATGTCCGGAGCTGTGCTTAATGCCATTAATACCCGGCTCGACGCCGCCACCGTCGCATTCATACTTGAGCATGGCGAGGCGAGGGTTTTAATTACGGACACCGGCAGTTACAAGGTAGTCGCCGAAGCACTGCGCTTGTTGAAACGTGACATCATCGTCATTGATATTGAAGACCCCGCTGTCCTCGACGGGCAACGGCTCGGTACCATTACCTACGATGATTTTCTGCAAACCGGAGACCCTGATTTTGCATGGCAATTACCTCTAGACGAGTGGGATGCCATCAGCCTCGGCTACACATCCGGCACAACCGGCAACCCCAAAGGAGTGGTTTACCATCACCGCGGAGCCTGCCTGAACGCACTCAGTAATATCGCTGGCTGGGAAATGCCTCACCATCCGAGATACCTGTGGACGCTGCCGATGTTTCACTGCAACGGTTGGTGTTTCCCATGGTCACTCGCGGCAGTCGCAGGTACCAGTATCTGTCTGCGGGCTGTTTCCGGACCAGCAATATTCGACGCCATAGCCAAACATCGTGTCGATCATCTTTGCGGTGCTCCCGTTGTGCTCAGCACGATTATCAATACCGATCCGGAACACCAGTGCGAGTTTGATCACGTTATAAAAGTCATGACGGCCGCAGCTCCACCGCCAGCAGCAATACTTGAGGCGATGGAGAGCCGGGGCTTTGAAATGATGCACGTCTATGGATTAACAGAAACCTACGGCCCGGCGGTGATGTGTGCCTGGAAAACCCGGTGGGACGATGAGCCTCCCACCGAGCGTGCTCGCCTTAAATCCCGGCAAGGTGTTCGCTACCAGGTACTGGAAGGTCTGGATGTCTTCGACCCTGAGACTATGGTGCCTGTACCCAGGGATGGCGTCACCACCGGGGAAATTATGTTTCGCGGCAACATCGTGATGAGTGGCTATCTGAAAAACCCGGAGGAAACCGCAAGGGCATTTTCCGGAGGCTGGTTTCACTCGGGGGATCTGGCAGTTATGGACCCGGACGGTTATTTACGTATAACGGACCGCTCTAAAGATGTGATCATCTCTGGTGGTGAAAACATTTCTTCTATCGAAATCGAGGATGTACTTTATGCGCACAGCGAAGTCCTCGAAGCCGCGGTAGTAGCAATGGATGACGAAAAATGGGGTGAGACGCCCTGTGCTTTTGTTTGCCTGAAACCGGACGCCAGTACCACCGCAGAGGAAATAATCGACTGGTGCAGGAGCCGTATGGCGCACTTTAAATGTCCGTCGAAAGTGGTTTTTGGTGAATTGCCAAAAACTTCAACGGGCAAAATCCAGAAATTTGTGCTGCGCGAAAAAACAATAAAACTGCAGTAATGCTTCGCCGCAAATTATACGCTCCCGGTCAAGCATCCGCCGGGCGTGACCAGCGTATATGTAAAAGGTTCACCTCTGCGAAAGGGCCTGGAGACTGATCTTCGTCTAAAAATATCCTCTGGTGCACCACCACACCAGGCAAGCACCCCATACGATTCGACGCGAATCACACGGCAAACGACAATCAATTGCCTAACATTCGACATTAATCAATCAAGATAGCTCTCTGTAAAACAACGAATAAGGGCACATTGGCACCGTTTTACCCACCATGCGCAGTTGCTAAATCATGTGGATTCACCGGTGAAAACTGTTACTATTTCAGCAAAGGGAGTGACATTACAGATACACTCCCGAACAAATTGTCAATTATATGACGCTCTGCGAAGATTAAGCAGTTGTCGTTGGTTAACCTTGCCCCCTACAAGAGTTGCACCCTGCAGTACCCTGGGATGCAGCGCAAGAAGGCTAATCAAGCGCCTCAGCAGTCAGCTATTGCCTACTGCCGCGCACAGGATCGGAATAGATTTTAATGAATGCTTCTCAAACAAGCGGGGCAGCATCGGCTGCCGGTAAGAGTGCGTCCGAGAAACGCTCTTTTGCCGCACGCAGAATCCTCTTCTGCGACCTGAGCGGCGAGCAAAGCCAGTTGGCACAGGTGTTGGAAAATGCCAGTTGGAACGTTGATTCAGCCACCTCTTGCGACGCAGCAGAACAGCACCTTTACCGCGAAGCGTTTGAAGTTGGCGTTGTGGTTTTGCACAAGAGCCATCTGACCGAGCTAGACAGTGTCGAAGCCCTCCTTAACCGCCACCCGCTCAACTGGGTTGCCGTGGTTGAACCGGCCGTGGTTGAAGAAGATCGTGCCGCAGGAATGATCTCCGATCACTGTTACGACTATCACACCCTTCCCTGTGATAACGCACAGCTTATCGCCACTATAGGTCACGCCTACGGCATGTCTGTGCTGAGGCCCAAGCCCGCCCTGAACTCACTGATTGCCGACGAAGACACCCGCATGGTCGGCAAAAGCGACGCAATGCAAATCCTTTATGCAACGGTTAAAAAGTCCGCCCGCGTTGACGCTCCGGTAATGATCACCGGCGAAACCGGAACCGGGAAGGAACTCGTTAGCCGCGCGTTACACAATCAATCTCCGCGCAGTGAAGAACCTTTCGTGACAGTAAGCTGCGCTACCATTCCAGCGGCACTAATTGCGGAAGAAATTTTTGGTTCCAGCGAGAGTGGCCCGGGCTCTCTGGAAAAAGCCACAGGTGGTTCATTGTTTCTGGATTCAATAACAGACTTGCCGGCCGAGCAGCAAATGATGCTTTTGCGATTTATGCAGTCTGGGCAGGTTGAGCGTGTTAACGGCAACCAGGCTGTACCAGTCGACGTTCGGATAATTACCTCCAGCTCAAACAATATTGACGATGCGGTAGCAAATGGCCTGTTCCGTGAAGATCTGTATTACCGGCTAAATATACTGCATATAGAAATACCGGCGCTGCGTGACCGAATCGGTGATGTAGACACACTGGCGCAGTATTTCTTCGAGCAATTCGTCAACGAATCTCCAGGGCGTATCAAAGGGTTTTCACAGCAAGCAAAAATAGCAATGCATCAGCACAACTGGCCAGGTAACGTACGAGAGTTGCTAAACAGGGTACGTCAGGCCATCGTTATGTGCGAAAGCAGCCTGATACAGGCCGTCGACCTTGGCCTCGGTTCTCATTCGACCAGCGAGCCGGATAACGAAAGCCCAACTAATCTGGATGAAGTTCGAGCCAAGGCAGAAGGCGAGTTCATCAGGAATGCACTGGAGAGAAACTACAACAACGTAACGGAGACTGCTTCCCAACTTGGTGTGTCTCGCGTAACGCTCTATCGACTGATGAAAAAATACGGTGTTAATATCGCTGGTAGCGGCAGACGTAACGTCGCCAAATAATACCGGCTTTTATATAGCGCGGACGTTAAGTGCCGCGAATATATGTCATACAAGCGCTTTTATTGTTGTTAAAGAAACAGTACCGGAACACCACACCGCGTCTTTACTCTGACAGTCGTTTTTCAATTTAAAAAGCGTGAGTTGCAGGCACGCTGCAGCCATTTTTCAACCACCCGGTCGATAGAAGCCTCGGCCGCCAGACCAAGCTTTTCCGGCAGCGATTTCTTTTCTTCGTATTTGACCCGATAGACATCCGCCTGGTCGCAACAGTCGACCAGATAGTCGTCACTCGTACCGATTTCGTCCACCAGTTTCATTCGAACAGCAGCCTCCCCGCTCCAGACTTCTCCTGTCGCAACATCCGCTATTACTGTTTGGGGACGAAAGCGGGAAATAAAATTTTTGAATTGATCGTGAATAACTTCAAGGTCAGATATAAATTTCTGGCGGCCCTTTTCTGTGTTTTCTCCGAGCACAGTCAGAGTGCGTTTGTACTCGCCGGCAGTGACGAGCTCAACATCAATATCGTACCTCTTCAACAAGCGGTTTACGTTCGGGATCTGCGCCATTACCCCAATTGATCCAATGATGGCAAATGGTGCTGCAATAATCTTGTTGGCAACACACGCCATCAAATACCCGCCACTTGCCGCTACCTTGTCCACGCTAACCGTCAGGGTAATATTCTTATCGCGCACACGCTGCAGTTGAGCCGCTGCCAGACCGTAACCGTGAACAGTACCGCCGCCACTTTCCACCCGAACCAGTACTTCATCGTAGACATCGGCCATAGAGAGAATTGCGGTTATCTCCCGACGCAAATTCTCTACCTGGCTAGCACGGATGTCACCGGTGAAATCGAGGGTATACACTCGCCGGCGCTTTTTTTCATCGACGATGGTGGTGCCGTCGCCACGATTTTTTGCCGCCTGTTTTGCCGCTGCTTTTTTTTCTTTCGCCTCAAGTTTTTGTTTTTTCTTTTTCTTTTTTTCTGACTCTTTGAGATCCGCCGGATCGAGCACCATGGACTGCAAAACATCACGGCTAAAATCCAGCTGTTCATTAATATTGGTCACTGTAATCGTTCCGTTTTCACGACGACCGCGCCCGCCGAGCGAGGTCAGAATTATCACAGCTGCCACGAACAACAAAAAAAACGTCAGCAGTTTGAAAAAGAACAGCCCGTAGTTGAAAAAAAACTCGCCCACTCGTTAACTCCGGATGAAGATTCTGGTTGGTAATACGCGTGCGTCTGCATGGCCGGCTGAATGTTCAGAAACATTCGTTCGAATACACGGCCATTCACAAGCGCCCGGCTCCACTTACTTGCTCAGCCAGCAACATTACCTGGTTTATGGGTGATAAACCAGCATTGATGTATACGCGGGTTCCGCGCGTAGTCTCGCTGTAAACTCCATTTTGACCGATCCTGTACCTGATATTTTCTGCGCACAGACGCCGCCAGCTTGAAACGTCTGAAGTTATTCGAAAATATCAACACTCCGTCGTTATCGAGTATAGACATACAATCGTCAATCATCGACTCATGATCTCGTTGCACATCCCAGTCTTCGTCCATGGAAGTCGAATTGGAGAACGTGGGTGGATCCAGAAACACCACATCAAACTTGTTCACCGCTGATTGTTTGAACTGCTGAAGCCATGCTCTGCAATCGGCCCGCACCAACTCGTGTTTTTGTAAATCAAACTTGTTAAGAACAAGATTTCTTCTCGTCCACTCCAGATATTTTTGTGATAAATCAACGCTCACGGTTTCGCAGGCACCACCCGTCGCCGAATGTACCGTTGCACTGCCAGTGTAGCAATACAGATTCAGAACACGCTTGCCGCGACTCGATTTTCCAATCCATTGGCGCACCTTTCGGTGATCCAGAAACAATCCGGTATCCAGATAATCATGAATGTTTATCAACAAACGACACTGACCCTCTCGCACCTCATGGTATTGATCACGTTTTTGCAGACGCACATACTGGGATTCTGCTCGTTGACGCTCGCGCCTTTTAACCGCGAGATTGGCCCGATGACATCCGGTTTCTGCGATAACTATCTGGCTCGCACCGTCTACACGGCGCTGCGCTAACACTTTATCAATATGCGAGGGCGCCTGGTATTCCTGCAAACAAACATACAGATCCGGCGCGTCGGAAGTTTTACCGGTTGACGGACCAATACCATCAGCGTTATACACATCGAGCGCAAATGCATAGTCTGGCAGATCAGCATCGTACACCCGGTAATTCGTTATACCCGCAGATCGTGCCCAGCCAGACAGCTGCTTTAAATTCTTGCGCAGCCGGTCCCGAAAATGATCAAGGCCCGCAACCGGTTCCTGTGATTTGTTTTTGTCCACAGTTTCGAATTGCTCATCTGACCTTGCATTACGAGGCGTGGCTTGCAGCCACGGATTAAAGTCATCTGTTGTCGGGCCAGCACCATCATCGGTACTCTCATCCTCTGGAGCAGTGCCCGGAGGGATACCGGTAACAAACAGGCGGCAGTCAATGCCGCCGTTGATACAATCGAGTAAAACCCGTCTTGATAGCCCGGTTCGATGAAACAGGGCTGGCTTGCCCGTCAGCAGTGCGAGCTTCCAGTTAGCCGCCTGGCGCCGCAGTGACCGACCAAGCTTCGAATAAAACGCACCGATCTCGCTATCTGGTTCAAGGCGATCCCCGTAAGGCGGATTGACCACCACCAGACCTGGTCCACCGGGCAACGGCTCTCTCCGTTTAAAAAAATCACTTTGCTCAACAGGGATCAAACCACCCAGCCCGGCAGATTCAATATTGGCCAACGCAGTCGCAACCGCTTTTGCGTCAATGTCATATCCGCTCACCGAAGGCAGGTTTTCAAGCTTTACGCTATTTTTCGCCTCATCAATTATTGTGTTCCAGGTGTCCGCTTGATGCTGTCTCCAGCCGCTGAAGCCAAAGTAGTCTCGCTGCAAACCGGGCGCCATCCCCGTTGCCATCATCGCCGCCTCAATCAACAGTGTGCCCGAACCACACATCGGGTCAACGAGTGGAACTCCCTTTTTCGCGAGCGCAGGCCACTCGGTAGCCAATAGTATGGTCGCCGCCAGGTTTTCTTTTAGAGGGGCAAGTCCACCGTCGATTCGATAATTGCGTCGATGCAGACTGCTACCGGCCATATCCAGACTAACCCGTGCCCGGTTTTTAAACAGATACACGTTGATACGAATATGCGGAGTCGCACGATCAACACCTGGACGACTACCGGTATTCTCACGAAAACGGTCGACCACAGCGTCCTTGGTCAATTGCGCACCATACCGGCTGTGAGTAATGCAGGAATCGGAGGTATAAAAATCGACAGCAAGAGTGCCATTTTCCGTGAGATGCTCTGACCAGTCGAGCTTGTAGATACCGTCGTAAAAGCTCTTTTCATCGGCCACCCGAAATGCTGCCAGCGGATAGAGTACCCGGTTGGCCACCCGGGACCATAAGCAAATACGGTAGATCTGGCGCAGGTCGGTAACGCAATCGACACCCGCTCTGCGCATCTTTTGGTCTTTTATTCCAAGTGTTTTGAGTTCACTCGCCAGAATTTTCTCAAGGCCAGTGGCACAACTGACGAAGCAGGTAATTGACACAGAGGTTTCAATACGTTGGCCGTTAATGCACCACCCTAACGCGCAATGTTTACAAGGTAAAGCGCGGCTACCTTTACGCTACGGCAGTGCCCGGTTTATTGCTCGTGTCACGCTCGCCGACGATCCACTAGTGGCCACGTATTTTCGCTCTGAAAACTGCGAATCGACTCCTCATCTGGCAACCGGCTATAGTTAACCGTCAATTCGCGCAACCGGTCAGCCAGTCCCGTGTCAAGCTGCGACCAGTCAAACCGCCAGCACCAGTTATCCGATGTCGTGCCCGGGGTATTCATTCTATGCCCTGTGCCCAGGCCGAGTGCATCTTGCATCGGAATGATAGCAGTCTGCGCCACAGACATCATCGCGCAGCGTATAAGCGGCCAGGGCATATCGCTATCCGAACACTCCAGATACTGCCGCACCCGATGTTGCGTTTGCGCATCTGCCTGATGGTACCAGGAAGCTGTAGTATCGTTGTCGTGTGTGCCCGTGTAGGCCACCATATCAACAGCGTGGTTATGAGGAAGATGATGGTTGTGGACATCGCCGTCGAATGCAAACTGCAATACTTTCATGCCCGGCAGGGAAAAGTCACAGCGCAATTCATCAACCGCACTGGTAATGATGCCCAGATCTTCAGCGACCAGGGAGAGTTCACTGAATTTCTGTTTCACCGTTTCCAGTAAAGCAGAACCCGGAGCCTTAACCCATTGACCATTCATTGCTGTCGGAGAATCAGCCGGAATTGACCAATAGGACTCCAGACCCCGAAAGTGATCAATGCGCACTAAATCAAACAGGCTGAAATGCGTGCGAAGCCGATCCATCCACCAACTGAAGCCATCCTTTTGAAGTTGCTCCCAGTCGTATAAGGGATTGCCCCAGCGCTGCCCTTCTGCAGTGAAAGCATCGGGGGGGACACCGGCTACCTCTTCACCCTGCCCGTTTTCATCAACCGTAAAATAGCCGCGATTGGCCCAGACGTCAGCACTGTCACCAGAGACAAAAATAGGCAGGTCACCAAACAGATAAACCCCGTGTTCGTGCGCGTATTTCCGTAGCTGCCGCCATTGCACAAAAAAAAGATATTGCTCAAACTTTTTAATCAGCAACTTTCTCTGACTGCCTTCAAGCGCTTTGTCTACTGACTGTTTTTCATAGCGTCTTAAACCCTCCGGCCACTGCGTCCACGACACCCCGTGATGCATTTCTTTTAGCACCACAAATTTCGCATAATCGTCAAGCCAGAAATCCTGCCCTCTGACGAATCGATCAAAGTCTTTTCGTTGTTCAGCACTCATCACGTCGAGCGCACGGTGACAGGCTTGCTCCAGCACCTGAAAACGCCACTCACTGGTTTGCCCGGCGTGCTCCCACACAACCTCGTCAAGCCAGCCCTTGTCGACCAGCCAATCCAGACTAATCAACAAAGGGTTACCGGCATGAGTGGACAAACACTGATAGGGGCTGCCATCAGCGTGTGTAGGCCCCAAGGGCATCACCTGCCAAATGGTCTGTCCGGCTGCCGCGAGAAATTCTACAAAGCGATAGGCATTGTGTGAGAAGTCTCCCTGGCGCCAGGGACCGGGGAGAGAAGTGGGATGCAGGAGAACCCCCGCGCGCCGCTGTTCAAGCGGCTTGTGCAGCCTCACGCTATTACCACTGAGATAACGCGCAACCGCCGAAGGTTACGTATGTCACTGGCAGTTGCTAACAACAACGGTGTTCTCCATTGAAGAATCATATTTACGGTTCAATAGTTAACGACCCGACCATCAAAATCTGCACGCGGACCCGTTATCGCTGCAGCATCCTGCAGAGTTCGTTGCGACCTTACTCAGGGAACATGGGTGAGCCGCCTGACACTAAAACCGCGCTGAGATCATTTAACGCTGTGCAGATTCTGCCCAAGCATTTCCGGTGTCACCAGTACGATTCCACCCGGACTTACAAAAAAACGCTTCCGGTCTTCCTCGATATCAATGCCAATTTTGCAATGATCGGGAATTTTAGTTCCACGATCCAGAATGGCACGTCGAACATGACAGTGCTCACCGACAACCACATCGGGCATGATTACCGATTCTTCAAGCCGTGAAAACTCACCAACACTGACATTTGAAAACAGCAGTGACTCCGTCACCGTGGCACCGGAGATAATGCAACCACCCGACACCAGAGAATTAAATGCGGCTCCCCGCTTTTCATCAGAATTATGAACAAACTTGGCCGGTGGCAATTGCTCTTGATGTGTCCATATAGGCCACTCTTTGTCGTACATATTGAGTTCTGGAAGTACCCGGGTCAGTTCGAGGTTAGCCCCCCAAAAGGAATCGAGTGTTCCAACATCTCGCCAGTAACTCTGCCCGCCGCTTTGCTTGTCGAGGAAAGAATAGCCATAAACTGCACTGGTGGGAATAACTCGTGGAATAATGTCTTTGCCAAAGTCATGTGTTGATCCGGGCACATCGTGATCTTCCAGCAACTGGCGACATAGAAACTCCATATCGAAAATATAGATTCCCATCGACGCGAGGGACGTGCCCGGCTTATCAGCCAGCTGAACAGGATGCTCCGGCTTTTCATTGAATTCTTCGACACGACCATCCGAAGCCATGCTTAGCACGCCAAAGGCAGATGCATCATCCACCGGTACTTCTATACATCCGATGGTCAATTCCGATTGCTGAGCGACGTGGTAGGCCAGCATCGGCCCATAGTCCATTTTATAGACGTGATCGCCAGCAAGAATGATCACATGCTTTGGATCAAAGCTACGAATAATGTCGATGTTCTGATACACCGCGTCTGCAGTCCCCTTATACCAGGAGTTTTCATCGGTTCGCTGCTGCGCAGGCAACAACTCGACGAACGGGCCGAAATCCCCGCCAATCATCCCCCAACCGCGCTGAATGTGCCGGATCAGCGAATGGGCCTTGTACTGGGTGAGGACTCCAACTCTGCGAATCCCCGAGTTAAGACAATTGGACAGCGGGAAATCTATGATGCGAAACTTGCCACCGAAAGGTACTGCGGGCTTGGCTCGCCAGTCAGTCAGATTTTCAAGCCGCGAGCCACGTCCTCCGGCAAGCACCAGAGCCATGGCATCGCGTGTCAGGCGGCTAACAAATCGGCCAGCCGGTGTCGGATTCTGGTTGTATACATTTATTGTCATACTATTCCTGACCCGGTGCGCTGCCCAACCGTACTTCGCTCACCACACGGGCGATGGTTACCGACAGCCAATTTGCCCACCCTTGTGGTTTGGCGGCAATTCGCGCAATAGACTCCGGTACTAACAAAGCCTGACACAGCAAAGGCGGTTTTTGGATTAATTCGCATACACTAATTGTTCACAGCAACGAAAAGTTCTAGCGGAACGGGATCACCCGGCGCAGACTCCGCCGGACAAAGAGGTGAAAAATGGACATAGACGACAAATACCGCCCGGTTCCAGTGAATATGCAAGCCCTGTACTCTATACGAACAACGACTTGCGCGGGAATTGCAGCTAAGATAAGCGACGGGTACATACCCGGGGCCCTCCACAACCGGCTTCGCAAAAAGAGGTCCAGTTAAGTATAGTCCTTACCGGCCGCACATAATCACACTACAAAACGGGGAATGCGGGCAATTTCAGTCAGCAACACAAATTCGGAGGCAATGCAGTTCAGCGCTCCAATGCAAAGAATTGCCGACGCCACCCACCACGATCCGTTTTCTGTGCTGGGTTTGCACAAGACTGGTGACCACTATTTTGTGCGCGTCTTTAATCCGCTGGCCGAAACTGTGTCTGTGGCAGATTCCGGTCAAGCCTTTGAGCGTATCGCCGGCACCGATTTTTTTGTACTCACTGCTGATTCCGTCCCGCCTGACAACCGGCTGAGCTGGACTGATCGAACGGGCTCAACCCATATCCATCACGATCCCTATCGATTCGGCCCCACTCTGTCAGACTTCGACCTGCATTTATTTAACGAAGGCCGACACCTGAGATTGTATGAAATTTTAGGCGCCCATCAACTTACCGTTGATGATGTGACCGGAATCCGTTTCGCTGTGTGGGCACCTTCGGCTTTGCGTGTAAGTGTAGTCGGGGATTTCAATCAATGGGACGGACGCATCAACCCGATGCGTTGCAGAGGCGACAGTGGAGTCTGGGAATTATTCCTGCCTGACGTAAAGGCAGGCGAGGCCTATAAATTCGAATTGCGCACAAACGATCCGCAGCAGGCGGTTATCACCAAACAGGACCCTTGTGCCAACGAATTCGAAATCCGGCCTAAAACGGCTTGCCGGGTTAGCACCAGCACACACTGCTGGAAGGACGACGAATGGATCAGCGAACGACGTAAAAACCAGTGGCAGCATTCTCCTGCCAGCGTCTATGAAGTCCATCTGGGCTCCTGGCATCGGGACGACAAAGGCCAGTTTCTAAATTATCGCGCTATCGCCGGAAAGCTGGTTGAATACGTCACCTTTATGGGTTTTACCCACATTGAACTAATGCCGGTGACCGAGCACCCGCTCGATGACTCCTGGGGCTATCAGGTCACAGGCTATTTTGCGCCAAGCAGCAGATTTGGAAGTCCTGACGATTTTCGCTACCTGGTCGATCTCTGCCATCAAGCCAAAATCGGTGTGATCCTCGATTGGGTGCCCGCTCATTTTCCAAAGGATGCTTTCAGTCTCGCACGCTACGACGGAACCTGCCTTTACGAGCACCAGGACCCGCGTTTGGGCGAGCACCGAGACTGGGGCACGCTGATCTTTAACTATGGTCGGCGCGAAGTCTGTAATTTTTTACTCGCATCCGCGCTGTACTGGCTACGCGAATTTCACCTCGACGGCCTGCGCGTTGATGCAGTCGCCTCGATGCTTTATCTGGACTACTCGCGGGAATCCGGCGACTGGCTACCAAATAAGTATGGCGGCAGAGAAAATATCGAAGCGGTAGAATTCCTGCGGACACTGAACCACGTGACGCAAAGCGAGGTACCGGGCAGCGTTATCATTGCGGAGGAAAGCACTTCCTGGCCGCAGGTATCAAGGCCAGCCGAGCACGGCGGTCTCGGGTTCAGCATGAAATGGAACATGGGCTGGATGCACGACACCCTCACCTATTTCAATGAAGATCCGATTAACCGAAAGTACCATCACCATGTATTAACGTTTGGCATTCTCTACGTTTTCACTGAAAATTTCGTGTTGCCGTTCAGCCATGACGAAGTGGTGCACGGTAAAGGATCCATGCTTGCGAAGATGCCGGGTGACGACTGGCAACAGTTTGCCAACTTGCGTCTACTTTACGCTTACCAGTTCAGCTACCCCGGGAAAAAGCTGATTTTTCAGGGTTGCGAGTTTGCCCAGCGCAACGAATGGAACTGCAATACCACTCTGGATTGGCACTTGACCGAAGCCCCGGCGCATCGTGGTGTTATGCAAATGCTGGCTGACCTGAATAGACTTTACCGGAAACACAAAGGTTTGCATGAGGCCGAATTTGAAAGTAGTGGCTTCGAATGGCTTAATGCAGACGATTCAGAAAACTCGGTACTCGCCTGGCTTCGGCACAGTTCACAGGAAACGCTGCTTGTCGTTCTAAACTTTACGCCTGTACCAAGGGTGGATTATTGTCTGCCGTTTCACGGCGCCGCCAGTTTCGAAGAGGTATTTAATTCAGACAGCGAGATTTATGGTGGAAGCAACACACCCACACACCAGCAGTACAAAACCATAGACCGACCATTGTACGGTAGCGATCACAGCCTGTCACTTAACCTGCCTCCTCTTGCGGCCCTTATCCTGCAACAAAAAAATAGTTAACCCGATTTTTTATGGCCACAGATACTCCACCCTTTAACGTTCTTTTCGCCTGTAGCGAAATCACCCCTTTAATAAAAACGGGCGGGCTTGCGGATGTCTGTGGCAGTTTGCCTCATGCGTTGAGAAGAGCTGACAACGATGTACGAGTCATCATTCCCGGATATGAATCGGTGCTCGACCAGATCAACGCACCGGTATTCCAAAGTACCGTTGACCTTCCACTGGGTACGGTCGCAATATGCTCTACCAGACTCGCCGAGCTTGAGGTTTTACTGGTGACGCACCCGTGTTTCAGCAATCGTCCCGGCAATCCCTACATGTCGGACAACGACCGCGCGTGGCCCGACAATCCTTTACGCTTCGCACTGTTTTCCCAGGCTATTGTAGAAATTTCACAAAACCGGGCTCAGCTAAACTGGCAACCGGATATTGTGCACTGCCACGATTGGCAAACCGGTTTGGTGCCGGCGCTACTGGAGCTATCCGGGAAACGTCCGGCAACGGTATTTACCGTGCACAACCTTGCCTACCAGGGCAACATCATGCAAAGCGTCTATACCGAACTCAACCTTCCCCCGGCACTGTTTCATGACAACGGACTGGAGTTCTGGGGCCAGGCCAGTTTTATAAAAGGCGGTCTGGCATACGCTGATCGGGTAAACACGGTCAGTATTGGCTACGCCTCTGAAATTACCACACCAGCGTTTGGCAATGGCATGGAAGGAATTTTGCGCAGTCGCGGCGATCGCCTTAGCGGCATACTCAATGGTATAGACATCAACGACTGGAACCCGGCGACCGATCCCTACCTGCCCCAAAACTACAACGCGCAAACCCTCGATAAAAAGAGCAGCAATAAAACTGCACTGCAGGAGCTGATGGGCCTGCCTGTCGATACATCATTACCGGTACTCGGGGTTATCAGTCGGCTTGCCGAGCAAAAAGGCATCGATATTCTTATCGATGCAATTTCTGCAATGGCGAATGAACGCTTCCAGCTGGTTGTCCTTGGGTCAGGAGAAACCAGCCTGCAACTGAAGCTCGAATCACTTCAACACCGGTTGCCTGGAAAAGTGTCTGTAAAAATCGGGTTTAACGAGTCATGGTCACGGCTGATCGAATCCGGCTCTGATATTTTTCTAATGCCTTCGCGATACGAGCCATGCGGCTTGAACCAAATGTATAGCCTGCGCTATGGCACCTTGCCAGTGGTAACCAATGTTGGAGGGCTCGCAGATACGGTTACCGATTGTGACAAAAATCCAGAAACGGCTAACGGCTTTGTTATTGAAGCTGCGACCAGCGCTGCACTAGAGGCAGGCATAGGGCGTGCACTTACCGTGTATCAAGACAAATCCCGTTGGCGAACACTGCAGCAAAACGGAATGGCACTAAATTTTAGCTGGGACGCAAGCGCCGCGCGCTACCACGAGTTATACGCCCGTGCACACGATGATCAGGCTCATCGAGCTGGCGCCGGAATAAACCCGCAAGCCTGATTCTCCCGCTGTTACGGAACTGCCGTTGCAAAGCGAATCGATAAAAAACCCGCTAACGCGATCAGTAGAATACCCCCCATTGTAGAAAGATCGGGTATCTCTCTAAACAACAGCAGTCCCCACATCGCACTGAATATCAAATAGGAATAATCAAAAACAGCAACCACAGATGGTTTGCCACGTTGATAGGCAATGGCCGCAAACCAGCTACCAACAACAATGACCAGCGCAAGTGACAACATCACCATCCAGTCAAGCAGACTCAGAGGCGACCAGCCGCTGTATAAAAACGGACTGTCCGCTAAATGTCGGGGCGATGGTTGCCATATGTTGAGTACAGCCAACGCAATCAAGCCAATCACAATAAACGTTACATTCAATACCAGTGACAACACTTTGGGGTTTTCGCGCTGACATCTGGTGCGTGTAATTACCATTGCGACAGCGTATAGCGCTGCCGCCAGCAATGGCAACAATACATAAGCGTTAAACTCACCGGTATCCGGACGTACAATAACCAGAACCCCTGTAAATCCCGTTGCCGTGGCCAGCCACAGAAAAAATCCCGGGCGCTCATTAGCAATCCATGATGACAGCAAAGCGATAAACAGTGGAGACGTGTAGTAGATCGCCGCAGCGACTGACAATTGAATATGAGGCAGGGATAGATAATAGGCTATCCACATAAGCGCTAATAGAAGGCTCCTCAAGCCAGTCCAGATAACCGACTCAGGTAAAAGCCTGGCACCGGGCTCAGTTAACCTGAGCAGCACCAGCAGCAACATCACCGCCATTGCAGAGCGTACGATGTAGATTTGCCAAATAGAAAAGTCCGCGCTGGTCCATTTGATCAACGCGTCCCCGAACGACAGCGCAAATACAGAAACGAGTATCGCTGCTATTGGTCCGGACAAAGGCAGGTGGGCCTGTGCAACCTTCTCTAGAGGGAGTCGTAAGCTTTGGTAAATCCGGCGAGCGATATTTCGATTTCGATGGGGCCTGCTCCCTCTGCAGCAACTGTTACCGTTGCAGTGGCACCTGCCTTCAGCTTTTTAACGACATCATCGCTCAACGGTTCTCTCACCAGACATCCATGCTGCTGGCAAATACGAAACGGCGCACCACGCTCTTCGCCGGAATCAATTTTCAGCCGAAGGCCAAACTCAAGCAACACCCCAAGCGGTGTAATGATGTCTGCTACTGCGTTCACCTTTACACCGTTGATCTCGGCTTTATCGTCGTTGACTTTTCTAACCACAAATTCAATCGCTGGCGATCCCTGGGGGTCGAGACCCAGTTGCGTCATCGCACACGCACCCTCTCCACCACCTGGCTCACAAACGAGACTCCAGTCACCCATCTTGGTTACCACTGGCTCAAGTACCGGGCTGTCAGCTGGCAGATCACTGATTTTTTGTGCAGCCACAGGACTGCAAACCAGGGATAACCATGCCGCAGCAACCATCACTACGGAGTTAATTTTGATATCCACATTTCGTCTCTAATCGGGTTCCTGACCAGGCATTGCAGCACTCTCGCGCCAATCATGCAATACAGGTGGTTAAATAGACATAATGAGTTCAATTTTAGGTGACGATTGAAAAACCGCTACCCGCAACGGATGATGTTTCCGCACACTACGCAGATGTACGCCAATCACGTGCCCCGATACACCGGGAACCGATGACAAAGCGCAGTTACTCTCTGACTCACTTCAGCGATGACAGTTTCATTGCCAACATCGTCGAGCACATCGCACATCCAGCCTGCCAGATCACGCATTTCAGCTTCCTTGAAACCCCGAGTCGTTGCTGCCGGCGAACCGATACGAAGTCCGCTGGTGACAAACGGCGATTGTGGATCTTTTGGTACCGTATTCTTGTTTACCGTAATATGGGCACGCCCCAATGCTGCATCAGCCTCCTTGCCGGTAATACCCTTATCGATCAGATCGAGTAAAAACAGATGGTCTTCCGTACCGCCCGAGACAATTTTGTATCCGCGTTGTTGAAAAATCTCGCACATGGCGCGCGCATTATCCAGTACCTGCTGTTGATAGACTTTAAACGCCGGCTCCATCGCTTCTTTAAACGCTACCGCTTTGGCTGCAATTACATGCATTAAAGGCCCACCCTGCATTCCTGGAAAAATGTTCGAGTTGAATTTTTTCTCAAGCTCCGAATTGGCTTTCGCCAGAATTAACCCGCCACGTGGCCCGCGCAAGGTTTTATGAGTGGTTGACGTTACCACATCAGCAATTGGTACCGGATTGGGATATAGACCCACTGCCACCAACCCGGCTACATGAGCCATATCTACCATCAACCAGGCACCCGTTTCATCGGCAATATCGCGAAACTTCTGCCAATCTATAATTTTTGAGTAAGCGGAAAATCCCGCAACAATCATTTTTGGTTTGTGCTCTCGCGCAAGCGTCGCTACCTGTTCATAGTCTATCTCTCCCGTCTCCTCATCGAGACCATACTGAACGGCGCTATAAATTTTGCCAGAGAAATTTACACTGGCACCGTGCGTGAGGTGACCTCCGTGGTCAAGCGACATACCCAGGACCACATCACCAGGTTCACACAAAGCCATATATACAGCTGCATTTGCCTGTGAGCCCGAGTGTGGCTGTACATTTGCGTAGTCGGCGTTAAACAACTCCTTTGCCCGATCAATGGCTAGTTGCTCGGCAACATCGACAAACTCACAACCACCGTAATAGCGCTTTGAGGGGTACCCTTCCGCGTACTTGTTCGTCAACACAGAGCCCTGTGCTTCCAGTACACGCGGGCTTGTATAGTTTTCCGACGCAATCAACTCAACATGGTCTTCCTGACGTTGTTGTTCGTCTTGCATTGCCTGCCAGAGCCGGTTATCAAATCCCTCTATTTTTTCATCGTTGTTAAACATTTATTTTCACTCTTTAATTTTCGGTATTCCGGATTCTGCTCTGCCGGCTCACTATTGACCGCCAAAGACAAACGCCTGTCAGACGATGCGAATTGGCGCACGACGTCGCTGGCTGGAGGGAATGGCCTGATCAAACAGATCGGCAAGCTGCGCCGTCATGGCACCGGCAAGTTCGGATACGTTGGCAATCGTCGCAGCCCGAATGTAGTACTGAGTCACGTCGTGACCAATACCGATGGCAGTGAGCTCCACACCCGGGTCTGATTCGATCTGCGCTATCACCTCTCGCAAATGACGTTCAAGGAATTTACCCGGGTTCGCAGACAGGGTGGAATCGTCAATGGGTGCGCCATCAGAGATCATCATTAAAATCTTGCGCTTTTCAGGACGGCCAGCCAGGCGCTGATGTGCCCACATCAACGCCTCACCATCAATATTTTCCTTGAGTAAGCCCTTGCGCAACATCAGGCCGAGATTACTGCGACCACGACGCCACGGGGTGTCGGCCGACTTATACACAATATGCCTGAGGTCATTGAGCCGACCGGGGTTTACCGGGTGACCTGCATTCACCCACTGACTCCTGGCCTGCCCGCCTTTCCAGGCCCTTGTCGTGAAGCCGAGGATTTCGACTCCCACACCGCAGCGTTCAAGAGTATTGGCCAGCACATCAGCACATGCAGCAGCCACCACTATAGAACGACCGTGCATAGATCCGGAGTTATCAATTAACAAGGTCACGACCGTATCTCTGAATTGCGCTTCTCGTTCGCATTTAAAAGACAGCGGTTGCATCGGATCGGTGACTACACGGGTCAGACGCGCGGTATCAAGCACGCCCTCTTCCTGATCGAAATCCCAGGACCGGTTCTGATGCGCCAGTAGCCGACGTTGCAAACGATTGGCAAAGCGGCCAACCGAAGACTGCAAATCTCCCACATGCTCGTCAAGCCGCTCGCGCAACCGGCCCAGCTCCACCGAAGTGCAGATATCAAGCGGCTTTACAATTTCATCAAACTCAGTGGTGTAAATTTTGTAGCGGTTGCTGGTCGCGAAGTGGTTGGCACCGGGCAGCTGCATCGAAGCACCAGGACTTTCCGCCGGATCCCCCTCGCTGGCTTCATCTTCGGTTTCAGATACTTCGGTGTTGTCGCCTTCATCACCGCTGTCATCATTTGCTTCGCTATCGGCATCCGGGTCCGAGCCGGTTGATTCTCCGTCAGCATCTGCCTCGGGAATATCATCATCTGCCGAATCGTCCGGGTTCTGATCCGATTGATCATCACCTGGCTCGATATCATGAAGCAACTCCATTGATACCAGCAGATCATTCATTTGCTTTGCAAAAGCTGCCTGATCATTTTGCTCTGCATGTAATCGATCCAGCCACTCAGGCGATACTTTTTCCAGCTGATCCTTGCAACTGTTTAAAAGGGCCTTGCCTGCCGCCGAGCTTTCGCGACCACTTAATCGCTGGCGCATCAACACCGCAAGCGCTTCCGCGAGCGCAATATCCCTGTTTTGTAAATCCAGATTGCCAAGGTGTGCGGCGCGGGAATTCTCCAGGTTACTGGCGACACCATCGAGATTGCGGGTACCCACTGACTCAACACGAGCTTGCTCGACCGCATCAAACACCTTGCGAGCAGTTGCCTCATTCGGCGCGCATCGAGAATGAATGGCTGCGTCATGGTAGCCGCGCCACAACGCCATTGCGTCTGTCTGGCCCCGGGTGACAGCAAGTTCTTCCGTGCTCAATTCAGCACCCGGCTCCTGCATGCGGGTACCGCCGATTTCGACCGCGGATCTACCGCGTTCAAAGTTGACTGATAGTGATTCATCACCGGCCACTGCGCGCGCGCACGCACTCAGCGATCGTTTTAAGGCATCAGTTTCCAGAGCCGCCTGTTCTTTTGTCTTGTTACCACCTGCATTCATCGCAATTACGCTTCGCTAAATCACCGCTGCAGCCGAAACTTCTTCATCGAATACACGCTGGTAGAGTTCTTCTATAAGTTCCCGCTCTACCGGATCGCACTTGTTGAGAAATGTGAGCTCAAATGCCAGTGCAATGTTTTTGAAAAAGTCTGCGTTTTGTGTCCATGTCAGCACGGTTCTTGGACTCATAACGGTCGAAAGATCCCCGTTGCGAAATGCGGATCGGGTAAGACCGGCGAGGGCTACCATTCTCTCAACTACTACCCGCCCCTCATCGTTTTGCAACTGCGGCGCTTTCGCCAGCACAATCTCGACTTCTTTTTCTTCCGCCAGATAATTCAGGATGGTGGTGATCGACCAGCGGTCCATCTGTGCCTGGTTTATCTGCTGAGTGCCATGGTACAGGCCGGTGGTGTCGCCTAAACCTACCGTGTTGGCCGTTGCGAATAATCGAAATGCCGGATGCGGTCGAATAACCCGGCTTTGATCAAGCAGGGTTAGCCGCCCGGCGGATTCGAGCACACGCTGGATTACAAACATAACGTCCGGGCGACCTGCATCATACTCATCGAATACCAGTGCTACGTTGCGCTGATAAGCCCAGGGCAAAATACCGTCCTGAAATTCGGTCACCTGCTGCCCGTCCTGCAGAACGATTGCGTCCTTGCCGATCAAGTCGATGCGACTGACGTGGCTGTCGAGGTTAATTCGCAGGCATGGCCACTTGAGCCGAGCCGCAACCTGCTCAATGTGAGTGGACTTGCCGGTACCGTGGAAGCCTGTCACCAGCACTCGACGGTCAGTGGCAAAGCCCGACAGGATTGCCAGCGTGGTGCGCCGGTCAAAGAGGTAGTCCGGGTCGAGGTCAGGCACTAGATCCGATGCCTCGCTGTAGGCCGGAACCTGCATGTCAATATCCACTCCGAAGGCTTCCTGCACAGAGCACGTGGCATCGGGAAGCGGAGCCAGACCAGTTTCGTTTTCTTTGTTCATAAACACAGGTATTAATAGTAAAAATGCCCCGGATTCCGCCGGGGCACACAATAGATAGTTGTCACTCGCACGAGTTCGGCACCGGGTTGTCAGCCAGATACTGCAACCCGAAGCCCGACTCTACATTGCTACTGCAATTAACTCTATAGAGCTTTATCAATAATCACGTGCGTCCAGGCGCCTTCGGGTGCTTTGGTAATCACCGGATCACTACCGCCCGAGAGCAGTGTTTCGACGGTGCGCTCGTAATCCGCCGGATCCAGTCTGCCATCCGAGCCTTCAGTTAACTTGTTGATCTCACCCATCATTCTGCGCTGGTGCTTCTCGGTTTGTGCGCCCGAGGCATCGTTGTCAAGGACGATATCTGCAGCCTCATCAGGGTTTTCACGAGCATAATTCCAGCCTTTCATCGACGCTTTTAAAAAACGGGCCGCCTTGTCAACAAACGCGGGATCGCTAAGGTTTTTCTCCAGCACATACAAACCGTCTTCCATGGTGGAAACACCTTGCTCCTCATATTTGAAAACGGTCAATTCTTCTTCCGGAATACCTGCATCGATAATCTGCCAGTATTCGTTATAGGTCATCGTGGAGACACAATCGGCCTGCTTTTGCAGGATGGGATCGACGTTAAAGCCCTGTTTCAACACACTGACCCCGCCAGCACTGCCGTCCGTGGCCAGGCCCAGCTTCGACATCCAGCTTAAAAATGGATACTCATTGCCAAAATACCAAACCCCCAAAGTCTTATCTGCAAAATCATCAGGGGTTTTAATGCCGGTCTCCTTGCGGCAGGTCAGCATCATGCCGGATCGTTTGAACGGTTGCGCAATATTAACAAGCGCGACACCTTTTTCCCGACTGGCCAGCGCAGATGGCATCCAGTCGACTACGACATCGGCACCTCCACCGGCAATCACCTGCGGTGGGGCGATGTCCGGGCCACCCGGTTTGATCGTGACATTGAGATCTTCATCATCGTAATACCCCTTATCCATAGCAACGTAGTAACCCGCAAATTGCGCCTGCGTTACCCATTTCAATTGAAGGGTAAAATCATCTTTTGCGTGGGTGATTCCGCTTGACAAGCCAATACCTAATGCGGTGGCCGCGGCAAGTATTTTTTTCATGCAACTCTCCAACTAGTGACGAAAGGATGGATGCCAAAAAGTAAGCATCCGCTCAAGCAAAGCAATAACACCATAAAACACAGATCCGGCGACCGCTGCGACCGCAATTTCGGCCCAGACCATGTCGACATTCATACGACCTACTTCCGTTGATATGCGAAACCCCATACCGATTATCGGGGTTCCAAAAAACTCGGCTACTATGGCACCAATCAATGCCAGTGTAGAGTTTATTTTCAGTGCGTTGAAAATAAAAGGCAGCGCTAGTGGCAAACGCATCTTAAACAGCGTTTGCCAATAATCAGCGGCATAGGTTTTCATCAGATCCCGTTGTATTCCATCGGATTCGGCAAGCCCCGATACCGTGTTCACCAGCATAGGGAAAAAGGTCATGATCACCACGACGGCAGCCTTCGATGGCCAGTCAAAGCCAAACCACATCACCATGATGGGGGCAACCCCGACAATCGGCAGAGCCGACACCAGGTTGCCTATGGGAAGCAGGCCACGCTTTAAGAAGCTCGATCGATCTATCAACAACGCCACCACCAGGCCACCGAGACAACCCATGGCATAACCGATCAGCACCGCTTTGAGGAACGTCTGTTTAAAATCTATCCACAACACATCCGTAGAAGATATAAATCGCTGGCCTATCGCACTCGGTGACGGCAGCAACACCTGCGGGACGTTAAATCCGCGTGTGCCGATTTCCCAAAGTATCAACAGCCAGGCCCCGAAAGCCAGCGGTATCAGCAGTCGCATAAACCACATACCCGGCTTTCCACGACATTCAATTAGAGATAAATGTTCAATGGACAGCCACCCTAGCGCCCACGCTGCAACTACCCCTGCCCAATAGCTTTTGCCCGCCGATATCACGCCTTGTGAAATCTGGTCCAGCATTGCTATAAACAAGTATGCTCCGGCAAAAGATATTAGCCCCGGGAGCAATGCCGATAACATGGGGCGCTGCAGCATAAATTTTGATCGCCACTGCCACAGTGACGCCAGTGCAAGCACTGATAAAGAAAATAACAGGGTATACCTGCGCCAGGTGGCGAATACTTCGCTGTCAGTAAGAGATACGAAAAATAGCCACATACAAGCACTTGTAGCTATAAACAACAGACACTTTTTCAACCAGCCGAGGCGCAGGCGATACAATTCTTGTGGCGCTGAAGGTCTGGTGTCCGGCTTTGTTACTGTGCGGGTGCTGGCTGACGTTGTACTCACCCGGCCATCCCCATTCGCTTTAGCACGAAGCGATTGACCAGACTTACTATTGCCACCAGAGTCGCCGCCAACAAAGAGGCCATCACCAGGGCTGACCAGATTTGCACGGTTTGGCCGTAGTAGGAGCCGGCCAGTAGCCGCGCGCCCAAACCCGCCACCGCACCGGTTGGCAATTCCCCGACAATGGCTCCAACCATAGATATCGCTATAGCCACTTTCATACTGGTAAACAGGTAGGGCATAGATGCGGGCAAACGCAACTTCCAGAAGGTTTGGCTCGCAGAGGCGTTATAGGTATGCATTAGATCAGTGTGACTGACCTCCGGCGAACGCAACCCTTTGACCATTCCTACCGCCACCGGGAAAAAACAAAGATAGGTTGAAATGAACGCTTTAGGTAACAATCCCTGAATACCAATTGAGTTAAGCACGACAATTATCATCGGAGCAATGGCCAAAATTGGAATTGTTTGCGAGGCGATTATCCACGGCATCAGACTTTTGTCGAGAGCCCGGTTGTGCACTATTGCGACCGCCAGCAAAATGCCCAAAAGTGTTCCCATGACAAAGCCGGACAACGCAGTAGATAAGGTAATCCATGAATGAAAGATCAAGCTTCGCTTAGAGGTGATTTTTTTCTTCACGGTAGTTTCATACACTTCAGTCAGCACCTGGTGTGGCGCTGGCAATACCGGTCGTTCTTGCGCCAGTGCATCTGATGCAAACTGCAATAGTGAAACGTTTTCAGTTTTTGAACGCTCGTAGGTATCGCGCTGAAATGGCGCATTGAGCCCGACAGCGGCGACGTACCAAATCACGAGCATTACAAGGGTAACCACCAGGACAGGGCCGACCCGATCAACCAATGGCAGTTTTTCATCGTTCATCGCCAGCTAACCAGATACATCGACCAGAGCCCCGGGGCCAGCCGAGCTCGCAGGATTTTGCAACGGACAGTACTGATTGCCGTGATGCCGATCAATCATCATAGCTCTGGCCTTGTCGCAAGCCCTCCCGCACACGGTGGGCAATCTGCAGAAATTCGGGGGTCTCCCGAATATCAAGATCCCGATCAACCGGCAAGGCACTATCGATAACATCGATTATCCTCCCGGGGCGCGGCGACATCACCACAATTCGGGTTGAGAGAAAAACGGCTTCGGGAATTGAATGGGTAACAAAAACCACGGTTTTACCGGTCTTTTTCCAAAGCCTCCGCAACTGCTCGTTAAGATGATCGCGAACAATTTCGTCGAGCGCGCCAAACGGTTCGTCCATTAGCAGCAGTGCCGGATCAACCGCCAGCGCTCTCGCGATAGAAGCACGCTGTTGCATACCGCCCGACAATTGCCACGGGAATTTTTTCTCAAAGCCGTTCAGATTAACCAGTTCAAGATTTCGACGAACGCGCTCAGCCCGTTCTTTTTTACCGAGACCCATAATCTCAAGCGGCAGTGCCACGTTGCGTGCGATACTACGCCACGGATACAATGCCGCCGCCTGAAATACATAACCATAGGCCCGATTAAGCCTTGCCTCTGCCGGACTGACACCATTAACAGTGATAGAGCCGTTAGTGGGTTGTTCCAGATCGGCGATTACACGCAACAGCGTAGTTTTGCCACACCCCGAAGGCCCTATAAAAGAAATAAAATCTCCAGCGGTCACCGTCAGCTCAACACCCGACAGCGCGTCTACCGGTCCATCATTAGTGTCAAAGGTCAGGGATAAATCACTGGCGTTTATCACCTCATCCACAATCACGTTTGCCGCCATGTTTACCGGTGTCTTTTCGAGCATTAGACTCCGGCTGGCATATTGGCAGGATCACGTTCAACTGCTCGCGGGGCGGTAAGTTCTTTCCACTGCGACAATGCTCGGTTAACCGCCGGATACGCTTCACGAGCTACAAACTTGCCGTGACCCTCCTGTGTGTTTATATCATCTTCAGTGACTGCAACCATGCCTCGTGTCAGGGTAAACCGCGGTAACCCGGTCACTTCAATGCCCTCGAAAACGTTATAGTCAATTGCCGATTGCTGTTTATCTGCGGCGATAGTTTTCCCGCGGCTAGGATCCCATACAACCAGGTCAGCATCGGCACCAACCATAACGGCTCCCTTCTTCGGATACATATTTAAAATTTTGGCGATGTTGGTGGATGTCACTGCGACGAATTCGTTAAGAGTCAGCCGTCCGGTTCCAACACCTTTTGTCCAAAGTACTGGCAGTCGATCTTCCAGCCCGCCGGTGCCATTCGGTATTTTGGTGAAGTCGCCCAGACCAAATCGTTTTTGTTCAGTCGTAAAAGCGCAGTGATCAGTGGCCACCACTTGCAGACTGCCAGCCTGCAACCCGGCCCACAATCCATCCTGATGCGCTTTGCTGCGAAATGGCGGTGACATCACGCGTCGTGCTGAATGATCCCAGTTCTTGTTGAAATATTCACTTTCATCCAGCGTCAGGTGTTGCACCAGTGGCTCGCCATAAACACGCATGCCCTTCTGCCGAGCGCGACGTATCGCTTCATGGGCCTGTTCACACGACACATGCACAATATATAAAGGGACACCAGCCATATCGGCAATCATTATGGCGCGGTTGGCGGCTTCACCTTCCACTTCAGGTGGGCGCGAATAGGCATGACCTTCCGGACCGTTGTTACCTTCCTGCATAAGCTTTGCCTGCAACTGGGCGACCACATCTCCATTTTCAGCATGCACCAGTGGCATAGCCCCAAGCGCTGCACAACGCTGGAACGATGAAAACATCTCGTCGTCATCCACCATCAATGCACCCTTGTAGGCAAGAAAGTGTTTGAACGTATTGATGCCACTGTCGACAACCGTGGCCATCTCGTTAAACACCTGCTCACCCCACCAGGTAATCGCCATATGAAACGAATAGTCACACGATGCCTTGGACGTTTTGTTGTCCCACATTTGCCGCGCTTCCAGCAGGGACTGCCCCGGAGACGGCAGGCAAAAATCGACAATGCTTGTCGTGCCACCTGACAAAGCCGCACGAGTACCCGATTCAAAATCATCTGAAGAGTAGGTGCCCATGAACGGCATCTCGAGGTGAGTGTGAGGGTCGATACCACCGGGCATGATGTAACAGCCGTCAGCATCAAGTTTTTCATCGCCATTGAGATTCTCGCCAATCTCGACAATTCGACCGCCATCGATTAATACATCAGACTTATAGGTCAGGTCGGCGGTAACGATGGTGCCACCTTTGATTACACTGGACATGTTGTTCGCTCCCTACGCTACGATTTCAGTCTACAATTTGTTTTAATTTCAACGATTAGTATCAATCTACAACAGGTACTCAATCTACAATTTCTGCGGTTTCGACTACTGCATGGAAAAGTACATTGGTACCCGCGGCGGCCCACTCGGGTGATATATCTTCAGCTTCGTTGTGAGACAGTCCGTCCACGCAAGGGCACATCACCATGGCCGTGGGCGCAACGCTGTTAATCCAGCACGCATCATGGCCAGCACCCGACACAAGGTTGCGATGGCTGTAGCCCAGCCGCTGCGCTGCGTTGCGTACCGCTGTCACACAATCGTCATCAAACTCAACTGGATCAAATCCCCCTACCTGTTCAATTTCACTAGTTAAACCCAACTCTTCACAGATTTCTTTCGTCCCTGCCCGCAGCTTTTTTTCCATCTCTGCAATTGTGGCTTTCTCCGGGCTGCGAAAATCGATGGTAAACACCACGCGCCCGGGAATAATATTGCGCGAATTCGGATAAACATCACAATGCCCGATCGCACCCACTGCATTAGGTGCGTGGCTCCAGGCAATTTCATCCACCAGTTGGGTGATTTTCGCCATGCCCAGTCCGGCGTTGCGACGCATGGGCATAGGCGTCGAACCGGTATGGCTTTCCTTACCGGTCAAGGTTACCTGCAACCAGTTTAATCCCTGCCCGTGGGTGACAACACCGATTTCGTGTTTTTCGCTTTCGAGAATCGGCCCCTGCTCAATATGCAATTCAAAAAAAGCTTTCATCTTGCGGGCGCCAACCACTTCATCACCGCACCAGCCAATTCGTTTTAATTCATCACCGAGCTTGCAACCGTCCGCGTCTTCCCGGTCATAGGCCCAATCGAGTGTGTGTTTTCCTGCAAACACACCGGACGCTACCATCGGCGGTGCAAACCGGGTTCCCTCTTCATTGGTCCAGTTCACCACTACAATCGGGTGACGGGTCTTTACCTTCATTTCATTAAGCTGCCGAATGATCTCCAAACCACCGAGTACACCGAGAACGCCGTCATACTTGCCACCGGTGGGTTGCGTGTCCAGATGGCTGCCAACATACACCGGCAAGGCATCCGGATCGGTGCCTTCGCGCCGGGCAAACATGGTACCCATCTGATCCACACCCATCGTCAAGCCCGCTGCATCACACCAGGTCTGAAACAACTCGCGACCTTTGACATCGTCATCGGTAAGCGTTTGACGGTTATTTCCACCGGCGATACCGGGTCCAATCTTTGCCATCTCCATCAGTGAATCCCAAAGCCTTTCACTGTTGATTTTCATATTGCTGGAAATAGTCATCTTGTCTCCAATAGTGCAGTAACCGGTGATGTGACAACCGGTAAGGAACAGGCATTGTTTAGTCGAGTGTTTTTAAAACGTCTGCGAGCACACCAAACAGTTCATCGATTTGCTGCTTACTGATAATCAGTGGCGGTGACAACGCTATGATATCGCCAGTCGTTCGAATCAACAGATTCTTTTCGAAGGCTTTAAGGAAAGCGCTGAACGCCCGTTTAGTCGGCTCACCGGCAATCGGATCCAGCTCAATGGCACCAATTAAACCGAAATTACGTACATCTATAACGTGAGGTAAGTCTTTAAGCGCGTGCAAGCCGTCTTCCCAGTAACTGGCAAGATCGGCAGCACGGGTCAGCAGTCCTTCATCCTGGTATGTGGCCAATGTACCGAGCGCAGCTGCACAGGCCACCGGGTTACCTGAATACGTGTATCCATGAAAAAATTCAATCAGATGCTCCGGACCGGTCATAAAGGCTTCGTGAATATCATCACGTACAAACACCGCCCCCATGGGAATCACGCCACTTGTTAAACCTTTTGCTGTAGTCATGACATCAGGAACAACACCGAACACGTCTGCGGAAAATGCACCACCCATGCGACCAAAACCGGTGATGACCTCATCAAATATCAGCAGTATGCCGTGTTTGTCGCAAATATCCCGCAGTCGCTGCAGATAGCCTTTGGGGGGCATCAGCACACCTGTTGACCCGGCCATCGGCTCAACAATGACAGCAGCAATTGTCGATGCGTCATGCAATGCAATCACGCGTTCAAGATCATCGGCAAACTCGGCACCGTATTCCGGCAATCCACGCGTAAATGCATTTCGATCAATATCGTGTGTATGGCGAATGTGATCGACACCGCCCAGCAAGGTGCCAAACATCTTACGGTTGGAAACAATACCGCCCACAGAAATGCCGCCGAAATTAACACCATGATAACCGCGCTCACGACCGATAAGCCGCGTGCGACTTCCTTCTCCTCTGACCCGGTGCCAGGCAATGGCCATCTTCAATGCAGTTTCGACCGATTCAGAGCCCGAGTTGGTAAAAAACACATGGTTCATCGAAGCGGGGGCGATTTCAGCAAGCGCTGTCGCAAGTTCAAACACCTTCGGATGGCCTAGTTGAAAAGCCGGCGCGTAATCAAGCTGGCCTACTTGCTCCTGTACTGCTTCCACTATCTTCGGTCTTGCGTGTCCGGCATTGCAACACCATAGACCAGCGGTTCCATCCAGCACCTGGCGACCGTCGTCGGTGGTGTAATGCATGTCTTTGGCAGACACAAACATGCGCGGCAGTTGTTTGAATTGTCGGTTCGCCGTGAACGGCATCCAGAAGGCTTCCAGATTATTGGGTCTGGCGACGTACTTTGACATAAGCTGCATCCAGCGCCGGCGGCGCACTAAGTTATCGGGCGGTTTACCGGTTCGCGCCGCCTGTTACGCTTATCACCGCTTCCTCTGATTGAGCTGCGGCACTATAATTTACTACAGAGATCTACACCCAAACTATCCCAGCCGGTCCCGATCGTCAATGAACATCAGACTCCGGGCAGGCAACGGATAAACGGGCCATCAGCAATAGTTACCCGCAACCGCATACTACGAACTAACACCCCGAAAACCTGGATAAAACGGTTGGCCAGCAACGGTATGTCTGACGCAAATTCCGGCGATAATATTTCCGCCGAAAAAAATACCCGCATACAGGTGCAAAACCGCCAGCGCATCATCGACGCTGCTCTCGATGTATTTTCCAGCTACGGCTATCGCGGCAGCACAGTGGCGCAAATTAGCGAGCGGGCAAATATGTCAAAGGCCAACCTGCTTTACTACTATAAAAGCAAGAACGATATCTACATCGCCCTGCTGGAAAACACTCTGGCCGAATGGCTTGCACCGCTGACCACGCTCGACCCCAACGGCGATCCTGCAGAGGAGCTATGGGCTTATACCAAAGCAAAACTCGACATGTCACGAGCATCACCGGAAGCTTCAAGACTGTTCGCCAACGAAATTCTGCAAGGCGCCCCTGCCATTCAGCAATTCCTGGCCAATGAACTAAAGCCTTTAGTCAACGAAAAATGTAGCGTAATTCAACACTGGATAGACACCGGAAAAATTACCAGTGTTTCGCCTTTGCATTTACTTTTTCTGATTTGGGCTTCAACACAGCACTACGCGGATTTCAGCGTGCAGACGAAAATACTCAGCGATTCGCCCGAATCGATATTTACTGATGCCGAAACCACCCTTAAAACTATTTTGCTGAACGGGCTTACACCGCGATAAAAAACGCCCTGTCAATTTCGGCATTTCCTGCGTCACTCCGACATTGGATTGTTCTGATGAGTCGTCCAGTTGCCGTACTTTCGATCAATATCGTGCCCGGTTCGTGGATCTTTGCCGGTAGTCAGCTCTTCCATGGTGATGCAGTTTTCTACCGGGCATACGCTAACGCACAAGTTGCAGCCAACACACTCTTCATCGATCACTTCAAACCGTCTTTCACCGTTCACTCGAAGAGTAATAGCCTGATGCGATGTGTCCTCGCAAACAACATGACAACGCCCGCATTTAATACAGGCACTCTGATCAATACGCGCTTTGGTGACGTAATTTAGATTCAAATACTGCCAGTCAGTGACATTGGGGGTTGCGCGGCGCACAATACTATCCAGGTTCGAATGTCCTTTTTCGTCCATCCAGTCGTTTAAACCTGTGATCATTTCTTTCACCACTTGAAAGCCGTAGGTCATGGCTGCTGTACACACCTGTACGTTACCCGCACCAAGCGCCATAAACTCCGCCGCGTCGCGCCAGGTTGTCACACCTCCTATTCCTGAAATCGGCAACGCCGCGGTTTCCGGATCGCGTGCTATCTGCGCCACCATATTCAGTGCGATGGGTTTGACTGCGGGGCCACAGTAACCACCGTGCGAGCCTTTTCCATCGATAGAAGGCTCCGGTGCCATTGAGTCCAGATCAACACCAATGATGGAACTGACTGTATTAATCAATGACACCGCATCGGCTCCACCGGCAAGCGCAGCACGAGCCGGATAGCGTACGTCTGTTATGTTCGGTGTCAGTTTTACAATCACCGGCATTGAAGTAGATTCTTTACACCAACGCGTGACCATTTCAATATATTCGGGTACCTGCCCCACCGCTGAGCCCATGCCACGTTCCGACATACCGTGCGGGCATCCAAAATTTAGCTCAACACCGTCAGCACCTGTATCTTCAACACGCTTGAGTATGCTCTTCCAGTTGCTCTCTTCACAGGGCACCATCAGCGATACCACCATGGCACGGTCTGGCCAATCGAGTTTTACTCGCTTGATTTCCTGCAAGTTGGTGTCGAGTGGCCTGTCGGTAATAAGCTCTATATTGTTAAGGCCAATCAAACGGCGATCCGCTGAATGTACGGCACCATAGCGCGGCCCGTTAACATTGACGATATGCGGATCTTCGCCCAGCGTCTTCCACACCACTCCTCCCCAACCGGCTTCAAACGCACGATTGACGTTATAGGCTTTGTCGGTAGGCGGTGCTGATGCCAACCAAAACGGGTTAGGGGATTTGATACCAACAAAGTCATTGTTCAAATCAGCCATTACAGGCTCCCTGAAAGTGTCGCGGTATGGATTCGGGGCGCTGCGGCACTATCGCTGCGGCCCGACATATTAGAGGACTGTCTCATTTTAAGAGAGCAGTCTCATTGGCCAAACGATTTATGAATCGACTCTGCAGCAAGCTTGCCGTCCTGCACCGCACTGACGGTTAAGTCGTCGCCCCCGCTAATGCAATCACCCCCGGCCCATATGTTTTTATGGCTGGTACGTCGATCTTCGTCCACCGCTATGCGGTTGTTTGCAAGATCAAGAACGCAACCACTCAGAGAGGCAGGCCTGAAGCTTTGTCCGATCGCCTTAAACACGGTAGTCGCGGGTATGGTAAACCTTTCGCCGGTACCGTTAAGTGTTCCATTACTTTCGCTGGTGTATTCGAGCTCAACAGAGCAAACGTGTCCGGCTCCATCATCGTTTATCGTAACCGGTTGTACCTGGTGTTTTATTTTAACTCCGGAAGTTTGCGCCAGATTCTGTTCAAAGCCACTGGCATTCATTTGGGCCGCACCCCGGCGATACACAATGGTCACATCTTCGGCGCCCAGCATTTTTGCCTGCACTGCCGCATCAATCGCGGTCATTCCGCCCCCGATAACAACCACATGTCGACCAATCTCCAAGGTATCGTACTGCGTTGTCTGCCGAAGATCGGCTATAAATTCAACCGCGTCAGAGACACCGGTAAGATCATCTCCCTCGATAGCTGCAGCATTGACATCACGCAAACCTATACCGAGAAATACAGCATCGTATTTGCCGATCAAGTCCGTCAGCGTAACATCAACACCAAGCTCAACGCCCTGCTGTCGTTCAATGCCGCCGATAGAAAGCACAAACCCGACTTCCCTGGTGGCAAAATCATCGATCGTTTTATAAGAAGCGATGCCGTACTCATTCAAGCCACCCGGTTTTTTGTTGGCATCCAGCAGAGTCACGTTATGGCCATACATCGCAAGCCGGTGGGCGCACGCCAGTCCTGCCGGACCAGCGCCCACAACACACACCTCTTTGCCACTCTGAGCTGCGCGCTGATAGGGATGGTTTGGGCTCTCCATCAAGTGATCAGTCGCAAAGCGTTGCAGCTGGCCAATTTTTACCGGCTTTGACTCCGCAGCCTCACGTACACAAGCTTGCTCGCAAAGCGTTTCGACGGGACAAACACGGGCACACATGCCACCGAGAATATTCTCGTCAAATATGGTTTTTGCCGAGCCGGCCGGGTTGCCAGTCTGGATCTGGCGTATAAAAAGAGGGATATCGATGCCGGTCGGGCACGCTGTCACACAGGGTGCTTCGTAACAGAAATAGCAACGGTCAGCCTCGACACCGGCTTCATGCCGGTTCAGAGCCGGGTGCAATTCAGTGTCGAGGGGGTGGCTACAACCATCTTCCTGTTGCATCAGCTTTCCTGCGATATTGACTCACGTGAACGCCGATTTAAGCAATATTTATCCAACTGGTCAAATATCGAATCCCTCGTAGCACAAACCGACAGACGCTGTGTCTCCTGCCGTTCAGACTGCTACCATGGGTAATCACTACTTAAATTTACTGGATTACACAAATGGCTGTTGGTGAAACCATCTTTACCTACTTCAATGGCAAATGGGAAAAAGGTAACACACCCATCATGGGCGCGGCGGACCATGCCACCTGGCTCGGCACTCTGGTTTTCGACGGCGCACGAAAATTTAACGGTGCTACACCTGATCTCGACGCTCACTGCGAACGAGTTAATGAGTCCGCTGTGGCGATGGGGCTAAACCCTACCCTGACAGCCGATGACATGGTCGCCATTGCCCTGGACGGACTGGAAAATTTTCCTGCCGATGAAGCGGTATATATCCGCCCGATGTACTGGTCGAGGGATTCCGGGCCGTCCGTGGTAGGCGGTGACCCCGACTCTACCCGGTTTTGCCTTTGCCTCGAAAATGTTCCAATGCCGCAATCCGATGCAACGATGACGCTCGGTGCCACGAGTTTTTGCAGGCCCGTAATTTCAATGCAGCTGGTCAATGCGAAAGCGGCTTGCCTGTATCCGCACAACGCTCGCATGCTGCGAGAGGCTAACGAAAACGGCTTTAATAACGCGATTGTCTGCGACGTACTCGGCAACGTGGCCGAAACTGCCACATCTAACCTGATGATGGCAAAAGACGGTGAAATTTTTACCCCGGCACCGAACGGCACGTTTTTGAACGGAATCACCCGACAGCGAGTTACATCTCTGCTTAAGGCAGAAGGCCATCTCGTACGCGAAACAACACTGACGATGGACGACTTCAGCAACGCCGACGAAATATTCGCAACCGGCAATATCTCCAAGATAACGCCTGTAACCAGACTGGAAGACAAACATTTTCAGGCAGGCCCTATTGCAAGGCGCTGTCGTGAAATGTACTGGGATTGGGCCGCAACAACGCAGAGCTAATGCCACTATATATTGTTTGCAAAAACAGATTGTGCCGGTTGCATACACTACAGACATTACACCGCAGCGTTAACGATCAATGCCTGAAAACTCTCCCGGAAACGACCACCAGGTTGAGCGCCGTTGACTCAAAATGATGAAACAGAACTGGTATTCCACAAAGGGCGTGGCGCGGTTAGCAATGCCGAAGGCCGTTTCGCCAGACAGACCAGCAGCGACTTTGACGATGGCTGGGACACGCTGTCCGAAACAGCCGCCAAGGTCACTACCCATGTAACCGTTGAACACAGTAAAACAATAATAAGCCGTAATACCTCACCGGATGTTCCGTTCGATCAATCAGTGAATCCCTATCGCGGTTGTGAACACGGTTGCGTTTACTGCTTTGCCAGGCCATCACATTCCTGGCTCGATCTATCTCCGGGCCTTGATTTCGAGACACGTTTATTCGCCAAACAAAATGCCGCCACGTTGCTAACCGCCGAGCTTGGCAAAAAAAATTACCAGCCAAAAACTATTGCTCTCGGGGTAAACACTGACGCTTATCAACCAGTGGAGCGGCAATGGAAAATTACACGCCAGATTCTCGAAGTACTGCAGGCACACCGGCACCCGGTGTCAATAGTTACCAAGTCTGCACTCATCGAACGCGACATCGATATTCTTGGCGATATGGCGCGCGACAACCTTTGCAGTGTAATTATCAGTGTGACCACACTGGAGAAGCATCTTTGCACTATTATGGAACCGAGAGCCGCTGCTCCAAAGCGACGTCTTAAAACAATAGAAACACTTCGAGCCGCCGGTATTCCAACAGGCATACTGTTTGCGCCAGCAATCCCTTTTATCAACGATAATGAACTGGAAAGTGTAGTCGCGGCCGCGGCCGACCACGGTGCATTGAGTGCATCATATGTTCTGTTGCGCCTTCCACATGAACTTAAAGAACTGTGGGCACAGTGGCTAGCGCAACACTACCCGGACCGGGCAGCACGCGTGATGAAGATAATCAGGCTGATGAGGGACGGAGCCGACTACCAGGCCGATTTTAAAACGCGTATGACCGGCACCGGGGAATTTGCCGAACTGTTGAACACACGGTTTAAACTGGCACTTCGCAAGCACGGCTTGAAACCGGGTTCGCGCAATCACAACACTGCAGTGTTTCGGAAACCGAACAAACGGCAGCCGGACCTGTTCGATTCCAGTTATGACTAGTACCTGGGCACCAGTCACCTTTAGCAACAGAACGCAGGAAGAGTCATCGGTTGCGCACAACCATACCGAGCTTGCCGATAACCGGATTATTCTCGCCACCCTCAACGCTAAATATATACATGCCTCACTGGGTCTGCGTTATCTATACGCCAATATGGGGCACTTGAAAAACGCGACAACTGTGCGCGAATTCACCATCAACCAGCGTCCGCTGGATATCATTGAAAGCTTGCTGCAACAGGACCCGAAGATTATTGGCCTCGGTGTCTACATCTGGAACGTAAAACAAACTGAAGAGCTGATCTCACTGATAAAACAAATCGCCCCGCACATCATTATTATCATCGGTGGACCGGAAGTCAGCTTCGAATATCAGAAAACCTCTATTTTTGCAGCTTGCGACTATTTAATCACCGGCCAGGCTGACTTCGCTTTTGCAGAGCTTTGCGAAAAACTGATAAATCAAAACGAACCGGACTGGGCAAACACTGCCACCGTTTGCGATAAAGTTATCGCCGCGACATCACCACCGGTTAACCAGCTTGCCCTGCCCTACGCTGAATATTCAGAGGAAGATCTGAGACACCGCATTGTGTACGTTGAGGCATCCCGTGGTTGTCCGTTTAAATGTGAGTTTTGTCTGTCATCGCTCGATAAAACTGCCTGGCCGTTTGATCTGCACGGTTTCCTCAGCGAAATGGCACTACTCTATAACAGGGGAGCCCGGCAGTTTAAGTTCGTTGACCGCACGTTTAATCTAAAAATCGCCAATTGCGTAGCCATCCTCGAATTTTTTCTATCCAAAAAAACAGACCAGTTGTTTTTGCACTTTGAAGTCATACCGGACAAGCTACCCGACACCTTAAAAATGCTGCTGCAGGAATTTCCCGAAGGCACATTGCAGTTTGAAACGGGTATTCAGTCATTTAACCCGGAGGTACAAAAAACTATAAACCGTGTGCAGGACAACTCAAAAAGCTGTAGCAATCTGCGCTGGCTGCGGCGACATACCCACGCATACATTCATGCTGATCTAATCTTCGGACTGCCAGGCGAGACACTTGCAAGCTTTGCAGCGGGTTTCGATTCACTGGTCAACCTTGATCCACACGAGATTCAAGTTGGTATCCTTAAGCGGTTACGAGGTACCCCGATTGCCCGTCGCAGCGAGGAACTGGGATTGCACTACTCCACTCGCGCTCCTTACCAATTGCTATATAGCCGCGATATCGATTTCCATACTATGCAACGTATGCAGCGTTTTGCACGGTACTGGGATCTCATCGCTAATTCAGGGCGCTTCACAAACAGCCTGCCGCTTATCCTTGGCAGCAACCCGTTTGAGCGGTTTCTGACACTAGCGGACTGGATTTACAATCAAACCGGCCAGACACATCGCATCGCTCTGAACCGATTAATGAAACTGTTGCGGCATGGCGCTTCTCAATTGCGCTTGTCAGATGACAGCAACATGCTCAATGCACTGCGCCTCGACTGCCTCGCCAACGGCGATAAACAATTACCTGGCTGGATGCAGCAAACAATCGACGAAAACAACCTGACTCCGAAGACCGCCGCAAGCGCTGCGACGACACCGGTCCGACAATCCCGGCGACTGGCTCCAGCGAAACACTGATCGACCGGCCATTGTAAAAATTGTTTTTATAGAAACGCTAAAAACCTGTTGTTTTTAAATTGACTGCTACACTTTTGACTTAAATATTTATTGTGATGAACATCGGAGTATAATCGATGCCGACCGTTACCCTCCTAACCCTGCTAATCTATGTAGTGATAGGATCCATCCTGGGTCTGATTCTCGGACCGTTGCTCAAACGAGGCGGATTCGGCTGGTTTGGCAACCTTTGCCTAGGAATTTTGGGCGCTTTTTTGGGGGGATTAGCGGCTACGTATGGAAACTACGTTGTTGACAACAATCCGGTTTTAAATGCCATGGCTGCCGCGGCCGGCGCAATACTTCTAACCCTGATTGTCGCAATATTCAAACGGCGCTAAGACGCCGTCACTATTCACGCACGTTGTACAAAAGGCCGGCATTGTCGGCCTTTTTTTTACATTATTTTGTATGTTCGCAAGGTTTTGGCCCCAACTCACCCACAATTACATAACCATGTAAGTGCTTGTCGCCCGCCAGGATCACACTTCGCCGAGTGTCGGTTGTGAGAAGGCATCCGCGTGCCGCCTTTGGTAGAATGCATCCACGGTCAGGGTATCGGTTGTTCCACAACCCGTTTACCATCAGGGATGTTGTGAGATCAACTCACGAACACAGATAAGGAAAATCTGCGGGATTCTATCGCTGATACCATCGTTTACACACAATATTCGTCCTGCATTTGCAGGTAAGCACCGGGGATATCAACTATTTCCCTATCCCTATCCCAACGGAGTTTCCGATGAATTTCAGAAAGAAAAACGGGCAGAAATTACCCTCCCATATCAGCAAAATGGCTGATAGTGCAAAAAAAAGCGACGGCATGTCACGTCGTGAATTCCTCGCCATGGCCAGTATCTTCGGCGCCAGCACTACCACTGCGTATAGCATGCTTGGCATGGTTGCGCCGTCAACTGCTCATGCAGGTGGTCATGCGAAGAAACAGGGCGGCACAGTACGGTATCAGACCGAAGTGCGTGCATTGAAAGATCCCCGTACTTATGACTGGTCACAGATTGCTAACTTCGCACGTGGCTGGCAAGAGTATCTGGTCGAGTACAACAACGACGCCACCTTTACAGGCAAACTACTCGAGGGCTGGGATGTAAGCGATGATGCAAAAACCTATACGTTGAATGTACGTAAAGGTGTCAAGTGGAACAACGGTGACGACTTTACCGCCGAAGATGTTGCCCGCAATATCGAAGGTTGGTGTGACAAGAGCGTTGAAGGTAACTCAATGGCCGGACGCTTCGCGACACTGATTGACGAAGGTACAGAGAAAGTTATCGACGGTGCTGTTGAAGTCGTTGATAGCCACACAGTCAAACTGAATCTGCCTGCACCTGACATTTCATTGATAGCCGGTATGGCTGATTATCCTGCGGCTATCGTCCACAAAGACGCAGACCACACTTTAGATAATCCCATTGGTACCGGCCCTTACAAGCCTGAATCACTGAAGGTTGGTGAGAAAGCTGTGCTGGTTCGTAACGAAGATCATACCTGGTGGAATGAAGGTAACGGTGCCTGGGTCGATCGAATTGAGTATATCGATTACGGCACTGAGCCCGCGTCGCACTTTGCAGCAATGGAATCTGATGAAGTCGATGTAAACTACAGTTCTGAAGGTGCAGAAATCATAGAGCTGTTCGACAGTATTGACGGCGTCATTCGCAATGATGTTGTTACCGCAGCCACTATTGTTGTACGTCCCAATCAGTTGGCAGAGGTTGACGGTAAAAAACCGTATGCTGACAAGCGCGTTCGCCAGGCACTATCTATGGCTGTTGATCCCGCAGTGGTTCTTGAGCTGGGTGTTGGTGGTCTTGGTGTCACAGCTGAAAATCATCACGTCGGCCCGATGCATCCTGATTACGCCGAGCTACCGAAGCAGAAAGTTGACCCTGCGGGAGCAAAAGCGTTGATGGAAGAAGCGGGTATGGCAGACTTTGAGCATGAGTTAATCTCTCTCGATTCTGGCTATCGTAAGGATTCAACTGATGCGGTTGCAGATATGCTTCGTAAAGCAGGTATCAAGGTCAAGCGCACAGTAATGCCTGGTTCTACGTTCTGGAACGACTGGGCCAAGTATCCTTACTCCAACACAAACTGGAATCATCGCCCCCTGGGTGTGCAGGTTCTTGGTCTTGCGTATCGTTCGGGTGAAGCGTGGAATGAGGCAGGCTTTGCGAATGCAGAGTTTGATGACGCATTGAAAGAAGCATTGGCGCTAGCAGACGTAGATGCACGACGTGAGAAGCTGAAAGTATGTGAAGCGATCATGCAGGAAGAAGGCGTAATTTGTCAGCCGTACTGGCGTACGCTTACCAATCATGTCAAAGAGGGCTTAGGTGGTGCAAATCATCACATCACTTTTGAGTTCCGTCCGCAGGACCTGTTCTGGGAAGACGTTTGATTAAAGCGTGAGTTGTAAAAAGGGCTGCCTACTGGCAGCCCTTTTTCTTTGTACCCTTGCAATACAGTTACTAAAAATAATAATTACTCGGAGAGAGGATGGGCAGCTTTCTATTAAAAAGATCCGGAGTCATGCTGCTCACGGCGCTGTGCCTGACCTTTATTGTGTTCTTTCTTACCAATCTTGAGCCTAACCTCGAAAAACTGACCAAGAGCGAAGGCAACCAGCGCATGACCGATGTGGAGGTGCAGTCATGGCTTCAAAAGAATGGCTATCGGCAACCTTTACTAAAGCGTTACGGCGAATGGCTTGGCGTGGCACCGGGCTGGACGCGCATCGACGAAGATGGAAAATTCACCGGCCGATGTGTTGAGCGGAAAGTTGCGCCAGAGGATACACCCAAGTATTGCGGCATATTGCAGGGTGATTGGGGCTTCTCGCTTGTATTTAAAGAAAACATTGACGGCATTATAAAAGAGAAGCTGGCGTTAACCGGTAAGCTGATGTTGTGCGTGTTACTTGTTATGGTGCCGGCGGCGTTAATTATCGGTGTGCTGGCTGGTATTCGTGAGGGCAGCAAAACAGATCGTACGTTATCGACTTTTTCTATCCTGACTACCTCAACGCCTGAATATGTGTCGGGAGTACTGTTTATTATTATCTTTGCCAGCAAGTTCGGTGGTCTTAGATGGTTTAAGGGGACAGCGGCTACGGCAATGGAAAATGTAACGTTTGAGAATTTCACTCTACCGGTGATGGCGTTGGCACTATATGGCGTAGGCTATATAGCGCGCATGACCCGTGCTTCAATGGCAGAGGTGATGACCGAACAATACATCAGAACCGCGCGCCTCAAGGGATTGAGCTTTCCAGGCATTATCCTCAAGCATGCATTGCGCAATGCCTTGATCGCACCTTTTACCGTCATCATTCTACAGATTCCGTATTTATTAACCGGTGTTGTCATTATCGAAACGCTGTTCAACTACAAAGGCTTCGGCTGGACATTGGTAGCGGCCGTTGGCAACAACGATATTGAACTACTGCTGGCTTGTTCGGTGGTGGCTGTCTGTGTGGTTTTACTGACACAGTTAATATCTGATATCGGTTATGTCTTTCTTAACCCGCGCGTGAGGGTGAGTTAGGTCTATGGAACGATTAACTGCGAGTGAAATTATTATCGGCATGCTGGTGCAGTTTACGCCAGTATGGATTGGTCTGGTTGTGATCCTCACTTTGTCTTATCTGTTCAGAAAGAAACTCGGGATCTATGGAAAACTCTTTGCAAGTCCTATTGGAGTAATCGGACTGATCCTGGTTTTGTTTTGGATTCTAACCGCAATCTTTGCAGATCTTATCGCTACCATGGATCCGCTGACACAAATCTCTGGTATGAAAAATAAAAAACCGGGCTGGCCGGTGTCGGGGGCGGAAGGACAATGGTATCTGCTGGGTGGCGATAACCTTGCACGCGATGTATTTAGCCGCATGGTAAAAGGCAGCCAGCTGGTGATTGCCATTGCACCTGCTGCTACCATTTTCGCGTTTATGGTGGGCATTACCCTCGGCCTGCCAGCTGGCTTTTATGGCGGCAAGCTCGATACTGTATTGAGCTTTTTAGCAAACCTTGTACTGGCGTTCCCGGTGATATTGCTGTTCTTTTTACTGGTCACTCCAGAGATCAAAACAACCGGCTTGCCAATGATTATGGCGGGCGTGTTGTTTTTGTTTCCGATCATTTTCTTTGTGATGTTGTTTTACTCCCGCTTTAGTGAACAGCCTGCAAAGCTCGCGGTAATACTTGTTATTACGCTGCTGCTGGGGGGCTGGGCATACTCAGGCCTTGCATTTAACAAAGATCCGTTTGGCGTGTTTTATATGGATCCGAATCTGTTGAACATATTTGTAGCCGTAGTGTTTGTGAATTCCCCAACGGTGTTTCGTATCGTGCGTGGTCTGACACTGGACATTCAAACACGCGACTATGTGGCTGCTGCGCAAACGCGCGGCGAACGGCCGTGGTACATCATGTTGTGGGAGGTGCTGCCCAATGCGCGTGGTCCGCTGATAGTCGATTTTTGTTTGCGTATTGGTTACACCACTATTTTACTCGGGACGCTGGGTTTTTTCGGGCTCGGTGTTTCACCCGAGAGTCCTGACTGGGGTATGACAATCAATGAAGGTCGCAAGCTGCTGGCGGTTTATCCACACCCGGCCCTGCCACCGACACTGGCGTTGATGTCACTGGTTCTTGGTCTGAATCTGCTTGCAGACGGGCTTAGAGAAGAGTCCCTTAAGGATTAACGATCAAAGAACCCCGAACACAAGATAGTGGCAGATTGAGAACTGGCGATGGCATCAGACAGCACACATAACGGCAGTGATTCAGAACCGCAACCGATCCTCGAGATCGACAAGCTGAACATATCGTTTTTTGTACGTGCCGGTGAAATACCTGCCGTGATGGATTTTTCATGCAAGGTTATGCCCGGTGAAACGATGGGGCTTGTTGGTGAGTCCGGTTGCGGTAAATCAACCGTTGCGCTCGGCATTATGCGCGACATGGGCAACCGCGGCAAAATAGTTGGCGGCACTATAAAGTACCACGGCCGCGATATGGGCGAAATGTCTGAAGCCGAGCTGCGCGATTTGCGCGGTTCCAGGATAGCGATGATCTATCAGGAACCAATGGCTTCACTAAACCCCGCGATGAAAGTCGGCAAGCAGTTGATGGAAGTGCTGATCATCCACGAGAATGCGTCCAAAAACGAAGCCTATGAGCGGTCACTGGCAATGCTGGAGTCGGTTAAATTGCCCGATCCTGCACGTGTGATGAATTCATTTCCGCATCAGATTTCAGGTGGCCAGCAGCAGCGGATTGTGATCGCCATGGCACTGTTGGCAAAACCCGATCTGCTGTTGCTAGACGAGCCGACCACCGCCCTTGATGTCACAGTAGAGGCCGGCATTGTGCAACTGATTAAAGAGCTTGGGCGAACGACCGGCACATCGATGTTGTTTATCTCGCACAACCTCGGCTTGATACTCGAAACCTGTGACCGTATCACCGTGATGTATTCCGGCGAGGCCGTAGAAACGGGCACGGTAAACGAGGTTTTCGATCGTATGCGCCACCCTTACACACAAGGTTTGTTTAACTCGATACCGCTTCCGGGTGCCGACAAAAATACCAGGCCACTGGTTGCTATTCCGGGTCAGTTGCCACTGCCTATGGAAAGGCCGCACGGCTGTAACTTCGGCCCGCGGTGCGAGCACTTTACCGATGCGTGTGATGCCAACCCGGTGCGCATGCAGCCAGTCGAAGGTGAAAATCTCCATATGTCGCGTTGTATCCGTATTGCCGAACTCGACTGGACCGCAGAGCCTCAGCGACCAGTGGTGACTGAGCCCACCACACCGGGTGAGGTCGTGCTGGACGTAAAAAATTTGAAGAAATACTACGATGTAGCAGCGAATCAGATTTTTGGCGGTGGTGACACTCGTACCGTAAAAGCCAACGAGTCGATAACGCTTCAGGCGCGCGAATCAGAGACGGTTGCGATCGTCGGGGAGTCGGGCTGCGGCAAGTCGACGCTAGCCAAAGTGCTGTTAGGTCTCGAGAGTGCAACCGACGGGGAAGTCACACTCAGCGGCGTATCGATAGGCAAAACCTCGGTCGGGAACCGCGATACCGACACGGTGGCATCGGTACAAATGGTATTTCAAAATCCCTTTGATACCTTAAATCCCAGTCACTCAGTCGGCTCACAAATTATGCGGACACTGGAAAAATTCCAGATCGGTGATTCACAGGAAGAGCGTCGCGAACGCATGCTCAAGTTGCTCGATCTGGTCAAGCTGCCACGTGAATTTGCCAGGCGCATGCCAAGGCAGCTATCCGGTGGGCAGAAGCAGCGTATTGGTGTCGCGCGTGCTTTCGCAGGTCAGCCCAGGGTAGTGGTTGCCGATGAGCCGGTATCAGCGCTGGATGTATCGGTGCAGGCAGCGGTTACCGAACTGCTTATGGAGATTCAGCGAGAGGCCAGGACCACCATGCTGTTTATCAGCCACGATCTATCAGTGGTGCGCTACATCGCTGATCGCGTGGTGGTGATGTACCTGGGGCATATCGTTGAGCAAGGCACCACCGATGATATATTCTCGCCACCGTATCATCCCTACACAGAGGCGCTGCTTTCCGCCATCCCGATAGCGGATACCAGTGTCGAAAAAAAGCACATCGTACTGGACGGTGAAATACCCTCAGCGATGAACCCACCAGGCGGTTGCCCGTTTCAAACACGCTGTCGCTACAAAAACGAGGTGCCGGATGACCTGTGCGATCGTGAGATACCTGCGGTGAGAGAAACCACTGACGGCCATACAATTAAGTGCCACTTATCCGATGAACACTTAAGACAAATGGAGCCTGTAATAAGCTTTTCTGCAAATCGCGAGGCATCGTGACCTTGTAACAGGCAGTTTGCACATTGTTAGCTATCGGGCAAACTCGGGAATAGTGTCGGGACAAGACTGTTTCGGACTTCCTATAAGCGTCCGTCAACTCCGTCAGCAGGCAATACACTTTTCACATCGTAAATAATATGCATGGGCTTGGATACTTTTTGGACAAGAGCGAGCCCTTCACTGACAAACTCGTCGTGTGACACCGCCAGAATGACGGCATCGTAGTAGTTGTCTGGGAGGCTGTCGATAATATTTATCGGGTATTCCTGCATTGCCTGCTTACTGTCTATCCACGGATCGTATACTTCAACTTCCGCGTTGTACTCGATCAAAGTTTGCGTAATATCGATGACTCGTGTGTTTCGCATATCAGGGCAGTTTTCCTTAAAAGCAAAGCCGAGCACCAGAATCCTCGATCCAACCACATGGATGCGTTTCATGGTCATTAGTTTGATCACCTGGCCAGCGACATACTGCCCCATGCCATCATTGATCTCTCGTCCAGACAGGATAACCCGGGAGTGATAGCCAATCTCGTCGGCCTTGTGGGTCAGGTAGTAGGGATCAACGCCAATGCAATGTCCGCCGACCAGACCCGGTGAAAACGGCAGAAAATTCCACTTGGTTCGCGCCGCCGTCAATACCTCTTGCGTATCTATACCCAGCTTGTTGAATATTAAGGCGAGTTCATTAACCAGTGCAATATTGACATCGCGCTGGGTATTCTCGATCACCTTGGCGGCCTCGGCAACCTTGATGTTACTGGCCAGATGTGTGCCGGCACTGACTATGGATTTATAGAGCGCATCCACTTTTTGCGCTGTGTCAGGGTTAGACCCGGCGGTGACCTTTTTGATCGTCTGCAGTCGATGTTCCCGGTCACCCGGGTTAATACGCTCCGGGCTGTATCCCACTGAAAAATCCTTGTTAAAAACCAGCTCCGAGTATTTTTCCAGTATGGGCACACAGACTTCCTCGGTCGCGCCCGGGTACACCGTCGATTCATAAATTATAATATCGCCTGCTTTTAACACTCCCCCAACCATCTCGCTAGCCTGACGCAGCGGGTAAAGATTGGGTTGCTTGTGCGCTGTAACGGGAGTTGGAACAGTGACAACAAAGATATTGCAGTGCGCTATGTCTTTAAGCTCGGTGGTAAAGCCAAGTCTGGTGGCCGATGCCATCTCCGCAGCATTGACCTCCCGCGTATGGTCGATGCCTCGCTGTAGATCACTTACCCTGTCACAGTTTATATCGAAACCAACGGTTTCATACCGGGCACCAAACGCTACCGCAAGTGGCAAACCAACATAACCCAGACCTATTACCGCCACCACAGTAGTAGCGCTATCTGTGTCAGACACGATTGACATTATAAAGAGACCTTGAACACTCAACAATTCAGCAAATATAACAGCTAAGACGCGCTATGACATCGTCGCCGCGATTACAAACAACCGGCCAGTAAGTGGCGCAAATACTCTTGCTGATCACCACAGAATTAGTCCGGTCTAAACGGTTTCCGGTTCGCGATCAAACTCCCGAAACACTTCTGCCGCCAAATCTGCGCGATCTGTAACGATGCCATCAGCCCCGCGACGGAGCAGCTTTTTCATTTGAGCCGGTTTGTTGATCGTCCAGTAGTTAACCTTTGCACCGGTGTTATGTATCGATTCGATAAAACGTTCTGAGGAAAGAGACAGACAATAATATCGTGTTGGCAACTGGAACAACTGGCACAAGTTTGTGTGAGCTACCGGGCGCCCGCTCAACCACGCCCGGTAATAGCGAAGAACATCGCGCTTTCCGGCACTCGTACGAAGTGCCGGAAACTGGTCTCTGCAACAGACCAGATTGCTATCGTGAAAACTGGCAACTACTGTTCGGTGTTCCGCGGAGGCAGCGGCAATAACCTTTGCTACCAATGCAACCGCTTGCGGATCATTGTCCTTAATATCAATGTTGACTGGTACCTCCGGATACCGCTGCAGCAATTCCCCGAGTGTCAGCAAACGCACGTCGCGACCACGTTGAGGGTAGCTGCCGTTTACACAAAATCGATAGCCAGAATCCAGCTTTTTCAGGGCGGCAAGTGTATGTTCTCTTACAGAGCCACTGCCGTCAGTAGTGCGACCAACCGTTGAATCATGAATTACGATCACTTCACAATCGCGACTTACTCTGACATCAATCTCAAGCACATCCGCACCATGAGACAAACCAAAATCAAAAGCCGGGGCAGTGTTCTCCGGTGCCATCGTGCTTGAGCCTCGATGGGCGAGCAGTAGCGGCTTTGATGCATTCACTTTGTTCACAGGTGGCTGGTTCAGTTGTTTTCAAAGAAAGGCTATGATGCCCTATTGTGGTGCCCTGTCGCACAGAGCCGCACTGGCGGCTTGTCCGCCGCGGCACTATTTTAACAACCACCGGCGTCTTTTGAGACAAGAGATTCGGCAAACGTAACGGAGAAAATTCTTGGAAATACAATCCTGCGGGGCCGCACAGGAAGTCACCGGTTCATGTCACTTGATCAAGGTGGCAGGCAAATTAGTGCTGCTCGATTGCGGATTAATTCAGGGCCGCGCCCGAGACGAAGCTCGCAACCGTGAGCCGTTTCCGTTTGATCCTGCAAAGCTGGACGCTGTCATTCTAAGCCACGCTCACATCGATCATAGCGGACGCTTGCCGTTACTGACTAAATCCGGCTTTAAAGGCCCTATCTACACGCACAAGGCCAGTGCGGATCTATGCGCCACATTGCTGCGGGATTCGGCCTATCTAAACTACAAGAATACCCAGTGGCAAAACAAGCGCCGCCAACGCAAAGGCAAGAAACCGCTTGAGCCGCTTTACGATATGGAAGATGCGGAAAAAGCGCTGGGACAATTTGCGGCTCTGAACTACGGGGAAAAGACTGACGTATTTCCGGGTTTAACGATCGAGCTTTCTGATGCCGGTCATATTGTCGGCTCGTCAATCGTCGAGCTATGGCTCAAAGAGGGCAATCTGAAGCGCAAGATCGTGTTTAGCGGGGATCTCGGACATCGCGGCACCGCAATTCTGCGAGACTTTACAATGATTGACGATGCCGATCTCGTGCTAATGGAAAGCACCTACGGCAACCGGGTTCACCGTCCGTGGGAGGATACCTGGGCTGAAATAGACGATATTGTCGAAGACATAAAAAACAAGCCCGGCAATGTACTAATGCCGGCCTTTTCAGTGGGGCGAACGCAAAATATTCTCTACATGTTTGCGCGCAACTATGAAAAATGGGGCTTGCAAGACTGGCAGATCTTTCTCGACAGCCCGATGGCCATTGAAGCGACCGACATCTATCTTCGCCATCACCAGCTATACGATACAGAAGCCGCGCAGTTCTGGAAGGACAAAGGCAGCCTCATGGGAATGCCAAATCTGCATTTCTCGCGTAGTTCGCAAGATTCAATGAAAATCAACAAGATCTCCAGCGGAGCGATCATCATTGCCGGCAGCGGCATGATGACCGGAGGCCGCATCAAACACCATATCAAGCACAATATATGGCGGCCAGACTGCCACCTGATAATTACCGGTTATCAGTCACACGGCACTCTCGGTCGAAAGCTCGTAGAGGGTGCAAAAAAGATTCGGCTTTGGGGCGAACGCATCAGGGTGAAGGCTAAAATCCACACGATTGGAGGTCTCTCCGCACACACCGATCAAGCCGGGTTAATAGATTGGTACAGCAACTTCAAATCGCGACCACCGTTATTCCTGGTGCACGGTGAGGCAAACACGATGGAAATATTGCAAAAAAAGATGCGCCATGATTTACAGGCGCCCGTACACATTGCCCATGCCGGGAAAAGGATAGACCTGAAAAATCTGGAGAAGTACAAATAGGCACGTGCGCAGACAACATCGCCAAAACCGTTGCAGACCAAGGCTAAGGTAGCGCCATTCTCTGCGACTTACGCATTGCTGTGGAAACGTTCTTTGGCTTGGCCGGTTTCCTATTGGCTGGACGGCCAGGTCACTACACAATGTCTAGCCAGCCGCCCCCTGATTCTCCTGTTCGCCGGTTTGCGCTCGCGGCTTCAACTCGCTCTCTTTTTCGAATTCCTGCAAAAGCTCTCTGCCACGCGCGGTCAACACTTGCGGCAGTTGCACCTGTACATTCACCAGTTGATCTCCCTTGTCGGTCAGACCACGACCTCTGAGTCGCATTTTTGTGCCACCCCTGGTATTCGGCGGTATCGCCAACGCAACCTCTCCGCCCAATGTGGGTACGGTCACTCTAACTCCGTCGATGGACTCGAGCGGGGTCACTGGCACATCAACAACGACGTCTTCACCATCAACAGAGAATATTTCGTGGCGTCGAAGACGGATGGTGAGGATTAAATCGCCACTGCCACCACCATAACTGCCTGGCCTGCCCTGTCCCCGGATTCTTAACAGCTTGCCGTTAACACTGCCGGGCGGAATTTTTACACTAAGCGACTTGCCCGGCTGTCCGTCTACTGACGGTACCGTCACTGTGGTTTTGCCACCCCTATAGGCAATTTCAACATCCACCTGAATTTTGAGGCTAACATCCATTCCTTTTTTTCGAACCGGACGCGCACTTTGCTGTTGGCCCGAACGATGGAATCCCCCCGCCGGCCCTCCGGCGGATGCGCCGAAAATTGATTCAAAAAAATCACCAAAATCACCGCCACCGAATGAACCCGATCCAAAACCTCCGGCACCCTGATGACCTGAACCCCGATACCTCGATCCACCCCAGTCGGGAGGACGTTGAAAATCATCACCCTGTCGATAACCGTACTTTTTCAGTTGATCGTACTCGGCCCTTCTTTTTTCATCACGCAACGCTTCGTGCGCCTCGTTCACCGACTTGAATTTCTCTTCTGCGTCCGGATCCTTGCTTACATCCGGATGGTAAAGACGCGCCTTTTTGCGATAGGCACGCTTTATCTCATCCTGGCTTGCTGTTTCAGGAACTCCAAGAATCTGGTAATAATCTTTAAATTTCATGGTTACTATCTAATCGTAAACCCGGAATCCTGCGTGCACAAACCTGCCTTACAAGCACTTCTCACAACATGCGATTAGCCAACACCCGCCTCTGGAAATACTGCTAATATGCGGCCGACACGCGCGCGTGACAAGACAATGAATCACATCTTGACAATTTTCGCACTGGTACGCCTGATTGCTGAGCCCCCATGTATATTTCGGTAATCATCCCGACCCATAATCGCGGTAGTTTGACCTGCCGAGCCCTCGATTCAGTACTATCCCAGTCAAGAGCGGCCGATCAGATTATTGTAGTGGATGATGGCTCCAGTGACGATACTGCGGAAATTCTCCAACATCGCTACGGTGACCGCATTGAGTTAATCACGCAGACAAATCAGGGAGTAAGCGCAGCGAGAAACAACGGCATAAAGGCGGCCCGCGGTGACTGGGTCGCTTTGCTCGATTCGGATGATGAGTGGTTGCCCGGCAAACTCGCTGCTCAACAAAGCCTGCTATCAGACCACCCTGGTTCGGTGCTGTGCCACACTGAAGAAATCTGGATTCGCAACGGCACACGAGTCAACCCAATGAATAAACACCGGAAATACGGGGGCGACATATTTGAGCACTGCCTGAAAATGTGTGTGATGTCCCCTTCGTCTGTGCTTCTGCAAACAAAGCTCGCAAGAGCACTCGGTGGATTCAATCCTGCCTTACCCGCCTGTGAAGACTATGATCTATGGCTGCGGATTTGCGCGCAGTATCCCGTCCTGTTTGTAGAGCAGCCACAACTAAAAAAATACGGAGGTCATGCAGACCAGTTGTCACGGAAACACTGGGGTATGGATAGATTCCGGGTACGGGCGTTGCGATCATTGTTAAGCACTGTCTGCCTGACAGAAAAACAATATTCAGCAACGGTAGAGATGTTGTTGTTAAAAACAAACTTGCTCATGAAAGGAGCAATCAAACACGGTAACACAGAACTCATCAATGAATGCGAGAGTATTCTGCAACAAACAACCAATATTTCCCGCTCAACCAGATTCCTGCCATGCTGAATCTGGTGACCGCGCTTCAGGCGGAGGCGAAGCCTCTCATCGAACAGCTGTCACTCAAGAAGTTAGCTGCCTCTACTGTCTACCCGATTTACGCATCTGACTCATGCCGGCTTATCATCAGTGGAACAGGTAAGTGCAATAGCGCCGCCGCCACCGCATGGCTTGCCAGTCATACATTGCCAACAAACCGGGTGTGGCTCAACGCAGGCATAGCGGGTCACAGAGACTATAAAATCGGATCAATTTTTTGCGCCAACCGCGTCGTTGATTTCGCCACTGGCAGAAATTGGTATCCGGTTCAGATTACACCGCCACTGCCGACTGAAAAACTTACAACGTTTGATCAACCGGTCACCGACTACCAGGCCAACAGCCTGCATGATATGGAAGCCAGCGGATTTATGCAGACCGCACTGCGCTTCTCCAGTGCGGAACTCGTACAGTGTGTGAAGATTGTGTCAGATAATTTATCGCACGATATTCAAAATATTAGTGAATCAATGGTGCATCGATTGATTTCTGATCAACACAGCTCTCTACAACAGCTCTTTGATCACCTGGTGTCACTGGAAACGGAACCACAGGCAGTTAATCTCGGTAAATTGATCGATCTTTTAAACAATCGCTGGCGCTTTTCTGTAACCCAGCAACGTCAGCTAGAGCGCCTGCTACAGAGGTACCATCTTATTCGAGGTGAGCTTGTTGCTATACCAGCTGCGCTACAGGATGTTAAAAACAGTACCGAGGTGCTCAACTGGTTTCGATCAGAACTACGTAACGTTCCATTAAAGCTCCCTTCATGATCGATCATATTTACATCGAGGATGATATTGCTGATCATTTTCGCACTCTGGAAATATGCAGTCGCTTTCCACAAGCAACCCTGATTCGATGTGAGCGTTACACGAGTGTGTTCAACACAAATGCTCAAAATTTTCGTATACAGAAAAAAAGCCCGTCGTTGATACTCGCGAGAAAACACCGCAACCGGGTAACTCAAACGCCACAAGGGTATGGCATCGGCGGAGATAGAAATTTTTACTTTTCCCACATGTTGAACTGCCTGTATGATTGTCGATATTGTTTTCTACAGGGTATGTACCGCTCCGCTCACTACGTTGTATTTGTTAACTATGAAGACTTTCTCCACGATATAAAACTGGAGGCCAAACGCTCGCCCGAACCCGTCTGGTTTTTCTCTGGCTACGACTGCGACAGCCTGGCAATGGAGCCGGTTACCGGTTTTATAGATTACGCACTTGACGAATTCGAAGAACTGGATAACGCACGCATCGAAATACGTACAAAGAGCACCCAAATTCGAAAACTGCTTAACCGGAGCCCAAACGACCGTGCGGTGGTTGCCTACAGCTTTACTCCGAACGAAACATCGCAGGCACTTGAACACAAGACACCATCAATAGCCAAACGAATCGCTGCCATGCGGAAACTTCAGCAACACGGCTGGAACGTAGGGCTGCGACTCGATCCACTAATCCATACTCAATACTTCGAAAGAGAATACAGGCAACTTCTGTTACATATATTTAGAGAAATCGACCAAAAAAAGATTCATTCAGTGAGCTACGGTCCATTCAGGCTTCCGAGAGATTTTTATAAAAAAATTGTCAAGTTGTACCCTCGGGAGAAATTATTTGCCGCCTCGTTAACTGAAAACGGTGCAATGGTTTCATACGAAACTGATGTGGAAAACAGGCTCCAGCAATATGTGCATGAAGAGTTATTGCGCTACATCGATTCGTCAATCATCTTCCCCTGTTCTTGAGCCACTAGCGAAGAGCCCGCGCGGCAAGATGAAGGCTCCCGGGTGTAGTGCAAGCCTCAACACTATGAATAAGAATCAGTCGGTTGAGCTACAGCAGGCTGTGCTCGCAGAGTATGCATGCAATTTTTTTAAGAACCGGCCTTTTCGCAAGCGATAACGCGGCTGCCGCTTAACTGACTTATTCCCGATGGATTGATAAGGGAAATTCCCGAGCAACTCACACTGCACTAAGGTACGTGGGAAAAAACGCTGTACTCTTCTTGCGCAAATACTGTTTTACCGGCATGCGCAAGAAAGCCAATTGAGGCCTCTGTAACCGGACGTTGGGCTATTGTTTGCCATTGCTGCAGCCATCGCGAAAACAAGTCTGTAATTCGCTCTCCGCGCTCACGCCACCATTTCGAATTTCCCCAAATTGCTGTGGCCAGATGATCATTCGACACAGTTAAAAACGGATGTAGCGAGGAGTTCACCAGATGCAATGCCGATTGTCTCGCCGGTGCATACCCAAAATGAGAGGAAAACCGCGCTGACATTTCCTTGCTGGTTGCGAATTCTAAAAATTCCCACGACTTTTCAAAATCAACTGTACTGCGCGGGATTGCCAATAAACTCGCGTGTGCAATTGCTGCGTCCCAGATAATTCCAACCTCTGTATTTGAGGTTAATGCATGGCGTGCAGCGGAGTTACTGTAAACCATGGCAAAGGTCACGATACCGCGACGCATAAGTTGCATTGCTTCAGCATCGCTATCTACCCAAACAATACTATCCCCAATATCATCGAGTGCCGCTTTAACCAGTGACCAGGAGACTGCCGTACTATCGAGAGTTGAATAAATATCTCTGACAGGAATGGATCGAGAGGCCAGCGCCCATTCCGCCAGATGCCGGGGTGAGCGTCGCAAGGCTCGCTTGCCTGGATATATATCTGTATTAAAAAAATCACTAATCAATGACGGTTGATGACTTTCCCGGTATCGCGTTTTATCGAAGGTCACCACTGTCGACCACACCATTTGTCCTACCGCGCAGGGTTGCAGCGTGTTCGAGGCAAAATCCTCAATCGGTTTCTCATCGGAAACCCGGAGTCGTTCAATCGGTAGATGATGCAGTAGATCCCGGTCGCAGGCATCAATTACGTCATACAATTCCATTTCCACAACGTCAGCACTGGTGTGCGCACCTGACCCGTCACTCTCATTAACCTGAAACGTCCCTCCACGAGTTTGTTTAAAGGGCTGGATAAGTTGCTGGCTGAAAACGGAACCATGATCACCACCCCACGTGGTAATTCTCATTGGCTCGGACAGAGCACCTGTGCTGAAAAAGAGCGCGGCCAAAGCCACCAAAAAAAGACGCATATAACAAAAATCTACCTGATGATCCGGAATACGACCAATCAGAAGCAGGCCGTCTGAAAAAGATAGCAGCTCTCAACTATTCGACAACCACGGTGGCATGACAATTGATCCCGGATGAAAAATCTTCTGTTCAACGCCCGGAAAATGCATATTCAAATTTTGCGAAAACCACCCATCGCTCACCTTTTTTATTACTTTTCAATATCTTAAACACTCTCTCGAGTGAGCAGAAAAATACCCCTTTTCCTTCCCGCTTCTGGATGCTGGCAAGTACCCCGCAAAAAAAATTTGCCTGGCGCACCGATCGATGCTGGAGCATTACACATAATCCAGTTCTTTCGTCAATATTCCAGCAGACAAACGTACATCAACTATAAATAGTTCTGGCAGCAATAGTCTTTCCGGATCGCTGTGCTTACAACTAACTAAAACATAACTGGCAGGTACTAAATGTCCACAGAAGTTCAACCAAAGCTTTCGGAAAACACCACATCCGACTACCCGATGGAATCGGATGAAGACGTCATTGTATTTAAGGATTACGTCAAAGCCATTCGCAAGCATCGATGGCTGATCATTATGGCCACCGCTTTGGTAACTGCGCTGGCTTCCTACGTGGTTTCGGGAATGACCCCCGTATACCGAGCGACGTCGACGCTGTTAATTGAAACACAACAGACAGGCCCGATGAATATTGATGAACTCATCGGGATTGATACAAATAACAGAGAGTACTATCAGACCCAATTCGAAATACTGAAATCGCGTAAGCTTGCCAGAAGAGTCGTCCATGAGATGGGACTTCTCGAACACCCCGAATTCAAACCACCAATTAGCGTAGAGATGGTATCTTCGGAGGCCTCTGCCCTCGACGCGAACACAAACCTTGCGCCAACACTAAATGCAGCCGCGTCCGAAGCCATTGACAAGGAAACAAGACTCGAACAACTGGTTGTCAGTCGATTTCTAGGGAGACTAACGGTCACGCCTGTTAAAAACACAAAGCTGGTACGAATTACATTCGAGTCCACCAACCCTGTTTTTGCAGCCGAGGTCGCAAACAAACTGGCGGATACTTATATTTTAAGTTATCTCGATTCTCGACTGGAAATGGGCGAAAAGGCTTCAAAGTGGCTCGGCGAAAGACTCACGCATCACAAAATAAAGCTCGAGGAATCACAAAACGACCTTCTCACCTACAAGGAGCAAAACGGACTACTGGATCTTAGTGGCGGCATAGGGAAACTAACCGAACAGGAAATAGGAATAGTCACAACCAAACTTATCGAGGCCGAAGCACGGATGGCACGGGCAAAAATACTACTGGATGATGTTAAAACGACCCGACAATCGAACCCGGACGCACTGCTCGGGCTGCCACTCATCGATTCAAATGAAATGGTACAACGATTTAAGATTGAGCTGCAGCAAGCGGAATTTAATCTCAATGAACTACTAAACCGATATGGCGAAAGACACCCGAAGGTCATCGATGCGCAATCCAGAAAAGACACTGCAAAATCTAACCTCGACAGTCAAACATTCAACATTATCGATTCTATAGAGAAAGACTATACGCTCGCCCGGCAAACGGTCAACTCGCTGCAATCAACACTGGATGACGGGAAACAGGAAATCCAGCAAGTTGGCAGATCCAGAGTCGATCTCATGCAACTGGAACGTGAAGTAGAAATAAATCAAAAAATGTACGAGACGTTTTACTCACGTATGCGAGAGGTTGACGAGGCCGAAAACCTGAGTACTACCAACGCCCAGATATCAGAATACGCAGAGGCTCCGTTAGGTCCATTCAAACCAAAAAAATCATTGATTCTTCTGGTTGCATTCCTGTTAACACTGACTGCGTCGATGGCAGCAGCCATTGGAGCTGAGGCATTCAACAATAAAATCACCTCGACCGACAACATTGAAAATGATCTCAGCCTGAGAATGCTCGGTATTATTCCACTGGTAACCAGGAAAGTACTACGCAAATCGGGACTATCCAGCCCAATGCCCGGAGAGAAGCTGGAAGACCGAGGCCACTTTGCGGAAAGCATTCGAACGATAAGAACCAGTGTCTGCCTAAACGACCTGGAATCACCAAATCAGGTGCTACTAATAACGTCTGCTTTGCCAGGTGAAGGGAAATCAACGACTGCCGGACACCTTGCCCACTCCCTTGCGCAAATGGAGAAAGTCCTGTTAGTGGAATGCGATCTACGCAAGCCAAGTTTGCACAAGTCGTTTGAGCTCAATACCGAGTACGGCTTGAGCGAGCTTTTGAGTGGCCAGGCAAAATTTCGCGAATGCATTGAACTGGAAGTGGCTGAAAACCTTGATTTCATACCCGCCGGTGCAATTACCGAGCACCCGCTGGAACTGCTAAGCAGTGGCAACTTCAATCATTTGATCGAGCAAATGAAAAAACGCTACGACCGAATAGTAATAGATTGCGCACCAATTCAGGCAGTAAGCGACGCGCTTATTCTCGGCAAACATGCAGACGCTGTGCTCTATACCATTAAGGCAAATGCTACTGATCTCGATATATCCGCACGGGGTGTCAAGCGGCTTCGCGATAGCGGTGTGAATTTGCTGGGAGCTGTTGTCACCCAGGTCGACATCACCAAAATTGCAAGCTACGGTGGTGGCATGGATTACCAGGGATACTACGACTACTACGGTTATTCTGATGCCGATACAAAACTGAAACCTTCGGTGCCTGTCAATAAGAGAGCTAAAACAAAAAAAGACCCTGCAAAATCAATGGAAGAAGTTGCATAGCGTAAGAGTGAACATAACAGTACCCCTGCCGCCTTGTGTCTGGCGGCAGGTTTTATTGACTAGCGGAGACCACTGGCCTGAATCATCGGTTTAGCAAAACATCCAACGCAACCAACGTTATACTAGTTCCAGCGCAGTATCTGATAGCCGAGCGAATCAGCTATTTCAGCAGTAGTCTTTCCCGGATCAACCACCAGTGCGACAGCGGCCATTTTTAACATAGGTAAATCGATAGAGCTGTCAGAGTAACTTTTGTGCACCTGATTCAGGTTGCGACGAACCAGTAGCTGGTGAATTCTTTTGGCTTTCTCCTCACCAATACAGTTTTTACCGTCGATCTCGCCGGTCAATATTCCGTTTGAGTCCAGCTGAGCCACTGTGCACAACAGCTCATCCATACCCAGAGCAGCGAACAGCCCTTCCACGTAAAAGCTGAAACTAGCCGTCGCCAGCACCAACAGATACCCTTCGCCGCGTAACTCGTCGAGCTCCTGCAAGGCTTTGGGTTTTATCTCCCAACGCATGGTACGCTCAACGAACTGACTGGAAAGCAGAGCAAGCTCTGTCGAAGAAACCCCCGCTACCACCGTTCGAAGAAATCTCGCCTTTAGCCAGTGGTTGGAGCGCAGACCTAGCTTATACATCAACAGATAGACTGGCAGGATTGGCGCGCGCAGGAGCCTTTGAGGTTTTTTTTTCAGGTAAAAAAGCAAAAACTGAACGTAGGTGTCTCCTCTCGTAATGGTACCATCGAGATCCAGAACAGCGACTTTCTGATCGGTTAATCCCGAATCCCCAAGTGCATATTGGTTGTTATTATTCTCTGACATAAAAAACCGCTTACAGAGGGAGTCGCTTGAATATTCCCTCTGGTATAGCTTTGATAACCCACATTATGTAGCGCCAAAACCAGGGCGTGTAGAGGATATTCTTACCACGAGTTACAGCTTTATCGATGTCTGCAGCTACCTTCTCTGCACTAACCCACAACAAGCCTTTACTGAATTCCTTTGTCATGGGTGTGTCAACGAACCCTGGCTTTACCGTTATTACTGCGACACCAAAGCGACTCATATCGCTGCGCAGGCCAGATAAAAAACTCGCGACCGCGCTTTTTGCAGCGCCATAAAAATAGTTACTGCGCCTGCCTCGATCACCAGCGACAGAACCAACCACGACAAGAGTTCCACCACCCTGGTCGGCCAGTTTCCTTGCAGTTAGCGCAGACAATGAAATAGTCGACGTAGCATTTAAGTTAAACTGTTGCATCGCATAGACAGTGTCATCGCCACAGCGGTTCTGATCGGTTAATTCCCCATACGACACGAGCACACTATCAACAGACGAGGCAAACAATTCATCAACCATCTGGCCATGCGCATCAATATCGGAAAAATCCGCAGTAACAGTTTCAACAACCCTGGAGGATGTGACACGCAAATGGTCAGCTATTTGCCCGATAGCCTCTGCATTTCTTGCAACAAGCACTATTCTCTCATACCTTTCAGCTACACGGCTAACATAGGCTTGGGAGATTGCCGAAGTGGCGCCAAGGATAACCAGTGTTTTCATCGTTGTTTCACTTTTACAGAATTCGTTTAATTCGAGTGTACTGCTTGTTCCGGTACGCTACCTTCTATCGCTCAAACGCGATTTACTCGACGCCAGAAACTGGATGAAAAGGCTGGATCGAGACAATTCCTGAACTCCCGATGCCCGGGATAAAACTGTTCAAAACTGTCAGCACTCATCAAAGCATCTTTTGCCGGATAAATTGCACCATCCGCCTCTACCACAACTGCTTCCAGTACCTTTAGCAACGCTTTCGTTTTTTTCCCGTGGTTAGGGAAATCAAGAGCCAGTGTCACACCCGGACGCGAAAAAGACATAAGGCCGGGAGAAGGAAGATCACCCATCGTTTTTAGCACAGAGAGAAAAGACCCTTGTCCGGAGGCGTTAATACGGGACAGCAATTCGGTAATAGCATTTGAACCGGAAAAAGGCACAACACATTGAAATTGATAAAAACCATTTCTTCCGTAAATACGATTCCAGTGCAGCAGAGAGTCGAGCGGATAAAAAAATTTACCACATGGCTCAATGCCGGTTTTACGCTTCGAGTGCGCTTTTTTATATAATTTATTAAACACCCGCAAGCTTAATTTGTTGACCAGCGGCCAGCTCTTGCCAACGATGGCTGGAATAGAAATGGCGCTGCGATGCAGGGCATTGCTCAATTCGCCAGGTTCATTGACATGGTTTGCGCGAAAAAAAACGCCTGCTCCAGCTTGCTTTCCCGACGCCAGACAGTCAATCCATGACACACAGTACTCGTGCGAGTCACCCGATTGAGCCGACAGACGAAGAAATTCGCTATAGCTTGCATAGGGTATCGATTCAACCCGCAGGTTGGGGTTGCCAATTTTTTTTAACGAAAACTCAACCCATGTGACTAATCCGGTTAAACCGCATCCACCGATAGTGGCAGCAAACATCTCCGAATTATTGGCAGGCGAACATTCAAGTACTTCACCTGTAGAACGCCGCAATCCAAAACCGCGAACGAAGCGGCCAAAACTACCCGCAACATGGTGGTTTTTCCCGTGCACATCATTTGCGAGCGCGCCGCCGACGGTGACAAAACTGGTACCGGGTGTCACTGGCAAAAACCAGCCCCTGGGAAATACGAGCCTGGCAACCTCCCAAAGAGTAAGTCCGGATTCACACCGTATAATGCCTGCATTCTCATCGAACGATACAAACCGTCGCAAATTGTCTACGCCAATAACTGCACCGCCGTCATTTATGCAAACATCGCCATAACTGCGCTTATTGCCGACAGCGAGTAAGGACAGGTTTGACACTGGCAATGGGTCTGTTCGCCACAGTGGCTCAAAACGGCGTTGTCTTGCTTGAAACAGATTGCCCCAGGAGTTGCCCACTATTTTATAGCGCTAACCGCTAACGGTTTCTTTTTCAGTGATAGAAATTGACTCTTTCCATGTCGAGTAGGCGGCAAAGAGCATATCCGTATCACTGTCTTTTGGTTCCCAATCCAGTTCTCGCTTGGCCTTTTCCATTGATAAAATACAGGTTTCATCCGCGATTAGATACTGCTCTGGATCAAGCAAAGGTATGTTTAGCTTGTCCAGAATAGCCAACACAAATTTCACTGCAAACGCTGGTGTAGGCACCACAATCGATTTGCTTCCTGCTGATTTTATCAATGTCTTAAGTAACGCTCTCACCCGCGGCGCATCCAGCGATCCTACATTGTAGGCTTCGTTTGGTATGCCTTTGTCCAGCGCTGCCAGACAGATATCAGCACAATCACTCACCGATATAAACTGATAAAAATTTCGGCCGCCACCAATCGTCGGGACAGGTAGATTTTTATCTATTAGCTTGAACAACGATTCCAGTATCCCGAGCCTGCCAGGGCCAATAATCAGACGCGGTCGAAATATTGTGATTCGAAAATCACGCTCCCGGTACTTTTCACACAGTAATTCAGATTGGTACTTCGCTTCACCATAGGGCCCAAGCGGTACTCGCGGATGCGACTCTGGTCGCGGATTTTCCACGGTATGGCCGTAAACCATATCGGTGGTGTAGTAAATCACTCGTCTACACCTGGTCTTTTTCTCAAGGTAGTCAAATAGATTTTCGGTTCCTTGATACAACACGCTCCAGAAATATTCCTCTCGCTCTGCCCGCTTGATTATTGGTACGAGCAATCGCGCTGCGAAATGATATACAACATCGTCTTCGTCTACCGGCAGGGTCTCAAGCGCCGCTCGATCAGTAATATCCAGAAGCATAAAGTCGATGTGCTGGTAATGCGGCGAATTGGACTGCTTTATGTCGATCGCCAGCACCTTTTCGCCGCGAGCGATTAGCTTTTTGGCGAGTTCTGTTCCCAGAAAGCCATCGCCACCAGTTATAATATGCTTCACTAGAGAGTTTCCATCGTTTTTATTCTGAACCAGTCACGGGATTGTACCGCGCAGATAAGCATTAGCTATCACGACAGAATCGTAATCAGCTGCAGACAGCACGAATTAGAATGTCAAAATATTGGCTTACCAGCCAGTTCAGGTATTAAGTACCGTTCTTTGGACAGGCTTTTGCTTTCACCGGTGAATGGCAATGAAATAAGCGCACCATTTTTCTTTCCATTCGGCGACCGGAGGCAAAAGTATAGTTACTGGAGCTCGAAGTACCTAATATGCAAAACAACAAATATTATGGCTAAGTTTATACCCCTGATTCTCTTCAGTGTACTGACCAACTTTCTATCACAGATAATGCTGAAAAAAGGCATGACTCAAGTGAGCCTTGGCAGTCTGAGTACGAGCAATGTGCTGGGGGCCCTGCCCGGCATTGTCTTTAACCCGTTTGTGGTCGGCGGCCTGCTCGTAATGGTTATAAGCATGGCATCTCACCTGCTGGTTTTATCCAAAGTCGATATCAGTTTCGCGTACCCGTTCCTTGGGCTATCGTTTGTGCTGGTAACGTTGTGGGGTCATTTTGTATTAGCTGAACCCCTCACATTCTATAAACTGGCAGGCGTGGCGCTGATCGTTGGCGGGGTAGTTCTAGTTGCAAAGTCCTGACACAACCCCGGCTGCCGCACCACCGTTGATTTGCGCGCTAGAGGGCGCATTGCTAAAGACGGACTTGCGATCAGAGAGATTTTTCCACTCGATTAAACAATCTCTTGAACGAATTCTGTCTTCAAAGCTCGATAAAAAACGCCTGCAAAGAGAACGCACTGGTAAAGCCGGAAACGGACCGGTAGTACCGGTTAACGAACAAGTCTTTACCTTTTTAATGGATGAAAAGTCGACTGGCAGAGCTGTCATCCTCGACACAACCGAGGACCCGCAAAGTATCGATACACTTTTGGCTGATAGAAATATATTCAATCAAACGGTCGATCTTTCATCAGATTTGAAGTCAGAGCAACAATTTGACTATATCGGCAGCAGCCATACCCCGGACTCCGTATGGGACAACGCCAATAAACGCTATCTGGTTGGGAAAAAACAGGATTCACAAGATTTTAACCGCGTTTTTTCCAACCCGCCGCTCAACCTTGCTGCAATTCTGCACGCTATCCGCGCCTACCAGTGGTTGAAAAACCTGCTGGTGTTCGTACCTCTTATTACGTCTCAGCGTTTTAACGATGGAACGGCGCTAATAGATGCGTTCATCATGTTTCTTTGTTATTCCGCTGTAGCGTCTTTCGGCTACATTATGAATGATCTGCTCGATTTACAATCTGATCGTGCACACCCCACAAAACGCAAAAGACCGTTTGCCAGCGGCAGACTAACCCCGCCTCAGGGTTTACTAATTGGAGCTGCACTTCTTGTTTGTGCTTCAATTGGTTGTTTCTTTCTACCCCCTCTTTGCAGCTTCGCACTACTCGCCTATCTGGCGTTGACGCTGAGCTACTCGGCCTATTTGAAAACAAAACTCATGATCGACGTGGTGGCTTTGGGAGGTCTGTTTACCCTGCGGGTCATTGGAGGGGGCGCTGCGATTCAAACCGAGCTGTCTTTCTACCTGCTAAGTTTTTCGATTTTTCTCTTCTCGAGCCTCGCTATGCTCAAGCGTTTCGCAGAGCTACATAATCTGCAAAGTAGAAACAAGCTAGCTGCTCACGGTCGTGGCTACCGGGTCGAAGATATTGAGCCCGTCAGAATTATCGGCATCTCACTGGGTTACATCAGCGTGTTCATCATGGGGCTATATATCAACAGCCCGCTTGTTACGGAGTTCTACCGCTCACCGATGTATATTTGGTGTTTGTTGCCGCTCTTGACTTACTGGTTGGGCAGGTTATGGATTCTGGCCAACCGCGGACTTGTTAATGAAGATCCGCTGCTGTTCGCAGTTAAAGATCGAACCAGTATCCTGGTGGGGTCGCTGGCCGGTTCTATTCTGATTTTCGCAAACTAAAAAAACTGGCTAACATGCAAGTCAAAAACAAGGACTGCGTTTGCGCGGCCCTTACGATTCATGCGAGCTCTACTGCGTCGCGCTATTTGTTCAAAAGAACCCTTCTTGCACGGTTATCACATCGCCAGGTTCAATGCGCACTGATAGATCTACTCTGTAACTTTTTTTCTCGCCGTCTATTTCACGGGTCAACACAATTTTACGTCTGGACGCACGGTCAGTCATACCGCCTGCCAGTGATACCGCTTTCGCAAGCGTTAACCCAGGCTCATAGCCGTAACTTCCGGGGCTACGAACCTCTCCGTTAACGAAAAACGAACGGTATTTCCGTACAGTGATATTGACAGAAGGATTACGCAGATAGCCGTCGCGCAGCTTGTCGGTTATGTGCTCGGTAAGCTGCTCCGGAGTTCGGCCAGCTACTTCTATCGAACCCAGATAGGAATAATTAATGGTTCCGGATTGAGCTACAGTGGCTTCCATCGTGAGATCTGGCTCATCAAAGACTTGAATGTAAATCTGGTCACCAGACTCAAGAATGTACTGAGGGGAGGCAACGTTTTGGTCTTGTGCGGCACTAATGCCAGCGTGCATCACGAAAGCAAATGTACACAGTAGACCCGATAGCCGCTTACCAAGATTCTTCTTCAGGTGTTCAAACATATATTTAAACCAAATTAGCGCCAAATAAATGACGTTAGAGAATTTCCGACAGTCGCATATGTTATCCGATTTCCAGGCTGAATTTCCATGATGTAAGTAGATTTTTCAGAAATTACCATTTACGCCAACCCGCGACCATCAACATCAGTCTACATCAGGGTTACTTAACTGTTACTTAATCAGCGCAAATCCAGCACCCCGGTGTCACTGTCAAAGTGTACGCAGAAAACCCGGGGTTCCGCGAAGAGCGGCTTTCATGAGCAACATGTCGTTATCACTTTCTCTACCTAGATAGTGCCGTTAGCGGTAACTCCAATCAGAGTTCGATCAAAGTCCCGGTCCACACCCCGGCCGTCACGCGAGTCAAAGCGGATGAAACCACCTACATCGAGCCAGCGGCGTAAATTGTAATTCGCCTCAAAAGAGTATCCTGTCAGACGATCATCTGCGGTACTGTTAAGAGTCTGGCTCGAAAATTCGTCGATATCTTCATTTCTGGCAAAGTTCAAACCGAGCCGGGTCGAAAACCTCTCCTTCCAGAAGTGTCGCCAATCGATGTCAATATCTGTTCGAAGCGCGATGTTGTCGCCAAACAAGCCACGCTGTGTCTCCCGCCCTCCAGACACAGTTACCGTGGAAAATCGTCTGGGCTTCCATTCCAGCTCAACTTCCCAACCTGTAAATCGCAAATCCCGTCGATTATTGTTCAGGAAATCCTCGGTTTCGTTGGTGATTCGAACAGAGCCGGACGTAATCGACGTCGCGGCAAACTCAAAACCGAAAAATTGCCGGGAAATATCCCTCGGCGAGTTACCCCCTCGCACCTCGCTGGACCCAATACCCAGAAAGACTTGTGTGGTGTTTCCTATCCGATACAGGATGCGGGCATCAGGAGATGTCGAATGCTCATTGAGGTTCTCCAGGGCCGCATTTCGCCCGGGGTTTGCAGAGTCATTGTTAAATTCCTTATCCCTGAAAGATACCCCAAATCTGAGTTCCCCTCTTGCCTGCTCGGCTCCGTAAGCAAATTCGAGCCGGGCAGATGCAACATCGAAGGAGTCCGGCTCGACAAGACTTAACAGCGTTTGCGGGTTTGATGAAAGCCCCGTTCCCAGCGGCTGCGTCTCAAGGCTTTGGGACAACTCAAGGTTGGCGCGAAATCGGCGGCTTATTTCCAACCTGCCCAGAGCGGAAATTTCCTGGTCCTGATAACTGGCATTGTCAAATTCCGGCGAGCCATTTTGACAGTCTCCCACCTGCTCTACACCGTTGACACCGATCTGGTCTCGACAATAGCTCTCAAAAAACCGAACGAAATTTCCTTCGTAGGCGATGGTAAGACTGTTATTTCGTCGTTGCACGATGTAATCGACACTGGGCTCCAGTATCAAAAAGCTCGATTGTCGGGAGCCTCCATTTGCCCGGAGTGGATTGTCGTCAACCCCGACCTCTAACCGTAAATGAGGTGCCACAGACCCCCCGTCCCCTAGCTGATAGGCTCTGGCTGGCACCGCATCTGCCCTGGTAGCGATGAAAAACAAGGCGCTTGCCACCATCATCGCGGGTAGTCTTGCTGACATTGTAATAGTGCTGTATTCCACTTTTTATTCTCGTTCTCAAGTTACCAGGCAAACACATATCATCTTGGCAATGTTGATTCAAACTGTACGGCTCTTATACACATTGTGAATCAAACTTTACGTGCTTTTCGACCTAATTATTCACAATATAGAAAATGTAATAGTGTCATTACATTAAAGCCTTCTCAATTAATTGTTTTCCGCTAAACTCTCCGCGCTGTCATTTGGCACTGCTACTGGTTTCCAGCCATCTCAAACGGGAACCATCCCCTGAAAAGAGGGACAAATGCCGGTGACATTTTTTCACACGTAAGTCTACCGGCTTAACGAATTAGTCCATTGATTCTGCGGTAGACTTGGAACTCTTTAGCATCTACACGGCCGGGCTGCAGCAAAATGACGCTCCTAAAAAATTCCACACCCCTTGTATCTGCGCTGCTGCTCAGCTGCTTGTCTACCGTGTCGCATGCACAGCTCGCTTTCAAATTAATGCCACTCGGTGATTCCATTACTCAAGGCGTCGGAGGCGCGTGCAGCTATAGAACGCCGCTGGTCAACTCTCTATCGAGTTGTTCTTTTGAAACCGTCGGACTGCGTGAAACTCCTTTCGACCCTGCCACATCGTGCATAGAAACCAACTTTGATCACGAGGGTCGGTCCGGCTTTCGAGCACTCGATTTTCTTGTGCTCGACAGTGGCAACACCAGGGTGCAGAACTACGCAGCCGCGGAAATTCCTGACGTCGTTCTACTGCATGTCGGCTCCAACGACATCAACCGCAGCGAACCACCTGGCACCTTTAACCCCGCGACTGGCGCTGCCACCGGAACTGTCGGCGCGATAGACGAGATGATCGATGAGATACTAATCGGCTCACCGGGCACCACTGTTTTTGTAGCAGACGTAATCCCCTGGCTGGGAGCTAGCAACAACAACAATATTACTGCTGACTTTGCAGCCCTCAGAACAGAAATAGGCGAGATGGTTACCTACAGAGCCAACAATGGCGATGACATTATTTTTGTCCCCATGCACGACAGTTTCCTTGCTGAAAATCAGAATACAAGCCTGCTTCAATCCGATGGCATCCACCCGAACGCCGCGGGGGACGCGCACATTGCAGGGCTTTGGGAGAGTGCGCTGCAGGCCGAGGGCTACTGCCTCACCACAGACAATACCACCACAATTCGCGAGGAAGCCGAAAACGGAACGCTCGTGGGTACGATGCAAGTATTCTCTGACAACGATGCGAGTGGTAATCAGTACGTCAGCGCGCCCAGTAGCAGCGGTACCCAGAATGACTATGTTGACCTGAGTTTCACTGTGCAGGACACAGGCGTTTACAAGGTGTTGGCCAAAATTCAGGCACCATCAAACTCGGAAGACCGTTTTTACTTCGAGATGGTACCGGGAGACATCTGGAGTTGGGCAATTCCGGTAACAGGTGAGTACAGTCCCGACTATGTTCGAACCGGCAATGCGGGCCCTGGCAGGCTCTATGTCTATTTGCAGGCAGGCACCCATACCGCACGGGTTTACAATCGCGACCTCAATGCCCGTCTGGACTGGCTTGAACTGCAATACCTCGGTGATGATCCATCCGGCGATGTTGATGGCGATGGCACTGCCAATAGTGCAGACGGGTTTCCGAACGACAGTTCTCAATCCACGTCCCCTGATACCGAGATGCCAGAGGCTGAGGCAACGTCACCGGCTGGCGCAAATATCTCGCTCGGGTTTACTGACATAACAGGAACAGCGACTGACGATGTAGCTGGTGATGGAAGTGCTAACGACACAGGCGTCGCCGTTGTAAGCGTGCGAGTACAGAAGCAGTTCACCGAACCCAGAGAGTACTGGGACGGAAACGGCTGGATCACCACATCCGTTTTTCTACCTGCTACTACGGCTAATAACGGCACCACCTGGACACTTCCCGATGTCGATTTGGACGAAGTCGGTAACTACCGTATTCGCCTGACAGCCAACGATTTCGCTGGCAACTTCGCCAACTCCGGAGCCAACCCGAGCACAGATTTTACAGTAGTTGGAGCAGACACCGAAGACCCGGAAGCTGAAGCCTTGACGCCGAAAGGCGATGGATTCTTGCCGGGTACGATGGACATAACAGGCGACACCAGCGATAACAGTTCTGGTGTTAACAGAGTGCGCGTACGTGTTCAGCGATTTAGCACGCCAACCACGACTGCAGGTTACTGGGACGGCACCGGCTGGATTAGCCAATCTATCTATCTCGACGCCGATCTCGACAACAACAACAATGCTACCTCATGGACACTTCCAGGCGTCAACCTCAATGCGATTGCAGACTATCGCGTCTATGTGATCGCTAACGACAATGCCGGCAACGTCTCTTCTGGCGCCGAGAATCCCCGAACTAACTTCTCAATTGTTTTCGACGACAACGACGACCCTTCTGCCTCGGCGACTTCCCCCTCAGGCACCAGCGTTCTTCGCGGTCAAATGGACGTATCAGGTATCTCCGACGACGGTCCTTCGGGCTCAGGTGTAAAAAGGGTACGCGTTCGCATTCTGCAAACCTCTCCAAGACTCTATTGGGACGGCGGCGCATGGGTGACAGGCTCCATCTACGTCGACGCTGATCTCAACGACAATAACAATGCCACCACCTGGACTGTGCCTGACGTTGATCTGGACGACGTTGGTAAATACCGCGTTCATGTCATCGCAGTCGACAATGCTGGCAATGTCGCCTCCGCAGCTGAGAATCCCAGAACCGATTTTGTTGTAGTCTACGACGACAACGAGATACCTTCCGCAACAATAGATTCACCGGATGGCAGCGTACCAATTGCCGGCGCAGAGCTTGATGTCACAGGTAATGCCACAGACAATGATTCCGGTATCGATAGAGTTCGGGTTCGCGTACAACAGCGCGACTCCACACCCAGAACCTACTGGGACGGCGACGCATGGGTGCCCGGCTCTGTTTACGTCGATGCGAATCTGGACAACAACTCGACCAACACCGACTGGACGCTACCAGACGTTGATCTCACAGCCCCCGGCAACTATCGCATCCACCTCATTGTGGTTGATAACGCCGGAAACACTTCATTCAGAACGACCAACCCCACCGTGGATTTTGTCGTTCAATAATTCCCTGCTATGGCGTCTCGCGTTCGATCGAGGCGCCTCGTTGCTATCTGTTGAGCTGCAACGCGACATGTTGTTTCGACATCAAGATAAGGTACTCCAAATTTACATCTACCATTAACCGCTTTGATTTGTGCCATTCGTTTTTATCTTTCTGATTGTCCAGATAAGTGGCCTGAGAAAAACGTACAGCCAAAAAAATTGATCGGGAAGCTTAATGACCTCCCAATCCGAAGTACGAGTCAGGTAGGCGCCAATCAGCTTGAGCTTGATTGAGATACTGGCTGTTAATTGCGTTTGGTAAAACAGCACAAATTTCAACCAATGCAATGCCTCCTCACGCTTGCCCAGTTGTGTATATTCTTTCCTGCGCAAAGCAGCTCTGGCACTGTTCAACAAACTTCGAATCGCTTTAGTTTTTTCAGCGTAATCCTCCACTGCCGGCGACACTGGCATCGACAAACAATTGTTCACAAAAACCAGTCCGAAACAGCTTACGCGCTTTAGCCCAAGCGCTTGAATACGATCTTCAATAGTGGAATTAAAGTAATCCGCTCCGTTATTACTGATAAACGGAATATCGCATACCCACTTTAACCGGTGCCATTGAGTGAATGCACCATGCACCAACAGGTAAAGCTGGTGGTCTCTTTTACTCATCACCGGGATCTCCGCGCCGGCAATTTGAGCGTACTCACGTTGTCGGTAAAGACAGGTGTTTTTCACCGGAAAAATCTCACTGCGCTGAAATAACTTGAAATGCACCTCTAACCGAATTCGTTTCCCGGGGTGAAAATAAACAATGTCCTTTTCACATTTCAAAAAATACCGGCGCTTCGCCGCGCTCATGTCTAGTGATTGAGCCAATGTCAATCTCTCGTATCCTGAGTCAACCAGGAGGCGATCGGCCAGAGCAATATCACTGGTATGAACCAGCAGAAGATCCATGTCACCAATTTGCCGTTGGGAGAACTCAAGACCTGCAAGCTTCATCAACGCCAGCCCCTTGAAGCATAGAAACTCAACTCCCGCCGATTCAAACATCCTGGTGAGTGCAAACAGCTCTGCCGAATGATTCAATCCGGCAATGACATTTTTTTGTACATGCTTTGCCATTACCGTTGCAATTTCGTCTGGCGGCTCCAGCGAGAGGCCTTTTACCCGGTCCACAAACAACGGTCCGACTTTATGGCGAAGAGCTAACGCCCAAAGTTCAGTCCACTGTTCTGTGGACAGTAACTGAAGTGACAACCCGTCTTTATCCGCAGCGCATACCTCACAGAGAGTGTCAAATAACGAAATCATGTATTTAGCTCAGCGCAGCTTGCCGTACTATTTCTCGGTGACATACATATCTATCACGGAATTGTGAGATCAACCCGCAGATATTTAAACTTATGAAAGCAGCTTTTGATTGAGATCGCCCGGTCAATGCCATCCACTTTTCGTCTGGAACAAGCAACATCCAAATAACAGACCATCAATTACGGAAATACCCGGTATAATCCTTGCTCCCGAAAGGGTCCCGCCATTCGACACCAATAACCAAAGAGCTTAGTAACCCATGCATCAGGGCCAGTTTGCAGGCGCTTGCGGAATTGTATTTTCCACATTGCTGTATCCCCCTCAGACAGTATTAGCACAAAGCACCTGCGAGTTTGAGGTGAAAGGTACTACAGTGCCCAACACTAGCGGGACACCCGCAATGATCAACCCGAACACAGGCACAGTGATCTCGGCCAACTTCTTCAACAGTGGAGCAATTGGTCCTGACTATTTTGACGGATTGGAATTTGTTTCTGTCTGTGTCGGTGAGCGCGCCGCGAACGGAACCCTGTCAGCAACAATCAATAGCGATATCGGCCGAGACAATAACACACAAATTAAGGCATACCCGCAATTTGTTTTTGGCACCAAATTTGGAAATCAGTACGAAACGTCTTTTAGATACTACTCGCAAAATAACCTTCCGGCGAGCCAACATTGGCCGGTTACTGCCGAAAACCTCGGAAATGCGAATAGCGAATACGAATTTGCAAATCTCGAATACGTTTCTGAAACACGGGGTATTGGCCTGCCGGCCTTTACCAATAATTTGCCGTTAATCACCGTCACGCTGGATCTTGACGAACACAACGTTATTGGCTCCGAACGCGATGTAATGCTTGAATCCTGGTTCTACGATACGTCAGCAAATTCAAACCTGATTGGAAACAATCGGACTACTGGACAACCGGTGGTCAACACATTGAACAATATTGTCGGCATAGGCCATGCCCACTACCCTGAGTTAGACAATACCCTACTGGAAATGATGGTTCACATAGGCGCCCTGAGTCCGAACGATATTAGTGGATCATCGAGAAACCCTGGACAGAATCAGCTATCCGAGAACTACAGCGGGAAAGATCATGACGGTGATGGAATTGATGACCATTTCGACGTCGATTCACATGACTTTCTGAATAGCGGCGACCCGCAAGATCCAGATCCCGGAATTTATTCCAGTGGAATTGATGCCGATGGTGACGGTATTGACGATGCCGATATACTTCCCGTAATAATTGGAGATCACGCCTACAGCATTTGGTACGGAGCCACTTTTCTGGCTCCCATTGTGATTTACAGTAGAGAGACAAATTCCGGTCTGATGCCAGCTATGGACTTGTCCAGCGAGGGTGAAATCACCCTGCCGTGGAATGACTTTCTCGAGCATACATTAAATGAGATGGAGGCTCTGCTGCCGCAAGGGGGAGATACCTGGGAGCCACAATTCGAAAACCCTTTTCCAAAAATGTCGGCATCTGGCGGCGCGATAGGTGGCCTTGAATTCGGTGTGGAGCCACAGATAAACAACCCCTCTGACGAAACATACACCGCCACTGTAAATCATCTCGGCGTAAGTGTTGATGGAGTAGACATCGGTTTGGCCGATCCAAACCCACCAACCGCTGAGGCTGTTATGCCATCAGGTAACAGCATATTACCAGGCACAATGGACCTAACAGGCGTATCGGTTGACGACAACTCCGGAGTAAACCGGGTTCGCGTACGTGTTCAGCGATTTAGCACGCCAACCACGACTGCAGGTTACTGGGACGGCACCGGCTGGATTAGCCAATCTATCTATCTCGACGCCGATCTCGACAACAACAACAATGCTACCTCATGGACACTTCCAGGCGTCAACCTCAATGCGATTGCAGACTATCGCGTCTATGTGATCGCTAACGACAATGCCGGCAACGTCTCTTCTGGCGCCGAGAATCCCCGAACTAACTTCTCAATTGTTTTCGACGACAACGACGACCCTTCTGCCTCGGCGACTTCCCCCTCAGGCACCAGCGTTCTTCGCGGTCAAATGGACGTATCAGGTATCTCCGACGACGGTCCTTCGGGCTCAGGTGTAAAAAGGGTACGCGTTCGCATTCTGCAAACCTCTCCAAGACTCTATTGGGACGGCGGCGCATGGGTGACAGGCTCCATCTACGTCGACGCTGATCTCAACGACAATAACAATGCCACCACCTGGACTGTGCCTGACGTTGATCTGGACGACGTTGGTAAATACCGCGTTCATGTCATCGCAGTCGACAATGCTGGCAATGTCGCCTCCGCAGCTGAGAATCCCAGAACCGATTTTGTTGTAGTCTACGACGACAACGAGATACCTTCCGCAACAATAGATTCACCGGATGGCAGCGTACCAATTGCCGGCGCAGAGCTTGATGTCACAGGTAATGCCACAGACAATGATTCCGGTATCGATAGAGTTCGGGTTCGCGTACAACAGCGCGACTCCACACCCAGAACCTACTGGGACGGCGACGCATGGGTGCCCGGCTCTGTTTACGTCGATGCGAATCTGGACAACAACTCGACCAACACCGACTGGACGCTACCAGACGTTGATCTCACAGCCCCCGGCAACTATCGCATCCACCTCATTGTGGTTGATAATGCCGGAAACACTTCATTCAGGATGACCAATCCCACCGTGGATTTTGTCGTTCAATAACTGACTGCAATGGCGTCTCGCGTTCGATCGAGGCGCCTCGTTGCTATCTGTTG
>CAYPCS010000014.1:0-61879 GCA_964409275.1 uncultured Granulosicoccaceae bacterium
GCTGTCTATGCCGGTTCATACGGCGACACCGTTACCAAGGCATTGACAGCGTCGCGCGGTGGTAAGCCACCCCAGCTATCAGTAATCCTTTCGGTAGATATGTTCACGCTAATTGACGAGGATGTGATTATTCCTTTTGACGACCTTGCCTCCACGGATGACGACAAAGCGTGGATGGAGTCGTTCTACCCGGCGTTCATGAAAAATAGCCAAACGGGGGGTAAAACCTACGGCATTCCATTCCAGCGCTCCACACCGGTGCTGTACTGGAACAAGGAGGCCTTCGCCGAAGCCGGGCTTGATCCAGACAAACCACCGGCAAACTGGCAGGAAACCATCGAGATGGGTAAAAAGCTGGTTAAAAAAGACGACAGTGGCAATGTCACCCGATGGGGTGTGCGTATTCCCTCTTCCGGCTTTCCGTACTGGCTGTTTCAGGGTTTGACCACGCAAAACGATGTTGAGCTTGCCAATAGTGACGGCAACGAAACCAACTTCGATGATCCTAAAGTTGCGGAAGCTTTGCAGTACCTGGTCGACTTGAGCACCAAGTATGAAGTAATGGCCCCGGGGATAATCGAATGGGGTGCAACGCCAAAAGCTTTCTTTGAAGGCCAGACGGCCATGATGTGGACTTCAACCGGAAACCTCACAAATGTTCGCACAAACGCGCCATTCGATTTTGGGGTGGGATTGTTGCCCGGCAACAAATCGTATGGTGCACCGACTGGTGGTGGTAACTTCTATATATTCCGTGAGTCAAGTGATGAGCAGAAAAAAGCCGCCTTTGATTTTGTAAAGTGGATCACCGCACCGGCGCAAGCCGCGAAATGGACCATAGCAACCGGCTACGTGGCACCCAGTCCCGATACCTGGGAAACTGACGAGATGAAAGCATATACCGCAGACTTCCCGCCCGCACTGGTTGCGCGCGATCAGCTGGAGTATGCAGTTGCTGAATTATCCACCTATGAAAACCAGCGCGTTACCTCCTTTTTTAACGATGCATTGGCCGCAGCAATTACCGGCTCCAAGTCGGTAGAGGATGCTCTGGCAGAGGCACAAAAAAAGGCAGATGACGTTCTAAAAGCATACCGATAATCTTTTTAATTAATCGGGTTCTGGCGGCGGGTAGTCTACCCGCCGCTGTTGTTTACTCTGCAATTTTCTATAGTCTATGATTCATCGACGCGAATGGGTATACGGCTGGCTGTTCCTGGGCCCGGCCCTGCTGTTTCTGTTTACCTTTACTCATTACCCCGCCGTCAAAACAGTGTTCAGCAGTTTTTTCTCGACGCCGAAGGGTCGAAGGCCCGCAAAATTCATAGGGCTGGAGAACTACCAGACCCTGATACAGGACGAGGTTTTCTGGAAAGTACTGACGAACAATTTCTGGTTTGCGGTAGGTACCATACCGGTTTCCATTGGCCTCGCGTTGTTAATGGCACTCTGGGTTAACAGCAAATTGAAAGGCACGACGCTTTCGCGTGTGGCCTTCTTTGCACCCACTGTACTTCCGCTAATTGCGGTGGCGAATATCTGGTTGTTCTTTTATACCCCCGGCTTTGGGTTGATAGACCAGCTTCGATCAGGCTTGTTCGGACTTCCTGCAATCAACCTGCTTGGCAGTCCTGATACGGTTCTTGGCGCAATGATCGTTGTTGCTATCTGGAAGGAGGCCGGCTTTTTCATGATCTTCTACCTGGCTGCATTGCAGTCAATACCCCCTGTATTACGCGAAGCATCCGACGTTGAAGGAGCAAGCGGGTTTTACTATTTCAGAAAGATATTATTTCCGCTGCTAATGCCTACTACGTTATTTGTATCAGTGAATGCGGTGATAAATTCATTCAGGCTGGTGGATCATATTTTTGTGATGACCGAGGGCGGGCCAGACAATGCCAGCAGTCTGCTGCTGTATTATATCTATGAAGTTGCGTTCAAGTACTGGCAGACCGGGTATGCGGCAACCCTGACAGTGGTGATGCTTATCCTGTTGTCCATTCTCGCCATTGGCCAGTTCTTCCTGTTTGATCGCAAGATTCACTATCAGTAAGCGCGCAAAAGTAAAGAAAGACAGCAAAACGATGAAATCTCTATGAGCAGGGGTAATCGAGTCTGGCCCGACTTTGACACGGCGCTAAACTCTGTGGCGATGTGGCTGCTTGCGTTTTTGTGGGCATTGCCACTGCTCTACGCAATCTGGACAGCGTTTCATCCGGCAGCATTTGAAACGCGGTTTGTGTTGTCTGCGCCATTGACCCTTAACAACTTTGTGGAAGCCTGGAATGCTGCGCCGTTTGCACGATATTTTTTAAATACAGTAATGCTGGTTACACTGATTCTTGTGTGCCAGTTCATCCTCTGCACACTGGCTGCATTTGCGTTTGCGCGCTTTAAATTTCCGGGGCGGGGCATATTGTTTTCACTGGTATTGCTGCAGCTATTGGTCATGCCCGATATCCTGATCGTCGAAAATTATAAAACTATCCGAGCGTTCGGGCTGGTAGATACAATTGTGGCGATTGGCCTGCCATACATTGCCTCAGGTTTTGGAATATTTTTACTTCGCCAGACATTTATGTCTATTCCCAAAGAGCTCGATGAGGCAGCACGGGTTGAAGGTTCGTCCTTTTTAGGTTTGTTGTGGCGCGTTTATATACCCCTCGCAAAGCCAACCTATCTGGCGTACGGGCTGGTATCGGTCAGCCATCACTGGAACAATTTTCTGTGGCCGTTGATTATTACCAACTCTGTCGAAACCCGCCCCGTTACTGTTGGGCTAAGTGTTTTCTCGGCTATAGATGCCGGACTGGAATGGTCTGTAATCAACGCGGCAACTCTAATGACATCGGGTCCGCTGCTCATTGCCTTTTTGCTTTTTCAAAGGCAATTTGTGCAGAGTTTTATGCGCGCAGGAATTCGTTAGAAGCCATCTCACACTTGAGATAGCAGCCTGAATACTCCAGCCAGATATTGACGCTACGGGCTGGTTTTGCTCATCTACAGGTGAAACTCACAAGGAAATGACTATGAGCATAATGGACACCGCAACTCTTTTTTTGATGCCTGCGATACCGGGAAAGGTTGGGACGGCTGCAAGAAATACTGCCAACCGGGCGCAGGTTTTTCCTGCCCGGCAGACGCGCTGGCCGACATCGCAACCGTTGAAGATTATTGCGAATGGATGAAAGGGTTGCTAGTCCAGATCCCCGATGGCCGTTATGAGATAAAGCTATGTCACTCGACAGCGACCGTCAGGTTGTCACCGTGTTCGCGGTCATCAACGGCACCAATGCCGCAGATGGCCCGGTGCCTGCGATCAACAAATCACTAGCTGCCGACTACGTGTACGCGATGCAGTTCGACGGGGGCACGATTTCCCATACAACCAAAATCTGGAACGATGGCCATTCTTTGAAGCAGCTAGGCTGGGCCTGATTGCCGGCCACCAGATTCGAAAAATCTCCTGGCAGGGTGGTCTGCAGGAGTTAACTACCGGAAAAGACAGGCCATGGCCTGATACCGCGACCGAGCTCATCAAGTTGGTCACGGGGTGCGCTATAGCTCTTGCAGACCCGCGGATTTTATAACTTTCGGATGTGATCTGCGATGCGCCTGGTACTTGCGACATTGTCGACCTCTTCGGCAGCCTGAATATTCCAGCTAATAATTTCCGGTTTTTTTACTGACTATTTACCGACCATCACCATGAACTACTTTGCCTGACAACAGTTCTCGTGCAATTGGTAAGTAAATAATTTATTATTTACATCAAGGCCAACAACGAGGAAATTGCGTCTTGGCGAAATCCAGCCCTGAAACCACCGACAGTATCAATCTGCAGGTTAACGGCGCAGAGCAAACGGTCAGGTGCGGCTCAAACACATTGCTTGATGTGCTGCGCGAGCAACTCGACCTCACCGGTGCTAAAAAAGCCTGTGACAATGGTGAGTGCGGCAGTTGTATTGTGCTGATGAACGGCAAGCCGGTTAAGTCCTGTCTGCTTGATGCGGGTCGCGCTCAGAACAAGGAAGTAGTGACCATCGAAGGTTTGGCGCCCGCAGCGTACGATATGCAGCCGAATGACGATTATTCGATTCTGCACCCGATTCAGCAGGCCTTTCTGGAGAAAGGAGCCACCCAGTGCGGCTTCTGTATACCCGGTATGATCCTCAAAACGCATACGCTGCTGCGCAACAAACCGGAACCCACTCGCGACGAAATAAAAAAAAGTCTGTCGAAAAATCTATGTCGCTGCACCGGCTACACCAAGATTATTGATGCGGTCGAATACGCCGCAGAACTGATGCGCACTAACCGCGATGGCCCCGGCATGGACAAGCCAAACGGACATGCAGTGGGGGTCAGTGTCGCACGCCTCGACAGCCCGGCGACTGTTAACGGTGCAGCGAAATATGCAGCTGATATTAAAATGCCTGGCATGCTCTATGGAAAATTACTGCGATCAATCCATCACCACGCGCGTATTGTTTCAATAGACACCAGTGTGGCTGAAGCGCTTGAGGGCGTAGTCGCAGTGGTCACTGCTGAAGATATCCCTGGTACACCGTATCTACCCAACTGCCAGCCCCAGGTATTCGTTTTTCCTGCGGACAGAATTCGTTTTAAGGGCGAGGCATTGGCCGCAGTTGCCGCGGTCAGTGAAGAGGTAGCCGAGCAGGCTTTGCAACTTATAGAGGTGCAAGTCGAGGAATTGCCGCACGCCATCGAGCTAACCGATGCAGTCAAACCAGACGCTGAACCACTGTACGATCATTCGCCACGAGTATCTGAACCGGAGGAAGTCTCTCGCGGCGACATTGACGCAGGATTTGCCAGTGCTGATATTGTGATCGAAAACGAGTACACCGTACCAGTGCGCGAGCACGCTGCTATGGAACCCGAATCTGCCGTTGCCTACCAATCAGATGAGAAACTGACGATTCATACCGGTCTCTATCACGCGTTTGTTCAAGGTACTGAATCCATCTCTAATAATCTTGCCATGAAGCAAAACGATGTACGTATTGTCTGTCCGGCGATGGGCGGTAATTTCGGTACCCGTGGCGACACACTGATAGCGGTGGTTGCAGGCCTGCTGGCGCAAAAAACCGGCCAACCGGTCAAAATGGTTTTCAGTCGTGCAGAATCGCTACTCGGATCCTGCAAGGCACCTTCAGTCAATGTTCGCTATAAAACCGGCGCCACCAACGATGGCAAGATCGTCGCTGTAGATGTAGAAGTCATTCACGGTACCGGTAGCTGGGCACCTTTTTTAATCGATAAAACAACGAAAGGTATTGAGCTTTGTTACTACGAAACCCTCGGCGCACTGCTATCGCACGTTACCGGGCCCTATGAGATCGAAAACGTACGCGCACGTGCGTGGGATGTATTAACCAACGGACCTCGTTACGTGCCGTTGCGCGGTACTAACGGCAACTACCTGCCACTCGCTTATGAGTCCCAGGTGAATCTGGTTGCCGAAAAGCTTGCACTGGATCCAATCGACGTGCGGGTTGTTAACGCTATTCGCAAAGGGGGTACGACCCATTTCGGCCAACAGCTTAATGAGCATGTTTCCATGGTGGCCGAACTGGAAAAACTTCATCCACACTACAAACAGGCTCGCAGCCGGATTGAACAGCGGCGTCAGGCAGAGCCTGATGGTCCCTGGGTTTACGGAGTTGGTGTGGGTGCTGGCTGGCGCAATATCGGATACCTCAAGACAAGTATCTCGGCGGGTTGCGAACTTGATGATGACGGCACAGTGCACGCCATGGCCGGTACCGTCGAGCAGGGTCAGGGACCGAGCACACAGTTTGCGCAAATCGTTGCCGACAGTATTGGCATACCGATGTCACAACTACGCGTTACGTTGGGAGATACAGAAGCTGCACCCTACCCGGTTCCGACTTTCAGCTCGGTATCAACTGTGGGTACTGGCAAGGCTGTTCAGCAAGCAGCGATAAAACTGCGCGATAAAATTCTCGAGGCCGCTGCTGTGATGCTGCAGTGCGAAGTGATTGATTTAAGTATCGAAGCAGACCAGGTGACCTTCACGAAAACGCCAGAGCGCAGCGTTACACTTGCAGATGTGGCAAAACACTTCAACGACACCGGGCAACAAAGCCTGGCCGAGGCCGAGCTCAAATGGAGCGGCGAAGCGCCGACGATACTCTATGGCTATAGCGCCGGGCTGATCGAGGTCGAAGTTAATAAAGATACAGGCGAAGTGCATCTGGCCAATCACGTTAATGTATGCGACCCCGGCACGCGTATTAATCCGCAGGCGGTCGATGGTCAAATCGACGGTGCAATAGCATTCGGTTGCGGTTTCGCGTTGACGGAACGATTTCACCCGGACAACCCGCCAACACTAAAAGACTATGGCTTGCCATCGACTCGCGATGTGCCAGACAGTGTCACCCGTCTTTATATTGAAGCCCCGCTTGAGCGTGGCCCGTTTGGCGCGAAAAGTATGGCGGAACACCCCGGCATTTCACCTATACCCGCAATTATCGATGCAATTGCAGATGCAACAGGAGCCAGAGTGTTCGATATTCCCGCTACCCCTGCAAGAGTCAGGGAAGCGATCGCAAAGGCCGAACACGCATAAAGTTTTTTAATTCACATATAAGAATGGGCACAATTAAAAGACCCGGAGGCGAAGTACCAATCCAATGCCGATGCTGTAACAGCGCCGGTACCCGTTATCGATCAGGAGGCTAACATGACATCAGACTCGAACAAGTTGCAATCCGCTTCGCGACGCAAGGCGTTGACAACTATTGGAGCAGCGGCAGGCGCCAGTTTTCTTGGCGGCAAGGCGCCACTCTACGCCGCCGGTAAACACAAGTTGCGCTACATTGCTTTTATCAACCGCAATACAGTGTGGGGTAAGCCGTACGATTTTCTCGCCGAGGAAGTTGATCGACTGTCAGGGGGTGAACTCGAAATTGAATACGCCGGTGGCTCTGATGTGATTGGTGGTTTCGATGCACCTGAGGCAATTGCCAACGGAGTGTTTGATATGAGCCACTCTGCCAACTCATACTTTGCCGGTGCTATGCCCTCGTCTATCTCACTGGCCAGCGGCAATGCATCTGCCGAGCAACTGCAACAGTCTGGCGCACTCGATGCTTATGCCGACATATTAATGCAACAGCGTGGCGTTATGATGCTTGGCATGCCGCTTAGCGGTGTTGGCTACGTTTTTCAGGTAAGAGGCAAGCCTGAGGAACTGTCGTACTTTAAAGGCAAGAAGATTCGATCTATTCCACTGTATGATCCGATCCTGCAGTCACTCGGTGCAACACCCGTCACCACCTCTCCGGCGGAAGCTTATACCGCCATGGAACGTGGTGTGGTAGACGGCCTCGGTTGGCCAGACATCGGATTGCTCGATTTCAAATTCTATGAACAAGCCAAGTTCATCATGATGCCAACCTTTTACCAGCTACGCACAGTTACGCTGATGAATCCCGACTCCTATAAAAAGCTTCCGGAACCCCTGCAGAAAGTGCTGCTGGAAGCCTCGGCTTCGGCAGATGCAATCGGTGCGAAGTGGGCGAAGGAAAAGCGCGATGCGGAGCATGCCGAAATGGAAGAAGCCGGCGTTGAATTTGTAACACTGGGTGATGCCGAGGCTAAACAATTTGTCGATTTAACAGAGGAAAAACTCTGGGCAAAAATAAGCGAACTCGCGGGTGCTGACTCAGATCGTCTTAAACCACTGTTTGATGCTGCGGGTTAATAATCGCATCTAACAGACTTTGCTACCGGGCCCGGCGTTCGTCGGGCCTTTTCACTCTATCGTGCATTGAAGACGTCAGCCTGTTATGACATTTGACGTTCTGTATCGAACATTTGAGCGACTGACAGCGGTGCTTGCCGGCATTGCCGCAACCCTTGTGTTGGGCATGAGCCTGTGGATCAGCTATGACGTTCTGTCGCGTTACTTTTTTGATTTCGCCTCGCCCTGGTCGTTCGATCTGTCCGAATACGCACTGGTGTGGATAACCTTTCTGGCGGCACCCTGGGTACTTCTGCAGGACAGACACGTTCGCATTGAATTACTTACCGATACTCTGCCGGTGAAAGTGCAACGTGCAATCGGCATGCTGGTATGTATTGTCGCGCTGTTGACCTGTGCAGTGCTCGCATGGCGTACTGGCCTTGCAGCATTTCAGTACTACGAGCGCAATACAATGATGCCTCGCATCTGGCGCATCCCGCGCGTGTGGCCCTATTGCATCATTCCGATTGGAAGCGTGTTGCTGACAATCGCGTTTGCATTTCGATTCGGCCTTTATGTGAAAAACACAGATCCCGAAACCCTGCTCGATGAGAAAGCGTCGGCGGGTCAGGATTCCGGGATCAACCACTGATGGAGTGGGTAACTAACCTGGCCTTTTTCTTTGGGCTGTTAATTCTGATGATGTTAAGCGGCATGCCAGTCGCTTTTGGATTTTTAACTCTGAACATCGTCGGTTTGTATTTCTTTATGGGCGGAGAAAATGCGCTTTCGCTGCTGGCAACCAGCTCGTTTTCATCGATAGGTCAGTTTTCACTGATTCCTATACCACTGTTTATTCTAATGGGGGAGCTGTTACTGCGAACCGGGCTTGCCGCGAAAACTGTTGAGGCTGTCGATCACTGGATTGGTCGTATCCCCGGCAGACTCTCACTGTCCTCTGTGGGCGGTGGTACTCTTTTCGGCGCGCTCAGTGGCGCCAGCATGGCGTCGGTCGCGATGCTCGGTTCAACACTGGTGCCAGAGATGAGCAAACGCGGCTACAAAAGCGAAATGTCAGTGAGTTCTATACTGGCTGGTGGCGGACTGGCAGTGCTTATTCCACCTAGCGCGCTCGGTGTTTTGCTTGGGGCACTGGCAAAAGTTTCCATTGCTCAACTCCTGCTGGCTGGAATCGTACCCGGGATGATACTGGCGGCTATGTACTTCGGTTATTTCGCGATTCGCGCCAAACTGCAACCACACCTTGCTCCGCCCTACGATGCAGCTTCAACAACATTGCGATTCAAATTATTGGCGCTTTTACATATATCACCGTTATTAAGCCTGATTCTGGTCGTTACCGGTTTTATATTTTTAGGCATTGCTACCCCTTCCGAATCTGCGGCCATGGGAGTTGTTGCAACGCTTATCATTGCGGCGGCCTACAAAAGACTTACCTGGGCTGCACTGAAGGCATCTCTGATGTCGGCAATGACCACCACCACAATGATGCTGTTGGTGATCGTCGGCTCGACCGGCTTCAGTCAGTTGCTGGCCGCTACCGGTTCGACATCCTCACTGGTATCTGCCGTTGCAGAACTTGATCTGTCGCCACTGGTCATGGTGATCATCATGCAATTGATTGTGCTGTTTCTGGGTTGCTTCATCGACACAATATCGATCATGCTGGTTTCGATACCTGTTTTCATGCCAATTGTTACGTCACTGGGACTTGACCCGATCTGGTTCTGTATTCTAATACTGGTACAACTGGAACTGGCAGGTATTACACCACCATTTGGTGTCCTGCTGTTTGTCATCAAAGGCGTTCAGCAACATCTTAAAATTTCGGAAATATACCGAGCCGCATTGCCAATAGTAGCTATTCAATTAGTGCTGATTGCATTTCTGATGATGTTCCCGCAAATCGTCACCTGGCTACCGGAATTGATCAGAAACTAATGGCGACAGCAAGCAAGCCGGCAGCGAAAAAAATTCCTCGCAACGCAGCTGCGACTAAAGCGCGCATCCTTAAATCAGCGCTGACAGAATTTGGCTCAAAAGGATATGGCGGTGGCCGAATCGCCGAAATTGCCAAACGCGCCAGGTGTAACATACGTATGGTGTACCACTACTTCGGCAGTAAGCATGATCTTTACATTGCGTGCCTGGAGCGGGTTTATACCGACATACGCAGCGAGGAACGCGCACTTAACCTGCAGTCACTCGAACCACTTGCAGCAATTGAGCAACTTGTAGAATTCACCTTCGATCACATGCAGAAAAATCCGGATTTTGTGCGTCTCGCCGGTGTCGAAAATACGCAACAGGGCAAGTACATTAAAAAAGTGCCGAATGTCGCTAACGCGGCTGAACAACTGATTCACAATATAGAAAAAATTCTGCGCCGCGGGGCACGCGCTGGAACCATTAGCAAAGGCATTGATGCGTTTCAGCTGTACATATCCATACTATCTCTTTGTTATCTGCATCTGTCGAATCGATATACACTGTCCATAACCTACGGCCGATCACTAAACGACAAACAATGGCTGGATAATCGTCGCCATCACGTTACGCAGATGATAATCGGTTTTGTTTCGACATAGATCGAACAAGCATGTTATTCCATCACCTGCTCCACAATAATTCCCGTCAATCGGAGATTCATTCAGTTGCCCTATCTCGATCGTAGTCGTGCAGAACAGCTTATGACCGACGCCGGTCTGGATGCACTTATTCTGCTCTCCCCGGAGAGCTTTTATTATGCGACAGGCGCACCCGCAGGGGTTGCAACCATGTGGCGCAGAGCCGGGGCAGCCGCTGTTGTTATCCCAGTGAAAGCCAGCGAACCGGAAGCGGCGATTGTCAGTGATCTGTTCGCTGAAATGTTTCGCCGCAGCAGCCACATTACTGATGTTCGCGAAAGTCCAATCTGGGTTGAAACCACAACGCTTGATTTAACGAATACAGACCTGTCCGCTGCTGATCTTGTTAGAAACGCCTGGGGTAGCACTGGCCGACGCGAAGACTTCAATCGCCCTGCTACCTTTGATCCGAAAATCTGTTATCAGCATATTGCAGATGTGTTGGCGGAACACGGCTTGACCAACTGCCGTATCGGTTACGAGGGAACGGCGTTTACGGTCAATGACTTCGGTCTGTTTCAGCAGACTTTGAACAGCAGTGAACTTGTCGATGCCACAGATCTGGTTGCACGACTGAAGATGGTGAAGTCACCACAAGAGATCAGCAACCTCCGTCAGGCCGTCGAACTGGCGGAACAGGGTATACGCGCAGTACAGAATTCAATTGCCACCGGAATCACACGTGACGAACTGGCGCGCAGCTGGCAACTCGCGATTGATCAGCAGCGAGGTGATTTAGCGCTCACTGGTTCGTGGGAGTATATTTCTGTGGGCCCCGATCCGTGGGGCGGGAACAAAGCAGTACAGTCTGGTGATCTGATCAAGGTAGATGTTGGCTGTCTGGTGGATGGATATACCTCAGACACCGGACGCACGTTTGTATTTGGTATGCCCAGCCAGCTGCAGACGGATCTGTTCGACGCATTACTGGCCGGCTTTGCCGCAGGATCAAAACTGCTGCGCCCGGGCATGGCATTGTCGGATGTTCATAGCGTCACCCTGCAGGCCATTCGCGCTGCAGGATTTCCGGGATATACACGCGGGCATTTCGGCCATGGTCTGGGCGCTGGTTTAGGCAGTGAACAATGGCCGTTTATTTCCGCTGACGCCAACGTAGTTTTCGAACCAGGCATGGTGATGGCGTTCGAGTGCCCATGGTACATTAACGGGCTGGGCGGAATGATTGTAGAAAATCAGTTGCTGATTACGGAAGATGGTCACGAGATGATGAATACCTTATCGCCAGGGTTATCGGTGATAGAAAGTTAACGAGGCTTCGCCTCAGACCGACTGGTGTGACATGCCCTCCGGGCGGGGTCACTTTTCCAAACTCAATTTCGTGAAAAGCATGAACTGTCGATTGAGTCTATATATATTCAAACAAATAGTTGACAAGGAATTTTCTATCTCTATACTCTCGCGCCCATGAACACTCTAAACCAGATAACAAATGCGTTTGCACTCAACACGGGTGACTCAGAAACAATTGCGTTTCAGAGCCAACCGTGCATTGTGCTAAAGCGTAGAGAAAAAGAGAACATACCTGGTTAGCGTAAAAATATGGCTGACCTGGATCAGCCGAACAGATAATTAAGCCCCGGTTGATCTTTCACCGGGGCTTTTTTTTGGCCTAAAGCTATACAGGGTAACGTTTAACTATATAAAGGAAATGAATTCGCGGTGGCAAACATCCCCCGCAGACCAGGTTCGAGAATCGGATTTGAATTAGCGGAGCAGGTTCAAACACCTGCCCTGTGCGCCAACGCTAATGCTTTACTTAAGGTCAGGCTAATCGCAACGCGTATACAAATTCAAGCCCGGGCGAACGCCAGGAGATAGCTCATTGGGTAGAGCAACAGACTGATAATCTGTGGGTAGCGGGTTCGAATCCCTCTCTCTTTCACTGTCCCCCAGGGGACATTTACGGCGAAAGCCAAAAACGCTGGAAACAGCAACCGGAGGGTGCCCCGGTGATTTACCACAAACGCAGGTGTATTAGTGCTTGAGGTAAAAAACAGCATCCACAGGATTTTGCACCGTATCGCAGCTTCCTCGTAATACCTTTGTAACGCGCCGTTGCAGATATCGAGCGGTGTTGGCACTTTGCGTAGCACGAGAACGCACCGACATGGTCCATCCGGCAGGTGTGGGGCATCACCAGTTTTAAAATTTAGATTGACAGGCAGTAAGTACTACCGCCGGTGAATAACCTTCAAAACCAGCTTTACGAGAAAAGTAAATGTATTTGAAGCCACAATAGTTCGGCAGTGACTCCGCAATGCGGGCCGGGGAAGAAATGTCACACACAAATACGAAGAGTAAAAAATGGATTAGTGACATGTTATTTAAAAGAACCACAATTGCGCCACAGGAACGCGGCCTGCGCTACGTGAATGGTGCATTGACCGAAATTCTTGCACCCGGTGTGTACTGGACAAGCCGACTGTTTGGTCGTGTTGTTATTGAAGTGTGTAACATCAACGATCCGGCTTTCGACTTTGAATATGTTGATATCCTGCTTGAAACTGCACCAACACTGGCGTCACAGAACTTTGTAATGGCAGATATCAATGACACCGAAGTTGGTCTGGTGTACTACAACGATCGCTTAAGCCGCGTGCTGGCACCAGGTACACGACAGTTGTTCTGGCGTGAACCTAAAATGGTGGCTGTCGAAGTAATCCGATCAGGTGTGCTGGAGCCGTTGGCAGCTGTTGGTATCGTCGTGAAGAACGTTGGTATCAAAGACATCATCTTGCCTGGCGAGATGAAGGACATTCTCAACCAGGTGGTATTGGCTGAGAAGACGGCGCAAGCCAACAACATCCGCCGACGCGAGGAAACAGCAGCGACACGTTCGCTATTGAACACTGCGAAGCTGATGGAAGAAAACCCGCTGCTAATCCGCTTGAAAGAGTTGGAGACGCTTGAAAAGGTCACTGATCGGGTTGAACGTCTTACCGTTTTTGGCGGACTAGACGGTGTGCTCAAGGATATGGTGACTATTAATCCTTGAGCTGGAAGAGAAAGGTCGGAGCGCTAAGGCTCCGACCGATAGTTTCAATTCAAACTGTCAGGCGAGCAATGGCCGCCGATACAGGTAAAAGGTTTGAGAGGTAACGACAATGAATATGACAAATTCAGTTTCAGACGAATTCAAGGCTGAAATTCTGAATCGTCTGCTCACTGCCGAAAAAGAGCACGACGTCACGATTTTGTATGCCTGTGAATCCGGAAGCCGAGCCTGGGGGTTTGCATCACCAGACTCAGACTACGATGTACGATTCATCTACGCCCGCAAACCAGAGTGAGACCAATGAACCGGGACCGGGGCCGCCAATCCCGGAGATTAATCAGCTCATAGAATCCGGGCTCGCAAGACATGGCAACAACTTCACCGGACAAGGTCGGCCGGACATTCACAGTCGCGATGAAACACTGGACGCGCTGAATATGCTGTTTCGTGAAGTTTTAAAAGAAAGTAATCAGGAAAAATAGTGAACACCGAAAAGAAATACACAGGTAAGGATCTCCTGGCAATGGGTTGCCAACGCGGTCCGGTTGTTGGCAAGTTACTGGAAATGGTAAACGCAACGCCACATACAACGGCAGAGGTTGCAGAGTTAATTCAGGCTCATAAGCCACCGCCAACGTTAAATTTGCACGAGCAAGCTGCTCCGTGCCAGTACAACATTACGCCAGGCAATGAACTCGAGGAAGGCAATGTGGCAGCCGTGAGAGCAACGATGGATGTAGTACTGCGCACTCCTTGTGTAGTGGAAGGTGCTGTAATGCCGGATGCGTGCCCCGCAGGCCCTGTAGGCACTATCCCCGTGGGTGGAGTGGTGGCCACCCGGGACGCAATCATCCCGGGGATGCACTCGGCGGATATTTGCTGCTCTTTAATGGCGACTGTTTTCGATGATGCAAGCCCTGATGATGTGCTGAATGCCGCACACAAGACGACACACTTTGGCCCTGGCGGTAGAGAATCAGCCCGTGCACTTGAACTACCGGAGTCACTGGCCGAATGCGTGGACAAGCTTGATTACCCGGGCTTAAGAGACATTGCGCGTAACCATATGGGCACCCAGGGTGACGGCAATCACTTTGTGTACGTGGGCACACTGGAATCCACTGGAAAAACTGTATTGCTTACTCATCACGGCTCAAGGGGTTTCGGTGCTCGCCTTTACAAGCAGGGCAAGCAGATTGCAGAGAGATTTCGGAAGGATTTATCTCCACAGACGTTGCCGCAAAATGCATGGATTCCTTTTGACACCGATGAAGGCCAGGCTTACTGGCAGGCACTTCAGGTTGTGCGTGAGTGGACAAAACGCAATCATGAGTCACTGCACGAGTTAGCAGCGGTTAAAGCAAATGCAGAAGTCTCACGCCGGTTCTGGAACGAGCATAACTTTGTGTTCCGTGAAGAAACCGACAACGGCAATGTGTTTTGGCACGCGAAGGGGGCAACGCCAATACACAATGACTTCATGCCGGATACTGATGGCGTACAAATTGTGCCGCTAAACATGGCAGAACCCGTGTTGTTTGTTAAAGGTGAACGCAACGCTACCAACCGCGGCTTTGCGCCACACGGTGCAGGTCGAAACATGAGCCGCACCAAACACAAAAAAAGTATGGCCGGTCGCACAGATGAAGAGATATTCCAGGTAGAGACGCAGGGTTTAGATGCACGTTTCTATTCGGGCAACATCGATATCTCTGAACTGCCAAGCGCCTATAAAAATGCAGATAGCGTGGTCAAGGATATGCAGAAGTATAATCTGGCTGATGTGGTAGACCGGGTAATGCCGTATGGCTCTATCATGGCCGGTGACTGGCAGCGAGGAGTTTCGTGGAAAGAGCTGCGAGCCAACAAGCGCAATGCGAAAAAGGAGAGCAAGCGACGCGAAAGACGCAACGCAAAGCAGGCACTCGATCCATTCGACGATGGAGAGAGTTGATGTTAGCCACTGCCTTCTGGCAGTGGCTTTTCACTATACAGTGAGTGTCGCAGACATGCCTTGCAACAAAGCCGGCAATGAAAAACGTCGACTAAATTACCGTTGAAGTTTGCAAAACTAATCTGACCGCTAATGGCCCCTGAACCCGTAATTATTATTGGACGGCCCAAAAAGTCACTTCCCTCACAAATACCAGTGGGGTTACATCAGTAAACCTGGTAAATACAGTGCAATTTGCGGTAGTGCGGTCAGAATGGCAACACCCAGTAGCAGGATCAGCCAGTAAGGAACCGTTGCGAGTGCAGCATCTCCCAGCGATACTTCCTCTTTGGTTACAGATACAAGTACCGACAGATTTAAACCAACAGGTGGAGTCACCTGCCCTATTTCAATCATGACCGTGATAATTACACCCAGCCAGATAACGTCATATCCCAATCCAGACATCAACGGCACAACGATTGGTAAGGTCATGATCATCAGCGACAATCCATCGAAAAAACACCCCAGCAACAGATAGATCAGAACAACGGTAATTAGCACGGTTAGGGGCCCGAGTTCGGCGGCCCGCACTGATTCCAGAATGGACTGTGGTACGCCAAGCAAACTGACCGCCTGTGCGAGTATGGTTGCCCCCATCACGACAAAGGCGATAGATGCGTACAGACCAATGGCGGCATATAAACTTTCTGCGAGTGTTGAAAAATTTAGCGTGCCCCACAGGTAGCCCAACACGATTGTGGCGATCACTCCCACTGCTGCGGCTTCGGTAGGTGTAGCGAATCCGAACGCAATAGAACTCATGATTGTCAGTATCAGAAGCACGAATGGCCACAGACTAAGTACGCCTAACAGTATCGATACCGGTCGAATGGATAGTCTGTCCCTCGGTGCCAGTGCAGGGTGCAAGCTGCAGCGGACAAATATATACAGCATGAACAAAGCGGCAAACAGCAGCCCCGGCACCAGGCCAGCCAGAAACAGTTTGCCGATAGACGTTTCCGTTAGCGCGCCATAAATCAGCAACGACAGACTCGGTGGAATCAGCAATCCCAATGTACCGCCACCGGCAAGCGATCCCACCACGGTACGTCGATCGTAGCCGCGCTCGGTCATCTCCGGGTATGCGACAGAACCAACTGCTGCAGCGGTGGATAAACTCGATCCGCTAACAGCACCAAACAGGGTGCAGACTGCGATATTAGTGTGCAAGAGCCCGCCGGGAACGCCCTTGAATACGGGTGATAAAGCAGTGTAGATTCGATCGCTGAGGCCGCTGCGCAACATGATTTCGCCAAGCATGATGAACAACGGAATAGCACTTAAGGTAAAGGAATTGAGCACATTCCAGACTGCGTCAACTGCTACAAATGTGGCACCATTAGCAATAAATTGCAGGATCAGTAAGCCGGTCAAACCGAGTGCTGCACCCAGTGCCAGCCCTGACCCTGCCAGCACACTTAAACCGCCAAGCAACAATCCCCAGAAGGCAGTCATCGGTGAATCATCAGCGATCCTGGTGCAACGATTCTCGACCTGGCATCACAATCGTTTTTTCGTTGACGATACGAATTGCAAACGCGATGGCAGTTAACATCATCGACACAGGTACTACCGCCATCCATGGGTACATCAGCAGCCGACCCACCTCGGTTTTTATCGTTCGCATATAGGCAAACTCAAACCACGGGACACACAACCAAAAGAACCACAGGGTAAACACCACACCAAATATTGCGGCAACTGATGATACCCACCGCATCAAATGCGGTGGCAAAGAAGCCACCAGTACCTGAACCCGTACATGCTCAGCCTTAATAGTGACGAGTGGCAGTGCCAGAAAGAACGCAGCGGTCATCAGCAGACCAACCAGTTCTTCGGTAAACCGAAACGGTGCGTGGGCGATATGCCTCATCGTGACACTGGTGCCGACCAGCACCACGATCAGCACACCTGCTGCGGTAGCGACAATCGCTAGTGCTACAAACAGATGATGTAGCCACTTCTCTATAAACCGCAGCATAGAACCACCGTTATTCGACGATCGGGAGTAGTTAGTGCCCATCAGGAAACAAGCGCTACTGCGGTCCACTTATGCACGCGATCTTTCACCGACACAAAGGCAGCTATTTAGAATGACTAAACGCCTACATGTGACAGGCAAAATATCGCGCACCTGCGTGAACCTCGCAACACCCCTGTGTCTGGATGGGCACCAGTTAGCTACCTTCCAAGAACGTCGAGTATTCTCTGTCGATGCTTTAGTGCATTGCCACCAGCCTCCTCAGCAAGTGTGGCCCAGGTTTCTGATGCTGCACTTAAAAACGCACTGCGATCTTCGTCAGAAAACTCATCGAGAAATTCAACCCCCTGGTCTGCCAGTTTCGCCCGCGCTGCTGCTTCGTTTTCTTCCGCTTCCGCATATTGATTAGTGCGTTCCCACACATTGCCGGCGGCCGTAGACACCGCTTGTTGTTCCTCAGCTGACAACTTGTTCCATGCATCCTGGTTAGCACCCAATACATAGGGAACACCTGCTACCGGGTAAAGATAAGAGGCGAATTTCGTCACTTCCTGCAACGAAATAGTGTGAGCAAAAAGTGCCGGGTATACAGCGCAATCGACAACACCGGTTTGCAATGCAACGTACAGATCGTTTTGACCGACAATCTGGGCTGCTACGCCCAGCTTTGTAAAGGTCTCTACCTGATCGTTGCTCCAGACTCTGAGTTTACGGGTTTTCAAATCATCGAGTGAGCGCACCGGCTCTTCGCGGCAGAATATCGATGCCTTTAACAACGGCAACGCCATAAACCCGGTGGGTACGATGCCCCACTCAGCGAGTTCCTCTGTATAGATATCCTGGATCTCGGGTAAAACCTTGATCAGCTCATCCGAACTGCCAACGGATCCCTGAATCAGAACAGCATTTAATGCAGGAGCATCGCGACCAAGGTAGTTAGCCCAGACAAGTCCCATCTCAACAGCACCGCCGGGCAGCCAGCGCGCTACATCATTATTCTTAAGATTTAGTGATCCACCATGAAACACCTTGATTGAAAGACTGCCGTCGGTAAGCTCGGCGACGTCGGCAGCGAATTGATCAAGTTGTTTTGATTCGTTTCTTCCTTCGGGCAGACCGTTGTTAAACTTCCATTCTGCGGCAAACGTGGTTCCGGCGGTAAGACAGAGCGCGATCACAGCGGTCGAAAAACCGGCAGCTACTAATTTTTTCATCGACAGGTTCCTTTCCTCCAAAAACAAGGCTCGATCCTAACAACCCTCTGACCCACAGGCAAGGTAGCGTTGCTTATCTGTCTAATCATGAGTCATCGATCTTGATCTAAATAATCAGCAAATCTGCCAGGAACCTGCAATTGACAAATTTAATACGGGTGTAAGAGTCGAGCAAATACATAAGTAGATTCGAGCTTGCACAGGAATACCGTGTCAGGCTGGTTTATCAAAACAAAAAAGGAACAAAAATACTTGCCATGGAATTGTGATACTGTCCATAGAGGTAAGTAGCCAGTAAGCCGCAGAGTGATCTGTACACCACGGGAAATCGTACTAGGCAGGCGTTTGATCGAACAATGCGGTACATTAATATGTCGGTTGCTAAAAATTCCGCAAGCCTCATGTTTTTTAACGTTGCTTTAGCTATTCGGGAGTGAACCAATTGGCAATGCAGCTTTTTGTTACCGAATTTTCGCCCTACTCACGCATGACGAGAATACTGCTGCGTGAGAAAAAGCTACAACCTCCAGTGGATGAAGTCATCGCCCGTACCCGCGAGAAAAACAGCCCGTATTATGAAATCAACGCATCTGGTCGAGTGCCCTGTTTAGTACGATCAGACGGCATCGGGCTGGAGGGATCGCGATTGATTATGGAGTATCTTGACCAACTGGATGAGACACCAATTCTCTCATCACCCGGGCAGATTGATTACTGGGAATATGCACGTCTGGAAGAAACTGCCCGCAGCTTGATGGATGGCGTTTCCGTATGGACCCGGGAACTCCTTCGACCAAAGCAAAATCGTTCACCTGCGGTGATTGAACATGAAAAAGAGCGGGCCGCAAGGATGCTTGAGAGATGGGACAGTGAGATCGACAATCCGATCATGCAGGGATCACTCAACTATCCACAACTAACTCTCGCCTGTGCACTCTGCTACGAACAGTGGAACCCCAATTTTGAGTGGCGCAACAAACACCCCAAGCTTACTGAATGGCTGAAACCGTTCACAACCCGACCATCATTCCTGGATACAGCTCCGCCGTCCTCTATCGCGATAGAGTAGAGATCAAAGAAGAATTTAAAAGACGATGGTGGTTATCAGAATTGTAGAGACGATACAAACCGGATCGCACAGACTTAAATCTCAAAGTAACTGAATATATTTGTGTTTTTAGCACGCCAAACAACTTGAGGTGCTGTTTTATCACCAACAGGCTTCGGCCCCGGCGTTGGCTATTACAGGGCTTATAGCTGTGGCAGTCATTTCAGACGGTACCCTGTTGAAAGGACTGGTCACAGGTTGTTTCGGTATGCTGTTGGCTACCATCGGTACTGATGAATTTTCAACCGGTTATCGCTTCACCTTCGACTCGTATCACATGCTTAACGGCTTTCATATCGTTGCCGTCGTGGTTGGCTTGTTTGCAATCTCGGAGATGGCCAACCAGATATTCGGCGGCGGTTTGCCTGATCAGCCAAAATTAAGCGTTGTGGGAACTGGATTCCAATCAGTTTGGCTCACCCTTCGTCATTGGAAAAACCTGCTGCGTTCGTCGACGATCGGTGCGTTTTTCGGATCACTACCGGGTGCTGGTGGTGTTATCAGTTCTTTTTCCGCTTATGCTGTGGCCAAGGCTGCGGCCAAACCTGAAGATAAATACGGTGAAGGTGCAGAAGGTGGTGTTGTTGCTACAGAAAGCGCAAATAATGCAACTGTTGGCGGAACTCTGGTGCCATCGCTGGCTCTTGGAATCCCGAGAGATGCGTCATCCGCAGTACTTCTGGGGGCATTGTTGATTCTTGGTTTTTTTCCGGGACCAACGTTGTTCGAACAGCAAGCGGACGTAGTAGGTGGCATTTTCCTCGTCTACCTGGCCTCCAATGTATTCCTCTTTCTGATTGGCATATTAGCCACGCCGTTGTTTGTTTTTGTGTTAAAGATAAAAAAATGCTACCTGGTTCCCACGGTGCTTTTACTTTGCTCAATCGGCACCTTCGCCCTGCAAGCGTCCGTGTTTGATCTCTGGGTTATGTTAGGTTTCGGAGTTGTCGGTATTCTATTCCGGGCGGCTTCTATCCACTCGCTCCGGTAGTCATCGGTATCATTCTGGGTCCGTTGCTAGAAAATAACTTGAGAAGATCACTGCTAATATCACAAGATGGTTATTGGATCTTTCTCGAGCGTCCGGTGTCTGCGACCTTGCTCGTGATTGATGTGTTGTTGATTATTGGTGCAATTGCTTTTGCCAATCGAAAAAATACCGCTCTGTTTAGCAATTTGAAAAACTGATCCATTCCATTCTTAACCCTGTATTTCCATTCTTTGTGTTTTCAACCATCCGCAAAGGGACACTAATTGCCCCCGCCACTAATAAGAAGAAGACTGGTTACAAAATTTGAGTGCACTGGTAGCCATATCTCAACAATGCATAAGGATCTTTCAATTACGCTGGACTATGCAGGTGCACTGGGTGTGCCGATGCATACTGCTTCAACCGCTATGCAATTGTTTCACGCAGGTAAGACCCGCTATTCCGATGGAGATAACCTGGTTGTTACACGTGTACTCGAAGAAACGGTCGGTGCCGAATTGCATCGGTAGTAATTATTGGATACGACATATGAAACTGGGTGTAATTTGTGATGGCATCAGCAGGGATCTGGCTCACACGCTAGCCGTAATGGATGAATTCGATCTCGAGTATGCCGAACTACAGTTTGTTGGTGAAAAGGAGGTAGGTGATCACAGCAAACAGGAAATCACACAAATCAAGGCCTTGCTGGAGAGTCATGGCAAGCCCGTGTCCTGTTTGTCGAGGCATATCTTTGCCGGTATGACTACATCCAACAAGCCAGGCGATGATCTGCACACTAAACACATGGATGCACTGAAGCGTGTCATCGAGATGGCCCATGAAGTGGGCTCTCCTCTGGTGCGTATCATGACCAGTAAAAAAGAACAGATTCTTTGGGGAAAGCATGGCGCCGAGAAATGGAATGTCGCGCGTGGAGCATGGGATACGTTGCCGCCGTTAATTGCGCCGGCCGTGGAATTAGCAAAAAAAGAAGCTGTGACGCTTGTTGTTGAAACCGGCAATGGCACTATGGTCAACTCAAACTATACTGCCCGCAAGCTAATAGACGTTCTCGACGCCAAAGACACCCTTAAGGTATTGTGGGATCCCGCTAACAACTGCTGGTGCCACGAACTGGCATTTCCGAACGGCTATGATGAAGTCAAAGACGGTTACCTCGGGCACGTACACATTAAGGACGTGCAGGTTGATACACCCCGAGCCACGCTTGAGGTGAAAAAAATGGGTGACGGGCAGCTGGCTGACTTATTTAAGCCTTTGGCCAATGCACTCCGTAATGATAAGTATACTGGCGTGATTTCTTTTGAGAGTGTTTACCACAATGGAGATGGCAACTTCGAAAATGGCTTCAGAGAGTGTATAGGTTTGTTTAAATCACTATTTGGATAAGAATTTGAAACGACGGGAGGGGCACATATGAATCCGCTTTCAACTATTGCAGAAAGGCAAAAATTTCCGCCAATGGCGCAAGTGAGAAAGACCCTTAAAATCGACTGGTACCGCTGCCCGATTGACGGACAAATTCTGTCAGATCTTGTAAAAAAGAACGATTCGCAAGGTTTGTTTCAGGCAGCCGGGCACCTTGGGTTGTGGCTGCTTACCGGCACACTGACTTATTTGCTTTTTACCGCACAGGCCTGGGGCTGGTTTTTATTGGCGTTGTTTTTACATGGCACTGTAGGTACCTATTTTACCGCACCACACCATGAGCTTTGCCACCGGACGGTGTTCAATACCCCCTGGCTAAACGAGTTTTTTCTTCGAATCTTTTCACTGTTTGGCTGGCTCAATTTTCGGATTTACCGTTTCAGCCACAACTATCACCATCGTTATACGCTGTTTCTTGAGGGAGATCGCGAAGAGATTCTGCCGGTCACACCGTCTTTGCGTGCGCTGTATATACTGCAGCTGTTTACTTTTAACATATTTGGCGGCTATCAGTCGCGCGGGCTGATTCCGACAATCAGGGGCTTTCTCGATATAGCGCAAAACCGGTTTGACAATCCCTTTAACTCATGGAGTAACGAGCTGTACGAAGGGCACGATTCACAGCGCAAGGTCGCTGTTAGCTGGGCGCGGAAGGTACTGTTGTTTCATGGTGTTGTTGCAATTGCCGCGCTCGCGATCGGGCAGCCAATCCTTATTCTCATAATATCCGGCTCGCCATTCATTGCCAACTGGCACCGCTATTTCGTCGGCGTTACCATGCATTGCGGGTTGCGATCGCACGTGTCTGATTTTAGAAAGTGCGCTCGCTCGGTCACACTCGACCCGCTATCGGAATTCCTCTACTGGCACATGAACTGGCATCTTGAACACCATATGTTTGCCGCGGTACCCTGTTATAACCTGAAAAAACTGCACGCTGCAGTCGCTGATGATATGCCAAAGACACGCACCGTGCTCGGCGCATGGAAGGAGATGCGAGAGACGTGGCATCGGCAGAAAACTGATCCGGATTACGCCTTCGATACACCGGTGCCGCCACCACGCGAACAACAGTCTGTAGAAAATGACCCCAATGCCGAATCGGTTGGCGATCTGGTCGACAGGGAGTTTGCATCCTCATGACAGACAACAAAAAATCTATACGTGGGACGCCAGCCCTGCACAGCGCAATGTCACCATTGCGGAGCTTCGAGCGGGTAAAGGCAACAGGATCTTTACCCAGGTAACTGCCAATACGGCCGATCAGGCAACGCCCTAAACCGCAGTGGCTGCTTTGGTGCCGACTGCAATCAGAGCAGGGCGAGGAATTGCAATGCCATCCCCGGTGGCAAAATCTCTGGCTCTTTCGATAGCTGCGGACCGAATCATTTCAAACGCATCCGGCGTTTGCGCCTCCAGCAGTTTGCGGGATCGCACCCCGCCTTCGAGCAGGGAGTCGAATACCTCTTCTGCCTCATTGAGCCGAACGATAACCGGAACCTCGAAGGAATGTACTTCGAGCAAGCCCTGGACGGCCAACAGTGCTTCGAGGGTTTCCGGAACTCCGTACTGGTATGGCGGCGGCCCGGCCGGCACATCAACCTCCCTGCTACCATATTGATCTAGCGCATCGCCCAGCAGCTTGAGAAAAGGCGAGTGGCTCGGTGGCCGCCATACCGAGCAGGCAAACCTGCCGTTCGGACTTAGCACGCGCAGCGCTTCTGCCACCGCTCGCCCCGCGTTCGGGAAGTGCAATAATCCAAAGCCGCACACCGCAACATCGAAGCTCGTGTCCTTAAAAGGCAATGACTCTGCGTCGCCAACGTGAAACTGCGCTCCGGGCGTGGCGATACTCGCTTGTTCGACCATCGCTTCACTCAAGTCAATGCCAGTAGCAACGGCATCACGACGCATCGCGGCATGAGCGTGCAGACCGGTTCCACACGCAAGGTCAAGCACCCGTGTGCCGTTGCGAACCTTTGCCGCATCGAGCAGCGGATTAACAGCCTGCATAGTCAGGCGACCGAATGTCGCCTGGTATCGACTCGCGACTTCAGTCCATCCGGCATGTTCAAATTGGCGGAAGGCTTCTAAGTCGAATGATGGTGAATCCGGCATATGCTATGTCTCGTAAGACAATGAGTGCGTGTGGTGATGGCAATTTAGAAGCCGCTGGAAAAAACCCGGATATTACCCGGACTGGAATTCAAATCTTGTCGGATTCTTACCGCTGGCAACCGGGTCCAGAGGATAGACAGGTCTGCGCACGTTTTCGAACGCAAGGTCACTGTAATCCGATGTGCACACCCCGCGCCCGGCACATTCGATAATTTCCCTGGCAATTGGTTTAAACCCTACACGATAGTGGATGCGACTTTTCAACATTAGAAACTTGCGTTGCGTCGGCTCCATGCCCAAAGCCCTGAAACACTCAGGGTCGTAAGGTTCGATATGCCGTGAGATTATCGCGATGTCGATATTGCCAACACTTAACACCGCAGAACGCCCCATGTTGATAGTGAGTCCACGTGACATTGCCACTCGCGTCTTGAACTTGCCATTGGAAATGAGTTTAACCTCTCCGGAAAGAGTAATTGGTTTTGATTGTGTGGCCAGAGCGGGCATTGGCAGTTTGCCGCCAAGCTCAACGGTAACGGTGGCGCCGACGCCGGCCGAAATCATTTGCTCAACAACCTCCGGGTCGTAGAAACCAAACACGGCTACATCATCGAGTTGGGCTTCAATTACTGCCGCGAGTACTTCGGTAGTATCCATGGTGCCGCCGGACGCCGTGTTGTCGTAGTGGTCCAGAATGATCACTGGTCCCTCGCCACCCTGTTGTTGCGACTCTTGTTGTACCTGCTTTGCGCGTGCAAGAGATGCTGGTAATGGCTCAGCCTGGTAGACGAAGCTCTCCCTTTCGCGCCAGGCGAAATCGAGCAACTCGTCAACACAGGTTTTAGCCCGCTCTTCATTGCCATCAGTTATGACGACTGCAGACAATCCTGCATCGTAAATGTCTGCATGTGGAAAACCGGTGAAAACACTCGCTGCCAGGCAATCAGCCTGTTCCATTTCAATTGAACGTTGCTGCAGTTGCCGGTTGGGGAAATCATCGGTGCCCTGGCGCATCACGTGTGGCAACATTGGTGCGTTGGCCCAGTGGGTAACAGGATTACACTTGCCTTCAAGCATATCGAACAACAATGTTGCTGCACGCTCCGCCGTGCTGTCCATATCGATATGAGGATAAGTATGATAGCCAGTTAGTAAATCGCAATTGTTAATGATTTTGTCAGTGATATTGGCGTGCATATCGAGGCTAACAGCAACGGGCAGATTCGGGTAACGCTCCTTTATGCGACGCAGCAATTCACCTTCACCATCGTCAAAATCCCGAGTCACCATTGCACCGTGCAATGCCAGCAGCAGCGCATCGACATCAGCCGCCAGGCTGACCATGGCATTGCTGATGGTTTCGAACGCGTTCGTCTCGACCACACCACTGGGTGGTGCCGCCGCCGCTATTCCGTGCACAATATCAGCACCACGTGCGCTGGCAACTTTAATAAAACCTCCGAGGCACGATGCAGTATCACGGTAGAATTCCAGTGCCGCATCACCGCTGAGTAGTGCTGTGCGTCCGCCGGAAAAACGGTCATGGTCGGTGATCACGGGCGAAAAGGTGTTGGTCTCGTGGCTCATCATTGCAATACCGACTTTCATTTTCTCTCCAGTTAATAACCAGGGTACGGACCAGCATTCTACGATACTTACAGGTGCAAGCCTTCGTGTAGCAGCGCAGGTAGCTTTCCAGCCTGCAGCACAAATTTCGGCTGATTAATCACCAATTGGCTTCGGTCCGGTATCCTTTGAAAGAGTGACGAGCGAGGTTCGAATTCTGCGCAGATACTCTTTCACTCTTTCCGGGCGATTGCGAGCAACACCAGCTGCGAGAACATCTAGAATAGCCATGAATACGAGTCGCGACGCAGACGGTTTATAGATATCCTGATCTTCAGGCAGATCCACTTCAATTGTAATATCCGTCAACGCCGCCAAATCAGAACCTTTTCGGGTCAGACTGATAGTCTTCGCGCCATATTGTCGTGCTATCGAAACACTGTCGAGTAACTCAGCGGCCTGTCCGCTGGCCGAGATGGCAAATACCACATCACCAGTTTCCAGTGTCGAGGCAACCATGCGTTGCAAGTAACCATCGGCATAGGCTTCAGCTGGTATACCCAGACGGAAAAAACGATTGGAACCTTCTTTGGCAACATTGGCGGAGCCGCCACCAACGCCGATAAATGCAACTCGCCTGGTTTCAGCCAGAACATCAATAGCCCGCTTAATTGAATCGCTGTTTAGTTGGGATCGTGCGAGATGCAAACTATCCACAAGTGCACCGAATACTTGCGTGACAAGCTGCTCAGACTCGGAATCGTCGCGACTGGGACCACCCAGATATTGCAAGCTCACAGCGACACTTTGTGCAAGTCGAAGCATGAAGTCACGAAAACCGTCGCAGCCGACAGTGATACAAAAGCGATTGACAGTGGCCACTGAAACACCTGTGTTATCGGCAATTTCCTGTTGAGACAGGGAGGCTGCCTGTTCCATATTGGACAACACAAAGTCTGCTACCAACTGCTCTCCCCTACTGAATGAACCGTCGAGCTGTCGAGTTCTTGCGATAACATCTATGACTCTACCCATAACTTATAGTCTGGTCACAGTGGTTTGTAGGCAGTGACGTCCATTTCTATTTTTGCATCAACCATCAGCGCCGACTGCACCGTTGACCTGGCTGGCGGGTTGTCTATGAAATGCTTTTGAAATTGAGAATTAAAGCTCGTAAAGTCACGTGGATCGTCCAGCCAGATTCCCACTTTCACGACATCAGAGAGCTTGCAATCGGCTAGTTTTAGCACATCGATGATGTTTTGAATCACACACTCTGTCTGTTCAATAATTCCGCCTGTTATCACCTCTCCGTTAACTGTCGGGACCTGGCCCGACACAAAAACAAAATCACCGGCTCTGACAGCTTTGGAAAATGGTCGCGGTGTACCGCCGGCTGCAACATCAGCGGCATCAAAACGAATGATCTGTTGTTTATCGGGCATGCATGCTCACCGTTGTTTTGAAGAATAATGTAAGTAGCTTACATGCATAGTAGCTACTATTAAACTATTTTTCGAATTGCTTGACCAAAAGCAAAACAAGGTGATAGTTTCTTACAAAGGGATCGTCCAACTGTGGGACGCTTGTTTTTTAGCGCCAGATTAATGAGGAAACAGAATATGAAACTTCGCAGGTTGTTAAATACCGCGCTGATCGTCGGATCTACGTACCTCGCAAGCAGTGTTGTCAGTGCCGACGGTATGCTTCGATATGCTACTGTTGGTGAGCCACCCAGTCTGGATCAACATGTGGTTACTTCGGATCTGGCAACAACTATTGCCCATCACATGTTCGAAGGCCTTTACACATTTAACGCGGCGAATGCCCCGGTTAATCTGTTGGCGTCAGGTGACTCCGTGTCTGATGACGGCAAAACCATCACAATCACCTTACGTGATGATGTTGTATTCCACAACGGTGAGGCAATGACATCGGCCGATGTTGTCGCTTCGATGAAGCGTTGGGGAGAATTTGGATCCAGAGGCGGACTGTTGTTCGATAATGTAGAAAGCATTGACGCCAGCGGTGAACATGAAATCACACTAAAGCTCGCACAGCCATTTGGTCCGTGGAAAAATCTGCTGGCGTTTATCAATGGTGGTCCGGCAATCTACCCTGCCGCTGTGATGGATAGTGCGACCAAGGAGCCAATTGCACCTGATAGCTATATTGGAACCGGCCCCTACATGTTTGGTGAGTGGCAGCCCAATCGCCATGTCGAACTTGTGCGCTTTGATGATTACGCGTCTCCATCTGGCGACGCAGATGGTTATGGCGGTAAACGTGTTGCAGATTTCGACACCTTGCGTTTTATGCCTGTACCTGATGTAGGTACAAGAGTGGCCGGCTTACAGGCAGGCGATTACGACTACGCGGAGAGCATTCCCGGTGATCTTTACGCTGATCTCGACGCCGATGCCAACGTAAAAACCATCCTCAATGGCGGGCCCATTTTTGGTCTGGTATTTATGAACTCCAAAGAGGGACCATTGAAGGAGAACTTTGAATTACGTCGAGCCATTCAGACAGCACTGGATAAAACGCCTGCACTGCAAGTTGCCATAGGACCAGAAGGCTTGTGGCGTGCAAATGGATCTTTTCTACCCGAAGGAAATGTCTGGCATACAGACAGCGGTGCAGATAACTTCAGTCAGGGTGATGCCGAAGCGTCCAGGGCCATGGCGGAGAAAGCAGGTTATAGCGGTGATCCCATAAAATTCATGGTATCTACCAATTATCCTTTTCACTATGACAAGGCGATCGTATACACCAAGCAACTGGCTAACGCCGGATTCAACATAGACCTGCAGGTGTACGACTGGGCAACGCTAATAGAAAAGCGCGCGCAACCGGATCAATGGGATCTGTTTTTTACCCACCATGGATTTGTACCTGATCCAATTCTAATCTCGGTGATGAATGACAACTACCCGGGATGGTGGGCCACAGACGAGAAGCAGGCATTGAAAGACCAGTTCACCGCGTCTTCTGATCCTGAAGAACGCGCTGCGATCTGGGCTGATATTCAGGCATTGATCTACGAGCAGGTACCGACCATGAAAACGGGTGATGTCTACACCTACAACATTGCTTCACCAAAATTGAAAGGCCTGGGGGACGCGACGTTGATATGGCCACACTTTTGGAACGTGAGCAAATAGAACCGTTAATGATGCTTCCCTCCCCTTTCTCATAAGGGGTGGGCGTCACTTCCCCGAGCCGTGTTTGCCTACATAATCAAGCGACTGTTAACGCTTGTACCGACGCTGGGCGCAGCGTCGGTCCTGGTGTTCCTGTTTATTCATCTTATCCCCGGTGATCCAGCTGCGATATTACTTGGAGATACTGCAACACCCGCTGAAATCGCTGCGCTGACCAGGGAGTTGGGGCTCGATGAACCACTATGGCAACAATACATTACATGGATTTCAAACGTAGTTAGCGGTGACTTTGGTACTTCGCTGTTTTTCAAAACCCCGGTACTCACGTTGATTGCCGACGGAGCCGAAACATCCATTCTGCTGGCACTGATGACCATGTTCTGGATAGTGCTGTTCGGCATCCCGATCGGTATCTGGTCGGCTACGCACCACGGAACCTGGATTGATCAAATAACTTCCGGGCTGGCGATGTTTTTCGCCTCCATACCGACGTTCTGGCTCGGTCTGTATCTGATACTGATCTTTGCCGTTGGATTGGGCTGGTTTCCAAGTTCGGGTTTTCCGTCCTTATCCGATGAGGGAGGGCTTGCTAACCTTCGTTATTTATTGCTGCCCAGCCTTACATTGGCGGCACCCAATGCGGCATTGATAGTTCGTCTGGTTCGAGCGTCAATGCTGGATGTATCAAGAGAAGATCATGTGCGTACGGCACGGTCAAAGGGGTTATCGAAAGCCCGGGTGGCGATCAAACATGTGTTCAGGAATTCTTTGATCGCTGTGGCTGCCGCCTTTGGATTTACCTTCGCTGCACTGATTTCCGAAGCGGTTGTCACAGAGACCGTTTTTTCATTGCCGGGTATTGGACGTCTCGTTGTGCAATCAATTCTTCGACGCGACTATCCTGTCATACAAGGCGTTATTCTTGTGATTGTTGTACTCTACCTGATAGTCAATTTACTGGTCGATCTGGCTTACGCCTGGCTCGATCCGCGTGTTTCGCTGCAATGAAAGCTCTGCCTGGTTTTCTACGTGTTTTCTCTGGTCGCAAACTCGCCGCTATCGGCGCTGTTTGGTTGTGTGTCGTGTTATTTGCAGCTATTGCAGCACCATTGCTGGCACCTTTTGATCCATATGAGATTGATCCTGTTGCCCGATTATCAGAACCGGCAGCGCCGTACTTTTTTGGTACGGATCACTTTGGCAGAGATACTTTTTCACGCGCACTTTATGGCGCACGCATGGCAGTCATCATCGGCCTGGGTAGCGTTACAGTGGCGCTGCTGTTTGGAGGATTGATCGGATTGTTGTCCGGTTATTTCACAACGCTTGGGCATGTACTGATGCGGGTGGTCGATGTGCTGATGGCGTTCCCCGCGTTGTTATTGGCGCTGGTGCTTATGACACTGCTGGAACGCAGCGTGACCAATACTATCCTGGTTATCGGTATTGTTTACGCTACCACCACGGCGCGCATATTGTTTGGCATGACGCTAAAACTTAAAAATGATGTATTTGTCGACGCTGCGCGCTGTACAGGCGCCGGCCATATCTCTTTGCTGTTCAGGCATATCCTGCCAAATTTGATATCACCTTTGCTAGTGCAGGCTTCATTTATATTTGCGTTTGCACAGTTGCAGGCTGCAGCGCTGGATTTTCTCGGTCTCGGCCTGCCGCCTGAAGTAGCGAGCTGGGGCAATATGCTGTCTGAAGAAAGAATCTATGTCACCCGTGCGCCCTGGTTACTGTTGTTTCCCGGTACGTTAATCATACTGTCAGTGTTCTCGATGAATCTGGTGGGCGATGCCTTGCGTGACAGTCTGGACCCACGATTCAAAGACGATATAGCTGGAGTGTGATGCGTGGCACTTCTGACGGTAGATAATTTGTGCATCGCAATTGGCCGCGGTCGATCATTATTGCCAGTTGTACAAAACGTATCATTCAACTTGCATGAAAACGAAACCCTGGGCGTTGTGGGTGAAAGTGGATGCGGCAAGAGTCTCACTGCATTGGCTATTATGGGACTACTGCAGGACTCACAGATTCGCATAACAGCAGGTTCAATTGTATTTGATGGCCAGAACTTGCTTAAAGTGGCAGACAGGCAACGTCGACGTATCATGGCAGAACAAATGTCCATGGTGTTTCAGGAACCGATGACGTCGCTCAATCCTGTTTATCGTATCGGGGATCAGATTGTTGAAGCATTACAACAACATCGACAGATGTCCTCTACCGCCTACCGGAATCGTACACTTGAGCTACTGGAAATGGTCCGAATCCCTGCGCCCGAACAGCGCATCGACAGTTTCCCACACCAACTGTCTGGCGGGCAAAGACAACGAGTGATGATCGCCATGGCACTGGCCTGCGATCCAAAACTGATCATAGCCGACGAACCGACAACCGCTCTCGACGTGACAGTGCAAAAGGAAGTACTCGACCTGATGCTCGACTTGCAAAGAACCACTGGCACATCAATTATTCTGATATCTCACGATCTGGGTGTCGTGGCACAAACTTGCGATAAGGTCGCGGTGATGTATCGCGGTCGAATTGTTGAATCGGCACACACCAGTGCGCTTTTTAGCAACATCAGACATCCATACACCCGAGGGCTATTGAATTCTATTCCATCGATAGACAGTGATAGCGAATGGCTGGACGCTGTGCCTGGCAGGGTGCCTACCATTGAGGAAGAACTACCCGGTTGTGCGTTTCACCCGCGCTGTTCATACGCGCAAGCCTTGTGCGCCGAGTCACTACCCGAGTTGATGAACCTTAACGATCAACGTGATACCCCCGATCACTTTGCCCGTTGTCATTTTGCACAGGACCTTGAGCTGTGAATGTGCCATTACTTGATGTGCGCGATTTGCACACACATTTCCGTCTGCCCAATGCCAACCCGCTGGCAAGGGCACAATGGCTACGCGCTGTAGATGGCGTATCTTTCCATATTGCAGCCGGAGAAGTGCTTAGTCTGGTGGGGGAGTCGGGTTGTGGCAAAACAACCGTGGGTCGTACACTGACCTTGCTAGAAAAATCGAGTTCAGGTTCGGCTGTGTTTAATGGCACAAACATACTGGCGCTAGGCAACAGCCAGTTTCGACCGATCCGTCGTGACATTCAAATGATCTTTCAGGATCCGTTTGCCTCATTAAACCCCAGGCTTACCATCGAAAAACTACTACGCGAGCCGCTGGCTATTCACAAGCTTGCCAGCAGTCGCAACCAGGCTCGAGATGCGATCGTAAATATGCTTGAAAATGTAGGGCTTGACAGTTCTGCATTATCTCGTTATCCGCACGAATTCTCGGGTGGCCAACGCCAGCGTATCGGCATAGCACGGGTCATGATTGTGAAACCAAAACTCATCGTCGCGGATGAGCCGGTGTCGGCGCTGGATGTGTCTATTCAGGCCCAGGTGCTTAATCTGTTGAAACAATTGCAACGCGAAGGTGGTGTCGCAATGCTTTTTATTAGTCACGATCTGGCGGTCGTACGGCATATCTCTGATCGCATTGCCGTGATGTTCGAAGGCAAGATTGTTGAAACTGCAAACAAACAGTTGCTGTTTGACGACCCTCAACACGACTATACAAAACGCTTGTTGAGCGCTATACCCCGTATCCCTTCATATCGGCAGGCAAGGAGTCTTCGAGGCAAAACCTCTGCTAATGCGAGCGCGCCATGACGGACCGTTTTTACCGATCACAATCGTTACGCATGAATAACTATGCGCCTCTAATGATCGTACCTTATATTATTAAAACAGGGCCCTCGCCACGGCGCGCGTTCGCTACGCAGACTATTACCACGCAGGCTCCTGAATGACCATGACTGACGACCATGTATCAAAGCGCGTTTTTGTTGCGTCACTGGCAACGGAAACCAACACGTTCTCACCACTAAGAACTGATCTGCAAGATTTCAAGGACAGTTTTTATGCGCCACCCGGTGAGCATCCGGTAGCTCCTACATTATGCAGCGCAGTATTTCCGGTGGCGCGCCGTGTCGCGGCGACGTATCAATGGCAACTCATTGAGGGCACAGCAACGTGGGCTGAGCCCGGGGGTGTGGTGAATCAACATACCTGGGAATACCTGCGCGATCAGTTACTCGATGAGCTGCGTACAGCACTACCTGTCGATATAGTGTTACTGGGTTTGCATGGTGCGATGGTCTCACAGGATTGTACCGATTGCGAAGGCGAGCTCATTGAAAAGGTACGTGAGCTTACAGGTGATCAAGCTCACGTCGGGGTGTCGTTTGATCCACACAGCCATTTAAGTGATCGTCGTGTGCAAAACGCTGATGTCATCACTGTATTCAAAGAGTTTCCACACACAGATTTCGTCGACACTGCAGAGAAGCTTATCGACCTTATGCACCGTGTGAGTATTGGTGAAATCGATCCCTGTATGAATGTGTTCGATTGCAGGATGATTGAAGTGTTGCCGACAAGTCGCCAGCCAATGCGAGGCTTCGTCGACAAAATCAAATCTATGGAAGGAAAAAACAATATCCTGTCAGTTTCTGTAATTCACGGATTTATGGCAGGCGACGTACCCGACCTGGGAACAAAAATTTTGGTCGTTACCGATAACGATGCCGATTGCGGCGATGCAATGGCCGAGTCGCTTGGCATGGAACTATTCGCGTTTCGTGGTAGCACCCGCCCTGATTTTTTATCTCCCGATGAAGCGCTGCGTCAAGCTGATCTTGATATGGCAAAGCATGATAACCGAGGTCCCGTGGTCGTCGCCGATGTATGGGATAATCCGGGAGGCGGTGTGGCGGGTGACTCGACCATCATTCTTAATGAAATGTTCAAACATCGCATTACCAATGCCGCGCTAGCTACGATCTGGGACCCTATAGCTGTTCGCACGTGTTTTTCAGCAGGCATAGACGCGAAACTGATACTCAGATTCGGTGGCAAAATGTCTGATAAATCAGGAGAGCCGATTGATGCTTGCGTAATCGTTCGCAATCTGGTCAGGCAAGCCACACAAAGCTTTGGTGAAAGTACAGTACCTCTGGGAGATTGTGCGTGGATTGAAGTAAATGGTATTGATGTGATCTTGAATACGGTGCGTTCACAGGTGTTTAACCCCGACGTATTCGTTAACCTTGGCCTGGATCCACAGCAAAAGGCATTGCTTGTGGTTAAATCTACCAACCATTTCCATGATGCTTTTTCACCCATTGCTTCTTCGATTATATATGCAGCGATCGACGGGTCTTACCCAAGTAACCCGATGACAAACGACTATCAGAACCTGTCACGCGATATCTGGCCGAGAGCGAAAAATCCGCATGGATAGCTTGCGTCTTGTTTTAGACAAGCGAATGAGGCCTGCTGCTGCAAAACCGGTGCATACTCGGTCACGAACCCACACTGCATCCCGCCAAAGAATTTCCATTCGGATGGCGCAAGTTCGTTAGGAGGTGTTATACCGTCTAGCGAAAATGCATCATCAAAATGACCAACTGCGAAAGATCTCACGACTGACCGGCTGGACCAACGCCCAACAATGCGTCGTCCAGAATATGCTCGTGGGTTATTGACTCGACTACATGAGTACTGTTCAAGTAATCGGGAACATATCTCACGTCTTTTACAGCTTCAAACTTGAGCACAGGTCATCTTCGTCAACGGCTGGCCGCCAGTAATAGACGTTGCCGTTCGCGGCATTTTTCACGTCGTTTTTGAATATCTCAACGACTGCTATCATTGCCGTTAAAAGAGCATACTGCGCCACCGCACATTACAGGAGATATCGCCGGTGATATCCGCCAAAACCCCGCCGTTGGCGCTATTATCCAGTGTGCTGATTCTAACCCTCAGTCACGGCTTGATGGTGGTTTTGCTGCCAGTTCACCTGGGTGTTAAAGGCGTAGCGACCGATACTATCGGCTTGGTCTTATCCCTCTATGCGGTAGGCATGTTGGCGGGTGGGCTTTACACCAATGCGCTGCTTAAAAGAGCGGGCCATATTCGTGTATTTGCCTGCACCGCTGCTCTTGTGGCGGTTTCCATACTTGCATGCGGACTGTCTGCCGATCCTGTCCTTTGGGGTGTGATGCGCTTACTAAACGGTTTTGCCATTTCTGTTTCTATGGCGGTCATTGACCACTGGCTAAGTGAAAGTGCGACCAAAGACACCCGCGGGCAATTGTTAGCCGCCAATCAAATGGTGATTACCGGTGGGATGTTCATTGGCCAGTTTATGTTCAATTTGGCGCCACCGGAATCAAACACCATGTTTATTGTTGGCGGCATGCTGGCAAGCCTTGCTTTGGTGCCGATGGTGCTCAGTCGACGCACCGGACCTGTGGTCTCGGAAGACGAGGTGCTGGGTGCAAGCGATGTCTTTGAGCGCTCGCCTTTGGGTATGGTGGGCTGTTTTTTTGCCGGCCTGCTGCTGTGGTCAATGTTGGGCATGTTACCCGTGTACGGTGCTGCCAGAGGCCTGGCCGGTTTTGAACTTACGTTGCTCAGTGGTGCGGCAATCCTGGGCTCATTTTTAATGCAGTATCCCGTGGGCTATCTCTCTGATCGGTACGATCGGCGAACTATTATCGGAGTGTTGATTTTCGTATCGCTGCTGGCGTGTGTTGCATCGCCCTGGGCGCTGGGAATCAACCTGTGGCTGTTGCTGGTCCTGATAGCAGTTAGCGCCGGGGTGTTTGGCTCGCTCTACGCGATCAGTATTTCGCAAACATTTGACAGTCTCAAACAGTCCGAAATGGGTGCTGCGATGGGCGCCCTGGTAATGATGTATGCGTTGGGCGCAATAGTCGGGCCGCTAGCGAGTTCCAAGCTGATGCAGGCTGTTGGTCCTGACTCATTGTTTTACCTGCTCTGTGCACAGCAGGTTCTATTGCTGAGCTATATCGTTTACCGCATGAGCCAGCGAGAGGCTCTACCCGTGGAGCAGCAGGAAGCATACGTCCTGCAAGGGGCGCTAGGCAGTGCAGGTGTTGAACTGGATCCTCGCACGGAGTTCAATGAAACCGAGCAGCCGTTGAGTACTCGTGCTGATATGGCAGTAATAGTGGCACTCACTGATCCTGCCGAAGGCATCGGGTTAGCCACCGACGTCGTTAGAGCCAATCCTTTAGAACTAATGGCTATATCATATGCAATGGCACAAATTGAAGGCGTGGACAGCAAGGAGTTGATGCGCGCAATGAGTCGAATCGTGCCAGAGCGACGCTCTGAAATTGCCGAGACCATCGCCATGGCCTGGCCGGAAGGGGCCACTGATATAGTTACCTGGTTGCTGGATGAAGGCACCACTGATGCTCACGAAGCTATTGCAGGGATGGCCCAGGCCGTACCAGACAGAAGCTCTGAAATTATCGAAGCGGCTATTGAGCAATTTAGCGACTCAGATGCCGAACCATCGGTCGTGCAGGATTTTGTAGAGAGCTACGTTGAAACTATCGGCGATCACGTAGACAATCTGCGCCCGGCAGATCGCGATGATGATAACTCCAGCGAGCATCTGGCTGAAGTCTATGCCGTAGTAACCGAGGCAATGCCTGAGCAGTCAGTTGATTTGGCGCAGACCATGACTGAAGCTGTGCCAAGTGCTGCTTCCGAGGTCACAGAAGCACTTGTGCAGGCGGTAACAGCCGAAGACGATCAATATGACAGGCAAACGTCCGAATTGATTAGTCTGCACATGAGCAATCTGGCAGATACTGTCCCGGAACAAATGGAAGATATCGCCGCATCGATTATCGAGACTATGCCAGAGGCTGCAGAAGATGTGGACGAAGCGCTGCGCGAGTGGCAGGAGAGCGAGTCAGATACTTCAGAGTCTGAAGAACAGAATCGCGACTAGTGGTCCGTTCGCAGTAGCAGAAATTCTGCCGCGCAGGCTCCCGGTAACGGGAAACATCCAAATGACTACTTCGCATCGCAGGGCTTATCTACGGTAGGTCTTCTGGGAACCCGGGTCGTCATGAACACGGGTCTTTACGGGCAACTGAGCAAAACAACACCCATGGCGTTAACCGAAGAGATTGATGAAATCGGTCAGACATATACAGATATGGCGATCGCTGGAACATGCACCGAAGTACAGCGCGAGTTCTTTCTCGGCGCTGGTCAACGACTGAGCGACGCCGGCGCTGATGCAATCGTGCTGGCGGGCACGGATCTCAATCTGGCGTTTGACGGGCAAACCCGTAAATTATCGGGTGATCGACGCACTCGATGTGCACGTTGATGCCCTTGCACATCTGGGTGCGGGTGCTACTGCACTCGCTGAAACTTAACGTTGTCTCCCGCTAGTGTAGGGGGTACTGCAACGCCCAAAGTGCAAACCAACTAACAGGAATCAGGTGGGCAGGCGCCGGTATTCATTCCCCGAAATATTTGGCGCCGGATAATTCTGTAGAATGTTAGAGCGCAATTTGAATTTCTCAAAATATTGCTTTACGAAATTAATGAACGCCGCCTGTCGTTTCGGCAAATATTCTCTTTCTTGATAGGCGATAAACAAGTCTGAACTCATCGGGCTTGACTTGCTATTGTAGTCTGGATTGTATTTTTCGAGAACCGGTATTAGCAATCCGGAATTTAGTTCTTCGACGACATCCCAAATAGACTTTAGCGCAATACCACCTCCATCAATGGCCCATTGCCTGATTTGTGCACCATCATCACAGCAACGAGCCGGCTGTATCAACACACTGGTCTCGCCCCTGGGGGTATCGAAGTACCATTTAGACAAAGGTTTTCGAATTTGCATCATCGTCAGGCATGCGTGATCTTTGAGATCTGCAACTGTTTTCGGTGTGCCGTGACGCTTCAGGTACGCCGGAGATGCACATAATATTCGCTTGCTATCAACAAGCTTTTGCGCAATTAACTGACTATCTGGTGTAACGCCATAACGTATAGCAACATCAATCTCGTTTTCAGTGAGATGTGTTACAGCATCAGTCAGGTTTAAGAACGGCCTGACTTTAGGATGACTATTGACAAATTCATGCAACAGCGGAGCTATATGCCGACGCCCAAGATCCGACGTTGCCGTGACCCTGAGCGGGCCAGAGATTTCTTCACGCCCGGACTTCAGCTTGATTTCCGTCTGCCTGACATTTTCCAGAGTCTCCAGACAGTCAGTATAGAAAATATGGCCTTCCTCGGTCAGCCTGATACTACGAGTGGTTCTGGTGAGAAGTTTCACCTGGTAGTGTTTTTCCAGGTTTCTGATACGCATAGTGACGCTCGCTGGCGTCAATCCGAGTTCTCGCCCGGCAGCGGCCAGGCCGTTTTGATGCACCACTCGTACAAACAGGTCCATATCACTCAATACGTTCATATTATTAATATTATATGAATAATGTATTCAATTTTACTGCATTTATTAAGCAATATACACATGATAATATGCAGAGCAGAAAATCGGGATGTTGCACCGGTAGCGGTCTACTCAGACATGGCCTTATAAAATCCACACAGGCACTCCCGGGCTGGATCAGTCGGGATGAGAGTAAGTATCAATGGGTAGGCTAGACGGCACAATGAAGTCGCCGGCTAAGGTAAAAGGCCTCAGATCTATAACCAATAAAGCCCGCAAATTTGTTTTGTATTCCATTTAGTAAAAGCAAACTTAACTACGCCTTAGTTTAACGCTTACATTTTTTATCTGCGACGGTCATTTGGTGACCTGGTTCAGGAGGCGGCACCCCGTTCTGACACCAGCTTCAGCAGCAGTAAGCTCAAAAAAGAGAGTATCAATGAGCAAGGCTTAAAGCTCTGATGAACGAAAATTGTGATCAATAAAAATTGTTGATCGGATCAAACAGGTTTGAGAACGAAGCAATGGACATCAACGCCCTGGAAACATTTATCGAAGTGGCTGAACGGAAGTCTTTCTCCAGATCAGCTGAGAGATTGCATGTTACACAGCCCGCGGTGAGCAAAAGAATCGCAGCGCTGGAAACAGAGCTTACTTTGAGACTTTTTGACCGTGTTGGACGAAGTGTTTATCTAACTGAAGCCGGAAAAACGCTACTACCTGCCGCGCGTAAAATTACATCAGAGTTGACGCGAATTTCAAATGAGCTTACCTGTTTGGCCGGGGAGGTTAGTGGCAAGCTGTCAATTGGTGCCATAGAGCATGTGAGACTGGATCGTTTGGCGCCGCTATTAAAAAGTTACAGGCAGACCTACCCCCAGGTTGAGATCGATGTACAAGTTATAAACGCCAACGAAGCACTTGATAGTATTGAATCCGGCAAAGTTGAAATGGTTCTTTGCTCGACAAACACACCGGGACCAGGCTCCGACACAAATTCTCAATCACGACTAAGCAACCTGGAAGTTTTCAACGAAAAACTGCTGGTAGTTGTAGCGAGTGATAATCCTTTGGCGAAGTTAAGCACTATCACTGCAGTAGAGCTTGCACAATACCCTGCTGTTTTGCCTAAACCTCATTCACCAACTCGACAATCCATAGATCGTATAACAGGCGCGAATGGGGTAGAAGTGTGCGTTGCGATGGAAACCAGAGATATGTCAACTATGCGGTCAATGGTCGCCAGCGGACCTGGCTGGGCTTTGCTGCCGCAATCAGAGCTTGACGACAGTCTGGCCGAGCTCAACGTCCCCGACCTGCAGTTGCGCTATTCACAGGAGCTAATCAGAAATTCAGACCGCAGCTTATCCAGAGCCGCACAAGCGTTTTTTGACCTACTATCGTGAAAGAAGTAACTGAGTAGTTTACCTCTCAATTCGTCTTCGTTTCAGAATTTTAGCACCGGCAGGTAAATGAACATGATCTCAAGATGCTTTTGCGATTCAACCTGGATTGAAATCACCGGGCGTCTCCATGAATTTATTCTCCGCAAACCAGGCCATAGCGGTGTGGACCGGGTTTAGATCAATCTGAGGTCGTTCAGACAAGCATTCTGGTAAGCAACACCCCCCATCGAGCACTGTCTGACTTTTGTGCCGTACTTATTGCAACCTTCCAGACTCATAACCCCGTGCATTGCGTATGCTCTGCCAGAAAGCTTCCCAGAATTCTGTTGAATGTATCAACCTGCTCAAGTGATGCGAGATGCCGAGATGGAGCGAGCCAGTGCAATTGCGCTTTCGGTATTCGCTCTGCCATTAACTCGGAAACCTCCACCGGTACACCCGGATCGTCCGGTGAACCAAACAATAGTGTCGGAACGTTTATACGATATAGCGCATCTGTCGTATTAATCTCACAGATAGCTGCGGTAGCCGCAGCAAAACTATGCGCCGAAAATTCGCTGAAAGCCTGATCAATGAACTGATAGCCGGGTATACGGTTAAACTCAGCCTGGTCAGAAAACCAACGCTGCATCAGCGCCGGTTTAACGGTTTCTATTCCGTTGTCTACAACATCCTGTGCGCGTGTGCGCCATAGCTCGACTTGCGCATCCGTATAGGCGCAGGGGCTATTTGCCAGAGTTAGCGATAACAATCGATCAGCGTGTGCTAACGCCAGCGTCTGCCCGATCATGCCGCCCATCGATACACCGACAAAGTGCACGCGTTCTATCGATAATGCATCTATCAGCTCGATAACATCGCGTGTGAGTTGGCCGAGTGAGTATGGCCCAGGTGGACTGTCGCTTTGGCCATGGCCGCGAGTATCGTAGCGCAGTATCCGGTAGCCTTCTACCGCAGGCAGATGGCAATCCCAGTACTGATGGTTCGAGCCAAAGCAATGGGACATACACACGACTTCAGAATCCGATGATCCGTCGATCCTGTAAAATATGGTTGTACCGTCAGAGGTCAGAAAACAGGATCGCATTTCATAGTTAGTCATATTAAGCACCACAAAATTGCACTGCGGTCGAAACAACCCGATTATATCTACCCCGTCTTGCAATACAATGGCTGATAATTACCCGTAAACTTCAATAGACACGCCGCATGAAAGCCATCACCAATCGCCGCTTCGTACTCACAGCCCGCCCTGATACCCTGCCAGATGCAAGTCATTTTACGATTGAGACATTGCCGATTCACGCACCACGTCAAAACGAAGTGCTGGTAAAAACCCTACTGGTCGCACTATCACCCTGGCAGGGTCAGCGTCTGAAAGACTTTCGCAACTATACGAAACCGTTTGAAATCGGTGAACTAATCGATTGTGATGTACTGGGGCAGGTGGTCGAAAGTCAATCAGCCGAAATTGCGAAAGGCACCTGGGTGACAGGTCGCCTTGGCTGGCAGGAATACGCGCTGGCTACGTCACAACAGCTCACCATCGTCAATAACGAGTTCGATGAAACCGTGTGGTTGACGGCGCTTTCATCACCGGGCTTGACCGCCTATTGTGCGATGGACAGATTTGCGTGCCCGATGCCCGGACAGACAATGCTCGTGACCTCCGCTGCCGGTTCTGTTGGCAGCTATGCGATTCAGCTCGGCAAGCTGGCGGGGATGCGAGTAGTTGGTGTCGCCGGTTCAGACGTCAAGTGTGACCTGGTATCGCAACAACTCGGCGCCGATGCGATGGTGAACTATCATCAAGATGATTTTGCAGATCAGTTGGCCGATGCTTGTGTCGATGGTGTTGATCTGGTTTTCGACACCGTGGGTGGGGTGGTCGCTGACACCGTGTTCGACAACCTGAATAAGTATGCAACCGTCTTGATTGTTGGCAGAACGGAATCCAACAATAGCAACCGTCCAGACCAGGACTTCGTCAACATGCGTCAGTTGTGGGCACGTGAAGCCAGCATTCAGTGTTTTTCAAGATATTCGTACCCGCGCGAATGGAGCCACGCACGCAACAAAATGCAGGAGCTGTATCGACACGGTCAGCTTAAGACCATTGATAATGTTATTGAGGGTTTTGAGAAAACCCCGCAAGCCTTGCACGACATGCTCGCCGGACGCTATATCGGTAAAGTGATGGTACGCTATGCTCACCCGGAAACAGTCTATGATTAAGCAAACGGTTCGAGTCAACGACATCGACATCCACTATCGCTTTGATGGTGTGGAATCCGGTCCACTGCTGATGATGGCGCACGCAATGGGCACCAGCCATCGTCTATGGGATTGGCAGGTACCGGCACTGGCTGACCACTATCGATTGTTACGCTATGACTGGCGCGGCCATGGCGACACGAGCGCACCACCAGGGCCCTATCACTTAACTCAATTTGTCGATGACGCCGTTGGACTGATGGATGCGCTATCTATCGATAAGGTACACTGGATTGGTATCTCAACAGGAGGCATGATCGGTCAGGGTCTCGCCATTCACCACAGTCATCGATTGCAATCACTGACCTTGTGCAACACCACTTCCCTTTCTAACGCCTGGTATCGTGACTGGGTTGCCGAACGCCAGGCGGTTGTTCGGGAACAAGGCATGGAGCCCGTGTGGGATATGACTAAGCGATTGTGGTTTACCGACGACTTTGTTGATGCCGCAAACGCTGACTATCACGCGGTACGTGATGTATTCATTCGAACCAGTGTTGCCGGATACCTCGGCGGCACCAGCGCTGTTGCAGACCTGGCCTATCGCGATGATCTTCACCGTATTCAGATACCGACACAGATCATTGGCGCAGGAGATGATCCCGCCACACCGGTTGAACAATCACGGGAGATTTACCAGCGTATAAAAAATTCATCACTAAACGTTATCGATGGACAACGACACTTCTCAAACGTAGAAGTACCCGCTACCTTTAACAAATTATTAAGGCATGGACTGGATCGTCTCGTCGATTCTGGTAAGTGATTACTCAAACGCGGAATTTCAATCCGAATCCAACAAACTCTGTTCTAAGTGAGTAATCAGCAATTTCCTCAATGAATCCGTTTCTGTAAACAAAGTACAAGGGGAGTTGTAAATTCAGGAATGGTAACTTCTTCGTGGTCCCTCTAAGTTGCAGTTCGCCTGTGATATTTTCAAACGGACTTCTACTACCAGTTATAATTTTCAATGATATTTCCAATTCCTCGAACACCTTCTCGCTTCTTTCCCATTCGTGACTTATTACAGCTTGCCATCCATCGTAATTCCTAATATCGTCATCTGAGGGTCGATCGGAAATAAAGATGGTGTCCTCCATATCACCCTGTAACACCCCCGTACTTAAGATGCCCTTAAAAGTGAACCAAAACTCTGTGCAAGTAAAAGATGACTTGCATCGGGTATTGTCCTTTTGCCAATAACTACTAAATTTTTTTTCAACAGAAATATAATCCCATCCACGACTAACAAAATCGTTTCTATTTTCCCTTTCGTCAGAATCAAATAACGATTGACTGTTTATCTGCTGACCATTGGATTCATGTCCGTACGCAATTTGAATATAGCCACCTTTTCTCTTCTTCGAAGAATTCCAACGTCTAAACAATAGCTCCGGATTGTTCAATCGATTTATTACTGGTGACGAGCCACGTGATCCAAGAAAAAAGTCAAACCTGCCTGTATACGCTAAATGCACATCCAACGCGCCCTTAGTGGCGATTTTGTAGCGAGTGGAAAAATTGTACTCTATATGCGCACCACCATCACGTTCGCCTAAGCTATCAGCACGTACAAGTACGAAATTTGGTCTGTAAGAGGAAAATCTGGAATCCGCATGCACGGGGTTGCCAGTTACCACTAAATATAAACTAACGCTCAATGATACTGCCAATACCACAAATGACTTTAATCTCCTTTGCATCACAACTCTCCCCACTCGCGTTTTACTTGAATTTGATAGATTACAATGGCATTGATACTCCAGGCTCCTTACAGTTTCTTTATGTTGAATCTATTTTTTTCTGTAAACGATAAACGGTCACAATCATACATGCGGCATATCTCAGACCGAAATAATTCGAAAAGCAACATTATGACATGAAGATCGGCACTTAACGTTGCCTATCAAGATTCATGAGCAACTCTATGACAGAGCTTTGCAGGCAGGCTATACAGTCAACTCGCATCGTTGGAAAGCCAATGCTCCTGAAACGGCGGCGCTCCAGATTGACTCACCGTAGCCTACAAATTGCGACTTTCTAATTGCGTAAGTGAAAGGCTATTGCCATCCGGATCTTTAAACCAGGCAACCTTCGCTCCGGAGGGAGAGTCCCAGATACCAAATTCATCCTGACACAGTCCTCCATACTTTTCGAACACAACACCTCGTGCCAACAGTTCTTTTACAGTATGCGCAATATCAACTACATTCCACCCCAGCACCGTATGAACAGCGGGCTCGAATACGTCTACCTTCGCCACTCGAAGCAGATGCCCGTCTAAATCAAATACCAGTGCAAATTGCTCATCCGAAACCAACTTTAAGCCGAGTGTTGATTCGTAAAAAATACGGGATACCGCTGCGTCGAGAGTAGCAACGAATGACACTGGATCACTATGTGTGAGCATAAATGTTACCTTGCTTGTTCGCATAAACGCCACAGCCAGCTACTTTATACGGTGTTTGGCTTGCAAAAAACAGAGCGCAACGACACCGCAAGACAAACACAGTGTAGTGGGGACTATCTCGCTATGTGCATCAAACAACCAGTGCCATCGTCACCGAAACCTTGTTGAATCCGGCCTTTTCATAAGCGCGAATCGCAGATTTGTTCTCTGCATAGACATCCAGTTGAAAATGCTGAACTCCTCTATTTATGCCCCATTCTTTAAGCGCTTCAATTATGCTTTTACCTAACGCTTTCCCGCGATGTTCCGGGCTTAGGTAGATAAAGCCAAGATAGCAATGATTTTCATGTGTGAAACATGATTTCGATGCTCTGATTTGAGCATAGCCGGATCCAATTATTTCTTTGTTAAATTCCACCAGAACCAGATGTGAATCAGAATCAGAGATGAGGCCTGGTATGTCATAGTAGGTTACGTTGCTGTCTCTTATGAACGAATCATATGGGCGCTCGGCATCAACGATGCCTTGCTCCAGTGCCAGTAAACCAGGCAGATCTTCTATTGAAGCCTCCCTAATGTTTGGTTTTTTCAAAATAACTCCCGTGTACGAATTGCTTTTCTCATATTCACCGCAGTATCGCCCGTTGTCCTGCGCTCCCGGCGCTGACGGGCCAACCGGTTCCCCGCATCCGCTTTTTCCACAACACTCATTTCCTGCAAGGTATCGCGGATGTTACTTTCCCGCGTTTGGCCCTCATATCTCCGAGAATCACAGGGTTCAATATTTAGTACGGCGCAAGCACCTAATTGTTAGATTTTTTGTACTCGCCGATTACCTCGATGAATCCGACTATATTGTCATTGAGTTCGGGTAGTTCTGCATCAGGCACCCACCACTCAGTGTGGTGCGAGGCCCCGACCTGTTCTATTTTGTACCGAGACATAAACTCTGTAGTCACTTCAAATTTGGTGACATACCCTACAACACTGTCCCTGATATTCCAGCGTGTCGCAATTTCTATTGCATATTTCTCATTCGTGACCGGATAAAAAATTGGCTGACCGGGCAGGCGCGGAGGCCAACGTTTAAAACCAGACTCCTCAACCAGCTTTAATTCATTTGGACCGGTGGGACGAAATAGAATTGTTGTTTCCACTGCGCTACTGCCTGGAAAAGAACCCTCTCTGTCACTTAACCACAATCCGACCATCCTTCTCAACAACCACCGGATTATTGTTAATCATGTAGTCAATCAACGCTTCCTCCAGCGGTCGGCCGTAGTCGTAAGGATCCACGGCATTCGATTCGAAAAGCGTGTATCCATCACCACCGGTACGCATAAAGTTATTTGTGGCTACGCTGTAGTTTTTTGCCATATCCACTGCCTCGTACTCTCCCCCGGCATTCATCACTTCAACACTTTTAATGCGACTGCCTGGTTCAAGAGACGGATCGAAGCTGTATCGAATTCCGGATACTTGCGGAAACCGACCTGTACCCCCTTTCCCGCCTACCCTTGAAACACCGGTCTCGAGTGAGGCGACAATTTCCTCACCTGTTAATCCGAGCGTTGCTATGGTGTTCCCAAATGGCAGCACCGTGAGTACTTCACCTACCGTCACCTCACCTTCGTCGATATCGGCACGAATTCCGCCGCCATTCTGGAAGACGATATCCACACCGGTTTCAGCACGAATAGCATCTGCAATGAGGTTCCCGATCAGACATTCCTGGTCACGGCAGCTTTTGTTGCTCATTAGTTGCGAACTGACGACCGTTACACCGTCGTCGCCGGCAACGGGTGTGTTTTTAAGCTCGTTTATCGGTTCGGCAAGCTCACCGACAAGTGCCTGAACGTCAGGGTCAGGTGTAATAAAACTGCTCAGTAACACCAGGTCTCCGCGGGCACGAGTCACTTTCCCTTGAGCATCAAAACGCAGATTAAGCCTCCCGACGTATCGATCACGATCACCTGCCTGTACGATATAAACCGGATTGCCCTCAGCATCTTCAACACTGATCGGGTATTTTGTGTCGCCACCTTCCTTATAGATATTGCTTATTGCAGTGTGGCTGTGACCACCAACGATAACATCGACATCTTTCACCAGTGCAGCTACCGCCATATCCTGCCCAAGGCCAATGTGCGTCACCAGGATTATTTTATTTACGCCATCCAGCTTGAGTGATTCAACCTCACGGTTAACCGCACCGGCATAATCATCTGACCAGGAAAGCGCGTCTTTGTCGGGAAAGTTGATCGTTATCTCCGGGGTTTCAGCCGTGACCAGACCAATAATACCTATCTTTTCCCCACCCACTTCAATGATGGTTGATCGAGACACACTTGACGCCAGCGATTCAACCGTTCCGAAATCTACATTGGCAGACAGCACAGGGAAGTTTACGCCTTTCACAAAACGTTCAAGCACTTGCAATCCGTTATCAAACTCATGATTGCCCAACGCCATAGCATCATAGCCGAGGGCATTCATTATCTTGATGTTGTCTACACCTGCGTAGTATTTGTGAAAAAGTGTTCCGGTAAACCGGTCACCTGCGTCCAGCAGGAGACTGTTTTCCGAAATATCTCGTATGGCCTTTATAACAGTCGCCTGTCTCGCTGCCCCGCCATTGCCGCTACGCCCCTGCGCTTCATGATGTGAATGCGTATCGTTAGTGTGCATGACAGTCAGATTGAACGTTTCGTCCTGAGCTTGTAGCCAGCCGGACATCGTCATTGCCACACTTAAAAACGAATACCGTACGAATCGAATTAGCATGTCTGTTCCTTAAAATCGCGGGTTAAATTGGTAGCTGCTGACATCCGGCTTGCGAACGTCCTGTCGAGATTAACGACCAACCGTTAAATCTCAATGACGAATCACATTTGCCACAACTGCACGGTAGCAGTTTAGTCGTCCAGCTTACTAAGCTGCATTAGCAATTTACCGTCATTCTTGCCTTCAAACAGTTTATTGATGACTTCCGGCAAATTCTCAAAGCCCTCTTCGATGTGCATCTTATATTTCAACCTGCCGTCCATCATCCATTTACCCAGATCATTAAGCGCATCCCGGCTTCGATGGATATAATCAAGCACGAGAAAACCTTCGATAGAAGCACGCTTCGAGATCAGTGCCGGCAAGTTGTGCACGCCAGGACCGGGCTCACTTGACGCGTATTCCGAGATATAGCCGCACAGGGGTATGCGCGCGCCTACATTTAACAAACCCAGTGACATATCGAGTAATTTGCCACCTACATTTTCAAACACTATATCGATACCTCTCGGGCAGGCTTCGCGCAACAACTTGTAGGCATTGGCGTTGCGGTAGTTAATCGCCTCATCTATACCAAGCTCATCCTCCAGCCAGCGACATTTTTCATCTGTACCCGCCATGCCTATGACCTTCAAGCCCTTTATTTTACCAATCTGACACACCACCGAGCCCACCGCACCCGCCGCTGCTGTTACTAACATTGTCTCGCCTTTCTCGGGTTTTCCAATCTCGGTTAAACCGAAATAGGCTGTTATGCCGGTCATTCCAAGTGGTCCCATATAGGCCGGTAGAGGCACGCCGCTTTTAGAAGGCACTTGAGAAAAATCGCGGCCATCGGTGATGAAGTGTGTTTGCCAGCCGGTCATGCCCTGCACCACATCACCTTCCTTAAACGCCGGGTTGCGACTCTTGATGACCACGCCCATACCGAGGCTGCGCATTACCTCGCCTTTTTTCACTGCGGGAAGATAGGTGTCCATCTGCGCCCACATGCGCTGGGTGGGATCCAGGGATAGATACACTACCCGCACCAGAAACTGCTCGTCCTGCAGTTCGGGTATCATCACTTCCTTTAGCTCAAAGTTTTCCCTGGTAAACAGCCCGGTCGGCCGTTCTGCCAACACCCACTGCTTGTTCATTTTGTCGTCCACACTCTCACCAGTTGGTAGATTAAAAGACCTCTTGGCAACAATATTAACCGATAAGCACATCCTCGATCAGCCCCGTTATCGCTAACCTGCGGAAGTTCAGTAGTGTGGTCCATAGATTTCAGGCAAGTGCCCGGCAGTCGACACCACCGCCACAACCTGCCTGCCACGAGTAGCAGAACAAACCAATTGCCGTTTTTAGTTGGCAGACTAATACGATTCAACTGAAAAGCAATGTCAGGGGCACTGCTATTTTTGGTTAAACGAGTCTGTATCTACAGTATGTTGATCAAGCACCACTGCGCGCGCTCGTCCTTCGATCTGCACACTGCGTTTTGCCGGAACACAATGACAAACACTCAAATTACATTTTATTCGTTCCGATACACTAAAATGAGCCAGGCTCCCAACAGGCCGATTGCCCTGGAAAGATGAGCAAAAAGTAATATTTGCCCCAAAAATCTGATTCTGTGCCCAACAAACATACGGCGGAATCAGATAACGCATAATGCTGCAAAGCATCGCAACCAGCAGCACCGCCATCGATAACGATACCTGCTTCCGCCTATGAAAATACATCTTGGTCTCGGCTCCAATACAGGAGATCGCAGAAATCATTTGCGCAACGCCATCGAGCAGCTCGAGCGGCGCAATGTGCCTCTATTGCGCGCGTCACCGGTGATTGAAACCCCGGCACTGCTGCCGGACGACGCACCGTGGGAATGGAATAAGCCGTTTTTGAATATGGCGATTGAATGTGAGGCCAGTTGTACACCTGACGAATTGCGCCACCACATAGCCGATATTCAAACTCTTTTCGGACGGGACCATACCTCTCGCTGGTCACCCCGTCCGATTGACATCGATATTTTATTATGGGGCGATGCGGTCATCAGTACCGATAAACTGACCATACCGCACCGCGATTTATTGCAACGCCACTTTGTCCTCACGCCGATGATCGCGCTCAACGCAACCTTGCAGGTACCAGGTCACGAGGATCGCACGCTGCTGCACTACTCAACACAACTGGATCACCACATACCTCTGTGGATGGGCATTCTGAATATCACACCCGACTCCTTTTCCGACGGAGGTAAAAACCGCAACCTCGACGATGCACTCGCCACTATCCACGAAATGGTTGAGCACGGCTGCAACATTCTCGATATCGGTGGTGAATCTACTCGCCCGAAGGCGGAAACAATAGATCCTGCCAAAGAGTGGCAGCGCATCGGCCCGGTAATCGATCAGATCAACCATCACTACGGCAATGATGTGCTGCGGCCAGGACTCAGTATCGACACCCGCAATGCGGTCGTTGCACAGCAAGCGATTGAAAACGGCGCCAGTTTCATCAACGACGTCAGCGGATTGCAACATCCTGCCATGCTCGAGCTGGCCGCCGCCAGCAATTGTGAGTGGATCGCGATGCACAGCATGAGCGTTCCTGCCGATCCGGATATAACCCTGCCGCCAGAGTCCGATCCGGTAGAGGAAGTAGGCAAGTGGCTCGAGCAGCAGCTTGAGGTATGGGACAAAGCCGGCATTCCTCTCAACCGAATAGTGTTTGATCCTGGTATTGGTTTTGGCAAAAATTCGCTGCAGTCGTTAAAACTGTTGCAAAAGACGGAGATCTGGCGCGATTACGGGCTCAGACTTCTTGTTGGCCATTCAAGAAAGTCCTTCCTGAACCAGTTTACCGGCAAAACCACCCATGAACGCGACATGGCTACTATCGGGGCGGCAATGCAGCTTTGCCAACAGGGTGTGGATATTCTGCGAGTGCACAATATTCCGGATCATCTGGCCGCTTATCGCGGCTGGGCGCATTTAGCCGAGTGACTGCCGGGACCACATGGTAAAAACCCGCCAGGAGTCTGCGCGGTAGAAGTTTGCGCAGCGAGGGCACTCCACGGTGAGGACGATTTAACGATAGTTTGCGGCGCAAGGTGGCTCTGACCCGCGTTATTCAACGGCGCACTGACTCGCCAAGGGGTCACAATCAAGTCGACTTTGTCATGGCGAAATGATACTAATACCGCACTGGATCATACTGCGGATCAACAACATAGCTGCTCCCCGGCCGCTCTTTTGGCTGCACACTGCAAGATCCCGTTAACCCAAAATCTAACAATTCAAATAGAGAGGACACATGGGAAAATTCTCACGCCAGTTAACCAGTGCGGTGACCGCTGTGCTGCTCAGCGCCGGTCTGGCCACAGCCGATGAACCGGTCCAGGGTGGCACGCTAGTGATGTCCGCTCCACAAACACCGCGGCACCTGAATCCGGCAGTTCAATCCGGCACCGCTACCGGTGCACCAGGGGCGCAATTATTCGCCGCACCTCTTCGCTACGATGAAAACTGGGAGCCACAGCCGTATCTCGCCGAATCGTGGGAAACCTCGGACGATGGTCTGTCCGTAACCTTGAACCTGGTGAAAGGTGCGACCTTCCATGATGGCGAACCGATCACTTCAAAAGACGTGGCTTTCTCGGTTAAAACCGTGCAGGAAAATCACCCGTTCAAAACCATGTTCGCGCCGGTTGAATCAGTAGAAACACCTGACGATCACACCGCCATTCTTAAATTGTCCGCACCACACCCGGCACTGTTACTGGCAATGTCCTCACAATTGTTGCCAATCATCCCGGAGCACGTCTACGGCGACGGACAGGATCCGAAAAAGCACCCGCAAAATTCAGAAAACGTGGTTGGCTCCGGTCCGTTCAAGCTGGTTGAGTTCAAACGCGACCAGCACATTATTCTGGAGCGCAACGAAAACTTTTTTATGGAAGGCCGTCCCTACCTCGATAAAATTGTTATGCGCATAATCAAGGATCCTTCCGCCCGCGCAATTGCTATAGAAAACGGCGAGCTGCACATGGCGGCGTTCGAGCAAAGCGCGCAAAACATCAACCGGATTAAAAAAGCCAGGGGGGTTAATGCCACCTCCGATGGATACGCTGCTATTGGTCCTATCGCCTGGCTTGCTTTCAACACCAAAAGAGAGCCAACCAGCGATGTCAACGTACGCAAGGCCATTGCCTACGCCATCGATCGCAACTTCATCACCAAAGCTATTATGTTGGGTACTGCAGAACAGGCTCTAACCGGCATACACCCGGGCAGCCCTTTCTATGAACCCGATGTTGAGCCCTACGACGTCGATTTGGAAAAAGCCAACAAAATACTCGACGACGCAGGCTATGCGCGCGGCGATGACGGCATGCGTTTCAAGCTGTTTATTGACTACGGTTGGCCCGATATCAAAGCACCGGCTGAGTACGTTAAACCACAGTTAAAGAAAATTGGCATAGATGTATCGGTCCGCGCCTCACCTGACTTCCCCACCTGGGCCAAGCGCATAAGCACCTACGACTTCGACATGACCTGGGACGTTGTCTTTAACTGGGGCGATCCGGTTATTGGTGTGCACCGCACCTACCAGAGTTCAAACATCAAGGAAGGCGTTATCTGGTCGAACACTCAACAATACGAGAACGCTGAAGTTGACGCCCTGCTGGAAGCAGCCGGCAATGAAACCGATCAGGCCAAACGCAAAGAGCTGTATTCAAAGTTCCAGAAAATTGTGGCTGACGAGCTTCCAGTCTACTGGGCGTATGCGTTGCCGTATCACACGTTCTATAATGATAAGGTTGGCAACATTCCACAGGGCATCTGGTCCACCAGTTCACCACTGGATCTGGTCTACCTGAAGCCTTAGCCTAAAATTTTAGAGATCGTGCGGCGGTGCACCTTGCACCGCTGCTTTTTCAAACATACGGAGGACTATTGATCATGGCCGGAGGTTGGTCGAGAGACGGAGCGGTTCAGGATCAAATAGACGCGAGTGTGCAAGACGCCGTGAAAAAAGCCCGCAGCCAGATACCTGCTGGCGACAGCCTCGATCACTGTGAAGAATGCGAGGCCGCTATTCCGCTGGCAAGGCAGCAGGCAGTACCAGGGGTTAGACTCTGTGTTAGCTGCCAGTCTCAACTCGACGAAAAAGCCGGTCTTAACTCGTTTAACCGCCGGGGCAGCAAAGACAGTCAGCTGCGATAATTTTCGATAGAAGGCGCAAATAGCACAGCCCCCCCCGACACCCGGGCAGGCATTATCACGAGTTGCCCGCTTCTACCAGACGCCTGCGCAGCACTATATTTTGTAGCACCAGTGCCACAATCACCGTTAGCGCTCCTCCCAGTTCAAGCCATGAAAACCGGTGGCCCTGCAAGTAGCGTATAAAAAACGTAGATACCGGAATCAGGTTTGTGAACAGCATAGCGTTCAGTGTGCCGACTCTTCTTGAACCGGCGGTCCATGCAAACATGCCCATCAATACGCCGACGTAAGTCAGAAAAAAAAGCTCGTATCGCGCTTGATACCAATCGTCAGGAGACGGATTGCCAAACACACCAAAGGCCATCAGTGCCGCAACCACAAGCCCGTTGGCAAACGCACCGGACATCATCGACCAGCTGGTCAAACGCAGATTGGACCATTGCGGGAATTTGCTACAGGCTATTGTGTACAACACCCAGCACAGAGAACCGCACAGCACCATGAGATCACCGATAATCTCCCGGGGCGCCTGGAGCAAATCGGGTTTCCATTCAGTGACCACTGTAATAACCCCGAAAAATGCCAACAGCACGCAGGAACTGGTGCGCCAGCCCGGTAATTCGCCGCCACCAATTCGCTGCACCAGTACTGCCATGATGGGTTGGGTTGCAACAATAATTGCTGCAATTTCCGGTCGGGTAAACATCAGCCCGCCAAATATAAATGTCGGGGCACCGCACATGCCCAGCACGCCAATTGCCCATACTTTTAGCGATTCTGTGTTAAGCCTGAACGATGGCCGCCCTTCAACGGCATACAACACCAGCATCAAAATAAGCGCGGAAAAGCCAAAGCGATAGAAGGCAGCATGAAACGCGTTAACGGTTTCAAACGCAGACTTCGCTACCGGAAATTGCACCCCCCACATCAATGCGGTCGCCAGCAATAAGAGGCTGCCACTCGTATATTGCATAGTATCGCTACGGTTGGACATGGTTGATAGCCGGAAGCAGGGTATTTGCGGAAACGTGCAATGGAGGTCCGATAAAGATACGGGATCGTGGAGACGACACTGACGGAGTCGAGTATGCGGTATTACGCCGCACTACGCCGGGAAATAAGCCCGGATTGCTAAACGAAGCCGGATTAAAACAAATGTAACCGGTCGGATATCCGGTGCATACAGTCAAAGACGTTGATAAAAACCCTGTGCGACTTACACTGGTGAAAGCGGGCTAGCGGACAACCTCTATGACACACGAATTACCACTTGACGGAATAACCGTCGTCTCGATAGAACAGGCGATTTCAGCGCCATTGGCCAGCCGTCATCTGGCTAACCGGGGCGCACGGTTGATAAAAATAGAGCGCGAAGTCAGCGGTGATTTCTGCCGTAACTACGACTATGGACTCAACGGTATATCGAGCCAGTTTGTCTGGACCAACAGGGGCAGGGAAAGCATCGGTGCTGCGCCAGTGATAGGCGCGATTCCGGCTGCAGGTGAACATACCGAGGCCATACTTGCGAAGTTCCGCAATACCCCGGAAAGCCGACTGGACAATCCGGAATGAGCCAGAGTAGCGACAAACCGGAGAACAAAGATCTACCGCTACGTAGCTACCTCGCGGTACCGGGTAATCGCTACGATATGCTGGAAAAGGCGGCCGCGTCACCAGCCGATGCAGTGTTTATAGATCTTGAGGACTCCGTACCGGAGGAGGATAAAACAACAGCCATCGCAAACGCTGGTACAGCTCTTGACAATATTGACTGGCAACTGAAGCACGTCGCTGTTCGATTAAACTCATTCGATAGCGGTCGTCTTGATCAGGAGGTATCTGTGTTGGCAAAAAAGGACAGGCTCGACGCGGTTATATTGCCAAAGGCAGAATGCACCGACTCGATCAACTACCTTGCCTCTGCTATCAATCACAACCGACCTCACACGCTCGGCACACTTGCGATAGAACTATTGATCGAGAGTGCTCGCGGTATCATGCTGGTTGATTCACTGGCGGGCGCACACCCGCACATAAGCGCGTTGCATTTAGGCGTTGCCGACTTTGCCGCCTCTATCGGTGCACGCAGTGCGGCTATAGGGGAATCTCCGCCCGGGTATGCACACCTGTCTGACGGCAAGCGTTATCCGCTCGATCTGTTTGCCTATCCAATGATGCGGGTATTGATAGCAGCGCGCGCGTTTAACCTTCAGGCTATTGACGGCCCTCTCGGAAACTACACGGATAACGAAGCGTGTTATGTCTCCGCCCAAAGAGCTGCATCGATGGGATTCGACGGTAAACAGGTTATCCATCCCGCCCAGATCGAACCGACCCGTCAGGCGTTTATACCAACAGATGAAGAAATTACTCACGCCAGGCGCGTGCAAAAAGCGATCGATGAAGCACGTTGCAGTGATCAGGGTGCGACTACACTTGACGGAAAAATGATCGATGAGGCAAGCCTGCGCATGATCAGACGAGTATTAAAACACGCCGAGTAAAGGAATCCTGTGTTGCTTTACCCTGTTGCCTTACCGCCTGCATTCTGTTTACACGCCCTCAACAATGGTCTGCACACTGGTAGACGCAGACATGCGCAGGCGTTTTGCATCGGCGTAGATGTCCGAGTGATACCAGTCGCGCGCGGCCTCGTAGGAGGGAAATCGAATGATCACATTGCGATCACCGGGCGGAATCCCCTCATGACTTTCTGATTTGCCGCCTCGCACCAGAAACTCCCCGCCATAGTGCTCTATTGTCGGCAATACCAGAGCGATGTAGTCAGCATAGGTATCCGGGTCTGTGACCTTGATTTGTGCGATTACGTAACCAAATGCCATTGATCTGCTCTAGTCTGCTTTCCCTGGCTTGAGTGTACCGAAAAAGAACGCACGCGAAACACTTGCACGCTGTTCAAAGGCTGCGAGTGAGAGTTTGTGATTTAAAGAACAGGACCCAGCTCCACAGGAGATCCATCGGTAAAGCGGCTGAAACGAAAACGATGCAAATCGTGACCGGGAGTTTTGTTTCGAACAAGCTCGGCGACGATTTTCCCGGCCGCGGGTCCGATACCAAAGCCGTGCCCGCTGAAGCCGGTCGCGATGATCAAACCTGGCATATCGGTTACTTCGTCAATCACGGGGACCACATCCGGCATGGTATCGATCATACCTGCCCAGCTGTGCGCAATTTTGACATCGCCGAGTGCTGGCAGACGTTGCTTTACCCGTTTAATTATTCGCTTTAATGCCGCCTGATTGGGAGGCGGATTCAACACCCGGTTACGCTCAAAAGGAGTGACATCCGAGGCCTGCCATCGTTTTGGGGTTCGCCATGCATCAGGGAACTCTGCCGGTGCCTTTGGCCGAAGCCGGTAAGTTTCCCATTCGGTCATCATCGCGGGTATAAATTTTCTAAAATAGCGCAAAGAGTCTGGCCCGATAAAATGATCCGTGAGATCACACAAGGCAAGTGAATAGCCACCATCGTTTCGACGCCGGAAGGCAAGCTTTTCATCTGCGGCGTTACCGCTATATACTTCCGGTGCCGGCGTCGTGCTCAGTACCGTAGAGCGCACAGCAAGCTGCGGCAAATGCAGACCTTCGTTTCCGGCAAATAAACCCGACCAGGCCCCGGCGGCCAATACCACCCGTTCACAGCGAACCACACCGTCTTCGGTCACCACGGCAGATATATTACCGTCGGTTTGTTCGATGCTGCGCACTGCACAGTCTTCACGTATAGCGACACCGTTTTTTTTCGCCGCGCGTGCCAACGCCGGTACTGCTATCCACGGCTCCGCCCGGCCGTCACTCGGTGTGTAGCAGGCACCTTTCCACTGGCCGGGCTTGCAGTCGACCATACTTTCCACCTCAGCTGCAGACAGCATGCGGCTATCAAGTTGATGTTGCCTGGCGTAGTCAAGCCAGGTTTCCCTTTGCTCAAGTTTTTTTTCCGAGCTTGCCAGATAAAGAACACCGGTTTTTCGAAACCCGAGATCCTCTCCAATTTCATCTGCCAGCGATTGCCAGATGCGATTGGCTTCCATCATCACCGGTAGCTCATCGGGATCACGGCCATGTTGCCTCACCCAACCCCAGTTTCGGGATGATTGCTCACCGGCTACCCGCCCTTTCTCACACAGCAACACAGCTACACCGCTGCGAGCAAGATAATAGGCAGTGCACACACCGATTATGCCGGCGCCAACCACAACCACGTCAACGGCATCCGGCAATGGATCGGTGTAGTGTTTTGGAGAGGTATTTGAGATGGTGGTCAAGGCAGATGCTTCATTAACAAATGTTCTATTAGAACCGTCAGCGTATACTTCACTAGAATGGCGGCAAAGAGGTGAACGACATCGGTCGTGCGCTTACCGGGTGGCTAAAGGCGATGTACTCGGCGTGCAGATGTAGTCTGTTCTTACCGGTTTGGGTCTGTCGTGGAAGTTCGTTATTAACCACCACACCGTACAACTCATCGCCAATGACAGGTGCATTTAGTCCATCCGGATGAGCGGCATGAACGCGCAGTTGATGGGTACGCCCGGTTACCGGATACAACGCAATACGGGTTTTATCGGGGAAACGCTCAATCACCTTGTAGCGAGTTAAACTCTTTTTTCCATAACGTCTGCACACACACTGACGTGGTCGATCATCGATATCGGTACGCAGTGGCAACTCAATTCTGCCCTGCCCCGGTATATTAATCGCAGACAGCATTGCGGTGTAGCGCTTTTCCACTCTGCGCTGTTGAAACTGCCGCTGCAACTGACTTCGGACAGCGTCAGACCTGCCTGCCAGCAGCAGGCCCGACGTTGCCTGATCCAGTCGATGTGCAAGCAAATTACCGCACGAATCGTGATAGCGACTGCGTAATCTTGTTTCCACCGAATCGCTCAACGCGATACCCGGAACTGACAGCATGCCTGCAGGTTTTTCCACCACGACCAGATGCTCGTCTTCATAGACCGTACGAGGCTCATCAGATGGAAAAAACACTGGCTTCTCATAGTCGGGCAGATCCACATCAAGGCCGGACAGCATAAAAGGCAATAGCGGGCGGCACTTGCCGCGACAGGCCGGGTAATAGTGAGCGTGATGCCTTATACCTCCAGCGGGTGTAGCACCCCACCAGAACTCACCAAGACATACGGGCTTAAGGCGGCGTTGATAACATGCCTGAAGAAGCTTGATCGCGGCACAATCACCGGTACCACCAGGCGGTAGTGAAGCGGGAAAAAAACGGTTCATCGGCTCGCTCTCGAGCTTGCTGTTTAACAATCGATAGCCCTGAAAAACCTGCTCCTGCAGATTGCGCGACAAACTCTTGTGTTGTTGTTTTAACTGATCTGCCGAAAGCTGCAGGCTTTCGACCGACGCCCTGGTTTTAGACAGCTTTATCCGCCAATCGCGATGATGCTGTTTCAACTCACGTTTGTCTTGCCGACTTTGATCATCGAGTTGCTGCCTTGTTGTACGTTGTTGCTCTACGCTATCTGAATCTTCTGAAGGCATCGCAACTCCGGCTTCAGACAATCGTTGCAACGAACGTTGTCGCTTGCGTTCACGCAGAAGGTGCTTCAAGCAGTTTGTGGATTCCAGATACGCTCGCTCTTGCTGCGCCAGAGTTTTGCGGGTGGTTCTAGCGGATTCGCTCTGGGCAATCTGGTGGTGGCGGTTTCTTAAACGCTCCAGTTGTTGTTCACCTGCCGGCAAAAACTCATTTCTTTCATTGACCTCGAAAGCCGGTGGAACGAACCCCTCCACCTGCCATTGACCACCTAACATACCCGAAAAGGCAGAAAGAAACGCAGTGTTCCCCTGCGGTGTTTCAACCACCAGCACTCCCATCATCTTGCCGCCTTCCGTTGCCCGGAAATTGTGCAGGGTAGTATCAATGTTTGACAGTCGTTTCTGCAGTAATTTGCACGCCTGTATAGCAAGCGGATGCGGTGTTAAATTAAACGGGCTTGGAAATCGTTTTGGTGGAATTACACCGGGTGTAAACTGACATAGCTCATCGTTCATCACACTACATCGGCACCGGGAAACGCCGATAGACTGCAGCGATCTCCTGCTGAACCTCTGCACTCAACGGAAGATCTACAGATTGCAGATCTGTTTTTAACTGCTCCATCGACGTGGCTCCGAAGATGGTTGAAGCCATGAACGGTCGACTTATACAAAAAGCCAGAGCCATCTGCGCCGGGTGCAAACCATGCTTTTGGGCAATTGCCAGATATTCTTTCAGCGCCGGTTGGGAGAACTCCGACAATCGCCCGCTCAGATCTTCATTCATGGTTCGCCGCGAGCCCCTGGGTATTGTGCCGTCAGCATACTTACCGGACAACAAACCTGCAGCCAATGGCGAGAACGACAACAGGCCTATGTTCTCGTGGTGAGACAGCTCCGCCAGATCAAGATCGTACAGGCGATTGAGCAGACTGTATTCATTTTGAATGCTGACGATTCGCGGCAATCCGTTTTCACGGGCTGTTTGCAGAAATTTGAAGGTGCCCCAGCAACTCTCGTTGGACAGTCCGATGTGGCGAATTTTTCCGGCTTCTACATGCCTTTGCAATGCAAACAGCACCTCCCTGATATGGTCAACGGTGTCGTTGTGCGGCTGTTTTTCAGGCTCATAATTGCACCACTGGCGAAAGTGGTAGGAACCGCGATTGGGCCAATGCAACTGATACAGATCGATACAATCGGTTTGTAATCGCCTCAAACTGCTGTGTAGTGCGAGCTCGATCTTTGCCGCCGAGATTGGCACACCACCATGCACGTATTTCACTCCGTCCCCGGTGACCTTGGTGGCAACAATGATCCGGTCTCTCTTGCCGGTTTTCTTGATCCAGTTTCCAATTATCTCCTCGGTGCGTCCCTGGGTATCTTCGCTCAGCGGAGTGGTTGGGTACATTTCGGCTGTATCAATAAAATTTACGCCGTGATCAACTGCAAAATCAATCTGCTCGTGACCTTCAGCTTCAGTATTTTGTGAACCCCAGGTCATCGACCCCAGACACAATGCACTGACCGCAAGTTCCGAGTTACCCAGTTTTTGGTATTTCATTTTACTTCACCACTCCTTATTTTAACTGTCTGTAACACTATGTTCCTGTCCAGTGTACCGCAAGCTGTTGAGGAGCACCCGAGAGGTTAACGGACGTTATAACAAGTTCGTGCGCTCTGGACGAGCCAACAAAATGCTGCGGGAGACGATCTCCAATCAGCGAAGGATACTACGCACGGCGTTAACGCCGCCGCGGCAGCTTTATCGTCCACAGGCTTCGTTATTCGCGCTACGGAGTTGTCCTCTCCGAGAGTTGGCTGCATAGTCACATACAATTCCGGACGCACTAATTCAGCCGATGTTTTTTCTTAAATAAACCCGGTTAAATCCGTCCTCATAACGCCGCTCAATCTCACGGTATCCGTGCGCTGCATACCATCGCAGGTTTTCCGTCATCAACTCATTCGTATATAGATCAACTGCCGTGTAGCCAAAGGTTACTGCAGCCTGATGAATATGTGCCAGAAGCCGGGACCCAAACCCCTGCCCCTGACCGAGAGGCCGCAGCGCTATATTCTCAAGAAAAAGTGAATCGCTCACCGAGTAATAAACAGCATACCCAAGAATAGCGTTATCATGCTCCAGTACTACAACCTCACGCTTTTTAATACTGGAGGCAAAATCAGCAGTCATCGGTGCGGGCTTTTTGCCGATGCGATCAACATAAACGGCATATGCCTGCTCTGCGCACTCCTTTATCATTGCACAGTCGGACATTATCGCTAGCCGTATTCGGGTATGCCCGCTTTCAGCAATGTGCATTTCATTTTACTCTTTTCGAGACCACAACCAAATTCCGGCTTTCAGTCACTCTGTGGGGTTTTATAGGGCAACAGTGCTCCCGTCAATGTGTTCCAGCCCTCACGGTAATATTCCAGTACCGGAAGAGACTGATTTCGATTCACTTCAACAACAAGCTTTGGTAAATCCGGTGGCAATAGAAGCACTCGATTTATTGAACCGGAATTGAAAAAGCGCCCGTTGTGCGGCTGATTTACTGTTGTATCCAGGGAATGACGTGAGGCTATAAAAAAACCCCAGAGCCCAAACGAAGGTATGTACGCTGTTGCCGGACGAACGTTATCGAAAACAGCCTCAAGCGTAGTGCCAATACTCCAGAACGCACGTCTTGCATACCAGGGCGAAGTCGCCTGGGTAATCATGACACCACCGATTGCCAGACGTCTGGCAATTCGTTGATAAAACGCAACGCTGTAGAGCTTTGCAACGTCTTCGCTCTCCGGATCTGGTAGATCAATTATAATCAAATCGTAGAGGTCACCCCCCTGAGCAAGCCATTTCCACGCATCAGCATTCACCACAGTGACTCTGGAATCAGCTAGTGCTGCTTCGTTTAATGCCACAATGTGTGGCTGTTTTAGTGCCAGAGAAGTTACCGCCGGATCAAGATCAACCACAGTGACCTCAGCTATAGACTGGTACCGCAGCGCTTCCCGTACAGCGAGACCATCACCCCCGCCTACCACCAACACACGCTCGACCTTGTGGCTAAAAGCCGCAGGTAGATGCACAAGCACTTCATGATAGCGATACTCATCGAGACTGGAGAATTGCAGATTGCCATCGAGGTAAAACCGCAAGTCGTCTCCACGGCTGCTGAGCACCAGCTTCTGATATCGACTCTGCTCCGAAAAAATCACAGGGTCCTCATAGAGCGCTTTTTCAAACAATTGTGCAGCCGAGCCCGACCAAAGACCAGCACCAGGCAATAGCATCACCGATACCAGCGAGCCGATACCGATGCGTACTTTCCAGACACCGAGATGATGGCGGAATGACCACGCGACGATAAAAGCGACGAGCAAATTGACCAGTCCTACAGCACTGGCCGTTAGCAGATGTCCAAGATACGGCAACAATACAAACGGAAACAACAACGATGCGATCAGGGCTCCGAGATAATCAAAAGTAAGTACCTGACTAATACCTCGTCGTAAACCGCTGCGGGCTTCCAGAATACGGGTTAACAAAGGCAGCTCCATTCCCACCAGAATCCCTATCACGCCAATTACGACAAGCATTGCCGGGTAATAGAACTCTGTCCACGCGTACACCCCGTACAGTATTAGCGCCGAAACACCTCCAACCGCACCAATGCCGATTTCTATCGAGATAAATGCTGCCACCAGGTGTTCGCGTATCGACTGGGCGAGCCAGGCTCCAATCCCCATAAAAAACAGAAAAAGCCCAATGGTCAGGGAATAATGAATAACACTTGAACCGAGCAGATAGGTAGACAGACTGCTGATGAGGAGTTCATAAATCAGACTGCAGGCAGCGATAATAAAAACCGATCCCGCAAGCAATATAAACTGGGATTCACTGACGGGAGTATCTGCCGACGCAGATGGACTATTCATTTGCTTGCTGCCAGGGGACAAG
>CAYPCS010000014.1:61979-71407 GCA_964409275.1 uncultured Granulosicoccaceae bacterium
AACAGACCGGGGAAATATGGCTGTACTGCAAGCCATTCAGTTTTTTGACCGGCGTCATAGTGCAAAATACAAACCGTGCCGATAACGCACAGCATTCACGGAAACACAGGCTATTTCACAGGCAGTAAAACCTGCCGGCTAGCGCACTAGCTCACCAGCACGCTGGCGATAATAATACATACTCCGAGCATCATCGATCCTGCCAAAATCGCCAGTGCCCGGTTTTCCTTGTTGGCAACTTCTTCAGCGAGATTGCCGGGAGTCAGCCAGTCCACCACCTTGAAGCCAAGCACACCCATCACAATGCCCACCACCGAATAGACAATCGTCGAAATCAGCTCTGTTGAAAAACTGGCCAGATCTGCCTGTGCAAACACGGGACTGCCGAACATCAGCAAAAGTAAAACCGGGAGTATTTGCCATTGTTTCGTCATTTTTTATTCTCCAGTTGAAGATTAACTATTGATTGAGTGAGTGAGTGATCTGTTTACCTGCTACTTGCAGATCCGGGTGTTTATGCAACTGTGTCGGTACGGTAAATTGCGGGCATCCGGCATCACTATAAGCTGCCGGCGTTTTTATACTGCCTATTTACCCCGGCGCGGTCCTCCGCCTACGACCGTACGACCGGATTTCGATCGGAGTACCTCCTTGCCTCCGTCTCCGGGAACAGGCTCGGCTGAACTTCCTTTAACAGCATACCAGGATGGAAACCCGACAATCGCAAGCAGGAGCAAAAGCAGTAGCGGATAGTGTAATCGCTTCATGGCTTATCCCCCTGAAACGTTGCATCAGCCACAGGTGTCGCTTGTACGTTAGCAGTGTTGTTTTTATCCCTGTTTGTTCCGGTAACACGCTTTTTTATTTTCAGACCAATTGAGGCGGCTGCAGCACGAACGGACGACATTTTCGAGCGACACAAAATGATCAGTGCCACACACAAAAACCCCGCGAGAATAAACGGCATTTGCGATACCCGGTTCGGCTCAAGCGTCAGTCGGAAATCGGCGGTCGAGGTGGTCGATTCCGCATCTCCGCTAATCATCACCTGATAAGTGTCTGGTTGATCAACACGCAGATACCATTTACTGGACAGATCACTCTCCGACCAGGGTCCGTCGTCGTCCCGGCCGCTCTCATGCCAGAACTCAAGGTACTTGCTGTAAACATCGTCGCCATCACTGTTGGTCAGGGTAAGATCAACCCCGAACCACGAGTTATTTCTAACCCCGTTGATCGCGCCGCGCATTTCGATCATTTGCCCCGCTCGGTCAACACTGAATTCCTGCATTAATACACTGGTGTCCTGTTTGGCCAGCGCCACAATTTCAACGGTACGCTCGCCACCGCGATTCCAGAAAAAAACACTGGCCGCCAATAGAGGTAAGCCAATGCACAATATGCGCATGGTGTTGCGCCATCGAGCTACATCGGATAGCTCAAGGTTTTTTCCGAGCCCCTGCAATACTTCTGAGTGCGGAATCATTCTCGATCTGAAGAACTCGATCTCGTCAACATCGCCCTTTTCATTCAGGCGCGATTCAACACTTTGGTAATACCGCTGTTTTTTATCAACCGCAGGTAGCACTCGTGAGCCCTTGCTCTCGGAGCTCCGATGCCTTTCACCCGATTCGGGCTGGTAGCTAAATTCTCCAGCGGCAAATTCAAGTTCCCATTCACCGTGTTCAAACCCCGTGTCGTTGGTGTCGGGTACGGACGGGTTATCCGGCAAGTGTTTCTCTGCCCAATAGCGACGACGCCCGTCATCGACCAGCCAGGCGAGTTCACGTTGTTCATTGAGCATCCACCAGTTGGTGTAACGCGCGTACCGTCGTTCCCATCCCTCTTCGCTATCGTGCTCCCTGACACGGCCACTGAATAACTGCACTCCTACTGCCTGCCAGCGCACGGATCGATAGTTAAAAAAATCGCCAATGGTAAAATTGGCTTCTAGATCAAGCGCACTGTCCCAGCGCCGCAAACTACGATCCGTCGCCGGATGCTCGGCGTCACTACCGCAATATTGACAAATGACATGCACGGTTTCGGGTGACTGGCGTGCGAGTCCGGCGCCACAGGTCAAACAACGAAATATTTCAGCCTGCTTTCGATCAAGTACCTTGACGTCGGCGACAAGGTTGTCGCTGAGTTCGCGCTGGATTCGTTCAAGCTCGTTGTGAAACTGCGGATAGCCTGTTTGTAGATCAGGGATTGCCTGCAGCGCCGATTGTCCATGGCCTGCATCGATGTGGCTCTGCAAGGTACCGAGTAACTTGTCAGGATGAATGTTGGTAAGTCTGCTGCCGATTTGCATGTGACACTAGTTCCACTCAATGCGGGAGGCGGATAACACCTCACTCTGGCTGATTGTCACATCGCGTCCGCTGGCTTCAAGGGACATTTTTGTTCCACTACCGATCACATCAATACAGACGAGCTGCTCTCCCGGAACAATGGCCACCGGCAGTGTTCCTTCGGTGGCGGAAACCCGGGCCTCGATCTTTTCGGCCACAAACCAGTTGTCGTTGCCAATAGAAACACTGCTGCCAACTTTTGCCGCCATCAGGGCTTTGCTGTCGGGCACCGGGTCCGGTTGCATCGCCACGTGTAAACGATAGCTGCCTTCATCTTCTTCCAGCCATTGATGATCGCCATCCTGGAACTCAAGCCACCATTCGTCCCAGAAGCCATCATCGTAGGTGATTCGGGTGCGACCTGCGACAACAAAAGCGCGCTCCTGCAATTTTCCGCTACGCCCTACGCGAAGCATTGAGGGCGCATCCAGAGCGTGTTCAAACACACCGCCGGCCGCCCAGCCGTTGCCGCTAAAGTACACCCAGTTTGCACAGTGCGGACACCGCAAACTGCGCGTATGCGCAGATACATCGTTAACCGCCACGCCGCAAGACGGGCACGATTCCAACGCGCTGAAACCCATAGTTTCTCCGGTTGCCAGTGAGTGAGTCCGGCCTGAAGCAGTCTGTCTTTGACTCTGATTCAGCTGCCAGCAGGTTAAGTGTAGCTGGCAGTCTGTATGTCGATCGTACAAATATTATATGCTATCCGGACTGGCGCGTGCCGTTGCAACACGCCCACCGAATTTTATGCCCGATGAATTTCAGAGCCGTCATTAATTTCAGGGCGGTTACAACGAACGGGTCGCCGTTAAGTACCACTACCAGGAGCCTGCAACAGACTTTGCAGGAATACACATGGCTTTAAAAAACCTGTTCAATTCGATTTTTGGCAATAGCAGTCCCGCGGAAGCCTCGAGCGAGGCCACCCGGGAGGAAAGTATTGAGTACAAATCTTTTACCATTACACCAGACCCGATAGCTGAGGGTGGCCAGTTTCGCACTGCCGGTACCATCGGTCGCACCGTGGATGGCGAGGAGAAGCAAAGCACGTTTATACGCGCAGATAACCACGCAAGCCGGGATTTAGCCATTGAACACTCTATTGGTAAAGGCAGGCAAATAGTGGACGAACAGGGCGACCGCCTGCTCAACAGCGAGCGCTGTTAGACTATTAGCGATTGTTCGATTATTTTTGCCAACGCCACACTCTCATTGGCGGAATGCTCATCCATTCAAACTCAACGCTGCGCTTGTCTGGCGAATAGAAGGTGTTCAGTTCATCGACTCGCGGGCTAAGTTGATACGCGACAAACCGCCCGCCAGGTTTCAATTGACTGTGAACAACCCGCAAAATCGAGCTGCCGGTTTCCCGATCCATGCACGAAAACGGGATACCGGAAATCACCACATCCGGTGAATCGAGCCCGTACTTTTCCATAATGGACCCGAGATCAGCAGCGCTGCCGTTATGAGCCGTGTAACGCGCGTCTTCGATTTGACTCGCCAGTTCGAAGAGACCCTGGTTGAGTTCAATACTCAACAGTTTTGACCCGGCGGGCATCGCTTCAAGAATGGCGCGCGTAGTACCACCATTGCCGGGGCCGAGTTCCACGACCAACTGCGCTTGTCCGAGTGAAGCGTTGTGAATGATCCGCCGTTTCAAAAATGCCGAACTCGGGATTACCGAACCAAGCTGTCGCGGGTTTTTGATAAATTCAGTCAAAAAGACTGCGGCCTCGGAAACACTTCTCACTGGACTGAACTCGCTGATCAAAAACGGATAGAGAAAATGAAAGGATGACGTCATCGCCATATTGCGAACGTTGCCGCCAGTTTGCCCGGCGTCTGTGCGGTAGAAATCCGAAAAGCACGGAACAAAAAATAATACCTCAAAAAGCAGCCCCATATACGATTTTGAACAGTGATTCATTCAACCCGGAGAGTCGTCGTCGCTACCATCGTATGACACTCACAACCATCAAGTTTCCCGGGACACGGTCGACGATGAATAGCTGGAACCTGTGCAGCACCGCAAACGCAGACGTCTAACGTACTTTTCTGGATCATGTACCTATGCCAACACTGTTCACCAGGGCCGCCACCTGCGTACTCGGCTTTTTCCTGTTTACGCCTGCAGCGATGTCAGCCTTTCCGCCCGAGGACCCCTATCGTTTTCTGATTCAGCAAACAGGCATCGCACAACAGCTACCGTCGCTCAAAGAATCCATTGTGCAAAGGGCCCGACAACATAGCCGTCGCTGCGCCAGCGAGTCACTTGCGAAAATCGACAGTCACCCGGCAATGGCAGCATTCCACAGCAACGCGCTCTCCGAACAACTTCGCACGTTGTTGCAGCAGAGTATTGGCATGACTCGACTGGCGTCCGTTTTACAGTGGTATTCGTCCGCTGCCGGCCAGCGAATCAGGTGGCTGGAATCGCTGCCAGTGCTCGACGATGAGTACACCGCTTTTGCACAGAGCCTGGCAAGCGACTCAAACTGGACGAACGTTAGAAAGGAACTTGTCCAGCAGATCAATAAAAATATACACGCTGATGAATTCGCGACCATTGTAGGAACTGAAATAGAGTACGCCGCTCTGTTACTTAGCGCCTGTATTGAGCAGGAGTCTTTGCATTCCAATGGTATCAACCATGAGCAATTGAGAGCGGATCTCACGCGAAAAGACCGGAATCTGTTAATGGATATTTTTCATACTGAAACCAATATTGGTATTGGCTTTCAACTTCGCTGGCTAACGGATAGTGAACTGCGGGAGTACGCCAGCTTTACCTCTACAGAAAAGGCCCAAACCTTCTACAGACGGCTGATTGATTCACTGGACAAATCACTACAGAGCGCCAGCAACTCTCTGGCACACTGAATGATCAAGCGGTTTTTACTGTCGCCCTTGTTCGACGTGACTTCGAAGTGTAGACACTTCGGCAGTAGTCATTGCTGCACGGGTAAATAGTCATTGGACCAGTTAAGCACCACATTAAACGATACTGACAGCCGAACCTCTTGCGACAAATTCGGGTGCACAAAGTGATGCAGAAACGACGGCCAAAGCAATAGCATCCCCGGAATTGGCATAACCGTATACTCTGCCTCGATTTGTGGATCGTTGCGTATCGCGGTCATGTTCGCCTGAGGTCTGGGATCATAAAAAGATATTGCACCAGGTCTCTTGTCACCGCGCCCGGCTAATTCCTCATGCGTTTGAGGCACGGCCACATAATAGGTACCACTCAGGTAGCTATGGGGGTGATTGTGTAAATCGTGATAGTCGCCAAAGCGATTTACATTTGCCCAGCCTTGTAACTGCCATTGCGATGCGTAGGTTTGATTCTGTGCAGCCAGGTAGTCAACCACTGTCTTGTTTATACATTGCGCAAGCCATTGCACTGCCGGGTGATCGGTTTTCAGAAAATCTGTGGCACGATAATCTGTTGTCAGATCCGTAGTTTGCGCATCGAGTGATTCGATCAGGTTAGCTAACAACGGGTTCGCCTTGTTTGCATCTGGCAGGGCACGCTGCATCAACCGGGTTGGCCATAATGAAATAACGCCATCACTGTCTGCTTGTCGATCTTGCATAGATTCCTCCGCTCACCCGACAATTTTACAGGCTGCACACGACATGTTGAGGCTATCTTACAAAAAGCAGAAAAAAGCCGGTGTTGTACCAGCTATGCAGCAAAATCGGGGTAATCACACTATCGTGTCGCTCCCGAAAGTAGCCAAACACCAGCGACGGAAAAAACACCAGTGCCGACCACAACGGCGGGTGGCTAATCAAATGCGCTGCAGCAAAAAGGATACTGACGAGTAAATTGGCACCAGTCAGGCCGCGAAGCCGGTGCACAGCCATGACCGGGCGTTCAAGCAGCCAGGTTTGCAGAAAACCACGAAAGGACAGTTCTTCGAGTACCGGATAAAGCACACAGATGTAAAACATCAGGGGCAAATTAAATTCGTAGACTTGCGCGCGAGGGAACAGCAATAGCAACATCAGCCAGACGCAGGGACCCAGCGTCAGTGCAGCCCATAAATACCGATCGTTAAATTGCAGGTTTTGCACAAATGGTCATAGATGGTGGCTATCGACGGGCGCGAAAGATGTGTCCGAAATACATCTATGTTACAGCAACGGAAGCGGACGATACGACAATCCGCTATGGTTCATGGTCGCCTGGTTGTCTTGCGGCGACGCCTGATTATTGTCGGACTAGCAGTTACGTAACCGGCAGGTTACCAGTGGTCGCACGGAGTTATGACGAGTCCAGCGTGCCACGAATGCAGACAACCACGCTGAACCCGAACTGGTACTACCTGGAAACCCGGTACATCCTTTTAGTAACACTGGTCAGTCTATTTCCCGGATCAATATCTGGTCACCCGATCCATCCTTGTGGCCAAACGCGTACGCCTGCAGTCGGCTTTTGCTGACGCCGTTTTCTACCAGATAGGAGACAACTGACCTGGCACGATCCCGCGCCCGGCCTCGCATATCCCACGCCGACCCGGAGTCGCTGGTATAGGAAAGCACTGCAATTCTGGCTTGCGGGTGATCGACCAGTACTGACGCCAGACTGTCGAGTGACTGCATGGCACGATCCGTCAACTGATCCGTTTTGCCCTGAAATCGCACATTCTTCAAGTGCCCGCTGAGCACCTCACATCCGTTTACATTTACGGGGTATCCGGCTCTGGTATCACATTCATCATCCGGGTTCGCTATACCGTCACCGTCATAGTCCTGGTCGGACGTCAACACGGCTTTGTTGCGGGCAATGGCTGCTCCAAAGAATGGCTCGGCTGGAGCGATTGAAGCCGGCTCACCGGTGGCTGATGCCAGTGCCGGGGCCGAACTTTCTGCCAGCGCCGCCTGCCGCTCAAGGATAATTGCCGAAGCACCGGATGCTGTCGGCGTGGCGCCTTCATCCACAGCACTTGCCGCGGCCAGCAAGGGCGCATCTTCGAGGGTTGGATCACTGTCTGCCGGAGCACCGTCTGTACTATCTGCCAGTACTGGTGCTTCAGCATCTGACACCATCAGCGCGTTGCTCACGACGAGTTGCTGATCGGCCACGCGATTAGCCATGTCTTCGATAGCGAGCGCTGTGGCTTCGGATTCGACTTCGCCACCAATGACCAACCGACCCTCATCTGCCGTGAGAGAAAAATCACCAACGTCCGCCATCGCGATAGCATCAGCTACTTCCAGAACACCGCCAAGCCAGCTTGCCGAATTCACCAACTCGCCACGCTCAAGCTCGTTGATAATCATGCCTTGTCCATAGATTGTACTGGCGCGCTGATACACGGTTTCTATTTCTTCGTCGCTGGCTAAAACACCTTCGAGCCGCACCAGATCAATGTCTCTTTTGATCGACAGGGATGGTTGCTGCAATACCACCGGACTGCTGGCAGGAGCACCGGGCCGCAGCTTTCCGGCGCACCCGCTAACTACAGACATGACAATTGCTAACAGCAGACCCGGGCCGAGCAGTCGCGCTGCACGCCGCTCCCGGGGAACGGATGTGTTGGAGTATTGAAAGTCATTCAACATGTGTGAACTCATGGATTTTGTGTTGAAAAAAGTGGAAAAAAGAGAAAATACCTTTCTCTCTACCCATTACTTTTAGTCCACATCCACGATTTCGTTGAAAAAATTTCCCGGCTAGCGGCCGCTGCGCTTATTGATTATCAGCAAGCCAGACAGCGATATCCCGCGCATAGTAGGTCATAATGGCATCGCTCCCGGCTCTTTTCAGACTGGTGATCGCTTCCATGACGGTAGCCTGCTCCTCGAGCCAGCCATTTGCCGACGCGGCTTTAAGCATCGCGTACTCTCCGCTGACCTGATAGGCAAACACCGGAACCCCGAATTCCCGTTTTACCCGGCTGATAATATCGAGGTACGGCAGTCCGGGCTTTACCATTACCATGTCGGCACCCTCGGCGAGATCCAGCGCAATTTCCCGCAACGCCTCGTCACTGTTACCGGGATCCATTTGGTAGCTGTACTTGTTGGCTCCTCCCAGAGAGGCTGACGATCCAACGGCATCCCGAAACGGTCCGTAAAAGGACGAGGCATACTTGGCCGCGTAGGCCAGAATCCGGGTATTCAGATGCCCGCCGGTTTCGAGCGCCGAGCGGATTGCACCGACGCGACCGTCCATCATGTCAGAGGGTGCGACAATATCAGCACCGGCAACCGCATGGGAAACCGCCTGTTTAACCAGCACCTCAACGGTTTCATCGTTGACGATATAACCCTCGCCGTCCATCAGGCCGTCTTGTCCGTGCGCGGTGTAGGGATCGAGTGCTACATCAGTCATAACTCCGAGCTCTGGAAATTCCTGCTTTAAAGCCGATACAGCGCGTTGCGCCAGGCCCTCTGGATCGTACGCCTGCTCGGCTCTGTCAGTTTTCACATCGTCAGGCGTCACCGGAAACAGCGCTATACAGGGAATACCGGCGCGCACCAGTGATTCAGCATCTTGTAGTAGTAAATCTATCGAAACGCGGTTAACCCCCGGCATGCTCGGCACCGGTTGGCTCTTCTGTTTACCTTCAATGACAAAGGTCGGATAAATAAGATCATCAGTGGTAACGGTAGTTTCACGCATCAGACGACGACTAAAATCATCGCGCCGCATTCGCCGCATGCGTGTTGAGGGATAGGCGATATTATTCACAACCGACTCCATTAAAGTTGTTTGTCAGTTACTCGTTGCGATTAGCGGTGGCAGTCAGGGTTTTTACCGGTCAGGGTTTTTATTTCAAACGCTACAGGCACTCAGACCCGCAATCCAGACAATTGCCATTTGACTTAAAAACTCGACAAAGGACCGATATCCCTGCGACGATAAGCGGGCAAAGAATGAGATTGAGGCAGTAGCACACATCAACCGCCGCCACAGTATCAGCATCATAGCCGATATGCATGCCCGTTTCCCTGGTCCTGACCAGTGGACGGCCACGTGCCAGGTCTCATTATTTATCCAGACAATATTTTTACCGGCCACAACTCGCCAGGCCAGAACTCTCCGGGCCAGAACTC
>CAYPCS010000014.1:71507-96615 GCA_964409275.1 uncultured Granulosicoccaceae bacterium
GGCCAGAACTCTCCGGGCCAGAACTCACCAGACCAGGGTACCGGAATAAACCAAGGTTGCACCACCATGTCAGACACTTTTGCCGTCTTTGGCAACCCGATTGAACACAGCAAATCCCCGATCATCCACCATCAATTTGCAGAGCAATTTAATCTCGATATCAAGTATCACAAGATACTCTCCACTGAGGCAAATTTTGCCGATGATATAGCCGCATTTTTCCATAACGGAGGTAGTGGCTGTAATGTCACAGTGCCGTTTAAGGAACAGGTTTTCGGGCTGTGCAACGTACTCACCCCGCAGGCGCGCCGGGCTCGTGCGGTAAATACTGTTTATCTGGATCAAAAAGAACAACTGTGCGGGCACAACACAGACGGGATCGGCTTTGTCGCCGACCTGACACGCAACCACGCTGTACAAATTTCCGGCGCCCGGGTATTGATTGTAGGCGCTGGTGGTGCGACCCGCGGAATCCTTGCACCAATAATTGAGCAAAGTCCGGCTGCTATTACCATCGCGAACAGAACTCTCCAGCGGGCTGACAATCTGGCCGGCGAATTTGCGGACCTTTTCCCGGTCGTAGCATGTGCTGCAGATTCAATCACACCCGCCAAACCGGTGGATATATTGATTAACGCTACCTCAGCAAGCCTTTCGGGCGAGATACCTGTAACCGATGCAACACTGATCTGCGCCAAAACGGTTTGTTATGATCTGGCTTACGCAATAAAACCCACCACGTTTATGCAATGGGCTGCCGCGCAGGGAGCTCGCCGGGTGATCGATGGCAAAGGCATGCTGGTAGAACAGGCAGCGTCTGCTTTTTTTACATGGACCGGCCACCGTCCAGCCACTGACGCCACTATTGACTCTCTGGGTTGAACCGCCGGTATCGTTTGCGAGCCTTACAATTTCTACAACCAGTTTGTATTTTTTGGATTTTACTAGTGGCGGAAATGTCTCACACCGGTAAACACCATAGCGATCCCATGTTCATTGGCTGCCTGAATAACCTCATCATCACGCATTGACCCTCCTGGCTGAATGATGGCAGAAACCCCGAGTTCGGCTGCCTGATCTATGGTGTCACGGAACGGGAAGAATGCATCAGACGCCATCACGGTCCCTGCCACAGATAACTCTGCATCCTGTGCTTTTATCGCTGCAATTTTCGCCGAGTAAACACGGCTCATTTGGCCGGCCCCAATACCGATTGAAGACCGGTTATCACAAAATACAATGGCATTGGATTTTACAAACTTCACCACTTTCCATGCAAACAACAAATCAGTTAGCTGCGATTCTACCGGTTGCACTTTAGACACTGTTTTGAGGTCTTCCAGCCGCACAATGTGAAGGTCAGAATCCTGCACCAGCAACCCCCCGGTCACTCGTCTGTAATCACTGCGTGGTCGAGACGATAGCGTAAGCGTATCCGACCCGCCACACTCAAGTACCCGGATGTTTGGCTTCTTCGACATTACCTGCAATGCTGCATCAGCTACCCGCGGCGCAACAATTACTTCTGCGAACTGACGCTCCACAATAAATTCGGCAACCTCTTTTGTTAGTTCGCGGTTAAACGCAATTATTCCACCGAATGCTGAAACCGGATCGGTTCGATAAGCCAGATCATAAGCCTGTTCAATCGAATCAGCCTCCGCCACACCGCAGGGATTTGCGTGCTTCACAATCACACAGGCATTACCGGAAAACTGTTTTACACACTCAAGCGCAGCATCTGCATCTGCAATATTGTTAAAAGACAATTCCTTGCCCTGGCGCTGAACCGCACTTGCAATAGTCTGCGGTGCATCTACAGGTTCTTTATAAAACGCCGCGGTTTGATGGGGGTTCTCCCCGTATCGCAGGTCCTGTTGTTTCTGAAAGTGCAGTAGCAGTTCCGGTTGACCGTGAGATGCTTCTGTATTGCCATTTTCAGTATTTTTACTCTCGCCTTTTGAATGCGCCAGCAAATACTGCTGGATCGTGTAGTCGTATTGTGCAGTGTGTGCGAAGGCTTTTTGCGCCAGAGTAGTTCGTGTCTGCAAACTGGTTTCGGCACCCGCCTCAAACTCTGATAACAACAGTGCATAGTCTGATGGATCGGTAACTACTGTAACGTCTGTATGATTCTTCGCGGCTGCACGAATCATCGCCGGCCCACCAATATCTATATTCTCTATGGCATTCTCGAAGGTACAATCCAGCTGGGATATAGTTTGCTGAAACGGATACAGGTTAACCACGACCAGATCAATTCCGACGATACCGTGACTATCCATTACCGCGGCATCTACTTCCCGGCGCGCCAGAATTGCACCATGGATTTTTGGATGAAGAGTTTTCACCCTGCCATCCATAATCTCCGGAAAACCGGTAACATCGGAAACCCCGCTTACCGCAATACCGTTGTCTATCAATTCCCTGGCGGTACCACCGGTGGAGAGCAATTCAACGCCAAAGCCTTGCAGTGCTCTGGCAAATTCAATCACACCGCTCTTGTCAGAGACACTGATCAAGGCGCGTTTTATTTTCTTTTGCATAGAGTTAAACAAATTGAGGTTTGCACCATGGCCATGATGTGCCAGGGACTTTGGAAATTTCAGGGAAAATTCAGTGTATTGTCCGGGGTACTTACGCGAAAAATTATCGCAGCGATAGTGAACAAACAATCGCACGTTTGCTTACCGGCCTGGTTTTTTATTACCGGGACAGTAAACCCGCGCCAATCCGGCACAATCATTTCAGCACAGCGGCCTTGATCATGCCAAACAAGCATGCAAAAACCGGAGCCAGCGCGAATTCTAGCAAAGATTGTATTGCTGTAATTTTTTTCGGAGCGTACCGCGGTTTATTCCAAGACAGGTAGCTGCGCGGCTTTGATTTCCGGCGCAATGTTCAAGTACTACCCGGTAGAGAGCTTCCTCAACCTGCCCAATCACCAGATTGTGCAGTTCACACGGCTCTTCGCCATTGAGTATTTTAAGATACTGACGTAGTTCCTTCTCAACCTGATCCTGCAGCGGCGAGCATGTTACTTTAGTGGTCATGCGTTCACCACTTTGTCCGCTTCTGTCGCCAGTCTTATTGACGAGCTACCAGGTGGTATCGCGTGGGCCGTTCCTTTATCCGTGAAAATCTCCTCACCGGATACACACAACGCAGAAATCACTGAGTCTGTTTCCTGATTGAATTCATCATTAAAAAATTCTTCGATATGTTTCAATTGATCACGCGCGTTTTCGACTTTGTAAACTCGCTGGCGAAATTCCGCTGCATGCGGTTTTCCCTTGCAGTACCAGGCAATATGTTTACGCGCGATGCGAACACCACTGAACTCTCCATAGAGCTCATAAAGATTTTCTAAATGCCATTTGAGCACGCTCGCTTTTTCCGAAGCCGCGGGTTCTTCAACAGATAATGAAGCACTTCCTTCGAGGCACTGTTTTATCTGACGGAAAATCCAGGGGTTGCCTTGCGCTGCGCGGCCAATCATGACACCGGCAGCAGATGTTTTTTGCAGCACTTGAATCGCGCGCTCGGGCGTGTCTATATCACCGTTGGCCAACACTGGAATGTCAACCAGCTGTACAATCTGCGATATAGTGTCGTACTCGGCTTCACCACGGAACTTGTCCGCACGCGTGCGACCGTGCACAGACAGCAAGGATACACCCGCCTCCTCGGCAATGCGTGCTACCGCCAACCCGTTTTTGTTTTCCCGATCCGGGCCGGTTCTGATCTTAAGCGTCACCGGTATTTTAACGCTTGCAACCACAGCCGATAAAATTTTATGGACTAGTGGTTCATTTGATAACAGCGCAGAGCCGGCGGCTTTGTTGCAAACCTTTTTCGCAGGGCATCCCATGTTGATATCGATTATATCAGCGCCCAGCGATTCGTTGAGTCGGGCCGCAGCAACCATCATATCCACGTCGGCACCGGCAATCTGGACAATGCGGGGTTCCGATTCTCCTTTATGGTCCATGCGTGTTTGAGTTTTGCGCCTGGCATACAACGCAGTGTTTGACGTGACCATCTCTGAAAATGCCAGATCTGCTCCCAGCCGCTTGCACAGGATACGAAACGGGCGGTCGGTAACTCCTGCCATTGGCGCAAGAGCAACGATCGGTTTGTCAAATACAAAACGCCCAAGACGCATTTACATTCTCTTGCAGTGCAATCAGTGCAGCACAGCTACCAGCTGCAACAATTCACTGCTTTTTCGCGGGCGCCTATAGTATCAGAGCATGACGCGCGGATCACGAAGCTTTACGGCATTAATGAATTGACCTGTCGCATATTCAATGATTGCACCAGAGGAAGCAGAGTGCATGGAAATCAATGCCGACTAAAGCAAGCTACGTAGTAACGGCGGGTACCGATAGCGTAACCTGCATCAATTATTGTGGCTCTTGTACAGGCTGAACCACCAGATGTTGTTATCTACACCCTTTTAGTTGCTCTGTCTTTTAAAACTGCGAAGTGTTTGCAAGCGCCTTTTATTAAGGTAGCAAACAAATGATCGCTACCACACTCCGCGCCAGGCAAATTGCTATAGCGCAGCCTGCTGGCGAAATTCAAGCTCAAAGGATTGTGCATCCACACCCGGATCAACCACTTCAAACTTTATTCGCACCGGTTTTCCGGCGGGTAGTAATTGATCGGTTACCTCAGGGGGCTGATATTGCGCCGGTAAAAAGTCCCGATTGGCGACTGGTGTTCCTTCACTGTTTGCCATGGTAATAGCGAGTACCGGGTACGGTTGCGGAAACGGGGCACGATTAACCATGTCCACACTTATTACAATCACATTGTCGAGAGTGGGATGGTCGTACATGCGCCGACGCATCAACTCAAGCCTCGACACATCGCTGCTGGTTGGCAGTTGACACCCCGCGACACTGCAAAAAGTACTTAGCACAGGCTCGGGCCAATCGAGATTGGCGATGCTGTTACGAGCGCCATACAACAAAGCACACCCCAGCAGCAATGCGCAGATGAGCGGGAAAACTATTCCCCTGGCCTTTTCTTCGGCAACGGGCGGGGTGAGCTCAACCGTTGGTTGCACTGTGCCGCCACGATTACGTATGTGCCGGTGCATATCGCGGGCGGATTCCGGATTGTATTCATCCGTTTCGTCGATAGCGGAATTGTTTGACAGGCCGGGTGATTCAGCAAGTTCCGCACTTACCATATCCTCGCCCGGTATTTCTTCACTTCGCGGGTAAGACGCACCTGAACTTGAGCCGTGCCGGTCACTGACCGTGGCATTGGCTCGCCTGCCACTCATCTCGCGCTGTGCGCGATAGCTCGAGTCATGATAGGCAGCAGGTGAGCGCGCTGCGGGTTGGCTCAACTCGTCAAGGTGGTAACTTTGATCAAACACCGGCTCTGATTCATCGATTTGTACCGGACGATCACGCTCGCCAAGCGTCACTTGTATCTCATCTTCATATTGATAAGCCTGCGGGGCACGCGATCCTGACTGATGTGGCGGAGAATTATTCGCGCCCATATCGTCGCTGTAACTCACATTCATGGACTGATGCCCGTTACCTGCCACAGCGTGGTGCTGCTGATCCGCTATGACGGCTCCACGCTCCTGGTAGCTGCTTTCAATACCGGTGAGGCCATCCAGCGCAAGGGTCTTTTCGAACTCAAGACTACCGGCCATCGATTCATCATCAATACGGCTGATGACGGGATCGATATGCGCCTGAGCTTGCGATGTTTCTATTTCAAAGTCGGGTCTATAGCCACGCGACTCACCGGACTGCGCAACCGCTGCGTATTCCCGCCCGCTGTCAGATGGCTCTTCCACCGGAAAGCTGCGCTCTATAACCAGCGTATCAGCCGTTTCCAGATCCGCAGGTTCAATAGCATACTGCGCAGATAGCGCCGCCTGCTGCCGGTTGCTCTCCAGAGAGCCTTTGCGCAGCGGATCGTCAGAAGCCTGATTCTCGGCCCGACCACCTGGGCCGCTGTTGCTGGCTGTCTTGGTCAGCAGCGGTACGTCGTCTGTCGTCTCATCCACGAGTTCTGCCCGTGCATCAAACACCGCCATGCATTCACCACAGCGAACAGTTGGATCATCTGCGTTTAACAATTGCGCACTGATTTCAAATTTGGTACCGCATTGATTACAACGAGTGATCATCGATCTTGTCCTGGCTTCAGTACGTTTAATTTTCTGACTATCATCTTCATAGGTAGAGGTTCTGCTTTACTGCGCTGTGCAACGCCCATTCGTCAAGCATCTCGGTTTCCCGATGCTGGAACTGCCTGGCATAGGCACCGGCAAGCATTGGCGCCTGGTCGGCCAATATTCCGGACAAACCAAGCCTTCCGTCATCATCCAGCAAATCGAAAAAACGGTTGTGTAGATCTAGCAGTGGTCTTAACAGTATGTTAGCCACCAGAACGTCCACTGATCCGGATTCTTCCTGCCCGCCCAGATCACGATCAGTGTGGCAAATCTGAATCTGTTTGACTGTGTCATTGCGTTCAGCATTCTCCCGGGTGGCTGTTAATGCCTGAGGGTCAATGTCGAAAGCATAAACCCGGCGAGCGCCAAGGCGCGCTGCGGCAATGGCCAAAATACCGGAGCCACAGCCGTAATCAATAACGGTTTTATTTGCCAGATTCAGCTTTGCCAGCCACTGCAGACAAAGCGTAGTTGTTGCATGAGTACCAGATCCGAAGGCGAGACCAGGATCGATCATCAGATTGATGGCGGACTTGTCAGGAACCTCGCAAAAAGACGGTACCACCCATAGAGAATCGCAAATCTGGCGGGGCGCAAAATCATCCATCCACGCCCGCTCCCATTCGCGTCCCTGCAGCGTTTTAACGCTGACGCCCTGACGACGAACCGTGCCAATTTCTGCTTCCAGCAAATGCAATAGCAAATCCCGGTCAGCAGAATTACTAAACATTCCGGTCACCTCTACCTCACCCCACAAGGGGACCTGACCCGGAGCAGGTTCGTGAATAGGGGTATCGGTTGCATCTTGTAGAGTACAAGACAGAGCGCCAATTTTTAACAGCGCCGTTTCAACTTCCTCTGCCGAGTCTCGCTCTACGCTAATCTTTAATAGCAGATAGTCATCGTACATCGCAGCAACTCGCTACCACTGACGTGCATCTGGCCAAACTACCCGTACTCATGAAATCCCGAGCTTCTTTTCGAGGTAATGTATATCCGTTCCACCGGCAGCGAAATTGGCATCATCCAGTATGGTGGCCAACAGCGGGATATTGGTTTTAATGCCTACAATAAAGGCTTCGCTTAGCGCACCACGCATGCGGGCGACGGCAGATTCTCTGGAGTTGCCGTGCACAATAAGCTTGCCAATCATAGAGTCATAATACGGCGGTACGCGATAACCGTTGTAAATGTGCGAATCTACCCGTACCCCCAGCCCGCCAGGTGGATGAAACTGCTCTATGAGCCCGGGGCTTGGCATAAAGGTATCAGGATCTTCAGCATTGATGCGGCACTCAAATGCATGACCATTAATGTTTATATGATCCTGTCGATAGGTGAGCGGTTGACCAGCCGCAATTTTCAGTTGCTCTTTGACGATGTCTATCCCGGTAATCATTTCCGTCACCGGGTGTTCAACCTGTACCCTGGTGTTCATTTCTATAAAATAGAAATTGCCGTTTTCGTACAGAAACTCGAAGGTGCCCGCTCCACGGTAGCCAAGACGTTTACAGGCTTCCACACAACGCGCGCCCATGTAGTCACGCTGCTCAGGCGTTATTCCGGGTGCGGGTGCTTCCTCTACCACTTTTTGGTGGCGCCGCTGCATTGAACAATCGCGCTCACCCAGGTGAATGGCATCACCATGGCAGTCCGCTAAAACCTGAAACTCGACATGCCTTGGGGTCTCGAGAAACTTCTCCATATAGACAACATCATTGTTGAAAGCTGCGGCCGCCTCGGTTTTAGTCAGAACAATTGAATCGGCCAGCTCTTCATCATTGCGCACCACCCGCATGCCACGGCCGCCACCTCCACCCGCCGCCTTGATTATTATCGGGTAACCGATTTTATTGGCGAGCTGCAGATTTACCTGCGGATCGTCGCCGAGTGGACCATCCGACCCCGGAACACACGGTACGCCCGCAGCACGCATTTCCCTGATCGCGCTGACTTTGTCTCCCATCAGCCGAATGACTTCCGGACCTGGGCCAATAAAGGTGAACCCGCTCGATTCGACGCGTTCGGCGAAGTCGGCATTCTCCGATAAAAAACCGTAGCCAGGATGTATCGCATCCGCGTCGGTTATTTCGGCAGCGCTGATGAGTGCCGGTATATTCAGGTAACTGTCCGCCGATGCGGGCGGACCAATGCAAACGGCTTCGTCCGCCAGCCGAACGTGTTTGAGCTCCCTGTCCGCCGTCGAGTAAACAGCAACGGTACCGATGCCCATGTCACGACAGCAACGCATTATGCGCAAAGCGATCTCGCCACGATTGGCGATCAATACCTTCTTCATGGTGTCAATCGTGAACAACCATCAACGGTTGGCCAAATTCAACCGGCTGCCCGTCTTCCACCAACAATGCTTTAACAGTACCGCTGACTTCACACTCAATTTGGTTGAGTATCTTCATTGCCTCGACGATACAGATGATGTCACCCGGTTTTACCACCTGGCCAACGGACACAAAAGCCGCTGAGCCGGGCGACGGTGATGCATAGTAAGTACCCACCATGGGCGATTCAATGAATGTTCCCTCGTCGCGGGCAGCGGATTCAGGTACTGCGGTTTCCGCGTTCTTGCCAACCGCTTGAGTGATGGGTAATGATGCCGTTGCAGGCATCACCGGCGCAGCGGAAGCCACCGGAGCCACTGCTTGCGCCACTGCGGACATTCCCCGACTAATACGTACCGACTCTTCCCCTTCCCTGATTTCAATTTCCGATATACCGGACTCCTCAAGCAGTTCAATTAGTTTTTTTACCTTGCGAATATCCATCGGCTTAAATTGACCCGCTCTGGTGCAAACAGCAAATTGCATGGCTAAAGACTAATGCCACTGTGTTATTCATGGCTATCACCAGGGCTCTGTCCGGGTGCCAGCACACGTTGGACAGTTAAAGGTAATTCAGCCACAATTCTGACCGCCTGTTTTCTGCTAACCGAAGCGCCAATAAATCATGCTGCCTTCCCAGGACCACTGGAGCACGGGAGTTCATTTGAACCATAGCGAAACCAGCTTTCGATTATTTCTACTGCTGCATTGTTTACAACCCATCACAACAAAATAAAACGCCATCCTTGTAATTCGCGCGATTCTAACACAGTTTAAATGAGCCTCTGGATGACCAGGAGTAAACACCGGGGTTTAATGTTAGCCCCTGCACACGCTTCCAGTTACAAGCTGTTCACCTTTGGATTTAATTGCCAATGATCGATTCGAACAAGCAAAACCCTGACCCGGCAGACGGATTTGCTACCCTGACTCCGGATGTGATTATCGATGCAGTTGAACAGCAAGCGGATCTCCAGTGCGACGGACGCCTGCTTGCACTTAACAGCTATGAAAACCGGGTGTATCGCATCGGCATTGAAGATAGCGAGCCACTCATTGCAAAATTCTATCGGCCCATGCGCTGGACGCGGGCTGCCATAGAAGAGGAGCATGCCTTTGCTCTTGAACTTGTTGATAACGAGCTGCCGGTCGTGGCCCCCATGGTGGCGGCCGGCAACGCCACGCTGCATCAACACAACGAGTTTTTCTTTGCACTTTATCCGGTGCGCGGTGGACGATCACCAGAGCTGGACAACCCGCAGCAACTGCAAATTATCGGACGCTTTATCGCGCGCTTGCACAATATAGCCGAGACCCGACAATTCAAACATCGCAGCCGCGTTGACACCCGGTCCCTCGGCCACCTGTCTACACGTTATTTACTAGAGAATGACCGGCTGCCAGGGGAATTGGCCAGAGCCTATGAAAGCCTGACCAATGATCTTTTAACAAAAATAGAACAACACTTTGAAACTTCCTCCGATGTAGCGGAAATACGTTTGCATGGCGATTGCCATCCTGGCAATATTCTTTGGCGGGATGAAACACCACACATTGTTGATCTGGACGACGCACGCAGCGGGCCTGCTATTCAGGACCTCTGGTTGTTCCTGTCAGGAGATAAACCGTACCAACAGGCGAGACTTGCAGATTTGCTGGACGGTTATACGATGTTCCGCCAGTTTAATTCTGCTGAACTCGGCCTTATCGAGGCGCTGCGAACACTTAGAATAATTCATTATGCAGCGTGGCTTGATCAAAGAAGAGAGGAACCCGCTTTCCAACAGGCATTTCCGTGGCTTGCAAGCGCCAGATATTGGGACGATCACATACTGGCACTTAAGGAGCAAAGTTCAGCACTGGATGAACCTTGCTTAAGGTGGGATTGATCTGGTTGTTCGGTTCAACCAATAGCTACGCGTCAATAAACTCAAATGCGCCCGGGTTTTCGCCACCAAATCCAAAAATTTCGCCATAGAACCAGAGCTCGGCCGCGAAGGCACGACAAATATTTTCGCTTTTTCTAAATCCGTGAGCCTCACCTTCAAAAGGCACATAGGCCACTTTGACCCCCTTTTTTAACAACACCTCTATCATCGATTCCGCCTGTGCCGGCGGAACGACCTTATCTTCCAGACCCTGCAGAAAGATAACGGGACTGTTTATAGAGTCAGCCTGATTTACAGGCGAACGCTGTTCGTATAAAGCCCTGGCCTCGGGAAAAGGTCCGATCAGTGTATCGAGATAACGTGATTCGAATTTGTGGGTATCAGTAGCCAGTGCGGTAAGATCGGTAACGCCATATAAACTGGCGCCGGCCTTGAATGTGTCCGTTCCCGCCAGCGCGGCCAGCGCGGTGAATCCACCGGCGCTACCACCGCGAATAGCTACCCGGTCTGCATCCACCAACCGTTTTTCAACCAAATAACGCACGCCGTAATCACAATCTTCCACATCAACCACACCCCAAAGGGTCTTCAGGGCATCGCGGTATTTACGACCAAACCCGGTGCTGCCGCGATAGTTCACATCCAGTACCGCAAAGCCACGATTTGTCCAAAACTGAACCTTCAGACTCAGGTCATTTTGGGTGGATGATGTCGGGCCACCGTGAATCATCACAATGAGTGGCGGTAACTCACCATCCGGTGCTTCATATTCTGCATTGACGGGCGGATAGAAAAAGCCGTGTGCATAAGCTCCGGACGCCGACGGAAAGGTGATGTTTTTTCCCCGGGAAAACTGCGCGCTGTCAATGTCCAGCGTAGACGAAACCGCTATCAATCGCTCTTCATTCGGTGTGTTGCCGGCGCCCGCGATTTCCAGCGAATACAAGGCAGGAAACGCCGTCGGTGACTGCGCAATATAACAAACGTTGCCAGTGGATGTGGTCAGCGACTGATACGCCGTGTGATCCAGCGACAATGTCGTAAACCCGCTTGAGCTAACATCCAGCAACGCCAATGCTTCCGAGCCATTCTGGCTGTACGAACTGACAATTTTATCGTCACCAATAAAACCGTAGCGCGTCATTCCGAATTGCCACTGCGGCATACCGAATTCCGCCTCTACCGGACAGACGGGCTTTACCTGTTCATCACACAAGCGATAGAGGTTCCACCAGTTGGTTCTGTCCGAGACAAAATATAATTCACCCGCAGGGCTCCATCCCGGCTGAAAGACAGATTCACTGGTACCACCGGCAACCACCTTTGCATGATTTATCCCGGTCGCAGATTTAACCTCTGCGACCCACAGGCTAGTGCCATCCCAGGGCATATTCGGGTGGTTCCAGCTTATCCAGCACAGTTGATCCCCGTCGGGAGCAAATTTCGCAGAGGCGTAAAAATCTTCACCACTGTGCAATACATGCAATGCCCCGTCAGCTATGGATATCGCAACCAGGTAGTTACGTGGCTCGCTAAACCGGGCATCGTGTTCTTCAGCCACCGCCACCAGCATATTTCGCTTTGCGCTATAAGCAAAATCTGCAAAGCGAATACCGGTTTCACGGGTAACCGCTTTAATATCGCCATTATTCAATGCAACATATATTTGCTGATCGGTGTGGTTGGTAAAAAAAACACCGGCGCCGGTCGGTATAAAACAGGCACCGCCATACTCATGAACTTGGGTACGGCAATTATATTTTGCGGGTAACAATTCATGCTTTTCGCAACGGTCATCCTGCAGATCACAATAAACAATGACATTCCTGCCTTGCTCCTGCGGGCGGCTTTCAAGCCAGTATATGTCCCCTTCGAAAAAAGTAGCCTGAGATAAGCCTATATTTCCGGATACCATCAACTCAGCGCTAATCCCGGAAGGCCAGGAGCCACAGGCGGCGGTTTTTTTCATCGTATTATTGATTCTCTGTCTGGCTCAGCTCGACCCGATAGCACTGCTATCCGTAGAAATAAACGCGAGCCATGCTTCCAGATGGGCCAGCAGCTCATCACGCCGCATTCGGCGATCCGGAGCTACATCGTCAAAACTGGATTCTATTACTACCATTACCGGTGCAATGCTGACACTGTGACCATTGCCATTGAATTGCGCATGGCTGGTCTCGCTTTTTAGTGAACTGATCAGCTCGCTGGTAACACCAATTGAATCCTGCAGATCGGTTTGCAGGAAGGTGGCTAGTCGATCATCACGACCCCGCGCGCATGCATTGCCATTTTCGTCGCGGTAGAATTCCAGAGCCATGTCACCGATCTCTCTTGTAAACGGGGAATGCCGTATTGATATCGCCCCCGGACATTGTGTAGCCTTGAATGTCAAAGCCCAGGCCGGAGGGTCCTTGCCACGGTTGCCGATTTTTGTCTGCGCTATTCTTGTAGGCGTGCAGCACCGCATCCACTACCTGGTGCTCGCTGAGGTTATCCGGGAAAAAACTGGAGAACTTTTCTTTCCATTGATTGCCATCGCGTATGGAGATGGTCGCGGTATACACTCCGACAGAGTTTGGTGAATCCTTGATTCGCACTAACCGCGCACCGTCAGGATCATTGCCGCCCGGGCGGGAATGATAGCCGACTGGCTTATCCTTGCGGTTAATCTCGCCCTCGAAAACATGATGCAAATTGATCGCCGGCTTTGTGTCAGACCATTTTTTACCGGACTGATAAGCACCTGCCAAACTTTTCTCAAACGGGTTGCCAACCTCACCCTTTGATGATCCGGAATTGGTGTTACTGCTTTGGACACTTGTCGATTGTCCGTTTCCAGTCAAGGCATCCAGATCAATACCGAGCTCTTCAAGGTTAACACCAAGTGCTACCAGAATCGCACCGACGATAGCAATAACAGTCTTTTTATTTAACATATAAATACCGGGTATACGAAGTGTTCGTTCCGTGAGGATCAAAGAAAACACCAGACTGACCGTTTGCAGGGTGAATAGCTCGCACTCTCTACTTTTAGGCGTCAGCAATCAAACGAAGGATACACAATACCGGCGAACAATTTACGCGCTGTACGCAAAATCGCCGCTTTGTTAACTTTTATTTGCACGTCACTGTCATCGATATTCATTACCACCGTCGTCTCGCCGATGGGATGTTCAACAGATATGCTCCTATCGGAATCAGAAACTTCGGGGAGTTCAGCGAAATCAGCAGCTGGTGACTGTTTCAACATACAGGCGGTGGCAACGCTCACCGCGCCCAGCACCCCGATTGATGCATGGCAGCGATGCGGTATGAAGGTACGAGTGGAAATTGTGCCTCCGTTAGCGGGTGCCGCAACCAACGTCATTTTAGGCACGGACTTTTCCGTTACGTCCCCCAGATTCATCAACGGACCTGCGAGCAGCCTGACAGATTCAAGTTTCTGTTTTAGAACGTCGTGAGTATCCAGCGCGTCCCGGGACTCGTAGCCGGTAATACCCATATCACCTGCGCGCATAATGACGACGGGCATTCCGTTGTCGATACAGGTAACTTCAATCCCGTCAATGATATCCATCTGATTACCCGTGGGTAGTAGTGCGCCACAGGTTGAACCAGCAGCTTGCGGAAAATTTTGCAACACCGCCGCTGATGTTCCAGGCACCCCATCGATTTTTGCATCACCTTGATACGTTACCCGTGATTGCGGTGTTTCTATTGTTACTTCTGCTATCTGGTCGCTGTTGACCATATAAACAGATACCTCTGTCTTTTCATCTTTTGCATCAATCAGCTGCTGTTCTATGGCAAATTGCGCAACTGCGCTTAATATATTGCCGCAGTTTTGCGAATCGGTGACTACCGGTTTATCGACAAACACTTGCAAAAAAAGATAATCAATTTGTGCATCCGGTCTATCGGATACAGAGATTACGGCAACCTTGCTGCACAGTGGATCGGCACCGCCAATGCCATCAATCTGTCTCGGATCAGGTGAACCCATCACCGATAGCAATAGTTGATCACGTGCCTCTACATCATAGGGCAAGTCCTTTTTTAAAAAACAGGCAGCCTTCGAGGTACCACCACGCATCCAGGTGCAGGGAATACCGGTATCAGATGCCATCACTATTAGCTAAGCCCCGTCAGTATTCAGGCGGCTGAAAACCCGCTTTGAATTAGCCGAAAAAATAAGTTCCTTATCGGCCGCACTGATATCTGTATTTGCATCAATGTAGCGTTTCGTATCATCAAAATAATGACCCGTCTCCGGATCAATACCACGGACAGCACCCACCATTTCTGACGCAAACAATATATTGTTTGCCGGTATCACCTTGAGTAAAAGATCTATGCCCGGCTGATGGTACACGCAGGTATCAAAGTAGACGTTGTTCAATATGAGTTCGCTTAGTGGTGGCTTACCCATCATGTCAGCTAACCCGCGAAAACGACCCCAATGATACGGAACCGCACCACCGCCGTGCGGTATGATGAATTTTAATGTCGGAAATACTTTGAAAAGATCAGAGGTAATGACTTGCATTACAGCGGTTGTATCAGCTCCAAGATAGTGCGAGCCCGTAGTGTGAAAGCACGGATTGCACGCGGCACTCACATGTATCATCGCCGGCACATCAAGCTCCACCATCTTTTCATAGATCGGATACCAGTAGGGATCACCCAGTGGAGGGTCTGTCCAGTATCCGCCAGATGGATCGGGATTCAGATTAATGCCGATAAAACCGTATTCGGACACACAACGCTCAATTTCAGCGACACAGGCATGTGGCGCAACTCCTGGTGTTTGCGGCAGTTGTGCTACGCCAACAAAGTTTTCCGGGTAGAGTTGCGTGATGCGATAGATGAGATCATTGCAATGCTGTGTCCATGTAATGCTGGTGGATTCATTTCCTATATGATGTCCCATCCAGCTTGCACGTGGCGAAAAAACGGTTAAGTCTGTACCACGCTCTCTTTGCAATTTAAGCTGCGCCCCTTCAAGACTTTCTCTGATCTGATCATCAGTGATGTTTACCATCCCTTTTTTGTGAGCAAACATTGGATCATTTGCAAGATCCGCTTTTTGTTGTTCTCTGTAATCACCGAGTTCATCCGGTGCTGTGGTGTAGTGACCGTGACAATCAATAATCATTGTTTTATTACCTGTAGCCCGTCAGTTCTGTTCTGATCGACAAGCCGTTTTCGGAATCAAACGCGTAACTCTCACTCATCCATTGCACGCGAAAATAATAATCCTTTACACGGGCGCTTACGTCAGTACTTGCGCAACTCATTAGTTGTGAAGCTCGCTAAGGGAGTCGATGTAGACGAGACCGGCTTCTTCGAGCCGCGGCCTCATATTGTACATATCGAGTCCGAGCACACCGTCTGCAAGCTGACGTCGCTTGTCACCTTCGTTAGCCTCGCGTTCCACACCCGCCTCAAGCACTTGCTCTGCGGCGAGTCGCGGAATACAAACCACGCCATCGTCATCAGCCACAATAACATCCCCCGGATTGACAATCTCTCCGCCACACACAACTGGAATGTTCACACAACCGAGCGTCTCTTTGACGGTGCCCTTTGCCGAAATTCGTTTTGACCATACCGGAAACTGCATGGCCTTAAGATCGGCCACGTCCCGACAACCGGTGTCTGTTATCAGCGCTCGCACCCCTCGAGCCTGCGCAGAGGTAGCAAGGAGATCGCCGAACATGCCATCGGTATTATCCGCCGTACAACCTGCAACCAGAATGTCGCCGGGCTGACACAATTCGATTGCCACATGAATCATCCAGTTATCACCAGGCTGGGTAAGAATAGTGACAGCACTTCCGGCAACCCGACTGCCCGAATAGACCGGACGCATATAAGGCTTCATCAGGCCCTGGCGTTGATTAGACTCATGAGTGGTGGCAACGCCCAGTTTGCCAAGCTGGTCAATTACTGTTGCGCTGGCGCGCTCAATATGGCGTACAGCTACTGGTTTCATCGGGTTTTCCTGATCTGGTTTTACAAACGCGTAAACTGGCTGGTGCGAACGTTACACCGGCCAATAAAGTTTTGTCGGGTTATCAATCAGAATTTTTTGCCGCATTGGCTCATCTTTGACCAGTTGCAAAAAACGGTCTACCAGTTGACCGTCATCCGGCATATGGGATTTCATGTTCGGGTGAGGCCAGTCGGTTCCCCACAGTACGCGATCCGGTATGGTTTCGATCAAGGAATTCGCAACCACATCAACATCTGCATACGGAGGCCCTGTTTTCGAGAGACGTTCAGGGCAGCTGATTTTAACCCAGTACTTTTCCTCACTGGTCAACAGTTTATGCAATAGCTCCCAGGCAGTAGACGACGTGCCTTGTTCTACCGGCACACGCCCCATGTGGTCGATAACTACAGGCACCTCAATGGTTCGAAAGAATGGTGCAAGTGCAACCAGATCTTCGGCATCGAAATAAACAATTATGTGCCAGTCAAAAGCCGCTATTTTTGCGAGAATCTCACGATAGTGATTAATTGGCATAGCACTGCCAAGTCGTTTAACAAAGTTGAAGCGCACACCACGCACGCCGGCTTCGTGCATGACCTCAAGCTCCGGCACAGTGACATCCTTATTAACGACTGCGACCCCCCGGTAATTTTCTCCGGCAGTTCGCAATGCATCAATCATGGCGTCATTGTTCGTACCATGGCAACTTGCCTGAACAATCACTGCTCTGTCTATACCCAGAAATTGATGGCGTTGAAACAGGATCTCTTTGCCCGCGTCAACCGGTACATAGGTGCTGGTTTCAGCAAACGGAAATCGATCCACCGGGCCAAACACGTGGCAGTGGCTATCACAGGCTCCGGCGGGCAACGCCTTGTCGGGTTTTTTGGGGTTGGGGTGAAATGGTAAATAACCAGGGCTAACCATACTTTCCTCACGGGTAGAAACAGCCCAAAGCTCCAGCAATACGCCGTTACTACCCGGCTGGAGCGATACGGCCGGGAGCAATGTGACTATTGTAATATAAGGCGGGATCGACTAAACGCTGCAGCCGAATACGCAAGCCCGGAGTACTGGATGCGATTCCGCCCGGGAATCTACAGACTCCGCCACCGAAAGTCTGACTTCGCCCCCGGTTCACAGACACGGGGTAGTTTTAATCCCGTTTAGTTGTTGATTTGTCCAACCAGTGTGGTGTGAACCCAACCAATTTTGCCTGAAGTGCCGTAGGCACCGACATGCACCCACTTACCATCGCGCTTAAATTCCATTAGCTCCTGGCCTTTCTCCAGTTGCAGCACGATCGGATGACTGATCGAGGGACCACCGCGCAGGTTCACCGTCTCTTTCAGCACGAATAACGTGTTGTTAGCGGATTCACCATTAGTAGTCTGCAAGATGTCGGTTACGGTGTTCTCTTTATTATCATCTGCCAACTGCATGGCCGCGTCTGCTGTCGCTTCGTTTGCAGACAACCGCGTTGCAATGGCCGCCGGTGCCACGCCTGATTCATTTTCATCTGGTGTTACATTCACATTGTCGGGATCAAGAAGTGCTCGTGCGATTGCCAGCTCCGAATCTCGCGCAGAGGCCTTCACTTCCTTCACCGGGTTGGTTGTGGTCTCTATGTCGAGGCTGCGTTCGCTGGTCGCCGTTTCTTCATCACCGGTATCAGTAACAGTTATCGCTGCAACAGTCTGGCTTGCCATTGTTTCCAGAGGTTCGTCCGTTTGCGCATCGCCTGTGTCTGAAACCGCCTGGGCTACATCACTGGTTGCCTCGGTCGTCGCTTGCGCAGATACCGCAGGACTGGAATCAGTGGCTATGCTACTGACCGCGCTTTCTGTTTCCGGCCCGGGTGATGCCGGTTCAGATGATTGCGCTAAAACTCCCCCATCGTCCGCGCCTATTATTCCAATAACTTTCTCGTGCGCCATTTGCAACGAGTGTCCGCCGAACAAACCAAACCCGATTAGCCCTGCCCCGGTCAAACCCAATATTATTCTCAGCATGTCGTGCCTCTGTTAATTCTGTCATTCGCATGCTTCGGAATTACTGCATGTCTATAGGCACTGTAAACCTGATCGCTGCGTCAGCGAAGAAATCAAACCAATGTGTAATGCCTGAGTCACATAAAATGACAATTTATTAACAGCCGACACTTCCCTGATCAGCCCCGATAAAGCCTCCGGACTGCCTGCTCCACAATCGGGAGTACAAGCCACCGGTCTTGAGTAATAGATCGTGGCGCCCGGTTTCGACAATTTCACCCTCATCCATCACCACCAGTCGATCCATCGCCGCAATCGTCGAGAGTCGGTGGGCAATCGCTATCACTGTTTTACCCTGCATCAAGTCTCGCAACTGTTCCTGAATGGCTGCTTCGACTTCGGAGTCAAGTGCGGAGGTAGCTTCATCGAGCACAAGTATCGGCGCGTTTTTAAGAATTAGCCTGGCGATGGCGATACGCTGCCGCTGACCACCAGACAACTTTACTCCGCGCTCTCCAACATAAGCGTCGTAGCCACTTCTGCCGTTACTGTCCATTAACTGCGGAATGAACAAATCAGCGTGCGCGAGCTTCGCCGCCTCGAGCATCTCTTCTTCCGTAGCATCAGGGCGGCCGTAGCATATGTTGTCTCGTATAGAACGATGCAACAGAGAGGTATCCTGAGAGACCATCGCTATGTTTGCGCGTAAACTTTCTTGCGTTACCCGCGATACATCATGGCCATCTATAAGAATTTTTCCACTGTCTACATCGTAGAAGCGCATCAGAAGATTAACCAATGTGGACTTACCGGCCCCTGATCGACCAACTACACCAATCTTTTCACCAGGTTCGACCATTAAGGAAAAATCACGAATAACGCGATCGTCCTGATCGTAGCGAAATTGCACCGACTGGAACTCTACTCTTGCATCGGTGACTTGAAGTGCGGTAGCGGCAGTGCTATCCACTACAGAATTCGCAACAGAAATGGTTTCAATTCCGTTTTGTACAGCGCCCACACTTTCAAAAAGTGCTGATATCGTGCGCAGAATCCAGCCCGACATTTGATTCAGTCGAAGTATCAAGCCATTCGCTATTGCTATCGCGCCGATCGAGATGGTTCCCTGCTGCCAATAATAAATAGAAAGCAGTGCTGTTACTACAATGAGTAACGTATTCATGACTACCAGCGAAAAAAGCATTCGCAAAATCGATTTCAACAATGCACCAAGTGCCTTTGTATGGTGCTTAAAACCGATCGCAACAAATGCCTCCTCACGTTCTGCATGGGCAAAGAGCTTTACGGACTGAATATTGGTGTAACTATCGACAATGCGACCGGTAAGCGCCGAGTTGGCCTCGGATACCGCGCGCGATTTAGCCCCGACTGGTGGCATCATTTTCACAATAACCCAACAATAACCAACTACCCAAAACCCCACTGGCACCATCAATCGCCAATCGATATCCAGGAATAACCAGACAATTCCTGCCAAATAAATAAACAGGAGCCACACACCGTCGATGACATTTAAAACACTCTCTCGCAGGGAGTTTCCGGTCTGCATCACTTTTTGCGCAATACGGCCCGCAAAATCACTTTGAAAATAATTAAGGCTTTGCCTTACCACATAGCGATGGTTCTGCCATCGGACGCTATTTGTAAGACCGGGCGTGAGTGTCAGTGTAATCAGACACCGGGCAATCAACATACTAACCGGCCGTATAACCACAACCACGAACAACATGACGAGAAGATCTGTGCCGTGCGTGGTGAAAAAACCGGCAGGGTCAGTGGTAGTCATCCAGTCAACGATGTGTCCAAGATAGGCATACAGATAAAGCTCTGCAATAGAGGCAACACTGGTGAAAAACAGGGTGACCAGCAACAGACGTTTGTGCGGACGCAGGTAATGAATAAAAAAATCACGAGTAAGCTCAGGCGGCTTTTCTACCGGTGCTTCCTGCAGCGGATTAATCAGATTTTCAAAATAGGCAAACACCACGATCCTTCAAGCCATGGTTGAACGGAGCAAGGTGGTCACTGCCACCAACGTGTTTAAGGATACATTCGCAAGTCGCAGCCGACGATATAGCGCATCAGGTGGTGGCTGTTAGACGCGACAACGGTTTTTCATCAATGGGCCAGTGAATAATCGCCGCTACTACTCCGAAGAAAACGCCGGCCCACCACATACCATCGTAGGAGCCATAAGCGTCATACAAACGGCCGCCAAGCCAAACACCGATAAAGCTCCCGAGCTGGTGGCTCAGAAAAACAAATCCAAATAGAGTGGCCAGATACCTGATGCCGAAAACCTGAGCAACAATGCCCGTGGTCAACGGCACGGTCGATAGCCAAAGCAATCCCATCGCTGCAGCAAAAAGATAAATCGTGGTTGGCGTTTTTGGTGATAGCAGCAACGCCGTTATCACAACGGCACGCGCCAGATAAATAAAACTAAGGCTCGACTTCTTACTGAACCTTTGACCTGCAAAACCGGACAGAAAAGATCCGGCGATGTTAAAGAGCCCGATCAGCGACAATGACCAGGCACCGACAATGGGTGCCAGACCCATGTCCCTGACGTAGGCCGGAAAGTGCACCGTGACAAACGCCACATGGAATCCGCAAACAAAAAATCCGGCGGTAAGCAACACAAACCCTCTGTGAGCGAATGCTTCACGTACCGCATCGGCCAGGGACTGGTCAGAAGGTCCGCCGGATCCCGCCTGACTATTGGAAGGCAACGCCAGCGCCAACGGAATCAACACCAACGCGATGCCCGCTTGCAGTACCAACGCCTGTTGCCAACCAAATGAATTGATAAAACTCTGGCTTAAGGGGGAAAACAGTACCTGCCCACAGGAACCTGCTGCTGTACCAAGCCCTAATATGAATGATCTTTTATCTGCTGATACCACTTTTGCCATGGCTGCCATCGCCAGTGAAAATGCGGTAAAGGCCACCCCGATTCCAGTAAGCAGGCCCGCCGTGAGATGCAGTGTGCTGCCGGTTTCGGCAATCGACATACCGTAGATACCGGCCCCGTAGAAGAGTGTACCAATCAGTATCACTCGCGCTGCACCGTAGCGATCTGCAATCGCGCCTGCAACCGGTACCCCGATGCCCCACATCAGGTTTTGTATCGCCAGTGCCAGCGCAAAGGTTTCGCGACTCCAGCCACGTGCGACGGTCATAGGTTCGAGAAACAGACCGAATGATGATCGCAAGCCAAAACCGACAAGCGCAATAAGACAGGCCGCAACTATCACCACTTGTGGGGATCGCCATCCTGAAACAGCGGTTACCTCTGAATTACCAGACATTGAAATTGGTCCGTTACTAACGACAGGTAACCTGATTCTGGGCCAGTCCATGGCCAATGGCAATTCGCAACAGAAATATCCAGCTAAAACAGGCGAATCAAACAAACCGTGACTTATGTGTTAACGTTTTAGCTGGCCACGCTACCAGGGAAACAGAATGACCAAATCCAACGTACTTTTGCTCACCTTGTTGCTCGCCGCAGGCACCGCCAGCGCCGATTCTACCAACTCTGCCAGGGCGAGTTACTCACGATCGTCAATCACTACCGACAACTACATGGTATCCGCTGCCAACCCGTTTGCGGCCAAAGCAGGAGCAGAAGTTCTGGCCGCTGGCGGAACTGCCGCTGATGCTGCTGTTACCGTTCAAACAATGCTGAATTTGTTTGAGCCACAATCGTCAGGCATAGGGGGCGGCGCCTTTATGCTCTATTGGGACTCATCAGCGAAGAAATTACTCACTTATGACGGGCGCGAAAAAGCCCCGGCATCTGCAACGCCCGAATATTTCTACGGTGCCGATGGTAAACCGGTTAAATGGTGGGATGCCGTTATTGGCGGTAAATCGGTAGGTGTTCCGGGTACACTCAAATTGCTTGAAAAAGCACACGAAGCGCATGGATCATTGCGATGGTCAGATTTATTGTTACCAGCGATTGTTCATGCGGAAGCCGGTTTTGAGATATCACCGAGACTGGGTAATTCCATCGCCGCTGCACAAGAGAAAAAACTCGATCTGTTCGAGCCTGCACGACGCTATTTTTTTAACGATGACGGGACACCGAAAGCGGCTGGCACCTATCTGAAGAACCCGCAGTTTGCCAGCACACTTCGCACAATAGCCTCGGAAGGATCGAGACCATTTTACGAAGGTGATATTGCACAGCAAATTGTCGACGCCGTGAAAACCGAAATTAATCCGGGTGAGCTCACGCTGCAGGACCTGGCAGACTACGAAGTCATAGAACGAGCTCCGGTATGTTTTCCCTATCGCGCGTTCGAGGTCTGCGGCATGGGACCACCGACCTCGGGTGGATTAACCACGGGCCAGATTCTCATGATGCTCGAGCACTTCGACCTACCTTCAATGGGACCCTCGGTCGAGGCGTGGCATCTATATGCAGAGGCTGCCAAACTTGCCTACGCCGACCGGGGTTTGTATATGGCTGATTCGGATTTCGTCGATATGCCTGACGGGTTACTCGATGCCGGCTACCTGAAAGAGCGGGCGGCTCTTATTAATCCTGAATCTGCAACAGAAAAGGCAGAAGCCGGTGAGCCTCCGCAACAAAGCGCTTCGCTTTTTGCTCCGGACACGCAACCCGAGAGAGCCGGCACTTCGCACTTTAGTATCGTCGATCAAAAAGGCAACATAATCTCGATGACCACCACCATCGAAACAGGGTTTGGATCACGTGTGATGACAAACGGTTTTCTGTTAAACAATGAATTGACCGATTTTTCCCGCAAGGCAGAGGAGAACGGGCTACCCATCGCCAATCGTGTTGAGGCCGGCAAACGCCCAAGATCGTCAATGGCACCCACTATAGTCTTTAAGGATGGAACTCCAGTGCTGGCGATCGGTTCACCCGGCGGCTCGCGAATCATTAACTATGTTGCAAAATCTGTGATTGCAATACTGGACTGGGGTATGGATCCGCAAACTGCAATCGATCTGCCGCATGTAGTGAACCGCAATGGTGCAACAGACCTCGAAAAGGACACTGTAGCAGTCACACTGGCACCGCTACTCGAAAAAATCGGCCATACGGTAAATACCCGCCCGTTAAACTCCGGATTGCACGCAATTGCGATTAGTGGCGGAAAACTGATCGGCGGAGCAGATTCCCGAAGAGAGGGAATTGCAACCGGCGGCTAGCCACAGCAATGGTAAATAACCTTGCTGCGCAAAGCAGCAAGGTTGCTCCCGATTCTTACTGAAGTCGCTGTCAAACGAGCATATTGTGTGAAAATCCCCCGATTCGAATTCGCTTAAACGTTACTCATAGTTTGAACTCACTTCAGTTGTCATCACAAACTCTTTGTAAATACAGACGGTTTTCAGGATTTGTTTATACAGGCCTGAACTACCTTTACGGCCAGGCCCGGTCAGCCTAATCCCCGGACTGGCACCAGGACCTGTCTGCACCAGGACCTCTTCCCGCATTTGCATGCTAGATTCAAAGACGGTTCTCAAGTTTCCATTATTAATCAGTTCCAGCGCTAATATTCACGTACTGGCTGCCGACAAAATGACCACTCAGATTTCGATCACCGGTGAATATTGCCTCTGAGGCTGTAGATCCGGCTTTCAGGTATAGATCGAAACTGACTTATCAGTTAGGGGTGAGATAATGGGATTAATAACATCGCATCGATGCCGACTTCGGAATTCTGTCAACAGTATTATTCCGGCGATAGTTGCAACGTTGGTTACAATTGGCTCCGGTAGTACATTTGCCGACGACACCGAAGTATTTTTCGGTAGAGTTTCAGCGCAACCCAATGTGTTGTTTGTCATAGACGTATCAGGATCAATGGATAACCTTGACGGTGGAACCGAAACCCGCCTGGCACGCGTTCGAAACGGACTGAAAGCACTACTGAATACGACCAACAATATAAACGCCGGGTTAATGGAGTACGACAACGAAATAAAAATACTGCAACCTGTAGCTCCTATTACCGAAAACCGCGCCAGTCTCATCACTGATATCGATTCACTGGTCGAAGGCGGCGGCACCGGTACTGTGCCAGCTATGTATGAAGCTGCTCTATATCTGCGCGGGGACAGACCCATTGCACATCAGTGTGTTGACGATCCCGATGCTGACAACCCTGTATGCCTGACAGATGCCGCTGGCGTTCATACTTACAATTCTCCAATGACCAGCGAATGCCAAAGCAACCACATTGTGGTACTCACCGACGGTAACCCCACAAAAAGCAACGTAAGCGGTTACCGCGACGAACCTGGAGCGAATTTTTTTATTCCCAACACCATCAAGGACGAGCTCGGCATAACTGCCTGTATTGAACCTGACGTCCACGAGGCCGGAACCTGCGGTGAAGAACTCGCCACATTTCTCAATGCAAACGACAACTCCGATTTGCCTGATTTAAACAATATCGTAACCCATACAATCGGTTTCAATTTCAGTGAAACATGGCTAGACGACGTTGCCACCGCGGGCGGTGGTGATAACTATGAAGTTAGCTCAACAAAGGCGCTGATCACTGCCTTCGAGGACATTCTGGAAATTGCTCTGGAAGGGGAAAATACCTTTGTGGCTCCGGCGGTCACTCTGGATCAATTCACTCGAATCTCTCATCGCAACGACATGTACC
>CAYPCS010000015.1:0-7350 GCA_964409275.1 uncultured Granulosicoccaceae bacterium
TTGAGCAGAACAACCAGTTCTTGCGACCCATCGGGATCACTCGTAATGACCTTTCCAGATCATTGGTATCCAGTGCTACCCACGCGTCCTCAAGAAATACCCGCAGACCAGCCTCCCGATCTTTTGCGTAGTGCAATGCTTTTCTCAACGGATCTTTCGGTGTCAGCTCCACACGCTGTATCTGTTCATCTATCCATTTGAAAATCTTATCGACACACCGTCGGGAACGACGTTTTCTGACACTGAGTATTTTCTCGCTACTTGCAACACTGTCGCGCAGTTGGCGTTCTATCCGGTACAGCACAGCAATATACGCCAGTATCTGTTTCACCAATTTTGGATGCATAGACTCCGCTTTTACAAAACATCGCCTCGTATGGCTCCAACACAGTGCATGGTTGATGTTTTCATGCTCTGCCGTGTACCTGGCATACACCTCGTAACCATCAGTTTGCAGTGTGCCGCTGAAGTCTTTCAGTAAATCATTAACCACGACCTTGCCGCGTGACGCAGAATAATTAAATACGATATCTCCGAACTCCCCAAGCATTGGCCACAACCACCCGGATTTCATTTTCCCTTTGCCTTTGGCCGTTTTGGTACGCCCGGCTTTGATTGCAGTTTCATCGAGCTTCAGGTATCGGCCGCCCAGAAGTTCATCTTTCAGGATATCCGCTATCGGTCTGAGCAGCTCTATTGCGCCAGCCACCCAATTGCCCAACGTACTTCTGGATAGCTGAAATCCCTCGTCCTGAAGCTTTTGATGCTGTCTGTACAGCGGCATGTGGTACACAAACTTCTCCACCAGCATGTCAGCCAACGCACTGACATCAACTTGCGATTGGCCCAACACACCTTCTACCGCCTTTGGCTGTACAAAGTGATCTTGTGTCTTGTGTTTCAACACAGGATATTGGTGGCGCAGTACGACTTTGCTGCCAGGTCGGCTGGCGAGTTTATGGACATATTCATACCGGACTATTTCATAGTCCTGAGCATCCGGACCATCAAGTTCGGCACAACTATGCTCGACATCGACCACAGGCACATTTTCGTCGAACCGTAGTCCTTCATCGGTGACGCTGTTGCCACGCTGTTTCTTCTTGCGCCGTGTGTGAGCTGCAATCGTCGTACTTTGTGCATCCTTCTCACTATCAGTTACTGGAGCATCTTCTGTAAACAACGGCTGTTGCACATCATCGATGTAACGCTGCTTTTCACTACGTTGCCCGAACAGTTGTTTCTTCATCCAGTCCAGCTGAGCTTGCTTCTCTCGCAGCTCTTGTTCGAGCATGACAACGCTACGACGTGCGCTACCAGGTTCTTTATCTTTAGCAGCTAAAGTTTGTTCAACTTGTTCAGGCGTCATCATGGTTCGATTATACCACCAGGTAGCTGTGTGATGGTTTCAAATAGCGTTTTTGTTGGGCACGTGACTCAAGTGCAATGCCGTCGATCCACATCATTAGCTGGGTATAGCTCAGCTCGACACTATCACTATGTCCACTGACGATGGCAAAGCGACCTTGCTCCAGTCGTTTGCACCATAGACAGTAACCACCACGTTCGTAATGCAGTATTTTGAAATAGTTTCGATTTCGGTTAACAAACACAAAGTAGTAGCCACTGAGTGGATCCAGTTTGATCAGGTTACGAGTTAGAGCAATCAATCCGTCGAAGCTTTTTCGCATATCGGTAGGTTGTGTATATAGATAGACTTTCGCGGGTACGCTGAGCATCTCACTGGCGACTCAAGTGCAGCACGAGTCCGTCGCCGAGTTCCAGGCGAACCTCGATGTGGTTGGTGGTTTGAGTCACCCCGGATGCATTCTCTGCTTTTTCTGTATTGACCACCGGGAGTGCAACGAAACCGTTGGATTGATCTGATTTAAGTCGGTGATACCATTTATTGAAACTTACATTGCCGAGATTGTGCTTTGCGCAGAATTCTTGCTGCGTCAGGTTCTCGCTTTCATACTCGGCTATGATTCGCCGCCATTGCTCACGTGACCTGCGTACTCGACGAGTGTTGCCTTGAGAGTCGTTCATGAAATTGCCTGTGTACAGAATGAACAGCTAGGCTATCCGGTATTGACACCCGTGAGTACAACGGCTTTGTTTGATCGCTTACGTTGAACCTATCAATTTTACGTTTCTAAAGCTGCTCATTTTACAGTTCCCTTATAGAACGCCAATTCAGATATTGAGTTACTTCACTAGTGCTTTTTGTTCCTCGCATGAGCACCTTCCACGCAATGCGCCAAAGTGCGGGCCCTCGCTCTTGATTAACCCTCCGTTTTTTCGTCAGACGACAGTATTACCAAGAAGCTGAAGCCATAGCTTATAAACTTCCCGGTCGATTTGATCGGGTAGTTCCTCTTCCCAGGCCAGATAGTCACGTGAGTCCTGCATATTGCCGTGGTGACGTGCCGCGAACAGTGCGCTTTTGTCTATGGGTGATTCAATGGTTGTGGTGTGAAGCTGTGCATCGTGTATATCAACAGGGTCAAAATTGTCAGTATCAATGTCACCAGTGTTCCAGCCGTATATGCCGGCAATCTGCCATCCATTGTGCGCCAGTAAGTCTGCGCAATGACTCGCATGCTCAACATCGTTGCCAATCACCACAGTGGATTTAGTAGCGTGCGCATCACGTAAGAGGAGTTCACTGATATTCCCCCAGTGGCTGCCTTTGATATGTCCGCGGCTGTAGGCTTGCGATGGTCTCAAGTCAATTAATGTATCTGTTGATTCCGGGATTTTTAGAAGTTGATCCGTAGTAAGTACTACATGTACTGGATTTGTTGTTGAGTGCCCGTGGTAAATCCCCGGGTCATCTGGCGGGCGACTGGCAAGCTTTTTTGTCAGATACACGATACTGACTTTGAATCCCATTGTTTGTAGCCAATAGGCGGCAAACGCGGCACGACTCCCAGACCCGTGGTCGAACAGGATAACCGGAACGTGATAACGGGCAATGGAGCGATCAGTTTGCTGGATCAGGTTCGTGCCGGATATTTTAACGATATTACACTCAGCCAGTTGTCCTGTAGCAGCGTCATCCGATACATCGAAGAGATGTTCTGTTGTATGTTTGGCAATGAAGTTTTCCAGGTTAGCATTGTCCAGGAATTGGTACTCGATGTTCCACTGGTCAAGAAAGTCTTTAATCGGTTTAAGATCATCTATTTCTTTGCACTTGATTTCCCTGGTATTGATTTCTTCGGCATTGATTTCTTCGGTATCGGTATCTTTGGCAAACAACCGGGTCGCGTTAAACTCGCGTTCTAAACCGTCGAGCTGCCACGCCTGTGTGCCGCCCTTAAAAATGGCATAGGGCCCGTTATATCCTGCGGCTTTTAACGTACATGCACCGATGATAGAGCGAGTGCGACCCGCGCAATGCAGAAGTGCCATGTCACCTGTTTGTTTTAGCGTTTCCATATTGGCCAGCAGAAGGCTATTGGGCAGGCTTTGTGAGCCGGGTATTGTGAACAGCGAGTATTCGGCAGTCGGGCGTACATCGAACAATTGTGCCTGTCTATAGTTTGCAAGATATTCTGCAGGGGTGATTTCCGGCAGACCGGATGTATGCGCGACTACTTCGCCGAATGCCTTGGACCATACAAACTCACCTTTGACGAACCCGTCACCAAATGCATCGGGTTGGCGGGTAGTGCAGCGGGTGACGTTGGTATAACCCGATTCGGACAATAGCGTTGCGGCGGCTTCACCGGGTTTGTCCTGCCAGTCGAGAAGATGAATCGGAAAGTCACGGTCTGGAATCAGCCTTAGGGTCTGTGGCTTCAACACAGATAGCGGAATATTCGTGCTGCCGAACCAGTGACCATTGACGTGCTCGCGTCGTTCGCGTGTGTCGATCAGGGCAAATGGTTCGCCGGCTTCAAACAGTGTTACGAAAAGGCCTTTGCTCATTTTACCAGGCTCAATTTACAGGGCTCACTTTGCGAATACCGGTGCGTTAGACAGTTTCATAGCGACGCCGCTTGATCTTGCTCATATCCAGGCCTTCAATGCGCACCAGGCTGGTAGGCCCTGTGCGTACCGGGGCGTGCAGATCTCCCTCGTTATAGACATGCACATCTCCTGGAAGTAGTTTGTAGGTATGCGTTGGGCGAACCTTTCCCGGCACCAACTCGGTATCTGGTGTTGCCCATTCATAGTCTGTCATTTCGGTTTCACCGCGCGCTTGCGCATAGATTGCCCAGGAGGGTCCGTGATCGTGCGGCAGTGATTCCTTCGGCCCCTTGTATTGGTGGGCGAAGATACAAAATCCGAGTTCCGCGTCCTCGTACAGCATATCGCGCTCGCCAGTTTCCGGCGGGATCAGCGCTTCAATATTTGCGGGTTCGGTGAGTATCTCGGACAACAAGGCGGCTACCCGTGCTCTGCCACTCGGGCCCGCGCTTTCGTTTAATAGTTGCTTGCACTGTGTGGCCAGATCGGACACGGTTATCGGCATCATCAGTCTCAATTGGCAGTAGCGCCGTGTGCGCTACTGCGTGTAAGAAGTATAAACGTTGTTCAATTGTACAGCTTTCCGGCTTTACATTGAGGTCTCCGGGTGAACCCTGGTCCTGCTACTTGGGATTCCTGAAAAATCGACTTGTTGTTACAGAACCCGGAACAGGCTCCCATGCGCTTATGCTTCCTGAAGCAGGATGAACTATGGTTGCAAAGTGCGAAAAAGCGCAAGGTATCGTCTGAGTATCGTTCGCTTTTGCGCAGTGATGGTTGAAGTGCGGCGTTCGCGAGCTATCTGTTCGAGTTCGAAATTACGCGGCTCTCGCGGCTCGCCCCATTGATCCAGTTTGTAAGCGATAGCGGCGGCATGATCATAGTAGGTCATCTGATACCTCCTGCGGTTGTCGGCAATTAGGGGTGTTCGTGCGGCTGGTGTGTCAGGATTATTCCAAAACACTACTGACAAGGGCTGTCAGTAGCCTGGGTTAAAGTGTCAGCAGTGACAAAAGGAGGTGGGTGATGTCCCGTTCGAATCGGCTTTTTGAAATCATACAAATCCTGCGCGCTGCGCAACGTCCGGTCAGGGCCGAGGATCTGGCATTGAAGCTGGAGGTGTCTGTCCGTACCGTCTATCGTGATATTGCAGCCCTGCAGGCCAGGCAGACACCGATTGAAGGTGAGGCTGGAATTGGATACATAATGCGACGTGGCTACGACCTGCCGCCATTGAACTTCGATCAGGAAGAAGTGGAAGCTCTGCGAGTTGGATTGCTGCTGCTTTCGCGCACAGGAGATAGCATGTTGCAAAAAGCAGCAGAACGCATTTTCGAGAAAGTCGATGCTTTACATGGACCGGCAGACTGGCTGCAGGTTAGCCCCTGGGGAGTATCTGTCGATGATCCGGAGTTGGGGTGTGTGTCAATTTCGATGCTTCGCGAAGTTATACGGGACGAACATAAACTGGAACTGACTTACCGCGATGAGAACCATGTAGAAACCCGGCGGGTTATCCGGCCTGTTGGCCTGTCGTACCGTTCAACTTGCATATTATTGGCTGGCTGGTGCGAATTGCGAGACGGACTGAGGCACTTTCGAACCGATCGAATATTCAGCTGCAATAAGCTTGATGATCAGTTCACCGGCCAGTCAGAGGTGCTGAGAGAGTTATGGCTTGCGTCATGTCGCAGTTATGAGTCGGGTCGTGAAAATAATTTGACCACAAGCGAAACATAGCCGCAGGTGCGAACAATAGTATGATATAGCGAAGAACGGCCTAACCACCGGAAGCTTGCAAAACTATAGCCGGTTTTCGGTACGCAGATTTTGTATGTTGGTAACGTCACTATCGTTGCCGACAAGTACGATGATGTAGTGCTTGCCTGGCAATTGGCGTCGAGGCTAACTGTGGTTGCCTCTTTACACTACAGGTAGCATCAAAGCTCTGCCTGTCGTTGAAATACTTTTACAAACACTGAGAGAACATTAATGAATCTGCAACTGGAAGGAAAGACGTGCCTGGTGACTGGTGCGAGCGTGGGCTGCGGAGATGCGGTGTCTCGTGTACTGGCACGAGAAGGAGCGCAGGTATTAATGACAGCACGTCGTACCGACCGGATGGAAACAATCTCGGATGGTATCGAGCAGGCTGGTGGTCAACGTCCTTATATCATTGCCGGTGACATCATGGATCCGGTGGAAATCGAGCGTATCTGTAGTGACGCTGTCAAGATGGCAGGCCCTGTAGACATTCTGGTAAATGCTGCCGGTGGCTCGCGCCCGATTGGCGTAGAGGCCGGTGATGATGTCTGGGAGGAGGCGTTTGACCTCAATTTTCATTCGTGCAGAAGGTTCACACACGCGTTGTTGCCATCAATGCGGGCCCGTGGTTTCGGCAGAGTTATCGGGTTTAGCGGCTCAATGGAGCCGCGAACACTCAATGCGGCGATTGCAGCAAAAGCGGCCATTCACTTATGGGCCAAGGGCCTGTCCTGTGACGTGGCAAAAGAGGGCGTAACGGTCAACTGCATCGCACCAGGTAGAATCAAGAGCGAACAGATTCTTGAAAAACTTCATCCGACCGAGTCATCCCGACAAGCGTTTATTGACGCAAATATTCCCATAGGCTATTTCGGTGAGGCAGAAGATGTTGGCAATGCCGTCGCCTTTCTTTGTTCGCCGCTAGCTTCATATATTACTGGTAGTGTGCTCCCTGTTGACGGCGGTATGCATGCGTTTGCTCACTAATGCCAGTCAATTTTAGTCTCTGGTTTACTTTACTCTGGTTTACTCTACTCTGGCATCGTTTATGATCGTTATCCGGTGCATCTCGCGTGAGTGCGGCAGGTAGTCATTTGTGGCGTAGTGCGAGGTGCATCTGTTGTCCCAGATAGCAACGTCGCCGGTGGACCAGCGAAAACGAACCTGGTTTTCCGGTTGTTCAATATGGCGGTACAGGAAATTGAGCAGGTGGTTACTGTCGGATGATCGCATCCCGATTATTTGTTGGGTGAAGCTTTCGTTAACATACAAATATTTTCTACCTGATACCGGGTGTGTTTTTACTATGGGGTGAATGGCGCTACCAAAATTGCTCTGCGCTTCGTTCAGTTTGCGAGCATCTTTTTCGCCGATGGAAAAGTTATTCCTGAAGTCTCCCAAGTCATGTACGGCGCACAATTCTTCAACTTCAGACTGGATGCCTGAAGGCAGAGATTCCCACGCTTCTGACAGGGATAACCACAGAGTGTCTCCACCGCAATCAGGAACTACTCTCGCGGCCAGCAGGCTGGCAAACGGCGGGGTTTGACTATAGGTAACGTCGGTATGCCATCCACCGGTATCGGGCGGGCAATCCCGACCGCTGCG
>CAYPCS010000015.1:7450-89113 GCA_964409275.1 uncultured Granulosicoccaceae bacterium
TTCAAGGTGTTTTTAGTGAGTGGCATTTCATGTCTTCAATCGGCTAACAAGCGGATTAGCTTTTTCAACCTGGCTACATTAGCGGCGCTATCGGTGATAATTACCGTATTAGAGTGAGGTTCAGCGCTGAGGGTGGCTGTTGCTGGTAGCAGTGGCCTCAATGATTCGATCAGTTGCCGGGTCGGTACGTTTTCGACGTGAATCACCTCGGTGATCAGATCGTCACCTGTTTGTTCGCTCAAAACGGGTACTGCGCTCTGAACCCCTGTTGGCAACGGTACAATCTTGGTGAAATTACCTGCAGGCACTGCAGCATATCCATGCACAGCGAGTACAGACAGGAACAGTTCGTACAAATTGTCTTTATTTACCGGTTCCGAGGTGATGACGGTTACAGACGCTTTGACGCGCGGATCGACAATGAAGTTTTTGCCAGTCTGCAAGGAGACTGTTTTTATCAGGGAATGGATATCGACGTTGTCTAACGTTAAAGAGAACGTTTCGATTGAGTCTGGTTGGGTATAGGCCTGTTGAGATGACATGAGACCAGTGATTACCACTAGCGCGGCTACGGCGAAACACGAGATCGAAGATTTTTGAAATCTTTTCGTAATTGGGCGGATACTCCGGGTTTCATGCAACATGGCGAACCTGTTAGCTCGCGTATTTTGCGAGCTTGTCATAGAAGTTTATAAATATTTCATCCCGCTGCACGTCGTGACCTTCGCGAATAAGATGTCGGTTTTTATCTGTTTCCCAATGCAGTGCGTCATTTAGAATTGGTGCAGACCTCAGGGTGGATGGCACCCAGTCAGGGTTTATTAGCCAGGCAATATCGATAATATCCCAAATAACCCAGGTGCGCCTTGAAGTATCTTGTAGTGCAAACATGCTATGTAGCGGGTTGTTGGTGAATAAATGATGCAGATAGTTGCCTATATCTCCGGCACCTTTAATAAAACTCTCTACCTCCGGTAAAGAAATTTTTAATTGTGCGCCCACGTGATAACCGGGCAAGTAAACCAGTGGAACTCCACTATCAAACATCAACCGGGATGCATGCAGATCCTGAATCAGGTTTAATGACGGTTTGTTGCAATGCGGTGCGCTGGAGGGATAAGCCGAGGTCCAGATAACGACGATATTTTCACGAATTTCGGGTGCTCGCAATAATGCTGATGCGATGTTGGTCACACAGCCCATCGCTGCAATATAGAGGGGTTGTGAGCCACTTTTGGCCAGGTCGATTATGGTATCTACCGAATCAGAGTTAACCGGTGTGTCAGGGTTTGTCATGTATTGCGTTGCGCCGCGAAAAACTTTACCGTCTGATGCCATGCCGAGTTTTTCATAGACCGTAAGAATCTCCTTATAGCTTAATTCCATGCCTTCCGCAGGACTAACAAACTCTAGATCTTCTGCGCGTTTTCCACAGCTGTGCAAGCGGTTAATCCAGCCCTGGAATCCGCCGACCAGTTGTTCGGCATGCTTGTCACCTGATTCCATTGCACGCTCTGCCGCTATTAATTCCTGACGATGATGTGCAAACGAAAACGGCTCGGTTGTAACGGCTTCAACCGTCATATGCTCTGGCGACATTAATGCCCATGCGATAGCAAACTGATCATCAATTTCATTTGCGGCGTCAGTATCAATCAGTAATCTGGCCTGAGATGGCGGCAGTGCCAGTCGTTCTGCAAGAAGCTCCGGATCCAGCGCGGGGAAACGATCGATCATACTCATGGCTTTTTCCTTTTAGATTGTTGTCTAATGGTATTCAGGTTGCCGAATCTGTGGTGTGAGGTTAAAGTTGACCGAACCGGTGCGAAAAACGTTTTCGTGGAAAACCACTTCGCCTTTTTCATCGAATGCAGAGCAGGATTGCAGCAACAGGGGATGACCAGGTTTAACCCGTAGCAAGTTGGCCGTATATTCGTTTGCAGCAATCGGGCTGATTTCTTCACAAGCGGCAGTCCACACAAGTTTAAAGCGCGCACGCAGAATGCGCAGTATGGATTGATTCGGACCGGTTTCCGGGAAATCTTCAGCACAGGCGTCGCGCATGAACGAACTTGGCGCGTAAGTGTGCACCAGCATTTGCGGTACCTTGTTTACGGTTCGAAGTCTTGTTACGCGCGTTACCGGCTTATTGCGCAAGCCTGAGGGCAGCTCTGTGAGCACGGCAGCTTCGGGCGCGAATACTTCGAGTGATAAAAATTGCGATGCCGGTTCGAGGCCTGCCCTCAAGGTTGCATCGGTGAACGAAGTGAGGCACGTATCTGATGCAGGGGACAGTGTCAGTACTTTGTATCCACTGCCTTGTTTGCGTTCGAGAAGGCCGTCCTGTACCAGAATATCGAGTGCACGTCTAATGGTGACCCTGGAAACTTCGAATTGACGCGCCAGTTCATCCTCTGTGGGCATACGCCCGCCAACCGGGTAGCGACCGTCTTTGAGACGTTCGAGTAACACGCTAGATGCGTGTTTGTATTTAGCGGTTTTGTTAGCGACCATATTGTGTACCTTCAACCTGATGGCGCCGAGCTCGATTGTGCCAGTTTTTCTTCGGCCTCACGCAAAATACGCCGATTGATTTTGCCGGAAGAAGTCATAACAAAGTCTTCGACGAACTCTACTTCCCTGGGAGTTTTGTATCCGGCTAGTTGGGACCTCACATGGTTGCAAAGCGATTCAATCATAGCGTCACCTTGTTGTTCGCCGTTGCGTAGTTTTACAAAGGCTTTCACAATGGAGCCGCGATCAGTATCAGGTTTTGCAACGATAGCAACATCGGCAACACTTGCGTGGGCTAACAGGCATTCTTCAATTTCTGCCGGGCCGATTCGAAACCCCGAAGACTTGATTAGATCGTCGCTGCGGCCTTTGTACCAGAAGTAGCCGTTATCATCACGCACGGCAAGATCGCGGGTTCGCAGATACTTGCCAAGCCGCATACCATCTTCTTGTTCCTGATTATTCAGATAACCAAGAAAACGGGTGGGTGACTCTGCCAATGTAACGATTTCACCTACTTCACCGTCTGCCACCTCCTCGCCATCTGAATTAACCAGGTAGACGCTGTGTCCGGGATAGGCACGCCCCATAGAGCCCGGGATTCTTGGATACAGTGAAGCGCAATTACCGATGAGATGATTGACTTCTGTCAGCCCGTAAAACTCATTGCAAACAACGCCCAGTGAATTTTCGGCCCAGTTCAGGGTTTCAGAAGCGAGTGCTTCACCGCCGGTGCATATATAGCCCAGAGACAGATCGTACTGATCTCGGGGGGTCTTGTGTTGTGCCAGTCTTTTTATGGCGGTTGGAGCCAGAAAAGTATGGGTAACTTTGTGCCTTGCCATAAACTGGTAGGCATAGTCTGCGTTGAATCGATCGAGTGAAGTGGCGATTGGACGTCCCGCCATCCAGGCGGGGAATAACATATCGAGCAGACCACCGACCCATGCCCAGTCCGACGGGGACCAGTAAACCGCATCTTCCTGCTCCATGGCGAGATCAAAGAACAGATTAATCGAAGGTGTATAGGCGGCCAGTATGCGGTGGCCATGCAAAATGCCTTTAGGCATGCCGGTTGAGCCTGAGGTGTACATCAGCAGGGCCGGGTCATCTGCACCGACAAAGTCTGGCTTGAAAGTCTGCGCGTTGAGATTGTCAGCCAGGGCTGCACCCAGATCAATCTCGCCCGCTGCTGAATTCCTGAGCAGAATATGCTCAAGGTGTGGAAAGAGCCTGGCGGCATCGGGTCGCAATGATCCCCAGGCTTCTTCCGAGGTAAGTAACACCTTTAGTTTGCAATCATTCAGCGCATGCTGCAGTGACTGCGGGCCGTACAATTGGGAGAGCGTAACGGCGACTGCCCCTAACTTGCATACCGCCATATGAGCGATAGCGGTGTCCGGATGTTGTCCTGTGTGCAAGCCGATAAAGTCGCCTCGACCGTATCCAAGGTGGTGCAATGCTGCTGCAAGATTGGTTGAAGCGTCGTCAACGTCGGCGAACGTCAAGGTGTCAACCGTGCGGTCGGCGTGTTCGAATATCATCGCCGGTTTGTTACGACTATTTGCGTCCAGGTATTTTCCTACGGTCATGTGGAAAATGTTGACGGTGTCGGGCCAGACAATACACCACTGATCACCGTTGCTCTGAAGGTTCAGGCGACTCAGGGTGCTCTGATCAAGTGTTTTTAATTCTTGCATAGGTCTTAACTACCGTTCGGTGCCGGGCGGATGGGTGGTTAATACCAGGGCGGGCGTGTCGGTTGGTTTAACTGCCGGTAAATGCCTGAGATATCCAGCCGTGTCGGTATCTGCCATTGCATCCAGACGAACTACGGTTTGCGTATCGGCACCGTCAAATTGTACCAGTGCGAAACTGCCTTCAGTGCCATCGCAGCGATACACAATACGCGCTTCGCCAGACAAGTTGATCCACTCGCCTTCGGTGTTATTACATTCACAGACGCGTATAGGAGGGAAACTGGTTTTCTTACAGGCACTACAGCATCTGCCAGTGGCTATGCCATTCTTCAATCCATCTACAAAAGGTTCAAGCCAGCCTGGTTGTAGCTGGTAATCCAGTGTTAGCCGGAAGTCGATGGTCATGCTGTGGCCCCGGCCAGTACAGTGACAGCAGCTGTGGTGCAAATTCCGCCGTGCGTATCGGCAAGTGCAAACTGTGGCAGAGTTTGTGGTTGCAGTTTTTCTTCGTAGCGGCCCTCCAGTAACAACGCACAGGTTGCTGTTTGCGCAACCCCTGTCGCTCCGACCGGTGCGCCCTGGCCCATTAATCCACCAGAAAGATTTATCGGCGTTTGTCCGTTCACTGCAAATCTTTTTGCCTGAAGATCTTTGCAGATATTATCGCTCAGGCCCAGAGCGTCAATTGCCTGCAACTGTGCACCGGCATAAGCGTCGTACACTTCGGCGACGTTTATTTGCTTTGGTTTGATATCCGCTTCCCGACACGCTCGCTGCATAGCCAGTCGCTTTGCAGCGAAATCTCCGGCGTCCGGTCTCGCACCGAGATGAGGCTTGTCTGATGCGGCACCCATACCGGCAATGATTGGCGCGGATTTCCTCGATGAAGGGCTTTGATTTGAGGCAGACAAAATAAGTGCTGCTGCACCATCGCTTAATGGTGAGCAATGCAGGCGACGATACGGTGTTGCCAGCAGGGGGGACTCGTCGATTTCCTGCAGGCTGTGTTTTTTTCCCAGGTGGGCGCGCGGGTTAAGCATTGCATTCGTGCGGTTTTGTTGAGTCACCTGACCGAGTTCCAGATGAGTGACAGGCACCCGTTGCATGAATGATTGAAAAGATAGTGCGTACAGCGCGGTTGCACTGACGCCAGTCATGCCATCGGTCCATGCATCGAATGAAAAACTGTACAGCGATTTTATAGTTGAGCCTGACAGCTGCGACGCTGAGGGATCGACCCCGACGACGGCCACGTGCTTGCAGGCACCGGCCTGAATGAAACGTGCAGCAGTGTGGACCGCGAGCTGCCCTGAGGCACCGCCGCCCTCAACCCGAATCGTTGATGCGCCTGTTAATCCGAGGTCACTTGCGAGGATCGATGCCGGATTCAATTGCAGTGAAAAAAAGTCACACTCTGACGCCACGACAAGGGCGTCTATGTCTTTCCGTTCAAGTGAGGAGAGGGTTAGTGCATCCTCAAAAGCGGTCAGTGCCCAGTCTCTGAATGAGGAGCCGTCAGTTCGTCGGTTAAACGCTGTTATGGCGGCTCCGCAAACAGTGACCTTTGATTGAGCCATGCAATATCCCGACACCATAAAGAGTGGTTGTTTTTATTGTACTAGTCTGACTTAACATATTTGTAAAAACAAGTTCAAGTTATTGTGCTTGGCTGCAAGTGTTTCATCTGAACATCCGATGCTCGCAGAGCTATGGTTTCTTTTTTATTGAATGTAAGTTCAATGTTGCAAGAGTCTCTAAAATTTCACTTTATTTTTTCAATCGCGCTAGAGCCGATTGTGGTTGATGGCCAGCCATAATAGCTCTTGACAGGGAAGAATGATTAATATCAAATTGTCTATACCTATTTCGCGATAATCCACTATTACGAACTAACGTATAACCGGCCGCGTATGCGCAGGGAAGCTGCTGATAAAATATAAGTGGCCGTTGAAGTGGTATTTCAAGTAGCGTTAGAGCTTGCTCGGACAGCAAACGACGATTGCAATCAGTTGCACAAAGCAGGATAACCGGAGGAAACATGAATCAGACTTTAAAACGGGTACTACTGGCAACATCGCTAGCACTGGTGCCGCTTGCGTCACACGCTGATACAGCGGACGGTAAATCGCTAATTGGCAAATCCTGGGACGACATTACGGCGATGGCTCGCGGCGGCGAAGTCAACTGGTTTATGTGGGGTGGCTCGGACAACATCAATCAATACGTGACTGAATTCATTGGCGGCATATTAAAAGACGAATATGGCGTAACGGTTAAACGTGTTGGCATCAGTGATACCGTTGAGGCGGTCAATATTGTACTTGGAGAGAAAGAGTCCGGTGTAATGGATAAAGGCTCGGTCGATATGATCTGGGTCAACGGTGAGAATTTCAAAACCATGAAGCAAGGTGATCTTGCCTACTGTGGTTATCTTGAGACCTTGCCAAACAACGAACTCGTAGACTGGGACAATCCTTCTATTGCCAATGATTTTGGTGTGCCGGTTGACGGTTGCGAAGTGCCCTGGTCAAAGACCCAGTTTTCCTTCGCCTACGACACAAGCAGAAGTGATGCGCCACCTAAATCAATAGCAGAGATACTGGAATGGGCCAAAGCTAATCCGGGTAAATTTACCTATCCGGCGCCACCCGATTTCACCGGTTCAGTCTTTGTACGGCACGTGTTCTACCATGCTGCAGGCGGGGTTGATCAGTTACTGGGAGAATTTGACCAGGCAAAGTACGATGAAGCAGCAGCCAAAACGTGGGAGATACTGAATGATCTGGAGCCCAGTCTTTGGCGTGAAGGCAAAACCTATCCTGCGACTGTTGCAGCGCTGGAGCAGCTTTATGCAAATTCGGAAGTGGATCTGACATTCAGTTATAACCCGGCAAATGTGGGGCTGAATATAGAGAACGGGACATTCCCGCCAACTACGCAGGGATTTGGCCTGAACGATGGCACCATAGGAAATACCAACTACACGATCATTCCTTTTAACTCGCCAAACAAGGCAGCGGCTCTTGTGCTGCAAAATGTGTTGCTGTCAGGCGAGGCACAGCTGCAAAAAGCGATGCCGGATGTGTGGGGCGCGAAACCGGCAATCGATATGTCACGCACTGGCGACGACGTCCAGGCTAAGTTCGGTGATATAAAGGCACACCCGAATGTAGTGCCTGAAGCAGAATTGGCCAAGGCTGCGTTGCCGGAGCTGCAGTCGGGCTGGATATCCGCCATTGAAAAGGGCTGGGTTGAAAACGTAGGAAAATAGTCGGCTAGCTAGTGTCCATCCATAAACGCACCAATGAATGGTTGTTAATCGTAGGGTGATAAGCTTGCGCATCCACCGGTACTATATATGGTGGATGCGCAGGCTTATCCACCCTACCTGCTCTTCCATTCAGCATGCAAAAATCAGTTTCTGGATGGGCACTAGCTAAACCATAGCATCAGGGGCCAGGCGATAACCACGCCTGGCCTTTGGTGTGAAAGCTTCTGATATGTCTGACCGATTAAAAATAGGCCTGCTTCTTTTTCCGGCACTGAGCATTATCATAATGCTGTTTTTTGGCGGGCTGCTGGTCGGCCTGATGCGCAGCTTTAACTACATGCCAGTTATCGGTCTTACCGAACCGAATCTAAACGCCTATATTTCAGTATTTACCGACACAGACTTTTATTTGTCATTTCTGCTGTCGTTTCATATCGCTTTTACCTCTACCCTCATTTCCTGCATTCTGGCGGTGTGCGCAGCGCTACTATTGCGACGGCAGTTTATTGGTCGGGCAATTGTCAATTTTTTATTTCAATTAAACCTGACAGTACCGCATCTGGTCGGTGCGATTGGCATACTGTATCTGTTTTCACAGTCTGGAAGCTTTGCTCGCCTCGCAGCGGAATTTGGCATGATCGCCGGCCCGTCTGATTTTCCGGCACTGGTATTTGACCCTTATGCCATCGGGATTATTCTCCAGTACGTGTGGAAAGAATTGCCTTTTATCGGTGTGATTGTTTTGGCCAACATGCAATCAATTGGTGAAGACTACGAAAGTGTTGCACGATCCTTGGGAGCGAGTCGCTGGCAGGCGTTCCGGTATGTTTTGTTGCCACTGATATTTCCGGGTATGTTGTCAGCGTCGGTAATGGTATTTGCGTTTACTTTTGGTGCTTACGAAATTCCGGCCTTACTCGGTGCAAACTTTCCGGCAGCCCTTCCGGTATTAGCGTATCGGAAATACACCGATGTTGATTTGGCTGCTCGCCCCGAGGCAATGGCCATGGCCATTGTTATCGCTTTGCTGAGCGCTGTAATGATCTTTTTATACGTGCGTTTTTCGCGTCGTAAGGTAAGAAGCTGATGCAGCGAAAAGGGTCTCTTTTTGGTAGCAGCTTTCGGTTTGTAACCGGCGCATTGTTAATAACGTGGCTGGTATTGCCACTCATTCCACTGGCAATCTGGTCGTTTGCCAAAGGCTGGTTTTACCCGAGCTTGCTGCCGAAAGTCTGGTCTTTAAGAGCCTGGGAGTACGCTTTTTCAGAGACCTCCGGTGTGCTGAGTAGTCTGGGGCTTACAATCGGTATTTCTTTGTCGGCAACTATTCTGTCAATACTGGTCGGGGTGCCTGCGGGCAGAGCACTGGGCATGTATAAGTTCAAAGCAAAGCCCTTCGTGGAGATGCTGATTCTTGCGCCGATGATTGTTCCGGGTATTGCCGTTGCACTGGGTATTCACTCGGTTTTTATTTCACTGGGTTTAACCAATTCAGTGCAGGGTGTGATACTGGTGCACCTGATACCGACCATTCCCTATATGACCCTGGTGATGGCAGGAATATTCGCGAACTACGATCCGGCTTTTGAGTTACAGGCCCGTTCACTGGGTGCATCACCACTGAAAACGTTCTGGTACGTGACACTGCCTGCAATTATGCCGGGTATTATTGTCGGTGGTTTGTTTGCGTTTCTGGTGTCCTGGAGCCAGTATATTTTAACCCTGCTTATAGGAGGGGGCAGGGTGGTGACGCTGCCACTGCTGCTGTTTAACTTTGCTACCTCCGGGCGTAACGATATTACCGGTGCAATCGGAATGATTTATATAGTACCGGGTATTATCATTCTTATACTCACTGCCAAACACCTGTCTGGTCGTAGCGGTGCAGTTGGAGGCTTTGGCCGAATTTGACACACGTCTCCATCAAACAACTAACCAAAGTCTATCCCGGCTCGGTCGAGCCGTCACTGGACCGGTTATCCCTTGAAATAGCCAGTGGTGAACTAACTGCACTATTGGGTCCGTCGGGTTGTGGAAAAACCACCACCATGAAAATGATTGCGGGTTTGTTGCCCCAGACCTCCGGTGATGTGTTATTTGATGGCCGATCCGTTCTGAAAGACAAGCCCGAAAATCGTGGCGTTGTAATGGTGTTTCAGAACTATCTGTTATTCCCCTACATGAGTGTGGCTGCCAATATCGGCTTCGGCTTGAAAATGCGTAAAGTGAGTCAAAACGAGATTGATAAACGCGTTACCGATATGCTTGAGCTTGTCAAACTGCCCGACCTTGGTTCGCGCAAACCGAGTGAGCTCTCAGGTGGTCAACAGCAACGTGTGGCACTGGCACGTGCACTCATTGTGCAGCCCAATGTATTGCTGCTCGATGAGCCGTTGTCAAATCTGGACGCACATTTGCGCTTCGAAATGCGGGACCTCATTCGAAATCTTCAACAGGAAATGGGTATCACCACTATTTTTGTAACCCACGATCAGGAAGAGGCCGTGGTGCTAGCAGACAAAGTGGCGTTGATACTGGACGGTCGCTTAAAGCAATACGATGAGTCGAGTGCATTCTATTCCAGGCCGGTTGACAAGGCCACAGCCCTGTTTTTTGGCGGCCAGAATTTTATTGATGGCCATGTAGAAACCCGTACGCAAGGCAGTGTTTTCGAATCGGAATTGGGAACAATGCAGTTAATGGAAGAGACTGCGAATGGCCCTGGTACCTTAACAATCCGGCCTGAGAATATTCGTATCGGCAGCAATCCCGGTGGCACGAATTCCATCACGGCTGGTATAAACAACAAGATATATATGGGTACACAAACCCGGTTGCAGTGCCAGATTGGCGAATGCCAACTGCAGGTAATCGCCAATCCTAACGATGTTCATGACTATCAGGTCGGGCAGAACATTGATCTGTTTTTCCCGGAGAATGCGCTTTGGGTTGTGCACTCATGACCTGGCTATTTAAGGAAAGCTTATGAAATATAGTGTGCATGCCGGACTGTGGATGGCGCAATGGACTGACGAAATTACACCAATTCTCAAAACGGTCGCAGACCTTGGCTACGATGGTGTTGAAGTATCGCTATTGGGCATGTCCGATGAAAAAGCGGCGGCACTGGGCAAAGCTGTCCGTGAATTTGGATTAGAGGTTACCTGTTCGGACGGACTCTCGATAGAGAAAGACATCACCTCACCAGACCAGTCAACCAGAGAAGCCGGCATTGAGTATCTGAAGTGGGCAATACGCACTACCTCGTTAATCGGGTCTCGTGGTCTTGCCGGTGTTCTATACGCACCCTGGGGAGTTTATGATCCGGCCAACAAGGCGATACGTGCCGAACGGTCGGCGGATGCGTTCGCGGCTGTCGAGGGTCAGCTGGAATCCTGTGATGTCACATTGGGCCTTGAAGCAATCAATCGTTTTGAAACTGATCTGGTAAATACATCGGCAGAGGCGGTTGCCATGGCAAACGCTTCGGGGTCTGAAAGAGTAGGTGTTTTGCTCGATACCTTTCATCTGAATATTGAAGAAAAAGATATAGAAGGTGCCATCACCGGCGCTGCAGACAAACTGGTGCATTTTCATGTGTCCGACAACGATCGTGGTGTGCCGGGGTCAGGCCATGTTCCGTGGGATACTGTAAAAAGTGCGTTAAGTAAAATTCAATACGATAGCTGGATTGTGGCGGAGATGTTTGTTATTGCCGGAAACCCCGCAAGTTCCGATTTAAATATATGGCGCCACATTGAACCGGAAGCTACCAAAGCTGCTGAACAGGCATTGGCGTTTATGCGCGGACACTTTGGATGAGTATTGCGTTTTATACCGCGTTGTTGGCACACTTTGAAACGCTAGAGCAAGATCTCAATCGCCTGGATGCAGCAATCGGTGATGGTGACCACGGCACCACTATGGTTAAAGGTCTGCGCGCAATTGTTGGTGATGACACCGACACCCCGGGCAAGGTTTTTCGACGCGCAGCGGGCGGTGCTTCGGGTTCATTGTTCGCGCAGCTAATAAACGCATTTGACCAGATTTTAACCCGGGAGAAGGAGTTATCGGCTTCTTTGCAAAACGCGGCAGATCGTATCTCTCAGCTAGGCCAGGCGGTTGTGGGAGATAAAACTATGCTCGATGCATTGTTGCCGGCGGCGCAGGCCGGAAACATTGAAGCCGCCGTAAGCGCCGCAAAGACAGGTGCTGCATCAACCGTTGATATGACCGCCAAACGTGGACGCGCCAGATATGTAGAAGGCGGAGGGGTAGGATATAAAGACGCCGGTGCCACGTCAGTTGCTGAAATGTTATCTGTTTTTTCCCAACATTATCCTGTGCCTGACAGTAGCTAATGTGCTCCGTGACTAGCACTTTTTGTTGTTTCAATCGTAGCAGCTTTGGATAAGCTCGATCCGGGTAGTCCGGTTTTCCGGGGGCGAGTTGGATCACTGTTGCCAAAGAACTAACCAGTCGTCAAATTACGGGGCCGTCCAGTATGAAAAAACTGTTTAATTCTAAAGAGCGTATGCCAGACGACATGATCGATGGCTATGTAGCCGCCTACCCTGGAATTGTTCAGCGCGGCACCAGCCCGAGACTGGTTCGTCGCACCCGTCTGCGCACCATGCAAGGTAAGGTAGCGTTGCTTATTGGCAATGGCTGCGGGCATGAACCCATAGCAATGGGTTTTGTCGGCGAAGGTCTACTTGATGCCAACGTTGTTGGTGATGTGTTCAGTGCACCGTCCGCAGATCTTATTGCTGAAGGCATAGAAGAAGTATGTGGTGAAGCCGGTGCAGTGTTGCTGATCTCACGCCACGAAGGTGATGTGATCAATGGCAACGCGGCGGCAATGATGGCGCAGGATGACGGTCTCGATGTGCGTCCGTTATTAATGTATGACGATATATCGTCGGCCCCTAAAGGAAACGAACAGGATCGCCGCGGCGCTGCCGGTACGATGTTTATTTATAAAATACTTGGTGCAGCGGCTGAGGAGGGTATGGATATCACCGCGCTGATGCAACTTGGCGAGGCAGTACGTGCTGAAACCAGAACCCTGGGCGCAGCGGTTACCCCCGGTGTTTCACCACTGACCGGAGAGCCGATGTTCTCGCTTCCCGATGATGAGATCTATATCGGCATGGGTGTGCATGGAGAGCCCGGTGTCAGTCGTCGGCAAGTGGGCCCTGTAAACGAACTTGTGGCTTTTATGGTAGACGCCTTGCTGGAAGATAAACCCGTCGATGAAAACACGCCTGTGGTAGTGCTGGTTAACGGCTCTGGCGGTACAACCATGATGGAACTGTTAACGGTTTACCGTGAAGTCAGCATGCAGCTTGCTTCAAGGAATATACCCGGCGTCTCGCCAATGATCGGTTCTTTCTCAACTACCCAGGAAACGGGCGGGTTTTCAATTTCCCTGTTTACACCGACACCATCGATGCTCGCGTACTGGCGGGCACCACATGCGTCGCCACACTTTCCGACGATTTTTTCACAAGGGGAGTTAACGTCGTAATGGCTAAGCCGATTCGCACGTTCCATGGTGTCGCTATCGATGCCGGTAGCGGGCTTGAAGCGTCGCTGCGCACCGCACGCGGTGCGAACAATGCAGCCAGTGATCTCGTTGTGTTTAAGCGCTGCGTTTTAGAAGTGCTGGGCGCTGGCGCGAGCACGGCATTGGTTGATGCGCAGCTTGGCGCCGACCTGCTGCCACATTATCCGAACAACTGCGCACCGATGCTTGCGTATGAGGCTGATGTTTACCATATATCCGACGACGACAGAATAACCGTTTTACCAGAGCATCTAAAGCCTGCGGACTATGCAGAGCTGGGTGTGAAGCAACTGAAGTTTTTTATTTACTATGCACCCGACGATGACCCGGCGCTTAACACCAGAAAGCAGGAACTTGTGGCCGAAATCGGTCAACAGTGTGTGGATCTGAATTTGCGGTATTTGATGGAGCCGCTGGTATACCATCCGACAATAGAGCCCGGTACAGCAGAGTACGCACGTATCAAGCCCGGGCTTGTCATGCAGGCCACACAACTTTTCGCAGAACCCCGGTTTCACGCAGACGTGCTGAAAGTAGAAGTGCCCGTTGACCTCAACTATGTTGAAGGGTTTGGTGAGGCTCGGATGAGCCGCGAAGAAGCACTGGAAGCTTTCCGTGCTGCTGCGGCACCTGCAAGCGAGCATGATCTGGTTTACCTGAGTGCCGGAGTAGCATTTGAATGGTTCGAAGCATCGCTGCAACTTGCCAGTGAAGCCGGTGTGAAATTCAGCGGTTTTATGTGTGGCCGTGCCTTGTGGTCCGATGCAATAGAGGTATTCGGCAAAGGTGGTGAACATGAGTTGCGGCAATGGCTGGCTGATACAGGTGTAGCACGGCTGCAGCGCCTTATAAAAGCGCTGGATTGAAGCTGTGCGTGTTACCAGCATCATTGATATATTGGTTCATCACAACTAATGCAGGCAGATTATTATGTCGGATAAACTCACGATTGGGCTCATAAAAGCATCGCTGCCCAGTTATTTTCCTGAAAAGTATGATGTCTGGTCTCGTGCAGAAACTGCCCTGTCAAAACTGTGCGAAGAGGAATCTGCGACGTTGTTTGTTCCACCCGACATCCCGATGGATGCTCGTGATACCCGAAAAGCACTGGACCAGTGTGCTGCGGCCGGTGTCGACTTTATCCTGTGTTTGCACGGAGGATTTAGTATGGGTGATGTTGCAAGAACGATTGCTGCAGCACCTGTCAAAGCCGGTTTCTGGTCCGTACCGGAGCCGGTTCGAACAGGAGACATTCAGCTAAACAACTTTGTCTCTCTGAACATGTCTCTGTCTATTGCAAGGCAGGTGCGGGATTTGAATAGACATCCTGTGCAGTGGTATCACGGTGCGCCGGAAAGTCCGGCGTTGTTAGCACGGATGCGTACTACCATAAAAGCACTGAACGCCGTAAAACAACTTTCTCATGCACGTATTGGCGTCATCGGTGGACTAGCTATGACCTTTTACAATATGGAGGTTTCAACGAATGCGCTGCGCTCGGGCAGTGGTGTTGAAGTTGCCAATCACGATATGCACGAACTGACGCAACGCATGGATGCCATCGAGCAATCGCGAGTCGATAGCGAGCTCGCCCTTATTCAAGGGGCAGCCAGCGTCGCTGGTGTGAGTGAAGCGCAAATGGTTTTGCAATCCAGAGCGGCGTTGGCAATGCACGATATAAGTACAGAAAACAACTATTCAGCACTGGCCGTGAGCGATTGGCCGGCATTGCAGGATTACCCTGGTATGCATCCCGGGGCTGCTTTCACCTGGCTTGAAGAAAAGTACAATTTACCCGTTGCCTCCGAAGGTGATGTATTGGGTGCAGTTAGCCAACTAGTCGCGAAATCTATCAGCGGTAGAGTAGGCTACCTACTGGATATGACAGAACCCGATCTGGATACCGGTCAATTATTAGTGTGGCACGGCGGAGGTGGTCCTCTTTTTCATGCAGACAGCCAGGGTGCGCGCTGGATCAACCATCCGATGATAGGCCGCGGTACTGAACAGGGGCCGATATACGGTGCCATTGCAGATCTGGTGTTTAAAGATGGCCCTGTCAGCGTATTCAGGGTTGCACGAGATGCCAGCGCATTGTTCCAGATGAATTGCCGCGTTGCCGGCCGTGATCCGAACGGGTTTGATGGTGTGCGCGGGTGGCTGGATCAATTCTCGATGCAAGGCCAGTCATTTACGCTTGAGGATGTCGTCAATACGGTTATGGCGCATGGTTTGGAACATCATTTTATTCTGGTGCCTGGCGACATATCAGCTGTTTTAGCCGAATTTGGCTCCTGGAGCGGCATGAAGACGCTCGGTGCGCGTGCTGTAAAAGAGGGATTGTGCGCTGAGGACTATAGCTAGACACTAGCTGAGCGATCACTCGTTCGTGGTCGAACAGGGAGGCTCGACTACAGTCCCACACGTTTCATCCCGCCGGCGGGATATCGTGTTCCCAGTACACGAGGTGCATCGACCGCTGTTTCAATACTCGCGATATCATCATCGGAGAGATCAACGTTTAGGGCCGTTAGACTGTCGGCCAGTGTCTTGCGACGCTTGCAGCCGGGAATTGGCACCACATCCTCTCCGCGTGCAAGTACCCACGCAATAGCGATAGCAGCGGTAGAGACGTTGTGACGCTCGGCAATGTCGGCAAGCGCATCGACCATAGCCAGATTGTTGGCCAGATTCTCTGACTGGAATCGCGGCATCGCATGCCGACGGTCATTTTCTTCAAGGTCGTCAAGGTTTCTAATCTCACCGCTTAGCAAGCCGCGGGTCAATGGTGCGTAGGCAACAAAACCGATACCAAGTTCTCTGCAGACAGGCAATATTTCTGCCTCGACATCACGAGTAGCGAGTGAATACTCGGTCTGTACACAGGCAAGCGGGTGTTCTTTATGTGCCCTGCGAATGGTTTCTGCACCCGCTTCACTGACACCGATTGCTCCAATCTTGCCTGTTTCCACTAGCCGGCCCATGGCACCAATAGTTTCTTCAATTGGAACGGTGGTATCTATCCGATGCACATAGTAAAGATCAATATGATCGACACCGAGTCGCCGTAGTGAATTTTCACACGCTTCGGCTACATATTCAGGCCGTCCGTCAACGGTACTGGTTCCGTCCTCGAAACGAACGTTACCGAATTTCGTCGCTAGTATCACGTTGTTTCTAATATTGGCGATGGCTTTACCGACCACGGTTTCGTTTTTACCTCTGGCATACGCATCGGCTGTGTCGATAAGTGTCACACCGGCATCGACCGCGGCGTGTATAGTCTTCTCCGCTTCGGCAGGATCGGGTGTTCCGTATATCGGGGTCATACCCATACAGCCCAAACCCATTGCGGATACTTTTTGATTAGACCCTAGTACTCGTGTTTTCACTGGTTCTTCCTATCGGTGCGGTATGTATTCAAGAATATCCATTCCGCGGTTGCGATCCAGCAGGTAGATCAGTCCGCGACTATCAACGTCTACATCATTACTCTGCGGCGCTGGCAAGTCATTCAACGGTTCCGGGATAAAAAAGCCCGCTTCAACCGGCGCGGCAGGGTCCGCGATATCAACGATGCGCAAGCCTCCGGAGAACCAGGCGCAATACACCAGCTTTTCATCAATGTGTTCCTGAAACTGGTGGATACCGAATCTACCTTCGGCGCGAGACCAGGGAGAATCCATTTCGCTAACATGAAAGGTAGAGAGAGGATGTATGTTCTCAACATCACTGACATCGAAAAGCCACAATCCGGCATGTGGCTGGCCATGCCGATGCGTGTGTTCTTCATCGCACACCACCGCGATGCGGCGGCCATTGATTAACTGTGACACCGGCAAAACCGTATGCGTTGGTTCAACCACCCACGGGTGATAGTTATATGCACCCACGGTTACCGGTTTTGTGATGTCACTAATATTAATCACCCGAAAACCGGCTTGCCAGACTGCGGCCCACAACTCATCGCCTACACGCAATGCATGGTGAAGCCGATGCCCGTAACCTTCCCAATGGGGTGTCTCGCCACCGGCCACATGCTGGCCGGGCATCGACCAGCGCGCGATTTCACGTGGTGCGGCCGGCTGTGCCAAATCATAGATAACCAGAATGTTGCCGACATAGCCTTCAGCCTCTGTTGAAATGTAGGCGTAGTTTTGATCCATGTCGAAGCGATGTACGCCGAAACCATGCGTGCGCTCGTAAGCAAGCAATTGCGGGTGTGCAGGGTTACTGATATCCCATACCCTGAAGCCACCTTCGTCATACCCTCGTTCGCTAAAAGACTTGAGCGCCCCTATATCATTTTCGTTAACGCCAAGTGCTGTTGCGAGGTCAGAGTTTGTTGGCGTGATGATACCTCTGGCTGAAAGATCTGCAGTAACAGCATCAAGACGATCCGCTTTGCGTAATAGATGTCGACGATCCTGTTCGACATTAGTGATCATTAAATCACCTGCAACGCGAACTTTATGAGTGTGTGACCATTCGCTGCCAGTCTCAAGTGTACAGACTACCCGCGGATGTACAGGGTCAGAGACATCAATGATACTTGTGCCGAAGGGAGGTTTCATGTGACCTATAAAGGCATAGTCTCCATCCACTACAATTTGGCCACCACCAGCAATATCAAGATTTGAAATACGTTTGACTCGATGTGATAGCTGGTGATTCATAATGAGCAGCCCTGTTCGCTATCGTTGAGCACTCGCACTTCGTTTTACAAATTGCTGTCGCAGTATTGGGAAAACCAGCGAGAGCAACAACAAAAACCAGAGAACATTACCTATTGTCGATGAAAACAATACTGTCAGATCCCCCTGTGAGATACGCAACGCACGCAGAAAATAATTTTCCAGCAAGGGTCCGAGTATTACACCGATAAGAATCGCAGCCACGTGGTAGCCGGTTTTACGCGCGATATAACCAATGATGCCAAATACCAGTGCGACGCCGATATCGAATATGTAGGCTCTGGGCACGAATGAACCAATCAAGGTAAAAGCGATCAGGATTGGCACCATATAAACGGTTGGGACGATCACAACCGAAGACATATAACGCGTCAGCGGCAGTATCATTAAGCCGAGTAGAATATAGGTAATCGCCATCGCGGTAAACGAACCATAGGCTATCAACGGCTGTTCCTGAAACAGATCAGGTCCAAAGTGAATGCCATGATATTCGAGCACAACCGCCATAATTGCCGCAGTCGCACCACCTGGAACACCAATGATCAATAACGGTACCAGCGTGCCTGATGTAACTCCATTGTTGGCGGACTCTGGCGCGATCAATCCGTTTATATGGCCGGTACCGTACTTTTCAGGTGTTCGTGAAAAGAGTTTTGACTGTTGATACGCGACGAATGACGCAATCGCCGCACCAGCGCCGGGTATCACCCCGATAAAGAGTCCGAGAAGGCTTGTCCATACCACCTCTTTCCATTCAGCCAGTGTTTGACGCATACCTTCAAAGCTTGCCGCCCAACTCCGGCTGGTACTGTTGCGTGCACCCGCTGAAACAATGGATTCACGCTCGATAATGACAAATGCTTCGGAGATTGCGAACAGTCCCACCAGTGCCGGAATTAATGGCACTTTGTCGTAGAGTTCGAGAAAACCAAATGTGCCACGCGGCGTCTCGTAGACAACGTCTGCACCTATGTAGCCAAGCATCAGACCAAAGAATCCGGCAATTAACCCCTTGATAGTATCGCCTGAAGAAATAGTTGCGATTAACGAAATACCAAACAGCATGACAACAATCATCTCTACGCTATGCAGGTGGTACGCCACGCGTGACAACCATGGAATCAACATCAACGCTGCTATGGTGGTGATGAGCCCGCCAAGTACCGATGCTACAAAAGAGATTGACAGTGCCTGTTGAGCACGGCCGCTCTTCGTCATCGGGTATCCATCCAGAGGAGTTGCAGCAGCGCCGGCAGTACCGGGTATGTTAACCAGAATGGCGGGAATACCGGCACCGAGCCGGGATGATGTATAGAGTGCCACCATAAAAAACATTGCTGTTACCGGTTCCATGGTGAGAGTTAACGGCAGTAACACAATGATGGTATTTGCGGCACTAAAACCTGGAATCGCGCCAACCAGTACACCCAACAATGTAGCTGGAAGTATGACCCACCAATAACCGAGGGTTTCGACAAGAATCGAAAAGAAACTGCCGATCTCCGGGTTCACTGTAACCACGCCTTGATCATGTTTTCGATCGGGCCAAATGGAAAACGGGTTTTAAATAAGTGAATGAATGCGATGTATCCGATTGCCGTGCAAACAAATGCTATACAAAAAGCGCGCGCCATTGCAGGACCGGAGACTGAGAACAATGACTGCTCGTGAGACAACACAAGGATGCCGCAGAAAATCAATAAAAACGTAGCAATGCTGAACCCAAACCACGGCAATAGTAAAATATAAAGAACGGTTATTGTGAACAACAAAGCACGCTTTAGATTCACCACACCTTGCGCACGCAACTCACTGATACTATCGGATAGTCCAATATATTCAGTTCCGATGCGAATGCGGTAGACCGTGCGAATGACGAACGCAATAATCGACAGAAACAACAGCACACTGACAAGCATTGCGCTCGCCTGTGCTATCCACGGAACCTCGGTAATCGTGGTGAGGTAGTAAATCGCAAAAATAATTGCCAGAGCGGGAATAATCAGCTCTGGCAAGACATTGCGCGGTGGCGGGTCTGACGGTTGTCGCATGTTTGCTTTTTATATTAGTTTGGCAGACATACCGGCATCAGGTTTTTTGAACCGGTGTTCAAATCCTCAGACCGAAATCGACTAACCGTCTTTACCGTCAGCCTGCCAGCAAATCACGATACTGTTCACCTACCTCGGTGATGTTGCGAACATATTCCTCACAGGCTTTCGCATCCCCGGGTGCGATAAATTCCCAGGGCGCTTTGGCAGCCGCTACTGCTTCTTTGTATGCCGGATCGTCAAACACCTTCATGGCGGAGCTAACCAGTGTCTCGAAACGCTCCGGGTATTTGTCTACTGCAGATTGCTTGATGCCAAACGCTCTCGCGCCAGCTGCAAGCGGCGGAATGCCGAGATCGTATTCCGTGTTGACCAGCACGGCATTCGGAAGCTGTTCTGGCAGCGCATTATTTTCGTCGAACAAACCTGCCACGTTGATCCCTTTTCTGCCCATGACCGATGTCACTGGCAATACACCAAGATCAACCTCACCAGTCAAAACACCGTTGCGCGTGTTTTTTCCTCCAGACAGGGGTATCAGGTTAACCTTCATGCCAGTCTTCTGCGCAAGCACCAGCATGCCAAGAGATGCAGGATGGGCGAGTCTGCTGGTACCGACCGTTAGAGTACGTTTTTTACCTTCGGCAACTACATCTTCAAGTGTTTTCATGTCGCTGTCGGTGTTGAGATAAATACTCCCCGGGTCTGCATCTACTTTGACAAAATAGAAATAGTCCTCAAGTGCAAAGGTTGGTTTTTTTACCACCCAGTTCAGTACTTCCGGGCCCATGTTGCCAAATATCAGATCGTGACAATCATCACTTGCCTTACCCATGTAGGTTTCATAACCGACGCGTCCGGCTGCACCTGGATAAAACTGTGGCTCGAGTTCACCGGCAATATGATTTTTCCAAACACCGGCAAAACTTCGAAAATTACGATCAGCACCTCCACCTGCACGCGTTGGAATATACACTTGAAGTGCGCGCTCGGGAAAATCCGCAGCGTTTGAGATCTTTGGCAGAATACCGGTGATACCGGCCACGGCCAGTGCCGTGGATCCTTGTAAGAAATACCTTCTTTTTCTAGAATCGATGGTCATCTTTCCTCCTCATCTCGATTGTTGTCTGGCCAGGCCAGGAAACTTCTACGCCATCTCTACAATTACCGGGTAAATATCCGAATCATGAAAAACCTAGCCGTTGCACTAATTAACTAATCTGTTTAACTGGTTCCACGCAACTGATTGGCAGAATCTGGTGATTTAGGGGCCAGTCATACCGTTGTTTTAAACCAGTAAACCATGTGATGTCTTTGTCGTTAAAATGGAAAACTATCGAAATATCACTAGATCATATACAGTGAAAGCTGTCAAATCGAGTTAGAGATTATGAGCCGACTAATGATTCGCACTGATTGCGCAGGCTCCTGGTGACTTCAACGCCGTAAAAAAAACTACAACCTTTTCCGGAGATTTAGCGCAATGACTAAAACAGCAACTGATTGTAATATCATCAGCGAGGAACACTGGACAAAAAAAGGAGATGTCGATCTGTTTCTCTGGGAAAAATATTCTGATACTCCAGAGAATAAACTCGGTACTGTGCTGTTTGTGCATGGTTCATCTATGGCATCTCAGCCCACATTTGATTTGCAGGTACCGGGACGCCCCTTCAGTTCAGTTATGGACTGGTTCGCAGCGAGGGGTTTTGATACCTGGTGCGTTGACATGGAGGGTTACGGCAGGTCTGGCAAGGAGCGGGATATCACCTGTGATATTGCAAACGGTGCTGATGATCTTGCTGCCGCGACCGACTATATCCTGCCATTGCGAAAAATCGATAGCGTTCATACTTATGGTATATCGTCCGGCGCGTTACGTGCGGCACTGTTCGCACAGAATAATCCTGGACGCGTTGACCGCCTGGCACTCGATGCGTTTGTCTGGACCGGTGAGGGCAGCCCGACGCTAGCTGATCGTAAAAAGAAACTCCCTCAGTTTCTTGGTAAAAACCGCCGTCCAATTGATCGCGATTTTGTCTATTCAATATTTAATCGAGACCATCCAGGTACCGCCTCCGACGATGTGATCGAAGCATTTGCCGAGGCTATTACCGCGCTTGATGATTCAATGCCAAACGGAACTTACATAGATATGTGCTCGCGCCTGCCGTTGGTAGATCCTGCCAAAATCCTCAGTCCGACAATCGTTATGAGAGGTGAATACGATGGCATTGCGAGCTTCGAGGACCTAATAAAATTTTTTACCCTTCTACCAAATAATGACAAACAATTCAGTGTTATGGCGGGTATTTCACACGCGAGTTTTCAACAAAAAAACTATTTACTTGCGTATAACATACTGCACAATTTTTTTACTCAGCCTGAACCGCTGTATCGTGGCGAATAAATATTGGGGGAAATGAAACAGGACGGGTAGAAATGTAGGCATGGAAAACTTGCTTCCTGCTCAACTAGACCTGATACCGGCGCTGGTACTAGTCGGTATCAGCTTTCTGACATCCACTATCAGTGCCGCCTTCGGACTTGGTGGAGGTGTGGCTATGCTAATTGTCCTGCTTTCTTTTACGCCACCGCTAATCGCTTTGCCTGTACATGCAATAATTCAGATCGGCTCAAACGCCGGGCGTGCGGCAATGCTCAGGAAACACATTTTACCGGACATTGTTATCTGGTTTGTACCAGGCATCATTATCGGAATAGCAGTTGGCAGCGTAGTATTCGTAAATCTACCTGTCCGGTGGCTGCAGGTTTTACTGGCGCTATTTATTTTGTGGTCAGTTTGGGCGCCCAGAATTCGGGCCCGGAAGGTAGACACTCGTGCTTATTTTCCAATTGGAGTGGTTACCAGTTTTGGTGCTATGTTTCTCGGTTCAACCGGGCCTCTTCTTGGTGCTTTTCTCAGCCCTGATCGTTACGGGCGCGATGCAACTGTCTCAACACACGCGGTTTGCATGGCCTTACAACATGCCATCAAGGTGATTGCGTTCGGTTTTTTTGGTTTTGTGTTGCTGGAATGGCTTCCATTGGTATTGGTGATGATCGTGAGCGGGTTTGTTGGCACTTTGGCGGGTGGTTCTGTACTTAAGAACATACCAGAATCTACCTTTAAAATATTATTTCGAACAGTACTTAGCGTACTGGCTTTACGGCTGTTGTATAAGGCTGTTTTTATTTAGATCATCTTTAGTGTGGTTTGTGTCTTTCACAGGCATATGCGCTGTCGCTATTGTAGAAACCGGTTCTCAAAAATCCGGACTGTTTACGCCACTGGAATCGGAAGCGTTGTGACAACACCTTGCCGATATTCCGTGTCAACACAATCCACTCTGACACGCTGACCTGGATAGAAATAGTTTTTCTCGATCATACCCAGGGCAACGTTTGACTGTGTTCGAGGTGACCAGATCGCCGAGGTTATATTGCCGGCTCTGGTGTTGCTATCGGGTGCCAGTACCAGCCAGACAGATGCACAGGGCGGGCATGGTTCGCCATCGAAGCGAATGCCACGAATAGTTCGCTGGATACCGTTTGACTCTATAGTTGCCAGTGCCTCAAGGCCTGTGAAATCGATAGATCCGTCGGTCAGGCACCGGGATTCAAGGCTGCATTCAAAAGGATTATTGTCAATCGTAAACTCATTGCCGTATGAAAAAAGGCCTCCTTCTATGCGTTCGATCAGATTCGGGCAGCCGGGGCGCACACCGGGATCCTGCCCTGCCTCCCACAAAGCGTGTCACAAGTGCAATCCTGACGATGGATCATTTAGACCACCAGATCGTGTAGGAATGAGGTGACAGCACTACGGGTATGTGGCATGCACCATCGTTTTTTGGCAAGCCGATGCGTACCACGACTTCAGTCAGAATCTGTACGCTGTCATCCGGGAGAGACATCGAACTAAAATAGTCATCGCTGTGGAAGACGAGTTCGTAGCGATCTTCAGCGGCATCCCTGTCGGTGTCGACTGTTTCAGTAATGCGGCCCTGTTCATTGGCACGCACGTCAAATTTTAATGTTCGTGTGTGATCAGCTGATAGATGAAAACACTGCACACGTATATGTTTCGCGTGGTCGCCGGTTACCGAGTCTAGAATGTGCGAGGAGACGGTAGTCATTGTATTTCGCCATGGGTTGTCGCTGTGGTAAGCCCTCGGTTATTCGATGGAGGCTTTATCTCGCTTGCTTGTTGTTGCCAGAACGATCGGACTGATGTGGCCTTTGGTCTTTACATTGACACAGGCGGTTTTGCCACTGGCGATGGCGCGCTGCACCGCGGGTATTAGATCGTCTCGTCGTTCAACCAGTTCACCATAGCCGCCCAGACCTTCGAACATGGTGTGAAAGGGTATATCCCGAAAATCGGTAGCAAAGTGTGTTTCACTTGCGAAGAGGCGTTCCTGCTGTTGAGATATGCAGTCGAGCCCGCCGTTGTTGTCAATTACTACAACCACCGGAAGCTTTTCCTGAAAAGCTGCTTCAACGCTCAAACCGCCGGATAAAAAAGCACCGTCACCGCTAATCAGGACAATATTTTTTTCTCGTTGTATAAGCTTCGCGGCAATTGCGAACGACACGCCGACACCCAGCATACTGAAGGTTCCCGGGTGTAATATGTTACCCAGTTTGCGGCCTTGCCAGCCCGCGATATTCACTGCAATTTCTGACCAGAAGTGCGTGTTGCCGCCATCGATTACAAGCCAGTCGCCATCGTTCATCGCTTCCTGCACATCGAGTGCGAGTTGCAACGGGTGCAACTTACCTTCGGTTTCGTTGAGGTCTGGAATATCCTTCAATGTTTGCACAACCCACTGCTGACGCTTTGCTCTGTTGTCGTCGATCCAGCTGTTGTCCAGTTGCCAGTTGCCGGTTTCTTTCAGGTTGAGTAATTCATCGAGAAAGGCACCAGGGTCGCTAAGCAAAACGTCATCGGCCGGTCTGTTCAATATAGTTTCTTCGTGTGATCCGTTGACGCAGATAAGCTGAGTTGTTTCGGGGAACAATGGCGGATTGCCAAAATTCATCTGATTGTCGAGCCGGCCTCCTACGAGAATCACAACATCGGAGTTTTGCAACGCGTACTTTGATGGCGGATATTGATGAATGTCTGCAAGTCCCATGTATGACTGCAAATGCTCGCCGAGCAGCTTCTGATGATAGGGGACATTAAAAACCGGAATATTGAGCACGCGACCTGCCTCTTCCAGTTTTGCCTCGGCACCTGACCACCAGACTCCGTGGCCACCAATAAGCACAGGCTTTTCGGCGCACACAATAGTTTGTAGAAGGCGTTGCAGATCAGCCGGAGCGGGCCATGCTTTGAGAGGTGGTGACGGTTTTCGATTGAACGGGCGCTCATCCAGCTGAATGTCCTCGGCGAAGGAGCTGAACATAATATCGACCGGTAAACTCAAATGTACCGGTCCCGGATATCCGCTGGTGGCGATAGTGTAGGCGCGATCTACAAACTCGGGAATGCGCTCGCCATGGGTGACTTCCGCACTGTATTTGGTCAACGGAGCGGCGATAGCTACATCGTCAATTTCCTTAAATCCGCCGGCTCCCTTGCGTTTCAGGGTACTGGATCCGGTAATGAAAATTACCGGTGATCGCTCACCCCAGGCCTCCATCATTGCCGGTATGGCGTTGGCAAAACCCTCGGGTCCCACAAGGCAAACGGCGGGCTCCCGGGTGATGCGGGTGAAGCCGTCAGCGAGGTGACCCGCAACCTGTTCGTGCGGGCTGTTGATTACCGGAGTCTGGCATTCCATAAAGCCCTCCAGTGCCGGATTGCAGAAACCGCCACTCAGGGTAAATACCTGGCGTATTCCTTTTTGGTGGAATGCTCTTGCCAGCAATGCACCGCCGCGAATAGCCATAATAGTTTGCCTGCAAGGATTGTGTTAGTGCCAAACGATAAGTGCAGCTGTGAAACGGATGGTGATCATTGCGATGGATTTAGCTTTTCCTGCAGAAAAGCCGTTACTTGCTCGCGCGCCACATCGGTAGAGTTTTCATCTCTGCGGCCTTTGTATTCAACAACTCCTTTTTCCAGTCCCTTGTCGCTAATAACCAGTCGCATTGGAATGCCAATCAATTCCATGTCGGCAAACATAACCCCCGGTCTGTTGTCGCGATCATCCAGCAGCACTTCAATGCCAGCTGTGACTAGTTCCTGATAGAGTTTATCGGTTTCCGCCCGCAGTGATTCGGAGCGTCTCATATTGATGGGAACCAGTGCCACCTGAAACGGCGCTATAGGGGTTGGCCAGATAATACCGCGATCATCGTGGTTTTGCTCAATGGCCGCTGCAGCTACCCGGGTAACACCGATACCATAACAACCCATGGACATCAGTTTGTCTTTGCCGTTTTCATCGAGCACCGTCGCGTTCATGGCACGGCTGTATTTATCACCTAGCTGAAAAATATGGCCTACCTCGATACCGCGCATGAGTTGCAATTCACCTTTGCCGTCGGGCGACGGGTCGCCTGGCTCTATGTTGCGGAGATCGGTGATTTCGGGTGTTGCAACATCGCGTTCCCAGTTGATTCCAAAATAGTGTTTACCTTCTATATTTGCACCCGCACCGAAGTCAGACATTGTCGCCACGGAACGATCTGCAATCACTGGCATCGGTAAATTAACCGGACCCAGTGAGCCGGGCCCGGCGCCGATGGCAGTGCGAATTTCCTCTTCCGTGGCAAATGCCAGTGGTGATTGCACCCAGGAGTGGTTGTTGGCTTTCACTTCATTGAGTTGATGGTCTCCCCGAACCAGCAGTGCCACCAGTTCCGTTTCGCATTCTTCGGAGGCGTGGCAGATGAGCGTCTTAACGGTTTTTTCTATGGGCATGGAAAAGTTGTCAACCAGTGCCTGAATGGTTTTTGTGTCCGGCGTATCCACCAGCGTTATTTCCTCGCCCGGGGCTGCCAGTGTTTCTGTGCAAACAGCTTCGGCTTTTTCCAGGTTGGCTGCGTAATTGCTGCCAGTAGAGTAGGCGATGGCATCCTCGCCGCTGTCGGCCAGAACATGAAACTCCATCGACCCTGATCCGCCAATAGCGCCGCTATCGGCTTCAACCGATCGGAAGCCGAGCTCCATGCGGGAGAAAATGTTGGTATAGGCTCTGTGCATATCCTCGAAAGTCTGTTGCAGGGATTCTGCTGAAATGTGGAACGAATAGGCGTCTTTCATAATGAATTCGCGGCTGCGCATGACGCCAAAACGCGGCCTTCTTTCATCGCGGAATTTGGTTTGTATCTGGTAGTAGTTGACCGGCAGTTGTTTGTAGCTGCGCAGATCGCGTCGGGCGATATCGGTAATTACTTCCTCATGAGTCGGGCCCATACAGTAGTCGCGTTGATGGCGATCGTGAAAGCGCAACAACTCCGGGCCGAATTCACCCCAGCGACCTGATTCATTCCAGAGCTCTGCAGGTTGCACGGCCGGCATCAGTAATTCGGCGCCACCCGCTGCATTCATTTCTTCGCGAACAATGGTTTCAATCTTTCGCAGTACCCGGACTCCTACAGGCATCCAGGTGTACAGGCCAGCCGCCAGCTGTCGAATCATGCCGGCGCGCAGCATCAGCTGGTGACTAATGACCTCGGCATCGGCAGGTGATTCTTTGGTTGTGCTCAGCTGTAACTGACTGGTGCGCATAATTTTTTGCTCTTAATTTCTTGCTCTGGGGAATTGATAATGTGGCCAGGCCGCCGCATGTTGTAGTATGGGTCAGGCCAGTAGAGTATTGTCACACGATGATAGTACGTCGGCTACTGTCGGCAGCGGACGCGTCCTGCGTTCCATGTCAATTTAATGACGCATGGTTTCCGTTGTCGTTTGATAACCATTATCTCTTGACAACGAAAAGCGCGACGCGCTTGAGTTGAACTATCCTTTGTCTAGAATGCGGACCGGGGCGAATCGATCTCGTTAATCGTGATCTTCTCGCTCGTTGATGACTAATTTGTGCGGACAATGTGCCGTGTGGACCAGGTAAAGATAGAACGCCCGGTAACCTGGAAAAAAATAGCGAGTGCATTACTATCAAGATGATCGAACCAATACGCGAGTGGTATCAGAGAAATTTCTCTGACCCCCAGGCGGTAATTCTGGCGCTACTGCTGATATCGGCATTTATGCTGATATGGCTTCTGGGAGATATCCTCGCACCCGTGCTGGTGGCGCTGGTTTTTGCCTACCTGCTTGATGGCGTGGTAACTGCCATGCAACGTTATCATATTCCGCGTACGCTGGCGGCCGCCACCGTGATGCTGGTTTTTGTGTTTTTCTGTCTGTTGTTATTGTTCGGTGTGATGCCACTGCTTTCGCAGCAGATCACGTCTCTGATCAGGGAATTACCGAACATGATCGCGGCCGGTCAACAACAACTACAGCGATTGCCCGAACTCTACCCGGCCATATTTACCGCTGAACAAATTAATGAACTGATCGGCAATGTTCGAAGCCAGGTGGGTCAGTTCGGTCAAAACTTTCTATCGTACTCCATTGCCAGTGCCTTGAACCTGTTTGCGCTGGCGATCTATGTCGTGCTGGTTCCGCTCATTGTATTTTTTACCCTGAAAGACAAACAAATACTGTTGAACTGGGCGAGCGGGTTTATGCCCAACAAGAGTCAGTTGGCGGAGAAAGTGTGGTCAGAGGCGGATGGCAAAATAGCCAATTACATCCGTGGAAAATTTATCGAGATCATGATTGTGTGGCTGATCACCTACATCACATTCGCTCTCATGGAACTCAACTACGCTGTGCTGCTGAGTTTTCTGGTTGGGATCTCGGTGATAATTCCGTTTGTTGGTGCTGTTGTTGTAACGTTGCCAATTGCGATCATTGCCTATTTCCAATGGGGTTTCAGCGCCAAATTCGGTTATCTGCTAGCGGCTTATCAGGTTATACAGATTCTTGATGGCAACGTGTTGGTGCCTCTGTTGTTTTCCGAGGTGGTCGATTTGCACCCCCTGGCGATCATTGTATCGGTGCTGTTTTTTGGCGGGCTGTGGGGAATATGGGGTGTGTTTTTTGCCATTCCGCTGGCCGCTTTAATCCAGGCCGTACTTGAAGCATGGCCACGGCATAGAGCCACCAGTCATGATCCACTGGATCAGGATGACGACACCAGAGAAGCCGCCTGATACCGGACTTGATACCGGACTATAGTTGCAGGGTGTAGTTGATCAGTACAAAAGCACTGCTGTAGAAAAGCACTGCTATATTTCCAGTACACGCTCCAGTACTTCGCTGGCGTGTCCTTTCACCTTTACCTTGCGCCATTCCTGCCTGAGCACGCCCGTCTGGTCGATTAGAAATGTGCTGCGCTCGATGCCTTCGAATTCCTTGCCGTACATTTTCTTCAGTCGTATCACATCGAACAGTTTACCTACTTTTTCGTCTTCGTCTGACAACAAGTCAAAGCGCAGCTGCAGTTTTTTGCTGAATTTTTCATGGCTCGCGACGGGATCTTTAGACACGCCGAAAACGACGGTATTGTGTTTTGAAAACTCATCCATCAGCTGTGAAAAATCCTGCGCCTCGCTGGTGCAACCGGGAGTGTTGTCGCGAGGATAAAAGTAGAGCACGACATTTGAACCGAGCAGGTTCTTCGATGAAATAGTCTGGTTACCGGTGGCGGGTAGTGTCCAGACAGGTGTTTTTTTACCGGGTTTCAGGGGCATGGAACGTTGTCTCGTTTATATAGAGCCGCTTGTCGGTTTGAGGTGAAGGATCGATCGGCTTGTCAGGTGGTTGAGCGACCAGTAAGCTGTGAAAAACGGTAACGATTGTTACCTGCGGCGTGGCAGCGGGTCATGGTAACAAAGGTCTGCCGTGCCTGCTTATAGCCGTATTTTGGCCCGCAGGGCTGTCTCTGGTTTAGTAAGATATCGCACGGGCGCTGCGATATCGCGTTCAATGGAAAAGCGGGCAGCTGAAGCCGGTCAACGGTATTCAATACTTTTTATTCGAGGCAAGATAATGTTTCAGGGCAGCATAGTTGCGATTGTTACCCCAATGCTGGACGATGGCGGGCTGGATTACGATTCACTGAAATCGCTGGTGCAGTTTCACGTTCGCGAGGGTACCGACGCCATTGTATCGGTGGGTACCACCGGTGAGTCGGCAACTCTCAGCATGGAAGAGCACTCTGCGGTGATTCGGCGGACAATTGAATTTGCCGATGGCCGAATTCCCGTTATTGCGGGTACCGGTGCAAATTCAACGACAGAAGCTCTGGAGTTGACCGAAAATGCCAAAAAAGCCGGCGCCGATGCCTGTCTGCTAGTGACCCCGTATTACAACAAACCCCCTCAGGAAGGTCTGTATCAACACTTCAGAAAAATTGCTGAAGCGGTGGATATTCCGCAAATCGTATATAACGTTCCCGGTCGTACCAGTATTGATATGAGTGCAGAGACAACTGCCCGGCTGGCTCAGGTCGACAATATCATCGGCACCAAGGAAGCGTTTGGTTCGGTTGAGCGAATAATGGAACTGGTCCGGTTATGCCCGCCTGAATTTCGTATCTTCACCGGGGATGACGGAACCGCCATGGAGAGCATATTAGCCGGTGCGCATGGCAATATTTCGGTGACCGCCAACGTTGCTCCGGCGCTGATGCACCAGATGTGTGCTGCAGCACTTGAGAAAGACGAAGCAACCGCGCGATCCATTGAAGCCAGATTGTCCGATCTAAATCGAAATCTGTTTATCGAATCCAGCCCGATACCCGCAAAGTGGGCCTTGCAGCAAATGGGACTGATTGGCTCCGGAATCCGATTGCCGCTAGTCCCGCTGAACGAGAACTGCCACAGCGATGTGACGGCTGCGCTAAAAAAAGCAGGAGTACTTGCTTGAGAATGTTGACTGTTTTTGAAAGGCCTGTGCCGGCCAATCGGTTTGTGCTGGCGATGATAATATTGGCAAATCTGACTGCTTGTGGATTGCTGAGCGACAAGGGACCAGAGGCGCAATATCGCGACGCAGTGCAAGGCCGTAGCCTCGAACTGCCTCCGGAACTTGGTGTGGGTGCTTCCAGAGAGGCGCGGGTTCAGGTGCCTGCAGTGTCCGCTGATTGTGAACCCTGTGCGGCGGCAGCTATTGCAATCGAGCCAGGCACGGCTACGGTGTTGCCGCGCTCGTCGAAAGCTCGATTTGTGCGAAGTGGCGAATTGTCCTGGCTTGAAATTGAACAGGCACCGGAACTCTCCTGGCAATTGTTGCAACGTTATGTGCAGCTGAGAGGCTTTGACGTATCTGCAGAAAATGCGCTTGACGGAATTATCGATACCGACTGGGTTTCCATCAATGACAGCAATGCGCCCGGAGGTTTGCCGCTCGCCGGGACCCGGAGCCTTGCGGATGAACTGGGTCGATTCAGATTCGGCTTCAGGCTTGAGCGCACGCCACGCGATACATCCAGAGTTTTTGTGCGCCATGAGGCCCTACTGAAGAGAGCCGATGCTGACGAGCTTGCCATTAATGACGCCGAGTTGTCGAATCGTCTGCTCATGGATCTTCTGGCGCAGCTGGAAGGCAGGGCTGGCCAGCAGTCTGCCAGCAACTGATGTGCGGTTGAAATCGGTCAATGCATCGATCCCCGCTGCGTCGTTAGCGGGTGCAGTGCCAGCTTGAGCGTTCGCTTTGCAAGCCTCGGCAGTGGCAGCAACGGAAACGCGACGCTTGTGCAAGTGGGCGATACGCTGCTGCTGGTTGATGCCGGTTTCTCTGCGCGTGTTATCCACGAGCGGCTTCAAACGATTGGCATCAGCGCTGAAGATATTACCGCTATTCTGGTGTCCCATGAACACTCTGATCATGTGAAGGGAGTTTCCGTACTGGCACGCAGGTTTGGCATTCCGGTATGGTTAACCCGTGGCACCTGGCGGCGACTAAAAGATAAAAATATTCCGACTGTCGAATACCTGCATGCGCACGGATCTTTTCGAATTGGCGATGCTAAAGTTACCCCGTTTCCGGTTCCGCACGATGCCGCCGAGCCATGTCAGTATGTGATTGGTGATGGCAAGCGGCGTTTTGCCATTGCCACAGATATGGGTTGTGTGACACCGTATGTTAACGAACGGCTGACTGGAGTTGATGCGCTGTTGCTGGAAGCGAATTATGACAACGATATGCTTCGCAACGGATCGTATCCGTATGCACTGCAGACACGCATTGACGGTCGCTACGGTCATTTAAGCAACAACCAGTCTGCGGTGCTGGCAGCATCGCTTGAGCATCCTGGTTTACAGAAGCTCTTTCTCGGTCATCTCAGTGAAAATAATAATACCCCTGACAGTGCTCTGGATTCTGTTGCCAGTCGCCTGCAAGGTGGAGATGATAACGTATCGGTGTTAAAACGTGCCGCGGTGAGTGACTGGTTTGACGTAGTGTAGGGCTGGCCCGGTAACCTGCCTGATGTACATTTTTAACAGCCGAATTTTTTTGGCCGCAGTATGGTAAGTATCTCAGGCGTCGGCAAGCCAGGTTATCTCTCGTCGAAACGGTAACGTGTCCTGTTCTATGACAGTATCGAGTTCGCGCGCGTATCGGTGACCTGCGTAGGTGGCCCAGGCGATTGGACCTGGTGCTTCGGCGTCACCGATTATTTTTACTGACTTTATACCAGCGTCTGTCCATAGTTCCTGCTTGTCTTGCAACTGATGCCAGACCTCGTCCTCGCTTTGCCGCGACGTTACCAGTATCACGGAATCTGCCGGTATTTCCGCTTCCCGAGCGGTATAGGTGCAATTACTGATCACACTCTGCCGGTTGATTTTAACAATGCCTCGATTGAGTAAAATTTCCACCCCCATGTCTGCCAGACGTTGATGTATGGTCGCCTGTTCCAGAGTATTGTTTGTCCAGTCCGACACATAGGCACAAGGGGTTATCAATTTCACAGCAGCACCTTGCTGGATTAGCAGTTCTGCCAGTACTCCGCCCATGTAGTAGTGATCGTCATCATAGATAATGACTTCACCGGACAGGCGAGTACCACTCATGAGATCGTCGGGCGTATAGACTGGCATGGCATTGTCTATCGGCATTGGTATTACATGTTGCCGTGCCACTCCGTCTCGCCGCCAGCTTGAACCGGTTGCCAGGCTTACGTGCTGTGAGCCAAATTCCAGTATGTCATCCGCGCTGAGTTTGTTGTCCAGGTAGATATTAACGTTAGCCATTTGGCTCAGTTGATACTCTCGATAGTCTTTCACTCGTCCCCATGCTGACAATCCAGGTAGACGTGCCTCAGACGATACTCGTCCGCCTGCTTCCAGACCTGCTTCGGCAAGCGTGACTTCGTATCCGCGTTCACCCAGTATTCTGGCGGCTTCGAGCCCGGCTGGACCTGCTCCTACCACGAGGACGGTGTCAGATTCGCCTTTAGGTTTTACCCGTTCCGGATGCCAGCCTTTTCGCCATTCTTCCATGAAGCTGGGATTTTGCGTACAGCGAGAGATAGCCATGGTCATGTCTCCACTGATACAAATATTGCAGCCGATGCATTCACGAATATCTTCGGGGCGTCCGTCCTGAATCTTTTTAGGTAAAAACGGATCGGCGATCGAAGGTCTGGCACAGCCGATAAAATCGAGCAGGCCTGAAGTGATGTGCCTGACCATAACATCAGGCGATGTGAAGCGACCCACCCCAACCACAGGCCTGGAAGTCAGTTCCTTGATGCCACTAATTAATTCCTTTTGCGCTGCTTCCTCTTTGAAACGTGACGGGCCGGAGCAGTCTTCCCAACTGCCGTGTGCCAAATCCCATAAATCGGGCAGGTCGGCGTGCATAGCGATAAGGTCTCGCACTTCGGAATTGCGAAAGCCTTGTTCTCCCATCATCTCATCAAGGGCAAGGCGAAGAGTAATACCCATCGTGTCGCCGACCGCTTCCCTGGTGTCCTGAACTACTTCTCGAATAAATCGCGAGCGGTTCTCCAGACTGCCACCGTATTCATCGCTTCGGTGATTGGTAACAGGAGAGAGGAAATGTTGCAGGATTCCAAACCCGTGTGCGCCGTAAAGGCAAATGAGATTAAAGCCGGCGACCTTCGCACGTTTCGCCGCATTGACATACCAGCGTCGCAGATCCTTTATCTCTTTGCGGGTGAGTGCGCGGGCCTGTACCGGGTCGTTGGTAAAAGTGCGAATTGGCATTGCACTTGGTGCAAGAGGCACTTCTCGCGTGTAAAGGTTAGGACCGTTTATCCCGGAGTAGGCGAGTTGAATACCGGCCAGTGCGCCGTGATCGGAAATGGCATCGGCCATGCGGGCAAGTTGCGGGATATCTTTGTCCTCCCAAAGACGCAACTCGATATAAGGCGTGATTTCCGAGGTGTGGTGAATCTCGCATTGTTCGGTAAAAACCACCCCCCAGCCGCCTTCTGCCTTGGTGCTGCGCATGGCGGCGGCGGCCGACGGATCTCGATAGCCACCGCCATTGCAATGTGGCACCTGATAAAAACGGTTTTTTGCGGTAACCGGCCCGATATCAAGTGGCTCAAAAAGGATGTCGAATCTGGGGTCACGAGTCATGGATAGCTCTTGGCGGTCAGGATTGTTGGTTGTCATCATAGCATTTGAACACTTGTGCCTGGTTCGCTGGCCTGTTGCCACTATTCGTCAGAATTGAACACAAGTAATAATGCCGCTACCGCAGATCTGGTGATGTAATTGCAATGGTGGGACATACCTGTGGAGACTATTGATGATTGCAATACTGTTTTTTTCGATCGGCTTAATGGCGCAGTTGCTGGCGGTGTCTGCTGTGTTGCTGTTGGTTGGCAAAGTCACCCGAGGGGCGAGCAAACAGATTTGAAGTCGCTGCGTTGCCAGCAACGATTGCCGGCGTCTTTGCTGCGGCGAAAGTTATGAGTGCGGTTACCCGTCCTTATGTACTTACAACCGGATGATCACCGGTTGAGAAACTACCGGGTTGACGGCAGTTATGATGCTCTTGACGCAGGCGGTCTTGATTCTGGTGGCTTGCTGCAAAATCTGTTTAGAACTTCCGTGGCTAATACCAGTGTGCCAATACAGATGGTGACATAGCATCCGACGAAGAATCTGGACTCCCACAATGGAAATAGCACGTAGTGTGCGATAACGTACGCACCACTGATGCAACTGAGCAGGAATACACGGTGGCGAATTTCTTCATAATTTCCGGTCTCGGCTACTGCCTGTATTTTCTTTGAAAAACGCGATACGAGCCAGGCAAACAAACAGGCGTTGACACAAAAAAGAAAATACGCAAGATACACTGACTTGCCAAGCCACTGCGGGTTGATCAGGTGCTTCAGGTATTCATTGAAGGAAACCTGATAGGTGGCAAAATTCTCGGGATGCGTCGCCGACATATCAGTCACAAACACAAAATAGAAAAGTGTGTGCCAGCCATAGTTACCCGCCCAGTGATTGACGGCGGCATATAAAAATACGGTGAGGAATCCATACATTACCAGCCATTTGCGTTGAGCGGGATTTATAATCCAGCACACGCCGAATATCAGCGCTGATAACATAATCAGATCCGTTCGTATTAGAACCATCAATGCAACGACCAGCGGTAGCCAGTTCCGCTGCCGTATGAATGCATAGGTGATCAGGGCCATCCAGAGGAACCCGAAGCTGTCAACAACAGCGTGCCTTGAAATATCCAGTTCCTGGGTAAAGACATACATCAGTACCGGGAACATCAGCCAAAAAACACTGTGCACCAGGTTGCGCAGACTCACGTAGTACAACAGGGTCCCTGCGCTGTAGAAAAAAGCCGTTAAAAGGTGAGCGGTGTTTAAAATGTCGACGCCAGACTTCGCCAACAACAACATCAGCAGTATGAAAAGTACCCTGATTTTGTAGTAGGGGATTTGTTGTGAAAATGCTTCTGCATCTTCCAGCATCACTTTGCGGTAGTCGGTAGAGGCTGTGAGTTCGAGCCAGACAGTTTCTGACACCCGGTTCTTGAGGGCGCTGTAAACGTTTTGATGAATGGTGTTTAAATCGACTTCGTACAGATTTATTGCGGAGGCGGTGTAGCCAAGTACATCCCAGTTCCATAGCGGGTTGGCAGCGCAATATAAAAATCCGGTGATGCAGGAAACGAGAACAAAAATACCGGTAAAAATTTGCAGTGGCCGAGGATCCGTCATTGTTTTAATGGAGTGCTAACCGGGAAACCGGCTTGTCCGCGATACACAGGGTTTGCAGACCACTTTTTATTGATCCAGTGCCGCAACGGATTTTCAAACAGGTAGAATGACAGTGCACCTAAAATTACTGCTCCGAGACATGCGGTCATTTTGCCGCCGGGAAATTTATAGGCGTACTGATAGAAAACCTGCTGCCAAAGATATATTGAATACGACAGCATTCCGAAAAAGCGGAAAAAGCGGCTGGAGAGAATCTGCGAAAGCCGGGCCGGAATTTCCTGTAAATGGTTAACGATGATGCCGAGAAGTATTGGTGATAACGAGAACGTCAGCCACAAGGGAAGTGCCGTCACGTAACACATGGCGGTGAGAGCAAACAGGAAAAGTGGAGCCCATGATGGAAGCGACCAGCCATGCTGTCGTTGCAGAAGGCCGTATCCAGCCGAGAAAAAAACAAAAGAGATAGCGGTTTCAGTTCTGGACAACAATGGCAACAGCGCCTTCTTGCTTTCGGCGGTGTGCAGGTAAAAAGTACTGTAGTAATAAAAGGAGATAATGATCGCTATGCAGGCCAGTGTTATTAAACATAAAGCGATAGCCTTGCGAGATACCAGAAGAAGAGTCATGACACTCATGATAATGTAGGCATGCTCTTCCACGAATAGTGACCAGAAGTGACCGACTGGCACCGCAGTGTCCCACATACCCGGATCAGCGGGAAAGTAGGCACGAATGAAGAGAAGATTTGCCAGCACCTCGCGTGCGGAAAATTCACTGTTAACAACGGCGGCAAACAGAAACATAGCTACCGTACACAGCACAAACACGGGGAGAATTCGGCTAAAGCGTCTGATATAAAAATCGCGAAGACCAAGGCGTTGCTCAAACAGGATTCTGCCCATCAACATTCCGGACAAGACGAAAAAAATGTCGACTCCGAGTCGGTCTTCCCAAATCCATTCGAAGTTATAAAAATGGCCTAGCAGCACCAGCAAAATAGCCAGTCCGCGCCATCCGTCCCAGATTGCAATGCGGGGTTGCCGGTTGTCGGCGTTGCGGGGCTCGGCATTGCTTTTTGTCATTTATATGCATTCCACAAGGTTTGTGACAGGTTGCGTTGATTAGTTCGCATACAAAAAAACCGGGTACATCCCTGACACAACTGATGGATTGGAGCAGAGTAATACTGTTTCTGTGCTCAAATGATAGGTAAACCGGCGTGACCGCGCAAGCGCTTAACGGCTGCTTTTCAGGCTACGGATGATACATGCTACTCAATTACAATAAATTGCGGTTTTTTTCAGATTTTTTGCGGCGATGCGGCTGGAGAATAAAGCCGGGAAAATCGCAAACCTGTGGCATGTACAGGCGTGTTCTGCAGCAAACCTGCTTAATTGATCAACCAGCGGCTGGTTGCCTGTTGAGACGAGTTAAGGGTGTCTTCGAGATCGTGGGCTATTCCACTCAATAGAATGGGGAAGTGTCGCTTTCCAATAACTCGCTGTAGTTTAATAACGACTGGCTTTCGGATTCCGTGACAGTCATTTTTATGGTGGTAATATCCCGTCCTCAGACTTAATTACTGTGACCTTTAATTACAATTTTTTTCGATTGAACAGTTGCGATAACATTTCGAGAATTTTGTTGACAGCGAGTAGTGGTGATAGGAGATTGTCAGATCGCCGCACGCTTGTAGACCGAAAGCAATGTCAATCGCCGTTTCTTATCAGGGCTTGATCAAATCAGGTTTGTTCATATCGGGCTGCTTCTGGTCAAGCTGCTTCAGATCAAGCCGCTTCTGGCCCCCTGACATCTATATAGCCACGTTCGATAGCAGTTTCCATAGCGTTTGTTGCTTCGACCAGTGTATTGAATGAGTGTCGCAACTCGTCAAGGTCTGCAATTTGAGACGGCGAGGGCAAGCCATCGCGTTGTTCGGCCAGTGCTACCAGTGACTTAATGTAGGCGGCGCGAGCTTCTGCGACCATCGTTATAATCGCAATGAGTTCCTTTTGTCCGATCTCGCAAATTTCCGGATTAATCGTATCCCGGTTAATGGTACGCCGCTGTTGCTCCAGTGATAGCAACAGGCGAGTGTTGTTTCTTTCCATCTAGACAAATCCCTGTCTGCTTGTTGCTGTGTGTGTTTTAGCTTGATCGCTTACCGCTACCAACTGACCGCTGCGTTGTCTGGCCGCCGTGTTAACTGACCGTTATGTTACCTGGCCGTTGTGTTGCCAGTCGCGAGACAGTGTCGGCGCTTAAGAGCTACAGTAGTGGTGTTTCTGAAGGGCTCAGTCGGTCTATCGGCACCGAAAGGCGGCGCTTGAAATTACGGCGCATGCGAATCTGTTGTGGCTGCGCTTTCGAAAAACCTGACAAATGTCCAGGTACCTTTGCCGATAATTTGTGCCCGGTATTTGACGATACAATCCGGAGTTACTGATTTAGCCTGGTGGTACGCACAATGATGTCAGGGTGCGGGCCATAATTTTAGCCGAGTCGATCATGTCCTGTATGCCGATATATTCGTCAGGCTGATGTGCAAGATCCAGTATGCCTGGCCCATACGCAATGCAGTTTTTCAGTTTACCTATTCTGTCGATATGTTTCTGGTCATAGGTACCGGGTGATACAACGTACTCCGCTTCCTGTCCAAGTTGTTGTTTAATAGCCCTGGCTACAGCATCTACTATCGGTGCGTCACGTTCTGTCATGGTGGGTAGTACCGAGAACATATCCCGCATTTCGTATCTGAACTTCCCCCTCTGCGCACCGACGGAATCAAGCACCGACTTTATTTCCTCGCGGACGTCATCGATGTTTTCCTCCATTAAAAAACGACGGTCGAGCACCATGCTGCAGCGATCAGGAACCAACGCTGAAGGTAGACCGGTGTAACCGTTTTCAGGCTCGGCCTGGCCGCCGTGAATGGAATTAATATTAAGCGTTGACTGTCGGGCGCCATCGGGCACAACCGGCATTGACGTACGCTTTTTTGCTAGTTCGGGGAACAGATCTTTCTCCATTGCTTCAATCACAGCTCCCATATGTCTGACAGCACAATCTCCCAGGAAAGGCATTGAGCCGTGCGCGATATGACCAAAGGTTTCAACCTCTGTCCACAGAACCCCTCTGTGTCCCAGGCAAATTCTGTCCTTGTTTAGTGGCTCGGGAATGATAACGTGTTGAACCCGGTCTGGATCAAACCACCCCTTTTCCGCCAGGTATGCCACACCTCCGAAGCCTCCGGATTCTTCGTCCGCGGTTGCTGAAATTTCAATGGCGCCGGAGTAGGCTGGAAATACGTCGATAAACGCTTCGGCGGCAATAATGGATGCAGCCAGCCCGCCTTTCATGTCGCAAGCACCTCTGCCGTATACTTTTCCGTCCCTGACTACCCCGGCAAACGGGTCTACCGACCAGCCGTCGCCCGTGTCAACCACATCCGAGTGAGAGTTAAAGTGAACACAGTCTCCGGCATGATTGCCTTCGTGGCGGGCTACGATATTCCAGCGCGGATAGCGGTCACTATCGCCGGGAGCACCCTCAGCCCTTACCAGTTGAACGGTAAATTCTCTGTCGGAAAATCGTTTTGCCAGCAACTCGCAGATTTCCCGATAACCAACCCCGGGCGGATTTATCGTAGGGATGGCAATTAGTGCCTGGGTCAATGCAATCAGATCCTCGCGGGCGTCGTCGATTCTGGTGCACAGAGCTTCTACCGCGTTTTCGTGACTGCTCATCTTTTGCTCCACATTATTCTGCCAACTGAGTTCATCATAAAACGACAGACGCGACACTGCATTAAATGACGGCGGGGATACATAGAAAAGGCAGCGGGGCCGCAGGTGAAGAGGAAGTCAGAGAGGCCGGAATTTGCGAGGAAAAAGACGACCCGAAAGGTGTGCAAACGGGCCGTTGGCTTTTAGCGGCCAGTATTAACGGCTGTGCCGAAAGGAGATGGTTAATAATCTCCCGCATGGATTGTCAGTTTTTACTGACTCGGATGCATTGGTGCGGGAACTACGACCCGCGTGTTATCCGGGACCACTAGTCCTGAAGCTCTGTGAATCGCTGAAAATCTGCGGGCAATTCAACGGGTTTTTGTGTGGTGTCTTTTTTTGCAACACTTTCTGCGGCAACCGCGGGCTGGGTGCGCATTTTGGTTATAAAAAGCGCGCCCACCAACAGAATAGCAACACCAGCTATGACACTGAGGCCAGTCGGTGATTTGACACTGGGCATTTTGCCTAATGCCGGTAAGCTCGGCGTTGTAAGATGACGCAAGTGCGAGAGTGATTGTCCGGCGTTCCCGGCTCGAATCGGTCTTTTTCTCGCGGTGGCCGGTTTAGGCCTCGCTTTTGAATTTGATGCCGCAGGAGCGGACGGGATAAGAGAAGTGCCACAGGCAATGCACTTACGATCTTTTTTATGGGTGGTTTCTGTGGATCTTCGCTGTGGTTGACCAGCGCTTTGCAATTTTCCGGTGTTTAAAAATTGACTGACATTTGTGCGTGCACTTTCAAGAACCGCATCGTCTGCAGCCGGTTGCGCCTGCCCCCTGGTGCGATCCAGTCCGGTGGCCACTACTGTTACCCGGATTTCTTCGCCCATGTTTTGATCAATTGATGTGCCGATAACAACGTTCGCATCGTCGGCGGTGATTTGTTTGAGTATGTCACCGACGATCTGGAATTCACCCATCGACAAGCTCGATCCGCCGGTGACGTTAGCCAGAATACCGCGAGCACCCTTGAGGTTAACTCCGTCGATCAGAGGGCTTTCACTAGCGGCTATCGCCGCATCGCGAGCACGATATTCTCCAATACCGCGTCCGGAACTCATCATACCTTCGCCCATCTCTGACATCACAGCTCGAACGTCTGCGAAATCGACGTTGATTAAACCCGGGTTAGTCACTAGTTCTGCGATGCTTTGAACGGCGTTGGTTAGCACATCGTTAGATGCTGCAAAGGCTTCGAGCAGAGTAGTGTTTGGTCCCAGGTGTGTGAGCAGATTTTCATTGGGGACAACAATCAACGAATCGACGTTGTCGCGAAGTTCGAGGATACCGGCTTCGGCAACCTGCATTCTTTTGCTGCCCTCGAAAGAAAACGGTTTGGTGATCACAGCGACTGTTAGCACCCCCAGTTCTCTTGCGATCTGCGCAATGACCGGGATTCCGCCAGTGCCTGTGCCACCACCCATGCCTGCGGTTAAAAACAGCATGTCTGCAGAACCTATAGCCTGTGCGATACGGTCTCTGTCCTCTTCTGCCGCCAGCCGCCCGATTTCCGGGTCAGTGCCTGCACCGAGCCCGCGCGTGATGTCTGAGCCTAGCTGTATGATGTTTTCTGCACTGAATCTCGACAGTGCCTGCGCATCGGTATTAACGCACATGAACTCTACGCCGCAGATACCGGCGTTTATCATTTGTTCAACAGCATTACATCCACCGCCACCGATACCGATCAGCTTTATGACTGCAGACTGGTATTGATTCAGGTCTTGTTGAATCATAGAGTTCCCTGCTACATGAAATATTAAAGAGGAAAAATCGCCCTGCGGGAGTGGGGTCGACCAGCTTTCCATGTGTAAACACATGTAGGGAGGATTTGTGCAGTAACTGCGCCACGCGGATGTGACGCAGCAAGCAGTTTTTAACGTACTACACAGCGCTTACGGGAATGTCTGACCTGTGCGTTCGGATGAAAGAGTGCCGAGAGTTCCCGGTCGTGGCGAATTTTGACATTGGCTCCGATACCAGTATCCGCTTATCGAGATGTCACACCTGGTGTCTTTGTGATGAATTACCTGTTTGCCAGACCGTGCTTGATGTGAGCGCGGGAAAGGCAGCAATAACCTTATCCTTTCGAAACGATATCTTCTGGCGTAAACTCTGTCGGTATCCCGCTAACCGCAATCCACGGCGTCTATAAGCATGTCAATGTTTGAGTGTTCCAATTCCAGCCTCACCCTGAGGTAGCGGATATCTTGATGGATACGGTTGCACAAGTAGTAGCGGTCCTTTGACAGGTTTCACCAGGAGCAGTTCTTCACTTCGCTATGCCATCACCGTCTTTATCGGGGTGGCGGGGGCGATGATCGCACTACTTCTTCAGGTGCCGGTGCCATGGTTGATTGGCAGTCTCCTTATTACCGCTGTTGCAACGCGTGCGGGCATGCAAATTTTACCGCTGCCAGGTGTGATTGAAGGCTGGATGCGAGTTGCTATCGGGGTGTCGCTTGGACCCGCGGTGGCTGCAAGTTTTCAATCTTCCTCCGCCGATTTCGCTGTTGCGCTCGGCGCCGCTTTGTTAGCCACGGTAGTGACCGTCGTAGCCGGTATGCGGTGGTTTCAGCATCGTTGCGATTTACCCCGCGCCAGCGCTTACCTTGCGGCGATGCCAGGTGGGCTTTCTATGTTGATGGCACTTGGCAGCGAGATGGACGATCGCGCCCGTGTCGTGCTTGTACATACCGTGCGTGTCGTGATTGTGGTGGTGTTTATTTCAGCACTTGCGCGTGTCCTTGGTGTGCCAGCGCAGCCTCATCCGATCATCGCAAGTTTTACCTGGGGGCCCGTTTCATCACTCTTCGGATTGCTGATGTTGATTGTCGCTAACTATATTGTCGCCTGGAAAATCAACATTGCCGGCGGCCATGTGATTATTCCAATGTTCACTACTGCGCTGCTCATCGGGATTTTCGATCTCAAGTTGCAATCGCCTGCAATTGTGCAGACACTTGCCTTTCTTGTGTTCGGTATTAATCTAGGGTGTGAAATTGCGCGCCAGCCTGCACGAAGTAACCTGAGACTTTCATTGGCGTCCTTGATTTTTACAATGGCTGCTATGGGGTTCGTCGCTGCTTTGGCATTGACACTTACGCAATTCACATCGAGGGTTTTTCTGGTGCTTTTTCTTGCGCTTGCGCCCGGTGGTATTGCCGAGATCAGCCTGGTCGCTCTGGCCCTCGGGCTGGATGCCGGACTGGTGGCGCTGGTGCACAGTTGCCGGTTTGTGTTTATTGTGCTGGCAGGTTCGGTGGGTCTTCAGTATTTTATCAATAAAAGACGCTAGTCAAATGGACCACCAGGGCTTCGTTCACTGAGCTGGGGTCGTGTGAAGGAATTCGTGCTGGAAAATCCCGATAGAGAGAGGAAGTTTGTGCAAAGCAAAGATCCATTGCTTAACTCGTTTCAGTTAAAACACCGGACGCTGAAGAACCGGATAGTCAGCACACCGCATGCGCCTGCCTATGCAGAGGATGGCATGCCTGCACTGCGTTATCAGCTATACCATGAGGAAAAAGCCAAAGGCGGAATTGGCATGACGATGTTTGGAGGATCGTCTTGTATCGCACCTGATTCTCCGTCTGTATTTGGCCAGTTGTATGTTGGTAATGATAGAGTTATTCCATACTTCGAGGAGTTCTCAACGCGAATACACAGGCACGACTGTGGCCTGATTTGTCAGATCTCTCATCTTGGCCGCCGTACGGTGTGGAATAACGGTGATTGGCTGCCGGTTATAGCGCCCTCAAGAATTCGTGAGCCAGCACATCGGGCTTTTCCCAAGTCGATGGATCAGCATGATATTGATCGTGTCATCCGGCAATACGCGGATGCGGCCTGGCGTTGTCAGCAGGGTGGCCTTGACGGCTGTGAAATTCTTTTTCACGGTCACTTGCCCGGGCAGTTTCTGGCCAGCTACTCCAATCAGCGAACCGACCGCTACGGAGGCTCACTGGACAACCGGCTGCGCTTTACCCGTGAGTTGCTAAGCGCCGTACGAAACCGTGTAGGTGATCAGTTTATTGTTGGTATCAGAACCGAGATGACGGCGGGCACTGATGATGGTCCTGATCAGGAAGAGTGTCTTCAGGCATTGTCGATGATTGAGAGCGAAGGGCTGATTGACTACGTCTCGCTAACCTTTGGTCGCATTGACACCGATTTCAATCTGTCCCGACATTTGCCCGCCATGTGGAGTCCACTCGCTCCCTGGGTTGCATTGGCCGGCCTGTTTAAGCGTGAGCTCAAGTTACCGGTGATGCATGCGTGTAAGGTCGCTGATTTATCTTCTGCCAGACATGCAATAGAAGCCGGCCTGGTCGATTTAATTGGTATGACACGGGCGCACATTGCAGACCCGCATATTGTCAATAAACTTCAGGCGGGACAAGCCGACAGAATCAGACCTTGTGTCGGAGCCAGCTATTGTATTGACCGGATCTATGGTGAAGGCGAAGCCTTGTGTATTCACAATGTGTCAACAGGTCGCGAAGAGACTTTGCCTCACATCGTAGAGCGCACACGACAAACACAAAAAAAAGTAGTGGTGATAGGTGCCGGACCCGCTGGTCTGGAGGCCGCCAGAGTGTGTGCACTCAGAGGCCATACTGTTACTCTGGTTGAAGCCAGTGACAAGCCTGGCGGTCAAATCAGACTTGCGGCAAGAGCAACATGGCGCAAAGATCTTATCGGTATTGTCGACTGGTATGCGGCCGAAGTGGAGCTACTCGGCGTCAATACCGTCTGGAATACCTATGCGGACAGCGCAATGGTACTCGATGAGAAAGCAGACATTGTAGTCATTGCTACAGGTGGAATTCCGGATACGGATTTCGTTCCGGGCGGGGAGATGGCTATCAGTGTTTGGGACGCGCTGGACGGTGCAGCACTGGGCGGAGATATTCTGATCTATGACGATCTTGGGCAGCATGCGGGTCCCTCGTGTGCCGATCATCTATCGGCACAGAGTGATACATCTGTTGAACTGGTTACTCCCGACCGACACGCGGCAGCCGAGATGGGCGGAATCAACTATCCGGAATACATGCGCCGGTTTTATCAGCAAGGTGTGCGTGTCACACCGGATTATCGAATATCTGGCATTGAAAGGCAGGACAACCGGCTAAAAGCAGTTTTTAGTAATGAATTTACCGGCCAAAAGATTGAACGCATTGTCGATCACGTGGTCATTGAGCACGGCACGTTACCGGCGGATGAATTATACGCAGAACTTTGTGAGCATTCGTGCAACGACGGTGTTACAGATGGCGATGCGCTCGTCGGTCAGCAGCCACAATTGCATGAGCGGGAATCGAAATCTTCTACCACAGACGGGAAAGGGTTTGCGCTCTACCGGGTCGGTGATGCTATAGCAAGTCGAAATATTCATGCTGCTATTTATGACTCAATGCGTTTGGCCAGAAACTTTTAAACATTGATGGATAAATTCAAGATGGATATATTTAACTGGGGAATACTGAGCACCGCAAATATAGGTGTGGAAAAAGTTATTCCCGCCATGCAGAAAAGTGCTCGTGGCCAGGTGGTAGCGCTGGCGTCAAGGTCACTGGACAATGCCCGATCGGTTGCCGGCAGGCTGGATATTCCTCGCGCCTACGGTAGTTATGAAGAGTTGCTGGAGGACGATGAAATTCACGGGATTTATAATCCCCTGCCCAATCATCTACATGTGCCATGGACAATAAAAGCCATTGAAGCGGGTAAACATGTGCTGTGTGAAAAACCGATAGCACTCAGTGTTGATGAGGCGATTCAATTGCGTGATCTGGCAGCCAGCTATCCAGATGTGAAAGTAATGGAAGCGTTTATGTACCGATTCCATCCTCAATGGAGCAGGGCCCGTCAATTGATTACCGATGGTGCGATCGGAGAGTTGCGGACCATTCAGACGTTCTTTTCGTATTTTAATAACGACCCGGCCAACATCAGAAATATCGCCTCCATGGGCGGAGGTGGCTTGATGGACATTGGATGTTATCCGATATCGCAGGCCAGGTATCTCTATGACCGCGAACCGGAGCGACTCATTGCGATGCTGGATATCGATGATTCCTTTGGCACAGACAAGGTTGCCTCGGCTATTCTTGATTTCGGTGGGCCAACGGCAAGTTTTACCTGCTCTATGCAAATGAGTCCGTTTCAACGTGCACAGATTGTTGGCACGCAAGGTCGAATAGAGATTGAGATACCGGTAAATACACCAGCGGACGGGGAGACGCGAATCTGGCTGGACAGTGGAAACGGCATAACTGAGGAAGCGCTACCCGCCTGTGATCAATACACCGAACAGGCAAATGCGTTTATTGATTCCATACTGATGGACAAACCGGTGCCCACACCACTTGAAGACGCAATAGCCAACATGCAGGTAATTGATGCCTGTGTGCAGAGTCACCAAACTGGTGGCTGGGTGACGATCACCTGAACTGATCCGTCCGGAAACAGGCTACCGCGAACACGGGCTAGCGGCTTTTTTTATTTTTTTGAGCGTCCAGCAATGCAGCGCCGAGTGAGCCCATGCTATTTGCAGACGAGCTGGTGTTTTTGTTTTTTCGTTCGCGCTGGCGGTTCCGATTGTCCCCCGGTTTGTCTCTCGACTGACCGCTTGCCGATTTTCCGGAGGCGTTTTTATCGGAGTGTGGTCGCGAATCTATAGCGTCCCGAGCCTCGGTTTGCAACTTCATTGTCAGTGCGATTCGTTTGCGTTTCTCATCAATTTCCATCACCTTGACGCGAACCACATCACCGGTAGATACAACGTCGTGTGGATCTTTGACGTATTTGTCAGCAAGTGCCGAGATATGCACCAGCCCATCCTGATGTACGCCGATGTCGACAAATGCACCGAAGTGTGTGACGTTGCTAACCACTCCTTCAAGCACCATATCTATTTTCAAATCACTAATGGTTTCCACACCCTCGCGATATGAAGCAGTTTTAAATTCGGGTCTTGGATCACGGCCGGGTTTATCCAGTTCCTGAAGAATATCCCGAACGGTGGGAAGCCCGAAGGTTTCGTCGGTGTATTGTTTTGGATCAAGCTTCTTTAGCGTATCGGTGTTACCAATAAGACTGCGGATGTCTTTGCCAGTGTCGGCAGCGATTTTTTTCACTACCGGGTAGGCTTCCGGGTGAACGGCAGATGCATCCAGCGCATTACTTCCATCCATTATTCGCAGAAAGCCTGCGCATTGTTCAAATGCTTTTGGTCCAAGGCGTGGTACTTTTTTTAATTCGGCTCGGGTTTTGTAGCGACCTGTGTCATCGCGATAACTGATAATATTTTGCGCAAGCGTTTGCGACAGTCCGGAAACATGGGTGAGTAGTTCTGCCGAGGCGCTGTTGATATCTACACCGACGGCGTTGACGCAATCTTCTACTACCGCATCTAGCGCACGGGCCAGATCGGCCTCGTTTACATCGTGCTGGTACTGGCCCACGCCGATTGCTCTGGGATCCACTTTAACCAGTTCGGCGAGTGGATCTTGTAAGCGGCGCGCAATGGAAGCAGCGCCGCGCAGAGAAACATCGACGTTCGGCATTTCACGTGAGGCGGTTTCTGACGCCGAGTACACGGACGCTCCGGCTTCACTGACGATGATTTTTTGCAAACCGAGATCCGGATGTTTGGCGATAAGTTCGCCTGCGAGTTTATCGGTTTCGCGGGAGGCTGTGCCGTTCCCGATGGCGACGAGTCTGGCGTCGTGCTTTTTAGCCAGGATGGCTAGCTCTGCTATGGACTGATCCCATTTTTTGGCCGGTGCATGCGGGTAGATGGTGGCAGTGTCCAGCAACTTGCCGGTTGCTGCCGTCACCGCTACCTTGACCCCGGTTCGCAAACCGGGGTCGAGGCCAATCGCGGCTTTTGCACCGGCTGGTGCGGCTAACAACAGATCTCGCAGGTTACGGGCAAAAACGTCTATGGCGGCAGCTTCTGCGAAGTCGCGCAAGCGCATGCGCAATTCCGTTTCAAAGCGCGTGTGCAATTTTATGCGCCAGCACAGTCGCAGCGTTTCTGACAACCAGCCGGCCGTTGGTGGCACCTGCAAGTGGGCGGTGATTCTTGCCACACACGGGTGCGTTGTCGCCGGGTCTATTTCTGCCAGGTCGAGGGTCAGCTTCAGAATTCCCTCGTTTTGGCCACGCAACAATGCAAGGGCGCGGTGCGAAGGAACTTTACTGATGATCTCGCTGTAGTCGAAGTAGTCTCTGAATTTGGCGCCTGCCTCTTCCTTGCCTTTCGCTACCTCGCTTTTCAGCAGTGCGTTTTTCCAGAAAAATTCACGCAGCTGGCCACCCAGTTCCGGTATCTCGGCGATCTCCTCCATCAGAATCTGGCGTGCACCCTCAAGTGCCTGTTCAATCGATTCGATGCCTGTTTCAGGATTGAGATAAACGGCTGCCGCCTGATCCGGGTCAATATCAAAGTTGGCCAGCAGTGCATCGGCAAGCGGTTGAAGTCCGGCTTCACGTGCTATCTGCGCTTTTGTTCGTCGACGGGGCTTATAAGGCAGGTAAAGATCTTCAAGCTCGGTTTTGCTTGTGGCTGCAAGAAAGCCGGCTTTAAGTGAATCGGTTAGTTTGCCTTGCTCCGATACACTGTCGAGAATCTTTTTGCGGCGGTCGTTTAGCTCGCGCAGATAGAGTAGTCGCTTATGCAATTCGCGCAGTTGTATGTCATCGAGTCCGCCGGTCATCTCTTTTCGATAGCGAGCAATGAAGGGCACAGTGGATCCTTCATCAAGCAGTGCAATAGCCGCTTCAACCTGTTGCGGCCGGGCGTTTAGTTCAGAGGCTATAAGCGCAGATGGATTCATAACAAATACAAGCCGTTGGTAAGTGCAGTAACGATCTGGTTCGCGGAGACAAAGCCGGATTTCAGGTTCTGCTGGCAGATGAGAATAGCGACAGTTGAAACCTCTAAATTTTAACCTGATAACGGAATTTTCGGCTGTCTTTTTGCCAAATTGCCGGTGACTGACCGGAAACTGTAGCGATCCTTCCGGGTCTATTGAAAAAGATAGGCGATGCGGCTTTAATGATCGCAAAGCGTAGCAGCATGCTCTTGCATACAACTCAAGGGCGCAAAAACCGCCGCACAGGAACAACTATGAAGAAGCGATTTTCACTTTTACTCGCTGCCGTTTGGCTGATGGTTGTGTTTTCACGGGCATCTGCGCTCAAGGCCGATGATGCTGTGGAGGTTCAGTCCCTTAAACAGAATTTTGTCGCCGAAACATGGGTCAGCGGTCTTGGCATACCGTGGGCGATGGCATTTTTACCGAGCGGTGATTTGCTGGTCACCGAGCGTTCAGGTGAGCTGCGGCTTGTCCGTGATGGCAAGTTGTTACCGAAAGCTATCGCCGGCGTTCCGGCGGTTCGTGCCAGAGGGCAGGGTGGTCTGCTCGATCTGGAATTGCACAATGACTATCGCAATAACGGATGGATTTACCTGTCCTATGCGTCCCCGCCTTTACCGGGTGAGTCCGGTTCGGGTGGCAATACAGCGGTGATGCGGGCAAGACTTAAAGACAACACGCTTGTAGATCAGCAACTGGTATTTAAGGCACAGCCAAACTACCGCGCAAATCAGCACTATGGCGGGCGTATAGTGTTTGACCGGGAAGGGTTTCTCTATCTCACTGTCGGAGACAGGGGCGGGCGAGACGAAGTACAGAGGCTGGACAACTACCGCGGAAAGATTTTTCGGCTCCATGATGACGGTCGCATTCCCGCCGATAATCCGTTTGTAAATACGGCGGATGCCGTAGCAGCTACCTGGAGCTATGGCCATCGCAATCCTCAGGGCATGGCGTTACATCCGGTCACCGGCGAATTATGGGCACATGAACACGGGCCGCGCGGGGGTGATGAACTCAATCTGATTGAGGCCGGAAACAATTATGGCTGGCCGACGATCACTTACGGGGTTAACTATAACGGCTCCCCCATAACTAATCAGCAAGCCCTCGATGGCATGCAGCAGCCGCTGGTTTATTGGGACCCTTCAATAGCTCCCAGTGGGATGACGTTTACAGACGGTGCCCGCTTTTCAGCGTGGCAGGGAAACGTTCTGGTAGGATCGCTAAAATTCAACAAGGTTCTACGCCTGGAACTCGATGGTTACAAGGTCATAGACGAGGAGACGTTACTTGATGGCATTGGTCGGGTACGTGCGCTTGAACAAGGGCCGGATGGTTATATTTACGTGGCGGTGGAAGGGCCAGGCAGAATTATTCGGCTAAAGCCAAAAGAGTGATGCAACTACTGTGAACAGGTAGTCGCTATCTTCCAGACGGTTATTCCTGGTTGGTTGTTCCGGGTTGGTTATTCCGGGCTGGCTATTTTGGCCCAGGCGGAATGGTTGTGGATTGATTCGAAGTTTTCTACTTCAAGGTTATAGGATTTAATTGCGCTGTTTTTGTTTAGCTCGGCGGCTACATCGCGGATCAGATCTTCAACAAAACGCGGGTTTTCGTAGGCATGCTCGGTAACATATTTTTCATCCGCTCTTTTTAACTGGCTATATAGTTGGGCCGATGCCTGTTGTTCTGCCGATTCTATAAGATCTTCCCAGTAGAACGATCCCTTGCCGCCTAAAAACTGCTCGTCTATCAACGCGTCAATTGAGATCATTGAGCGTTGGCTATGTGCACCATAGCGGGAAATTTCTTTGGAGCAGGGACAAAGGGTGGTAACGGGTACGTCCACTGTGATTCTGGTATCGACGTTATCCCCATCGCTACCATTGGCTTGCAGAGCAATGTTGTAGTCCATCATTCCGGGCAGTTTGGTTACCGGTGCATGCTTTTCTATAAAATACGGAAATTGCATGGTGATGGTGCCGTGTTCGCTGTCCAGCCGGGTCAGCATCTCGCGATAGATTTCTGCAAAGTTTGCCACTGAATAGGTGTCGCTTCGGTAGTCATTCAACAACTGCGTAAAGCGAGACATGTGGGTGCCTTTGCGGTCTTCAGGCAGGAAAACCGAAAACGCAAAGTCGGCAACTGTGTGTTGTGGTTGATTCCTGTCGATCACAGATACCGGCGAGCGGATCTTTTTGATACCTACACGGGTTATGGCGACCTGTCTCGAATCGGCATAGCCCTGTACGTCCGGCATTGCCATGTCCGGCGCAGGCTGTTGAGTTTCGTTCATAGTTGAGGCTTATAGCGTGTTGTGGAATGGATCAGTGGCTAGCTGATCGTTTCTCCGGGGTCGATGATTCTGCGACCAATTCTGCAGTCTCGTTCAGAGTGCCGCCAACGAAGCGGGTAATCTGATTTCGAATGCCATTGTCGTCCAGTTCGCAATCGGCCAGTAGTTCGTCACGCTCGCCGTGCTCGAAATAGTTGTTCGGCAGACCGATATTCAGTACGTTGATATGAATTCCAAGTCGATGGAGAGCCTCATTGATGGCACTGCCCGCACCCCCGGATATAGTGTTCTCCTCAAGTGTTATCAAGGTATCGTGAGTGGATGCCAGTTGTTCGATAAGATTTTCATCAAGTGGCAAAATAAAGCGCATGTTCGCAACGCTTGCACCAAGCTCCCGTGCAATGCGGTTTGCAGAGGCAACCATACTGCCAAATGCCAGGATAGCGATAGAATGACCCTGTGTGGTTATTTCTCCCTGGCCAATCGGAATAGCAGTCATGGCTTTTTGTACCGGTACGCCCGGCCCGGAGCCGCGCGGGTAGCGCACGGCGGCCGGTCCTTCGTGCTGTAAGCCCGTGTATAACATTTGCCGGCATTCGTCTTCGTCTGCCGGTGCCATTACAATCATATTGGGCAGACAGCGCAAGAATGTGTAATCGAAGCTGCCGGCGTGAGTCGGGCCATCCGGTCCCACCAGGCCGGCGCGATCTATTGCGAACAGCACTGGCAGATTCTGGATTGCTACGTCATGCACTACCTGATCGTAGGCACGTTGCATAAAGGTTGAATAGATAGCGACAACGGGTTTCATGCCCTCACAGGCCATTCCGGCTGCCAGTGTTACTGAATGTTGTTCGGCAATGCCTACGTCAAAATAGCGATCGGGATACTGTTTTTCGAATTCAACCAGGCCAGACCCCTCACGCATTGCCGGCGTGATACCGATGACGCGATCATCTGTGGCGGCCATATCACAAAGCCATTCACCAAATACCTGGGTGTAGGTAACCGCTTTGCTTTTCGCTTTGGATAATTTTTCGCCGGTGACTGGATCGAATGGTGTAACAGCATGCAAAGCCAGAGCATCTTCCTCGGCAAATTTATAGCCTTTGCCTTTTTGCGTCACAGCATGCAAAAGCAAGGGGCCTTTTATCGCGTGCAAATTGGTCAACACCTTTATGAGGTTGGGTAGATCGTGACCGTCCACCGGACCAAAATACTGGAAGCCGAGTTCTTCGAACATGGTTGCCGGAACTACCATGCCTTTCATGTGCTCTTCGGTTCGCTTGGCCAATTCCATCACCGGAGGAATGTGCTTGAGAATGCGCTTGCTGCTCTCCCGTGCACCTGAGTAGGTGCGGCTTGACAATATCCTGGTCAGGTACTTGTTAAGTGCCCCGACGTTGGGCGAAATAGACATGTCGTTATCGTTGAGAATGACGAGCAAATCCGCCTTTTCGTCACCTGCATTGTTAAGCGCTTCGAACGCCATTCCCGCGGTCATTGCACCATCGCCAATTACCGCTATTACCTTGCGGTCCTCACCTTTGAGTTTTGCCCCCAGTGCCATGCCAAGTGCCGCACTAATTGAAGTACTGGAGTGACCTACACCGAATGTGTCGTATCCGCTTTCGCTGCGTTTCGGGAAGCCTGCGAGCCCGCCCTTTTTACGCATGGTGTGCATTTTATCCCGACGGCCGGTTAGGATTTTGTGCGGATACGTCTGGTGGCCCACATCCCAGACAATACGGTCGTCGGGAGTATTGAAGACGTGATGCAGGGCGACAGTGAGTTCGACAGTACCCAGACTTGCTCCCAAATGACCACCCGTCTGTGCGACCGAGTGCACCAGATAATCGCGTAATTCGGCGGTTAATTTGACAAGCTCGTCACTCGACAGATTTTTGAGATCCCCGGGTGATTGAACATTCTGTAGCATCGGGAAGTCGGTCAGGTCCATGGGTATCACACAGTCTTTATTGGGTGCGGTGCACCTTGTACTATCATTATCACGATCGCCAGCGATGCTGGCAAGCGCATGCCTGGCTTATCTGGTCGTTTAGTTAGAGCGACTGACGATATATCTTGCCAGTTCACGTAATTCATCAAAACCACCTGGCAAGCCTTCGAGTGCATCGAGGGCGCGGTCACGCTGATCGGCGGCGTGGCGCTTTGCCCCGTCCAGTCCGAGGATAGACGGAAAGGTAGGCTTGTTCATGGCAATATCTGCCCCTTGTGGCTTGCCCAGCACCTGAGTATCAGCGGTGACATCTAAAATGTCGTCTGCTATTTGAAACGACAAGCCGACCGAGTCGCCATAAACCCTGAGCCTGTCGATAATCTCCGCATCCGTGTGCTCGCTGCACTTGGCACCGAGAACCACGCTGGCGCTGATCAACGCTCCGGTTTTGCGTCGGTGCATGTCTTCAAGTGCAGCAAGTGTAAGGGTCTGCCCGACGGATTGTAGATCAATTGCCTGGCCTGCTGCCATGCCGGCTACGCCGCTTGCGGTTCCGAGCTCATCAATCATTTCGAGGATAGTTGTGGCAGGGAGAAGTGTGCGTAGCGTGGTGCCAAGGGTAGTAAAAGCCAATGCCTGGAGCGCATCTCCAGCCAATATGGCGGTCGCCTCGCCAAACTTGATGTGACAGGTCGGTTTGCCGCGTCGCAGGTCGTCATCGTCCATCGAGGGCAGATCGTCGTGCACCAGCGAGTAGGCATGCATCAGTTCAATAGCGCATGCGGGTACGTCGAGAGTAGTATCTATTGCGTTCAGTGCACGTCCGGTGGCGTACACCAGCATTGGCCTAACCCGCTTGCCACCATTCAGGGTCGCGTAATGCATTGCCGATTCGAGCGTGGTGCCGGTTCCATTAGGGACGGGCAAAAAACGCAACAATGCCTCATCTACCCGTTGTCGATAGGCACCAAGTTGATATTCGACTGTGGTTGTCACGTTTCGAAATCCTCCAGTGAACCGTTGTCGGATACCTTGTCTGCCATCAGGATTTTTACTTTTTTCTCGGCATCAGCCAATGACTGCTGACAGAATTTGCTCAACATCATGCCGCGTTCGAATTGAACAAGTGATTCCTCAAGGGAATGTTCGCCGGTCTCCAGTTTCTCGATAAGCGTTTCGAGTTCGCCCAGTGCGTCTTCAAATTTCGTGCTTTTTGGTATTGCGGAAGCTTTCTTGCTCACTTGTTAAAGACTCCAGTGTAAAAGCTGTTCGAGTGCATCGACGAGGCGTTTAACCGGAATGATTTCAAGTCCGTCGATAGCACTGCGTGGTTTGTTGGCGTCCGGCACAATAGCGCGGCTAATGCCGTGTTTTGACGATTCGATCAATCGCTCCTGACCGTTCGCTACCGGCCGAACCTCACCGGAAAGTCCAACCTCGCCGAACACGACGAGTTTGTTGTCCAGCGTAATATCCCGAAAAGAAGACATTGCCGCCAGCAGCACTGGCAGGTCGGCCGCAGTCTCCGAAATTCGCACACCGCCGACGATATTAATAAACACATCCTGATCGTGCATGGATACACCGGCATGCCGCTGCAATACAGCCAATAACATGTTGAGGCGATTTTGTTCAAGGCCAAGTGTAACCCGGCGCGGGTAACTGCTGTGGCTGCCAGTCACCAGCGCCTGCGCCTCGACCAGCAAGGGTCTCGACCCTTCGCGGGTGACCATGATGACGCTTCCGGCGACGGGTTCGCTATGTCTCGATAAAAACAGCGCTGACGGATTTTTAACGCCCTTCAAGCCGGTTTCTTCCATCACAAACACGCCCAGTTCATTCACCGCGCCAAAACGATTTTTTATCGCACGAATCACGCGGTAACGACTGCTACTGTCGCCTTCGAAGTAGAGCACGGTGTCGACCATATGCTCGAGTACGCGCGGACCGGCGAGTGCCCCTTCTTTGGTGACATGGCCAACTACAAACATGGCGATATTACTTTGCTTTGCAAAACGCACGAGGTGCGCTGCCGACTCGCGCACCTGGGCGACTGATCCGGGAGCGGACTGCATCGCGTCGGTATAGACCGTTTGTATCGAGTCAATCACCATGATTTGCGGCTGATCGGCTCTGGCGTGTGCAGTGATGGTTTCGACGCAGGTTTCAGTCAGCAGTCGCAGGTTTTTCGCAGGTAGCCCCAATCGTCTGGCTCTGAGTGTTACCTGTTGCAACGATTCTTCGCCGGTGACATACAGTGATGGATATTGCGCTGAAATTGCCGCCATGCATTGCAGTAGCAGGGTGGATTTGCCAATTCCGGGGTCACCCCCTATCAGCGTTACGGAACCGGGAACAATGCCTCCACCCAGCGCTCGATCAAGTTCCGACAAGCCTGTACTGCGGCGTGGTTCAACCTCGAGACTGACGTCTTCTATGGACGTTACTGTTGATTGCCCGGCGTAACCCTGAAAACGACTGGCTGATTTAGCAGAGCTTGCGGCGGTGGCAATGGTCTCTTCCAGCGTATTCCATTCTTCGCAATCGGCGCATTGGCCGCTCCACTTCGGTGCCAGTGCACCGCAGGAACGGCAACTGTAGCTGAGTTTTGGTTTGGCCATGCATCAAACGGGGAGTCCGGGAGCGTGCATTGTACATAGCCCGGGGCCTGTGGGGCAGGCGAATCGGTGAAGTCGGCTTACAAGCCTTAAGTCAGGACTGAATGGAGGCTCTCATTTTGGTTTCAGTCAGCTCTACATCGCTGTTTTCACGCGGACGGTAGTCTTGTAGGGGAGTATCGATCCGCGCCATCTGCACCACATTGCTTTGTACCTTTGTGATCTCGATAGGTCTGCCATTGATAATGAAGGTTGCGCCGTTTTCGGGAATATTCTGCAAGTGTTCGAGCACCAGCCCGTTAAGAGTCTTTGGCCCTTCCGTGGGTAAATTCCAGCTCAATTCGCGGTTGAGTTCGCGCAGAGAAATACTGCCCTGTACGGTATAGGTGCCGTCCTGCATTAAAGCGATCTCACTGAGTTTTTCCTGATGTGAAGGGTCACTGGTGAATTCACCGACAATTTCTTCGAGTATGTCTTCAATGGTAATCAGACCCTGGATGTCGCCATACTCGTCCACGACCAGTCCGATCCGCTTTTTCTCGTGCTGGAAGTTCAGTAATTGAAGCGTTACCGGAGTGCCCTCGGGTATGAAGTAGGCCTCGCGCACACTGCTTTCCACATAGGCCTGGGTGAGTTTTTGACCTTTTAGCACGTTGAGCATTCGGCGCAGGTAAATAAAACCTTCTACGTTGTCTATATCTTCGCGGAACACAGGCATTCTGCTGTGACCGCTCTGACCCAGCTTCTTGACCACTTCCGGCCATGGCTGGTTGAGGTCTATGCCCTCGATTTCGTTGCGCGGCACCATTATTTCGTCGACGGTTACTTTTTCCAGATCGAGAATGTTGAGCAGCATTCTCTGGTGGCGTTCGGGAATCATATCGCCTGCCTCATGCACCACCGTGCGTAGTTCCTCGCTGTTGAGTTTATCGAGATCCCCGTTTTGTCTCGTATCCACCCCGAGTTTGCCTAGCATTTGATTAACCAGCATATTGATTAAATGTACCAGCGGCCACGCGATTCGCATTAAAGGGGTATAGATGTGAGCGGCAAGAAAGGCGAGTTTTTCTGATTTAAGTGTGGCCAGTGTCTTTGGCATTACCTCAGCGAACACAAGAATTACCAGAGTGAGCAATCCCGTCACAATGGCGATGCCTTTGTCACCCCAGAATTTGATCGCCAGGATGGTGGCCAGCGCCGAGGCCAGGATGTTGACGAAATTATTGCCCAGCAGGATAAGGCCGATAAGCCGTTCCGGGCGAGCCAGCAATGCTGCTGCTTTCATTGCACCACGGTGGCCGTTTTTGGCCAGGTTGCGCAGCCGATACCGGTTTAGAGTCATCAGGGCCGTTTCTGACCCGGAGAAAAATCCCGATAAAGCAATTAGAAAGACTAGCGCCGTGAGAAGCGCACCGGAGTGAACGTCGTTCAAGTAGGGTGTAGATCCAGGCCCGTAATGGAGTCCTATAAGTATAGCTTGCTTAATGCGCTGTCAAGCATTCGCATGTTGCTGCGACGTGTCTGGTTGCTGGTCCGGGAAGGCTTTAACTGCGAGGGTTTGGAACCTGTTTGCAGGTGACGGGGTGACACACAGGTAGCGATACTTGTCTTTTGCCTGAGCTTTCACCCCAGCACAATCTCGATTACAAACTTGCTGCCAAAATAAGCCAGCAACAGCGATATGAACGCGCCAATGGTCATTGCCGCGGCTTTCTGACCACGCCAGCCCCAGCGCCACTGACCCAGCAACAGAATGCCAAGTATGAGCCATGCAACGATGGACAGAGTGGTCTTGTGCACCAGCCGCTGCGCGAATAGATCATCAAGCCAGACAAATCCACTCAACAGAGCCATCGACAGCATCAAAAAGCTTGCAATCAGCAACTGGAACAGGACCGTCTCCATGACCTTGAGTGGCGGTAAAGCTCGCAGAAAGCCACCAGGACGGCGTTCGTGCAGGCGCTTGTCCTGTAATGAAACAAGCACAGACTGACCTGCCGCTATGGTCAGGAGGGCGTAGGCGATAAAAGAGACCAGCACGTGAATTTGCAATTCACGAGTCACAGTGGCGGGATTTGTGCCGACCATCAGGCGAAGCATGAGAATAAGCGCAGATGCCGGGAACAGGATGAGGCCAAGATTAATGACTGGCCGACCGGTGTTCAGCAGCAGCGTAATAGCAATGGTAAACCAGGCGGTTACCGACAGCGCATTGAGAAAATCCAGATTGATGCCGGTGTTGCTGAAAGTGGAGCTAACCAGCATCAGGGCATGAAACAGGGCTGCTGCGATTGCGGTCGCCCAGACCACAGCGGGACGGCTGGTTGATTCGTTAGGTGGTAACGTCACTGCAGGCACGGCGAACACCGCCCGATACAGTAGCAGGGCACTGGCAATGTAGAGCACGAGTGCAATAATGCCGGCGAGTGCGCCGCTTGTTGCCAGAAAATTCATGACCTATTCTAATGCCGAAAACGCGATTGGCAATGTCAGGGCCGACAACTTAATTTTGCGCGCGGCCCTCACCGACAGGCCAATTCACATATAATCGGCTAAACGCGCCCGTTCGGAATACGTGTATTTCTACCGTGCCAGCAGTCGGCCGCGCGTTAAACTGATCCGGTTCGACTGCCGGAGTATCAATGCCCGGAGTGCGTCATGTTTGAAAATTTAAGTGAAAGACTAGGTCGGACGATCAAAAACCTGCGAGGTCAGGGGCGACTGACCGAGCAAAATATACAGGATGCCCTGCGCGAAGTACGTATGGCCCTGTTAGAAGCCGACGTAGCGTTACCTGTGGTTAAACAGCTGATTGATGCGGTGCGCGAAAAAGCACTGGGTCAAGAGGTAGTCAGTAGCCTCTCGCCGGGCCAGGCGCTAATAAAAATTGTTAATGACGAGCTTGTTCACGTCATGGGCGAGCAGTCCGAAAGTCTTGATCTCTCGTCGCAACCGCCTGCTGTGATTTTAATGGCTGGCTTGCAGGGGTCCGGTAAAACCACCACCACGGGCAAGCTGGCGCTACGGTTGAAGGAGCGTGAAAATCGTAAGGTAATGGTGGTGAGCTGTGACGTTTACCGACCGGCAGCGATAGCCCAGCTCGAAAAGCTGGCGGGCGATGTGGGCGTAGATTTTTTCCCCAGTGGAGACGATCAATCCCCGCTGGCTATTGCCAATGCCGCACTCGCCGCTGCGAAGAAACAGTTTGCCGAAGTGCTAATTGTCGATACGGCCGGCCGGCTGGCAATCGATGAAGAAATGATGCAGGAAATTCGCGAGCTGAATCAAGCCCTGAATCCGGTGGAAACGCTGTTTGTCGTTGACAGTATGACTGGTCAGGATGCCGCAGTTACAGCAAAAGCGTTCGGCGATGCACTACCTCTGACCGGTGTTGTGCTGACCAAAACCGATGGCGACGCTCGCGGCGGTGCGGCATTGTCGGTGCGCGTTGTCACCGGAAAACCGATCAAGTTTATCGGTGCGGGCGAAAAGATGGCGGCGCTTGAGGCATTTCATCCGGATCGGATCGCCTCGCGAATCCTCGGCATGGGAGACGTCGTTAGCCTTGTTGAGGAAGTACAAGAGAAAGTCGATCACCAGAAAGCCGAGAAACTTGCCCGAAAAATGCAAACGGGCAAGAATTTCGACATGGTGGATCTTAGGGATCAGATGGAGCAAATGCAGAAGATGGGAGGCATGTCCTCTCTGCTCGACAAGCTTCCCGGCACCGCTAATTTGCCAGATGCGGTTAAAAATCAGGCCAATGACGGTGAAATTCGCCGCACGATTGCGATCATAAATTCCATGACGCCGCACGAGCGCAAGTTTCCTGCAGTGATAAAGGGCTCTCGCAAACGCCGTATTGCACAAGGGTCCGGCGTGCAGGTACAAGACATCAATCGCTTAATGAAGCAGCACGCGCAGATGAGCAAGATGATGAAAAAGATGGCGAAAGGGGGAATGAAAAAAATGCTGCGCGGAATGAAAGGGCAGATGCCACCGGGTATGGGCATGTAGTTGCGACTTTCGCCGGAATTTCTAACCGCCAGCGATCAGCCCGCCTTGCCGGGGCAAATTATTGCTTGCCGGGGCTTTCAATAGACGCGTTTTGTTGTATAGTTAGAGGTTTTCCCGAACCTGATCGCTTTGTGCGATTGGCTTTTCAGAGCGAATACTCAAAATGGTCACAGTCAGACTGTCGCGCGGCGGCGCAAAAAAGAAACCTTTTTACCAGATTGTTGTTACCGATAGCCGAAATCGACGGGACGGAAGATATATAGAGCGGCTTGGCTTCTATAACCCGATGAGTCGTAACGAACACGAAGAATCCCTGCGCATCGACCTTGACCGTATAGACTACTGGGTTGGAACAGGCGCGCAGCTATCTGATCGAGTGGCCAAACTGGTCAAAACAAAGCGCGAGACTCTGCAAGCCGCCGCCTAGGCGGAAAGTCGGCCGTCAGTGAATGGTGCATCCAGACCTGCGCCCTGAACGGGCGTCTTCTTCGGTCTGCGCACGAGCGACTCGCGAGCAGTGAACACCGGGGACAATCCGACCAGGCCGGAAGCAATAACCCTGGGCAAAGTGTCAGCTCCATTCGGGGTGAAAGGCTGGACAAAAATAACCTCTTTCACCAATCCGATGGAACGCCTGCTGGAGAACCGAAGCTGGCAGCTTGAACAAAATGGTGTGGTCAATCCTTACACGGTCGAAGAGGGTCGCCTGCACGGAAAGTTTCTGGTGGTCAAATTTGCAGGGATAAGTGACAGGGATGAAGTCGCACTGCTCACTCATGCCTCGGTCGTGGTACAGAGAGAAGAGCTTGAGCAACTCGATGAAGGTGACTACTACTGGGTGGATTTGATCGGACTCAGTGTGAGGACGGTTGAAGGAATAGAGTTGGGGAAAATTGAAAGTTTGATGGAAACCGGTGCCAACGATGTGTTGGTGGTGCAGGGAGAAAGGGAACGTCTTATTCCGTGGGTAATGAAAGAGGTGGTTCGATCGGTTGATCTTGACGCCGGCATGGTGGTTGTGGATTGGGATGCTGATTTCTGATTTTGATAGCAGCCTGTGGATACAGGCCATCGATGCGAAATGGAAGTAACAAGCCACGCAATTTCAGTGGTGACGCTGTTTCCTGACTTCGTAGAGAAGGTTGGCCAGTATGGAGTTACCGGGCGAGCGGTTGACAATGGATTGATAGAACTAACCACGGTTGACCCGAGGGATAGTACCAGTGACCGACACCGCACTGTAGACAGTCGCCCTTACGGGGGAGGTCCCGGAATGGTGATGCAGGCCGCGCCATTGTCGAGCGCGATTGAGGTGGCCAAAAAGAATAATGCCCGGACAAGTAGCGGGCAGCCGTTGGTGATTTACCTGAGTCCGCAGGGTGAATCGCTGAATAATGAGGTGGTCAGCGAGTTGATTGAGCACACCAGCCTGGTGCTTGTTGCCGGTCGATACGAAGGTATAGACGAGCGAGTGATCGATGAACTGGTAGACCGCGAACTGTCGCTTGGAGATTACGTCCTGAGCGGTGGCGAACTGGCAGCGATGGTGGTGGTAGATGCACTTGCACGACAATTGCCGGGTGCATTAGGGCACGACGATTCGGCAGCGCAAGATTCGTTTTCCGGTGATGGATTGCTGGATTATCCGCACTATGCGCGGCCTGAAGAATTTCACGGCATGCGAGTGCCGGAGGTGTTGCTCAGCGGGGATCATCGGGCCATTGCACAATGGAGAAGGCAACAGTCACTGGGACGCACATGGCAAAGGCGTCCTGATTTGCTGGAAAAGATCGAGTTGACTGCCGAGGACAAGCGTCTTCTGCAGAATTACAAAGACTTGCAGTAGCGACATAGCTGCTTCAGGTTGCCAAATTTCTATGACGAGCGACGTATCGTTTGTCGAGTGTGATTTACCTGGTCTTTGCCCGGTACTGGCGAGACCTGCGAATTGAAACAAATAACCACGGTAACGGAGTGGAGCTATGAGCAATATCATCGATGCGTTGAACGCAGAACAAATGCAGAAGGAAGTTCCGGAGTTTGGCCCGGGCGATACCGTTGTGGTGCAGGTTAGAGTGAAAGAAGGTACCCGAGAGCGGCTGCAGGCCTTTGAAGGTGTTGTCATTGCCCGGCGGAATCGTGGCCTGAATTCCGCGTTTACTGTGCGCAAGATTTCACACGGAGAGGGCGTAGAGCGTGTATTTCAGACCTACAGCCCCAACGTCGCGGAGATCGAGGTGAAAAGACGCGGTGATGTGCGACGTTCAAAATTGTATTACCTGCGCGGTCTGACCGGCAAGGCCGCACGAATCAAAGAGAAACTCTAAACTACGGGCTTTCCACAGGAGTCCACTGTCTCGTGTTGACAGCGATGGTAGTCAGGTAAAAGCCGCGTGAAATTATCGCTGCAAAGTTGCGGGTGGATACTAGAGTCGAGGCTTGAAAATCGTTGCGGATAACCGCAGATATGCCCTGAAAACCTGTTCATAGTGTCAGGTTGTGCAGAAATACAGTTGGGAGCCAGATAGGTAATGTCAGAGACTAAAGCAGAAACCATGGAGTTTCAGGCGGAAGTAAATCAGTTGATGAAACTGATGATTCATTCGCTCTATTCAAATAAGGAAATTTTTCTGCGTGAGCTTATTTCCAATGCATCGGACGCTTGCGACAAGTTGCGTTTTGAGGCTGTTGGAAACGATGCACTTAACGAAGGTGAAGAGGATCTATCCATCACTGTAGGCTTTGACGCCGATGCTCATACGGTAACTATTTCCGACAACGGTATTGGTATGGACCGTGATGAAGTGATTGCCAACATAGGCACTATTGCCAAGTCGGGTACAAAACAGTTTCTGGAAGCACTGACCGGTGATCAACAGGAAGATTCCCGATTGATTGGCCAGTTTGGTGTCGGTTTTTATTCGGCGTTCGTGGTTGCAGACAAAGTCACGCTGGTAACACGCAAGGCAGGCGACGATGTTGCCAACGGTGTGCGCTGGGAGAGTGAAGCAACCGGCAGCTATCAACTGGAACAGGTAGAGTGTGCCACTAAAGGCACCACCGTCACGCTTCATCTTCGCGAGGATGCACAGGAATTTGCCGACAACTGGCGTTTGCGCGGAATTGTTAAAAAGTACTCGGATCACATCACTTTCCCGATCATGATGCTCGAGGTTGTGCACCCCGATCCGGAAAATGAAGACGCAGAACCTAAAACCCCCGAGCTAGAAAAAGTCAACGATGCGTCAGCGCTTTGGACTCGTGCTCGCAAGGACATAACCGACGATGAATATAAATCGTTTTACAAGCAGGTAAGTCACGACTGGGAAGACCCCCTGGACTGGTCGCACAACCGCGTCGAGGGTAAGTTCGAATACACATCTCTGCTGTATATACCGAAAAACGCGCCGTTCGATCTCTACGAGGCGCAACAGCAAAATGGTATCAAGCTCTACGCTCAGCGTGTCTTCATTATGGACGAAGCCGACAAGCTGATGCCGCGGTATTTGCGTTTCGTGAGAGGGCTGGTGGATTCAAGCGATCTTCCTCTTAACGTTTCACGAGAAATATTGCAAAGCAATAAAGTGGTCGAGAGTATCCGCACAGCGTCAGTGAAAAAAGTACTTTCACTGCTGGAGACAATGGCGGAGAAAAAACCGGATGATTACAAAACCTTCTGGACCCAGTTTGGCCGCTGTCTCAAGGAGGCACCAGGTGAGGATTTTGGCAATAAGGAGCAGGTAGCCGGTTTGTTTCGCTTTGCCTCAACCCACGCGGGTACCGATGAGCAAAGTGTTGGGCTGGCAGATTACATCGCTCGAATGAAGCCCGGTCAGGACAAAATTTACTACATCACTGCAGACAGCTTCGCGGCGGGAAAGAACAGTCCGCATCTGGAAATATTCACTAAAAAAGATGTTGAAGTGCTGATCATGTTTGATCGCGTCGATGAATGGATGATGTCCTATCTCAATGAGTTCGACGGCAAATCGTTAAGCTCAGTGGCGAAAGGCGATCTTGATCTTGGCGAGATTCAGGACAAAGAGGAAAAGAAACAGCAGGAATCGGTTGAAAAGGAATCGGAAAAACTGGTTGAGCGCCTGAAGGCGCAGCTCTCCGAAAAGGTAGCGGAGGTCAGAGTGTCGCACCGACTTACGACATCACCTGCCTGCGTGGTTTTGGGTGAGCAGGAAATGGCTATGCATATGCAACAGCTGATGCGACAGGCTGGCCACGAGGTGCCGGAAAACAAGCCAACCCTTGAGATTAATCCTACGCACCCGATAGTAATGAAAATGGATGTCGAACCTGATGAGGATCGATTTGGCGAATGGAGTAAGTTACTGCTGGATCAGGCGGTACTTGCCGAGGGCGGCCAGCTGGAAGATTCGGCCGGCTTTGTGCATCGCATGAATGAGCTGATCATCGAGCTTAGCAGTTAGTAAAAACAGCCAATTGCCGCCCAGTTGGCTGCTAAATACGACTATAATCATCGGTTTGGGCGCTAGTGAAGCGCCAAGGCAAAACAGCCGTTTTGCTCGTCCCCTACGAATTTAAAATAGACGGTGTGAAAACGAATGAGAAAGCTTGTGTTTGCAGGTGCCTTTAGCATCGGACTGTGCGCGTTTAGTGGTGCAATGGCTGGTGATCCCGCTGAAGGACGTTCCAAGGCAGAATCCTGTCTCGGGTGTCATGGAGTGCCACACTACGTGAATACGTACCCCACCTATCATGTGCCGAAGCTGGGCGGTCAGCACGAGGCCTATCTTGTCGCAGCCTTGAAAGCGTATCGCGACAAGCAACGATCACATGAAACCATGCACGCGAATGCGGCGTCCCTTAGCGACACCGATATAGAAGATATCGCCGCGTATTTGTCATCGATCAATTGAACCGGATAGTCTAATGAGCAAATTTACCGTATCTGCGATTTATCTGTCGCTGCTGGCTGCTCCCTCGATTGCACTGGCAGGCGGTGATGCCGCGAAGGGCGAAGAATTATCGACAACCTGCGCCGCCTGTCACGGCGCTGATGGCAACAGCACTCTGCAGGACAACCCCAAGTTGGCGGGGCAATATGAAAGTTACCTGTTTCGCGCGCTTTCCGATTACAAATCGGGTGCACGAAGTAACGCAACAATGGCTGGATTTGCAGCAGCGTTATCCGAGCAGGATATGCGGGATCTGGCTGCCTACTTTTCAGCACAGGAAGCAGCTGTCAAAGTTGTTTCAGATTAAGAGACCTCGTTTCCGGCGTCGGCCGGCAATTTAGCGATTGCGCCGGTGGCGGCCGGCGTATGATTGCAAGCTAAACTGTGAGTTCGGAACCCGGGCAAGGCAGTCCACCATGTGTCCACATGGCTCTGGCTTGCTGTTCTCCGGCTGCTGTTTTCAATTGTACGTATCCGGGACGACTAGCTGGTCGCTTATCTGCAAATGAAAGCCGTTATCATTTAGATTGTCCAGCACCTGTGTCGGGTCTTCCCGAGCGAGCTTGCGGTCCGGGGTGAGTTTGAATTCGAGAGAAAACACCAGAGATCCGAGGGCATTGAGCAGGGTTTCCGGCACACGGGAAAAATCATCTTTGGTGGCTAGATATAAATAGTAGCCATTTTTTCTGGTACTTCGGTAAACGAATACGTCCATAAGTTGTCCATGTCGAATCAGGGGTGAAAGTATCATGTCCTGTTAGTCACGTAAGCGACAAAACCAGCCCTATTGCTGTCGATATACTCCAATATACTGCGCTCGATTGCCGAACAACACCGAGGTTAGACTGTGCACGCAACTTTCCCTCTTCTGGAAAAAACCGATTTTCCTGCCATAAAACGCAACAAGCTTGAAATTCTACAGGTCAACGTCGGTTATTTTTGTAACCTGAGCTGTACCCACTGTCACGTAAATGCCGGTCCCAAGCGTACGGAAATGATGGATACGACAACCGCAGATTTAGTGTTGGCTCTTCTGGATGACAGCACTGATATCCACACACTCGATTTAACCGGCGGCGCACCTGAGTTAAATTCGCAATTTCGCAAACTGGTTGAAGGTGGGCGCTCCAGAGGCCTTCGTGTTATCGACCGGTGTAATTTAACCGTGCTCGAAGAGCCCGGGCAGGAAGATCTTGCCGCCTATCTGGCTGATCAGCAAGTTGATATAGTCGCGTCGTTACCCTGTTACCTTGAGGACAATGTTGACAAGCAGCGTGGTAAGGGGGTTTTTGATGCAAGCATTCGCGGGCTTGAAAAACTCAATGAACTCGGGTTCGGCCGAAGCGGTTCATCATTGAAACTTGATCTGGTCTACAACCCGCAAGGTCCGGTACTGCCACCGCCTCAGGAGCAGCTGGAAATAGACTACAAAAAATTTCTCAGTGAACAATTTGGTGTTGAGTTTCATAGCCTGTTGACACTAACCAATCTGCCGATTCAACGATTTGGCAGTATGTTAATTTCAAAGGGACAGTTTCACCCCTATATGGATTTGTTAAAAAGCGCGTATCGACCTGAAAACCTTGCTTCCGTGATGTGCAAAAATACGATAAGCATTGATTACGATGGCTATGTATTCGATTGTGATTTTAATCAGATGCTTGCAATGCCCATGGGTAGCAATCGATTGAAGCGAACTCATCTCACAGACCTTGTGTCAAGTGGTCTGGGGCTGGACGGGTTGCCCATTGCAATCGGTGACCACTGTTACGGCTGTACTGCAGGGCAGGGTTCAAGTTGTGGTGGCGCTCTGAGCTAGTTAATTTTTGTAAGTGGCGGGCAAAGGCACGCCCGGTATCAGTATTGTGGTACCGGCGTTGAACGAGGCTCAGGTCATTCGCAATACTCTGCTTGCTTTGCAGGATGGCCGCGGTGACTCTCACGAGATTATTGTTGTTGATGGCGGAAGCAAAGATGGTACACCTGAGGTTTGTGTGCCACTGGCAGATATTGTAGTACTGTCGCCACCGGGTAGAGCCGTGCAAATGAATAACGGTGCGCAGCTGGCAAACCACGATCTTTACTGGTTTGTGCACGCCGATACCATTGTACCGGGCGACGCTATCGCATTGATCAGGGACGCACTCGGGCATTCGCGAAAAACAACAACCACGTGTTGGGGGCGCTTTGATGTGCGCTTCGACAGTAAATTGTCAGCATTCTCGGTGATAGCGTGGTTTATGAACAAGCGGTCCTGCCTGACAGGAATTGCAACCGGCGATCAGTGCATTTTTGTCACTCGATCAGCCTTCGATTCAGTGGGTGGTTTTCCGGATCAGCTATTAATGGAAGATGTTGAGCTTTCCTCGCGACTGAGAAAAATATCGGCACCTGCATGCATCCACATGCCTGTAATAACGTCATGCAGAAGGTGGCAGCAAAACGGTATTGTAAAAACAGTATTACTGATGTGGAAATTGCGGTTGGCGTATTTTTTCGGAGCCAGCCCTGAATCACTGGCCAGCCTTTATCGCGGTAGCGCAAACAACTGATTTTTCTCCACGGCATGGCGTAATGAGCGCCGCGAAACTTCAGGTTAAGCTTAAAGCGAAAATGTGCGTTGGGGTTATATGTCTTTTCTAGTCCAGGTATTTGCCAGATATCCCAAACCGGGTTTTGTGAAAACGCGATTGGTGCCCGCGATTGGCGAGCAGCGTGCCTGTGAGTTGCAGATCGCGCTATTAGAAGACCTGTGTGGCCGGTTGAATGGCGTTGTCGATTGTGAAATCTGGGGTACTGAGCCAGCCCGGCTACCGCACTATCATAAACTTATCACTACCTTTGGACTCGGCTACCGGCGTCAAACTGACGGGCACCTTGGTCTGCGACTGGAGGCTGCTGTGGCGAGCGCGTTCTGGCGTGGTAAAATACCGGTACTGGTTGGCGGTGATTGCCCGTTGATGGATGCTGAAATAATCGCAAATATTGTCGATGAAATTCTCGGTGGAGCAGACGTGGTGATGGTCCCGGCGCTTGACGGAGGCTACGTTGCGTTGGCACTTGCGGCCAGGCACTATGGTCTTTTCCGAGATATCGAATGGGGCACTGAAACGGTTGCCGCGCGAACGATGGTGGCGATCAAACGCGCAGGACTCAGGTGCGCAGTGCTGGAACCGTTGTTCGATGTTGATATCGGGGAAGATCTCAAAATGCTCGACAGTTTTTCAGACATGGCCGGCCATGCAAGCCTAACCAGGTGGTTGAGTAATTAGCTGGAAGGATCACTAGTGGACGATTCGGCAGATAAGTTGCGCCTCGATAAATGGCTTTGGGCAGCCCGGTTTTTTAAAAGCCGCGGGTTGGCTAACGAAGCCGTGGCTGGCGGCCGGGTGCATGTTGGCGGAACAAGAGTTAAGCCGTCGCGCCAGATTTCGGTCGGGCAATATGTGCAGGTAAAGAAGGGTCCCTACGAGTTTATTGTCCGGGTTGATCGTCTGCTGTCCAAACGTGTCGCCGCAAAAGTAGCGGTGGAGGCCTATACCGAAACTGAGGAAAGCCTGAAAAAACGTCAGACGCTTGAGCAGCATTTAAAAAATGACCGTCTTGCTTCCCGCGGCGAACGACTGGCCGGGCGTCCGAGTAAGCGCGACAGGCGACTCATTCACAGGTTCAAGGGAGAGGACGACTGATACGCCCAGCCTTTTCTATGAATTTACGGCCGAGATTCATCGTAACACTGTACTTTTTGTAAAGGCAGTTTTGTCGCGTAGTCAATTATCTCCCGGCTGCGCTGTCCCCGGGGCAGATTCGTATAATTCATCTGCGTTATTGTTGGTAGCGAGTGGCAGAATAATTTAGAGTACGTGCTTTACTGGAAACGGTGGTCGTGAGTGGAAAACCTGCAAACCGGGGCTGATACCCTGTTTGTCCTGTTGGGGGCGATTTTGGTGCTGTGGATGCACGCCGGATTCGCATTTCTGGAAGTGGGCACGGTCAGGGAAAAAAACCAGGTCAATGCACTGGTCAAAATAATCGGTGATTTTGGAGCATCTACGATCGCTTATTTTTTTGTTGGCTACGGAATTGCCTACGGCGTAGATTTTTTTCAGCCGGCCTCGGTGCTGGTGGAAAAAAATGGCTACGAACTGGTTAAATTTTTCTTTTTACTGACGTTTGCTGCAGCCATTCCTGCTATTGTCTCCGGCGGTATTGCCGAGCGCGCCCGGTTTTACCCGCAACTGTTCGCATCACTGATTATTGTGGCTCTGGCCTATCCCTTCTTTGAAGGTCTGGTGTGGAATAACAATTTCGGGTTTCAGGATATCGTAATCGATGTGGGTGGCGAGCCGTTTCATGATTTTGCAGGCTCTGTGGTGGTGCACGCCTTTGGAGGATGGGTAGCCCTGGGCGCTGTAGTGTTGCTCGGGGTGCGCCAGGGTCGATATACCGCAGAGGGTAAAATTCTGCTCGCCCATCCGCCATCCAGCATACCGTTTCTTGCTCTGGGTGCGTGGATATTAACTGTCGGCTGGTTCGGTTTTAATGTTATGTCTGCACAGGAAATCGGTGGTATCTCCGGCCTGGTTGCACTCAATTCTCTAATGGCAATGGTTGGTGGCCTGCTTGCCGCCTTGTTTGTTGGCAGAAACGATCCAGGATTTGTTCACAATGGCCCATTGGCGGGTTTGGTGGCGGTTTGTGCCGGGTCGGATATTATGCATCCCACAGGATCACTTGCGGTCGGTGCGGTGGCGGGGGCGTTGTTTGTATGGCTGTTTATGTTGACGCAAAACCGGTTGAAGATTGATGACGTACTGGGTGTTTGGCCCCTGCATGGTGTGTGTGGTGCCTGGGGCGGCATTGCAGCTGGTGTGTTTGGCTCGCAGCAATTGGGCGGTCTCGGCGGGGTGACCTTGTTGTCACAGGCATTTGGCACGCTGCTCGGTGTATCATTCGCGCTTGGAACCGGTTTTGTCGTATACGGTCTACTCAAGATGACCGTTGGTATCCGATTAAGCGAGGAAGACGAGTACCTCGGTGCTGACCTGAGTATTCACAAAGTATCGGCTTCTCCCAACTTTGATCGCTAGTCATTGGATTGAAAATGAATTCGGGGATCCAGGCTCTCTGGACAATATTTTTACAACAACTCTGACGGGTGTCAGCAGGTCATGAAAAAAATAACGGCGATAATCAAGCCATTTAAGCTCGAAGACGTTCGCGAAGAACTTTCCAAGGTCGGTGTGAAGGGTATAACGGTGACTGAGGTGAAGGGCTTTGGCAGACAAAAAGGTCACACGGAGCTCTATCGCGGAGCGGAGTATGTGATCGACTTCCTGCCAAAGGTCAAGCTTGAAGCAGTGGTCAGCGACAATCAGCTAGACGAGTGTGTGGAGGCGATAACCAACGCTGCGCGAACCGGCAAAATTGGCGATGGAAAGATATTCATTGAATCCGTTGATCGCGTAATTCGCATACGAACCGGCGAAGAAAATGACCAGGCGCTGTGACCGGGATTTGATAAATTAATTACTCTGAAAAAGGTCTGGGTCCGGTCCGCCGTTTTATAAAGGGACTCACTACAAAGGCCAGAGTCGGCAAGCAAGGTCCGAAACCGCGTGTGATCGCCCCCGATGATCACAATGTGTCGCGTAGCAACATAAGCAAAAATGCGCTTAAAGTGCTGGACCGTCTGGATGAGGCAGGTTACGAAAGCTACCTCGTCGGCGGCGGTGTGCGAGATCTGTTGCTCGGCAAACACCCGAAAGATTTCGATATATCAACTGATGCGAGTCCGGAACAGGTCAAAGACCTGTTTAAGAATTGCCGGCTGATTGGCAGGAGGTTTCGTCTCGCGCACGTCGTGTTTGGTCGCGAGATTATTGAAGTTGCAACCTTCCGTGCGGCGCACAGTGAAGGGGATGGAGGAGCCACTGGAGACAGTGGTCGCATTGTCCGTGACAACGTGTATGGCGGTACACTTGCCGATGATGCCAGGCGGCGCGATTTCACTGTCAACGGGCTTTATTACGACATCAGTAGCGCTAGCGTGCTGGATTTTTATGGCGGTGTTGAGGATCTGGCAAGCGGCCGGTTGCGGTTTATAGGCGATTCCGTTGAGCGTTTAATTGAAGATCCGGTGCGGGCGCTGAGGGCTGCACGATTTGCCGCCAAGCTCGACTTTGAATTACATCCGGATGTTAGCGATGCTATTGCCCGTCACGGGCATCGCCTGTCTGATATACCGCCAGCGAGAATGTTCGAAGAAGTACTGAAACTCTTTCAGTCAGGGTACGGTCAGGAGAGCTATTCGCGGCTACGTGAACACAATCTGTTCGGGTATCTTTTTCCGCTGACCGATCTGCGCCTGAACGCGGGCGATGAGTTTGCGAGGTCCCTGACCGAAATGGCGCTGGAGAATACAGACCGGAGAATCGGTAACAACCAACCGGTCACGCCTGCGTTCATATACGCCGTGATGCTGTGGCCGGAGGTAGCCGAGCGGGCTGGTAAATTCAGTAGCGAGGAAGGGCTTCCACCGGTACCGGCAATTCATAAGGCAAGTGATGAAGTATTGCCACTGCAGCTTACCGCAACTTCGTTGCCGCGGCGTTTTTCTGTGCCGATGAAAGAAATATGGACGTTGCAGCCCAGATTAACTCGTACCCAGGGAAAGCGCGCGATGCAATTAGTCGCCAACCCCAGGTTCAGAGCCGCCTATGATTTTATGTTGCTCCGCTGCGAAGCCGGGGAAACCGACCTTAAGCCGTTGTGTAGTACCTGGGAAAAAATTCAGCAAAAGCCTGAAGCGCAGGCCGCCATTGAAGCCTCTCGGCGCAAGCCACGAGCACCTGTGCGAAAACGTCGTCCACGATCCAGGAAGCCTTCCAGCTAGATTTGTCTGTTGCGACAGGATCGTGCGCGGCAGGTTTATCTACTTTCGTAAAAAAGGCATACATAGCCACACAATCCGATTGTTTTTGCACCCTGTGCGCTTTAAGTGCTTCCCGACGGTCTCTGTTTGCAACCGTCGTTATCTGGCGCAGGTCGGGTAGCAATTATGTTAGACGTTTGTCAAGCGTTGAAGACACACCTTTATCAGTTCCCGGATTACGTTGTCGTTGGAATTCAGCAATCCGGCGCTGTTTGTGCGAGACTCGCGCGGAAATCGGGAGGGTTGGCTACATGGCGACAGATACTCTAAACAGCAGGCTACGATACGTTGCCATCGAAGGGCCTATAGGCGTCGGAAAAACGACGCTGGCTCGCCGTTTGGCCAAGTCGCTGCAGGCGCAGCTGGTGCTGGAAGATCCGGCAGAAAACCCGTTTCTCGACAGCTTTTACGCGCAGCCGCTTAGTTATGCACTGCCAACTCAGCTGCACTTTTTGATGTCGAGGCGAGAAACGCTTAGTCAGATTACCAGCGACACTGAAACACCATGGGTGTCGGATTTTCTCTTCCATAAAGACAAGCTTTTCGCCAGTTTGACTCTGGATGAAAAACAGTACAATTTGTATCAGAAAATTACCACTGAACTGGCTTTCGATCTGGTGTTACCCGATCTTGTGGTATATCTCCAGGCACCACTGGATGTCTTGTTTGATCGAATTGAAAACAGGGGCAAACCTTCGGAACAGTCGATAGCGAGCAATTACATCACGCGACTGCAAAGAGCCTACACCGATTTTTTTCATACCTACATCGAAACACCTGTATTAATTGTTAACGCCTCCGAGATTGATTTTGCCGACAATGAACACGACTATGAACTGTTACTGAAACAAATCATGGCAGTGGAGGCAGGGCGCCATTATTTCAATCCCAGCCCTGAACTGGCATAGTCCCGAAACGGCTTATAGTCGTTCGTATCATTAGGAGAAAAAATTGGCCGACGCACAGATACTTCGTATTGGAATGCTCGAAGATGATGTTGACCAGGCTAACAGGGCAAGTGGATGGATTACCGAACGTGGTCATCACTGTGAGGTTTTTCATGAGCCTGAGGGGTTTCAGAGAGCGTTTCGAAAAACCAGCTACGACGTTGTTACTCTTGACTGGAACTTGCCGGAGGCTACCGGTCTGGAAATTCTTAAATGGGTGCGTCAAAGCCTCGTTAGTGATGTCCCGGTGATTTTCATCACTGCACGTCAAGGAGAGGCCGATGTGGTTTCTGCGCTGGAAAACGGTGCAGATGACTACCTCGTGAAGCCGGTTCGCCAGTTTGAGTTGCTTGCAAGAATTGCCGCCCTTGCGCGTCGGGCCCAGCCTGAAACCGAAATACTGGATTATGAGCCGTACAAATTTGACACCAGCAACCGACAGATAACGGTAAATGGAGATGACGTCAGACTGACAGAGAAGGAATATGATCTGGCGTTGTTTCTGTTTCGAAACAGAGGCAGAGTATTGTCGCGACAGCATCTACTCACATCCGTATGGGGTACATCCGCAGAACTTAATACCAGAACCGTTGATACCCATGCCAGTCGCTTGCGCAAAAAGCTGAATTTGTCAGCCACAGAAAAATGGAAGCTTACCTCGATCTACCAGCACGGCTATCGCCTGGAAGAGCACACCATACATCCGGACGGCTGAAAACCCGGGCAGGGTAGCTGGTGGTGTCGCGGACACCCGCCTGAAGCGGCGCGGCGGTGCTTTAAATCGGGTTCGATCGAAGCCACTATTAACAGTATGTTACGACACTTAGTGTACCATTGCGGTGGCAAAGTGTGTGTGCCTGGAACCTGGACTATGAATGATATTAAGCCGATGGGATCCTGCTGGAGGGTTCTGTGTCGATACCTGTTGTGTGGTTATAGCGCGGCGCGTTCTATCACGAACCGCTCGTTCGTCCAGGCAGGGTCCGTTCCTGCAGGCTATGGTGTTGCGTTAGCGGCACTATTTTCGTTTTCTGCTTTTATAGAACCGTCGTACGCCCAGACATCCCCGTCCGGTGTTGAAGAATCCAAAAGTAAAGATAGAGATTTGCAGGTAGTTGTTGAGCCTGGCGACACCTTAACCGCAATTGTACGGCGAGAGCTGGAATCGCTGGATGCCTGGCAGCAGGTTGCCGACTACAACGAACTCCCCAGGCCGGATCAGCTTGTCCCGGGAGACGTAATCGCAATTCCTGCGGCGCTTTTGAATTTCGCGAAAATCGTATTTACCAAAGGGCAAACCACCCACCTGGGTGTCAGTTCCGGAGTTGAGGGTGACAGCGATAACCGCACCGCGGAAAAAGGCGCCAGGGTCTTCGTTGGCGATGTACTAAAAACCGGGAAAGACGGTTTTGTGATTCTAGTGTTTAAAGGCAGCACGACGGTGAAAATTCAACCGGAAAGTGAAGTGCTTATTGAGCGGCTTGATTGCTACGACAAAAAGCGGCCCTGCCTGATTGACCTAAAGACGGCCGGCGGAAAATTGAATCTTGACGTTAACAGCGAGGGTTTCTTAAAGCCCACTGCCTTTACAATTCAGACCCCTTATGCTTCTGCGGCGGTAAGAGGCACCGGCTTCGACTACGACACTAGTGAAAACAGCAATATACTGGGGGTAACAGAGGGCACCGTTGAAATCAGTCTTGGCGGGAACCGTGTTGCTGTTCCTGTGGGTAAAGGCACCGTCGCCGGTGAAGGCAAGTCGATAAATACTCTATATGACTTGCCACCGAAACCGGTATTTGTGCAGGCTGATAACAGCCGCTTTAGCAGTGAGGATTATTTGTCGTGGTCGCAGATTGACGGCGCTGTCCGATATAGCGCTGCGTTGGTTGAATCAGCCAGCAATACTGATGTTTTAAGCAGTTATCAGGGTGAGACTGCAGCTGTCAAGACTGATTCAGGCCCGGGTGAATATTTCATCGATGTGCGTGCAATCGATGCAAACGGATTGCAGGGATTTGTCGCACGTCGAACGATCAGGCAACAATCAATAGACGAAAACACCATCGCTCCCGAATTAGAAATGGAACTTGTCGACGACATTTTGAAAATTAAACCCGCCGGTACCGGGCCGGTCGAGGTGCGATTGGGAAACCGTTTGGTTGATATCGATACTGATGAAGTAATGCTTGATTTTCGATCCTATACAATAAACGGTGGAGTCACCTTTGAGACCCGGGTTAATCGTGATCAGGTCTGGTATGTGCTGGGACGCAAAGTCGTAGACAGCAATACGGTTTCGAGATACGGACAGTTGTACGAATTTCCAAAGAACGACAATTGATTAAACACGATGGTGGCAGCTGACAGCGATGTCCGGCGTGGAGGACGTTTCGGATACGCTACGCTAGTCGGCTTTTATCTTTTTTTTGGCCTGATGACGTTCCTGATGCACAAGGGAGACGTCACGTTGAAAATGGATCGGCTGATCTATGACACATGGGTTCGATTCAACCAGTCCACCCCGTCTGATGAATTTGTTATTGTCGGCATAGATTCCAAAAGCGTAAGCGCAGTTGGACGCTGGCCATGGTCACGGCTGGATCAGGCCAAAATTATTGAAAATCTGAGTGCTGCCGGTGCCAGCATTATACTGATGGATATTTTGCATCCGGAAGTCAGTGCCGGTAACAGGATTGAAGATGCCCGGCTTGCGTATGCAATAGAAAAGTCCAATCGGGTCATTTTGCCTATTTTTACCGAAGGTCGCGGAGTCGATGTGGCCGATGGCGAAATTCTGCCGATACCGGAGATCGCCGCGGCCGCACTGAATTTGGGGCACATCTTTTTACCAATCGATTCCGACGGTATCGTTCGCAGGGTGTTTCTTAAAGCAGGATTTCGAAACCCGCACTGGTCTATGTTGTCTCTTGTCGCCATGGAGAGCATGGGCACTGCGCCAGCCAGTCTTCCCGGAACTCGCGTTGAACACAAGGATGTCGCGACTCAGTGGGTGGGGGACTATGAAGTGATGATTCCCTTCCATGGTCCCAAGAATACGTTCAAGTCTGTTTCTGCAGTTGATGTGCTACACGGCAATTTCGATTCGAGCGACATAGCCGGGACCACTGTGTTTTTGGGGTTGACCGCCACCGGATTAGGCGATGCTGTACCAACACCTATTCTTGGGCTGGATCAACCTCTGCCCGGTGTTGAAGTACACGCCAATATATTCAGCGCACTCAAGACGGGCAGCCTGATTGGTCGCGTTAATCCGTGGCTGTCTTATGTACTGGTTGCCATTTCCATAGCCCTGCTATTGGCAATCTATACACGTCTGAGGCCTCGTTGGGGTTTACTGGCCACTGTGGTTTTCGCCGTGTTACCAGTTGCAATCAGTTTCTTTTTATATCGTTTGGCGAACCTTTGGTTTCCGCCGTTGCTTGCGGCTATTCCTATTTTACTGGCTTTTCCCTTCTGGAGCTGGCACCGGCTTGAATTTGCTTCCAGGTTTCTCCGAACAGAGACCAATAAACTGTCTTTGTATGACGACGATCTCGGGGTTACTGCACGACTGCCATTAACCAGCATGTTCGAAAATGCGACCACGCATCTGGGGCTTAAAAAATGGTTTGTGCTGCTGGACGATTCGTTAAGCTCAAATGGCGACATTAAGGATATTGAACCAGAAAAAGTGGCCAACCCGGAATGGGTTGAGCGCAAGGGCATTCGAGTAAAACGTTATCGGGCAAAAAAGCATTTTGTTGTCGGATTTGATTTTGGCGATTCGCTGATGAATGATCGATTCAGTGAATTTGTCGATAACGCATCGCGCGTGCAGGGGCGAATCGAGCTTCCCGACACTGGCGGTACGATTGAGAGCCTGCAGACCGATGCGGATCGTTTAAGCAAGCAGAATCAGCGCATGCTTCAACTAAAAGTTCTCAACGACAATATCTTCAATGGTAGTCCAGCAGGTTTGATCGTTTGGAATGCAGTCGGTGAACTAATGCGTTACAACGAACTCGCGCTTGATATGTTTGATGATATATCTCTTGAGAATAAATCGGTGCATGAGTTTTTTGTGAGCCTGGGTAAAGATCCGGTCCGCCTGGACAAGGAAGCCTTTGATTCTTTGATGTGTGACGGAAAAAACTGGCAACTGAATTTTGTTCATAGCGCACGTGAGCTCGTTATAGATTTTAACGTGCTAGGTGACGATTTAACGGACAGGTTGATTGTTGCAAGTGCGGTTGATCTTAGTGAAATCAGGCGTGCAGAAAGGTTGAGAAGCGAACTGATTGAGTACCTTAGCCACGATCTAAAATCTCCGCTTATCTCATCGTTGTACCTGGTATCTAAAGAACGGGAAATGATCGCTTCGCAGGCCGGCAGTGCACCTTTGTTGCAAGTAGAATCCAACATCAATAAAACCCTCAAAATGATCGATGATTTACTGGGGATGACACGTGCAGAGCATCTTGTGGTGGAGCAACTGCAGCCGGTTTTTTTCGAAAATATTATTGAAAGCACAATGGATCAGCTGTTACCACAGGCCAGGCAAAAGAATATCAAGCTTAATGCAGAGGACAGTGAAGAAGATGTATGGGTTACAGCGGATTCGAGTTTGCTGGAGCGTGCTTTTATTAATGTCGTTGGAAATGCAATAAAGTACTCACCCGAGGGGACACAAGTAGACATTATTACCGGAATTGAAAACAACGAGTGGGTTGTTACGAAAGTGATTGATCAAGGTGTTGGCATTCCCGAGTCGCGTATCAATAAATTGTTTGAGCGTTTCCACCGTGATCCATCAGTACAGAAACAGTTCAAGGGCACTGGCCTGGGCCTGGCTCTGGTTGCCACGGTGGTACAGCAGCACGGCGGTGCAGTTACAGCCCGAAGTGTCGAAGGCAAAGGGACAACCATAGAATTGCGATTGCCCATACTGGAACTTGAGTCCGAGAATATAAGCGCGGAAGCGTGAAACTTCGCGCAGAACTCGCTTGCGGAGATTGTGAAGTGAAATTGAGCGTTCTGTTCAATGAGTTCTGTTTCTCAACACCAGTGTTTTTTGTGACATGATCCGAATTTTTCAGCCAAATGTCATGGTAGCGTGTGGCGGCGCTGAGAGAATATTTTTATATTTTTTCGGAGCGAAGTTGAAGATGTAAATAGTTGTTCAGGTAATTGCATGAATCCATATGTATGAATCCATAATTATATGAATTCTGGCAGTAACCTTTACTCGTAGTTTCGTTGTAGAAATATTGGAGAAGTTTGATGTTCCATAGTATCCGTGTAATCTTTATATTGACCTTTCTTTCGCTGTTTTCCTCATCTCTTGTTGCTGCCGGGTTGATCAATATCAACAAGGCTGATGCAATCACGTTGGCAGAAAACCTTAACGGTATCGGCGATGCAAAGGCCAAAGCCATTATTGCCTACCGTAGTGAAAACGGCGATTTTGCCGCTATCGCCGATCTTGTCAATGTAAAAGGCATTGGCAGTAAACTGGTTGAACGAAATCGCAGTTTGATGACAGTCGGTGCAGAACCTCAGGCGGCCTCGGCAAGCGAAAGTTCTGTGCAGCCTGATACCACTCAGGTGGCACCTGCAAACTAAATCCGGCCCTTTAAGGGCTTTTCGTATACGCGCGTGGTAATTGTCAACTTTGCACTATCTTTGTTGTTGTTCAATTGTGCAGGGCTGTCAACTAACGCGTACCTGAGTCGCTCTGAATTGCCCCCTGCTATAAGCGGGGGGTAGTGTGCACACTTCCGTATCATCGCCAGAGATCAGATATCCAGCGTCTCCAGATCCCTGATCTAAATTCCCGTATCGAAACTGCTATAGCTTCACCGGTTTGATAGTATTGGTGTATAAAATAGCGAGGACACGGTGATGTTTGAAGAATTTAAAAAATTTGCGCTGGGCGGTAATGTTGTAGATATGGCGGTGGGTATCGTTATCGGGGCCGCTTTCGGAACGATTGTAGCGAGCCTGGTTGAAGATATAATCATGCCACCGATTGGCCTGCTACTGGGCGGCGTGGATTTTAGCTCGATTTTTACCGTGTTGAAGGAGGGTGCGACCCCCGCACCCTATGGCTCGCTGGCGGCTGCAAGAGAAGCCGGGGCGGTAACCATGAACTGGGGCAGTTTTGGCAATACGCTTATCAGTTTTCTTATCGTTTCAGCGGCAATCTTTCTGGTAGTCAAGCTAATTAACAAGGCCCGTTCGCAGGAAGAACCAGCTGAACCAGACCCGCAACTGCAGTTGTTGGCCGAGATTAGAGATTTGTTAAAACGGCGTTAGACATTGCCGATGTATTTACTACGTCGACTGGTGTTATGGAAAATGCCTGAAATTGATTGCGCGCTCGCGGGATACCATGGCCCGTGGTTTAGCGGACCACTGCCAACTACTCCTTTTATTCCGGGTGTTGCCCGGAAATGTCTGTCGCAACGATGAGATTTATCAAGACACGTCTTGGTTTTTTTCTGCTTGCTCTATTCACCGGTGTACTGGTCGGTGTGTCCACAGTTGTACTCATTGAAGCGATAAGCGCACTTCAGGATGTTGTATTTGCGAGATACGGTGCGGACAAAATCGGATGGCTTGCGTCGAAGTCTGACTGGTCTGTTTTTGTAGCACCGATCCTTGGTGGGATAATTGTGGGAGTACTGTTGCGCAATGTGCCGGGCCACCGCTTTCACGGTATTGCGGACGTGATGGAGGCCAGCGCGATGAGAGCCGGCAGAATGGATGTTCGATCCGGCGGCATGGCGGCAGTGGCGACGTGGATCTCGCTCGGTTCCGGCGCACCTCTCGGCCGCGAAGGGCCCGCAGTGCATATTGGTGCGTCATTAACGGCGTGGCTAGCCGAGCAACTGAAGCTTGAGCGAACTCAATCATTAACGCTTTTGGGTTGTGCCGCCGCCGCCGCTGTGACAGCGTCATTTAATACCCCGATTGCCGGTGTTCTTTTTGCGCTTGAAGTGATTGTTGGTTATTACTCGCTGCAGGTCTTCGCGCCTGTCGTGGTTGCCGCAATGGGTGCTGTCAGTATTCGGCATACCGTCTACGGCAATGTACCGGAGTTCAGCCTTCCTGATTTCACGATTGTGTCGCTATGGGAGCTCGCCGGCTTTGCTGTGCTGGGTTTTGTCGCCGCTTTAGTGGTTCAACTTTTTATTTATCTGGTTATCTCCACTCAATGGCTTTGGGAAAAATCACGAGTGCCGGTGTGGGCACGACCCGGAATTGCCGGTGTATTGATTGGTGCGATGGCACTGTATTATCCACTCAGTCTCGGCGTAGGATATGAAGGTACTGCGCTGGCGTTGAATGAAAATTTGCCGGTATTTTTGCTGGCGGCGTTGCTGGTATTGAAAGTGTTCGGCGGAGCTGTGGCACTGGGTAGTGGTTTTTCAGGTGGCGTGTTCAGCCCGAGTCTTTTTATCGGCGCTATGCTGGGTGGTACATTCTGGTTCATCGCCAGTTCTGTTTTGCCGATGGAGACCTCCAGCCAGGGTGTTTACTCGGTGGTAGGTATGGCGGCTGTGGCTTCGGCCATGCTGGGTGCGCCCATTTCGACGTTGCTAATCGTTTTTGAATTAACTATCGACTACGATCTGGTGATCGCCGTGATGTTGGCGTCGGCAATGGCCAGCACATTTATGCAATTGCTGCCGCATGGATCTTTTTTCCGCTGGCAACTAAAAAAGCGTGGCATTAATTTGCACACAGGTCGCGATCAGAGTTTGATGCGTACGAAAACTATCGACGAACTTGTGTTACAAAACTACATTACGGTATTGCCCGTTGATTCGTTGGCAGAAGTAGAATCGGCGATGTTTTCAAAACGTCGCTACGTGGCCGTTGTCCTTTCCCCCGATGGGGACTTTTGTGGCAGTTTGTCGACCGATGATATTGTGTTTGCCGGATCGGTATCAGGGCGCGAGGGCACTTGTGACGGTGCCATGCGAGCGGCTGAACACTCGATCCCGCACAGCACCAGTTTGCTCGCGGCCCAGCAGGCGTTTAATGACCTCAATGCCAGCTATGCACCGGTAGTGCGCACGAGTGATGACGGGATACAAGTCGTTGGTGTGGTCTACAAGAGTGATGTACTCAAGGCTTTGTATGAGCTGGTGCGCGCTGCCCGGTCTGAAGAGTATGGTGCTAGCTAGTGCCCATCCAGAAACAGCGCTACTGCGGTCGGCTCACGCGACGCGAACTTTCACCGACTACATGTAGTTACTTAAGAATAACTAAGCGCCCACATGTAGTAGGAGAAATTTCACTCACGTGACCCAACCTCGCTACGCCCTGTTTCTGGATGCGCACTAGCTAACGAGTCGTCCCAAAAGTTCGTAATCATCTATCTTCACTATGGCTTCGATTGCAGCGAAATAAAACCCGGCGTAGTGCAACTATGTCTGCTTTTTTCTGCCTTGCCGACAGTTGCTATAAAAATTTTGCTCGCGAATCGTTGGGACAACCAGTCAGGAATCAGGCGGGGACGGTTTCATAGCTTCCTTTAACTGTCAGATACTGTTGGCCGTCTTTGCTGTAAAACGATTGATGACCGCCGTCCGCCATGATTTTAAGCATGCCATTTAGCGGCGTTTTCTGTTCGTTAAGTTTTGCTATAAATTTATCCGCGCCGATGTGATCGATCAATTCAAATGGTCCCATTGACCAGTTAAAGCCCCACTTCATGGCCCGATCGACATTGACAATATCGTTGGATATTTCCGGAACCAGTGCACTGGCATACGTTAGTGTGGAGCTCATTAGATCCCAGGCAAATTTTCCCTCACTGTCATCGCGGAACATCAGAGTTTTAATGTCGGAATGCGCTTCAGCGAGCGTTACCTCTGTTTGCGGCCGCCACTGTCTTGAGCCGAGGTCAAACGTTTCCATTGAACGGCTGCCGTCATCTGACTTAACCATTTTGTAGAAACCACCTCCTGTTTTTCGACCTAGCTGGCCGTCTGCAAGCATGGTGCGTTCGGTGTCCGGCAGCTGTAAATAATCGCGCCCGGGATCGTTTGCCGGTAAATTTTGCTGCAGATTTTTTGCGACAAAATCCATGACATCAAGTCCGATCAAATCGATCAGGCCATAAAGTCCGGTAGGCGGCAATCCAGCCGGTTTTGACATCAATGCGTCAGCGGTCTCAGGGGAAATGCCGGCGTTCGACGCTTTGTGCAAACCTGCGAGCATCCAGTAGCAACCGATTCGATTGCCGATAAAATTCACTGTGTCTTTGG
>CAYPCS010000016.1:0-47950 GCA_964409275.1 uncultured Granulosicoccaceae bacterium
CACACTCAAGGACTCGCGCACGCAAACACTGGTCTCGCAGTTCGGGCGCGACACAGTACTCTCTGAAGTAAAAGAACAGCTTTCAATACTGCGCGGCGAATTGCATCAATCGAGCGACGCCGTTACCAGGGAATCACTTACCACCAAATTACTTACTTCGGTTGAAGCCAGTCTGTCACAGTTATTTAGCCCCTCGCTCAGACCGGTGCATAACCTTACCGGCGTGATCCTGCACACCAATCTCGGCCGCGCACCTTACCCGCAAGTCGCCATTGACGCCATGGTTGCTGTGAGTCAGGGCGCCAGTAATCTCGAATTTAATCTGGGCAACGGCAAACGCGGACGCCGAGATGATCACGTTGAAAACTGGATTTGCCGTTTGACCGGCGCCGAAGCTGCTACCACGGTAAACAACAATGCCGCTGCTGTCTTGCTGGTGCTCAATACTCTGGCGGAAAAGAAACAGGTCATCGTCTCTCGTGGTGAGCTTATCGAAATTGGTGGATCATTCCGCATCCCTGCGATCATGAAAAAGGCAGGCTGCAAATTGCGGGAAGTTGGTACTACCAATCGAACTCACGACAGCGACTACGAAGAGGCTATCTCAAAAAAAACAGCGGCCTTAATGAAAGTCCACACCAGCAACTACGAGATTAACGGGTTTAATCATGCGGTCAGCGCCAGTGAACTCGCCGCCATGGCACAACAACACCAGCTGCCACTGATAGATGATCTTGGCAGCGGCAGTCTTATTGATCTCACCGAATTCGGCTTGCCTGCTGAGCGAACTGCAGCTGAAGCACTGGCAGAAGGCGTCGATGTTATTACCTTTAGTGGTGACAAGCTGCTTGGCGGACCACAGTGCGGCATTATTGCAGGACGACGCGACCTGATAAAACAAATCGATAAAAATCCGATGAAGCGCGCTATGAGACTGGACAAGGTAACACTCGCTGCACTTGAGGCCGTGTTAAAGCTCTACGCTCGTCCTGATTCCATCAGTGATCATTTACCCGCACTTGCAATGTTGTCGCGCTCACAAAACAACATAAAGAAAACAGCCGGTGAATTGCACGCAGCGATAAAACAACACCTGCCTGAATCTATAACTTGCGAAATTGAGGCTTGCGAAAGCCAGATTGGCAGCGGTGCATTACCCACCAAAACATTGCCGAGCTTTGCCGTGGTGCTTCGCCCCGACAACGAAGCCGGCTTGTCTACCGACGGACTGGTTGCCGCGTTTCGTCAATTGCCTGTGCCTGTAATAGGCCGAACCCGTGACCATGCTCTTTGGCTCGATTGCCGAGCGCTGCTGGATTGCGCAGCTGTTGTGCAATCTATCGCTTCACTACCGAAACTATAATGCTGAAATATTGCAGGCGCTGCTCTACACATTCGGTTGCAACTCGCGAGCTGTTAATCGCTCGCAGCTTTACGAGTCGCCAGATACATACCCGGCAGAATTAATAAAGCACCTGCGAGGTGATACCACAGAGGCGGTTCGTTAAGCAGCCACCATGCGATGAGCGCTGTGTATAGAGGTCCGAGATACAGCACCAGGCCTGCGCGTGCGGCGCCCAACTCCTGTTGCATAAAAGAATATGCCTGGTATGCGCCGAAACCCGGCAACACAGCAGCTACCAGACACAGCCACAATGCGGCTGGCCAGTCTACCGGTGCACCCTTAATAGCAAGTTCAGCAACGGTAAACGGCGCTAACACGATTAATCCGCCAAACGTGATAATCGTTAATCGTGAAAACGTACCAAGCACACTGTGCTTTTTTTTCAGCAACACGGAGTAGACCGTCCAGCTAAGTACGGCAACCAGAATCCACAGATCGCCACGCGTAAACTCCACGCCAATCAGTGTCTGCCATGACCCACGGCAGATAATCAGCAACATACCGCACAACGAGGACAGCAAGCCGACTAACTGGTAACCACGCAAATGATCGGCAAAAAAATACGCCGACGCAACAGCAATTAGCACCGGAGCTATGGCATAAATCAAACCGATGTTCAGTGCTTCAGTGGTCTCGCCACCGATGTATACAAAAGCACCGCATATCCACATACCCAGCGCACCCAGTACTAAAAAAGTTCGGTACTCTGAGCGCCACTCCGGCCACTTCGAACGAAGCTCGACAGAAGCGAATGGCAGCATCAGGCAAAACGCAAAAAACCAGCGCATAAACGCCAGTAAATGCGGCTCGATTACACCCGGTGCCGCTCGCGCCACAATATAGTTCGCCGACCACATAGCAGGAGTTATAAATAATAATAACTGTGCGAGTCGGGCACGACTGGAGGGTGTCAAAAGAGTAAGAACCTGTTAGTTGAGCGGGAATCCGCCATTTCGAAAGAGCAGCAACGCAGCATAGCGCAAGCGCACTGCCCCGGCTACACCGGCTTCCACAACACAGGCCCGGGTGAGAGGACTATTCCGTTGGACGACAACAAAGCCACGGACCAACAGGCATCAAGAGGACAAACAAACGTCGCGGTGTTTACTTTCGCTGATCGGAGATCGTCTCCCACAATCAACACGTCCTTGCTTCACCGTTTTGCACCAGCCAACAGGAGAACAACTCCGTCGCTCGAAAAACAAAGCCGTGGACCAATTACCGTAAGGAGGTTTATTAAATGCCGCTGTTTTTTTATTCACTAATCAGAGAATCACCACCGCAAGAACTTTTCATTCTTGCTACGCAGTATTCGAATCACCGGTGGTACATCCAGCTACGGCTCCAGCTCTCGCCAGGTCACCCGGCCGTCTGAAAAGCCGGTAGCCATGGATACGGAATTTGGTTCCGGCTCGGTTTCATTTTGCGACAGAATAAAATCCAGTCGGCCACTGGACATCAGAGCCGGCGGTGCAAACGGGTTGGTGAGGTTGCCCGCACCTGCAATGGGTGGCTCATTCAATCGTCCGTCACCGTTAAGATCGAGCAAACCCCTTGCCGGCATCGCACCGGATGTCGCCTCAAGCACCATAAACCAGCCTTGCTGCTCCGGTATGCATTCGTTGCCAACAGGTATATGTGTCGTTAGCAGTACTTTACCGTCACGCAAGATCGGTGCGGTCAGTATCTGTTCGCCAAGCAGGTAGTTGTTGTGGATGAGATCGAGATACCAGCCCTCATGCACACTCCAGTCGATAGCATGGCTACTGGTTTCACGTATGGGTATCGAATCATCAACGAGGCCGTCACCATCAGTATCAAATGTATAAATTTCTTCACGGGTTATCGATTGCTGAAGTAAATTTTTCGCAGAAATAGCGGTCAGCGCAGCAGTATTGGTATCAGGCCCTTTATCCCAGATTGCGTAAACCCGATGTGGTGCCGCGTCCGGGTACTGGTCGCTGGGTTCAAGGTATTTACCGGTGCCAAAATACAATAACACACCCGTACCTGTCGGATGTGATCCGACCGATATAGCCGATGTGATCGGTGCCCGCGATCCGTCTGCACCAATAGCGCGATGCTTCAGTTCGCCGTGCTCCCAGTTTGACGGGTTATCGCTTGAGACATCAAAGTAATAAACACAACCATATAGATCACCGGCGTAGATGCCATCTACTATTCGATCGCGATCAAAATCAACAGCAGTCGGTTCGGCCATGCTATTGGGGGTAGTATCATTGCCTTTGCAATCATCGGGTACCGGATGCAACTTGCGCACTAGTTGACCCGTTTCGATGTCGACAATGATCACAGACGACCATCCACCACCGCGCTTGTAACCTTCATGGGCTGTACTGTTATTGTAGCCATTGGCAAAAATCGCGGCCCACTTGCCATTGTGCATTCTGGCAATCACCGGGCTCGAGTAAATAAAACCGACACCTCTGTCTTCACGATCGGTAAATTCCCAGAGCACCGCATCATCAGCGTTTTGCTCGTTGATACTTGCCGGATCAGTTACATCCAGTGCATAGACACCCTGCCCGCCTCGACCAAGTGCGCCGATAAGTACAGTTCTCCAGGCACCATCTATAAATACATCCGCCGCCCGTGGTGTTGCATCCACAAAATACTTATGACTGTATTTGGGATCTGCCAAATCTGACAGGCGCGGAAACACCGGTGACGGTACATAGGCAAACAACTCATCACCGGTACCGGCGCTCCAGCCTGTCGCTGCAGAGTAGGTACCGGCATCGAAGGCGTGCAACATGCCATCGTTAGCACCGACGTAGACCACGCGGTTACGATTTCGCCGGTCACGACCAAAATTGGTATAAGGTTGTGCGTTCTCCGGCGCGTTCGCACCCCAGCTATCCGGGTAGTAGCTGCCAGGCGCTCCCACCAGTACCGGGCTTGAATGTACAATGTCACCCAATGCACTGGCACGACGTCTGAACCCGTCAACATGATTGCCACGCACATAGCGCAGTCTTTGCATGCCAAGGTTATCTTGCAAATCGGTGATCGGGTTGCGATTCAACGCCTGCATTTGCAACGCGGTTAGTTCGTTGACAGCTGGATTGGCTTCGTCTGTCGGCCAGCGGAAAGCAACACCCTGTTCGGAGTCCGGGTTGTAACTTAGAATTTCACGGGTGCCTGCTGCGATTTTGGTGGCCAGTGCCTCACTTGCTCTCCAGTCGACCACGGGGTCGATAACTCCGCTATCACTGATCTGTTGTGAAATCAGCTCTCCCGTCCATTTACCGCTGCGGAATTCTGCCCGGTAAATTCGGTTGCCGGTATTTAGTGATCCGGTGCTGGTTGCAATCGCAGATGCTGCACCAGCCTCTTCACTAATGCTGTTAAATACCGAGCGCATGGTCTGCGCCATTCTTGAGGGGTTGGTTACCGAAAAAAAATTGTCAGGGATGTTGTCACCATCAGCATCCCACTCAGCCCCCTGCGGAATTCCATCAGCGTTAATATCGGTAAATCCGCCCCACTTGGCCGCATACCACAAGGGAGATGGCAGCTGTTCAGCGGCAGGTGTAGAACTGGGTGCAAACGTGATAGTACTTGTCAACGGCAGTGCCTTCCCGTCATTCCAACCCGAGCCGGGCGTCTGTCCAGGTGGTACGTCCAGTTCGAAGTCAGAGTCCTTGTTGGCTTTGGTGTCGCTGTCGCGTACCACCAGATAGACACCATCCTGTACGGTGCCTGATACCGTATAACCCATGTGCTGTACTGCACAGCCCGATGCAGTGAGACTCTCCGTTTCCATAATGACCGAGTTGCCGGATACCTGATATTTAAAACGTGCCACCGCATCCATATCGTTATCTGCGCCCTGCTCCATATCCTCGAAGGAGACACGGTAGCTACCAGACGTCGCCGTTACCTCTTCAACGGTAAAACCAACAATTGCATTGGTCGGTTTATAGGCGGTATTGGAACCACAAAAATTCACGGTTTTAGCGAACGGTGCAAAGCTGATGGTATGGCCACCTACGTCAACATCGATTGCAGGTAGCGGACTGCCAAGCGCCAATGTAAAGTTACCTACCGTTTGCTTGCCAGGCGCCAGCGGGTGAATATCATTTTGATGTCCGTAGTAGGCCACACTGGGTGCATAGTAGCTGCCCTGACGGTGTGGTGCTTCGGGTGACTGACCACGAATATTGTGAAAACTGTCGACCTCTTTCGGCGATGGCGAACCATCGGTTTTCGTACCCACCTGGCCAATGAACTTCAAAGCGGGTACCGGGATTTCATGGCTGGATATTTTGCGTGCCAAATTACTCACGTGCAAATTACCCAGGGTGCTGTCAGTAAAATCTTCAAAAAAACTGCCTGGCAACTGATCACCATCAAACGAAGGACTGGGATCGCTTATAACAAGCTGGTAGGCACCCGAGCATTGTGCCCATGGCTTATCAACGGAATAGGGATCATCCCATGCAGCAGTAGCCAATCCGAGATCGCTATCCATAGTGCCTGTCGTGTTCACGAATTGTGACGTGGGGTTTGGATCTCCAGACAGATAGCGCATGCCCTCGTACATCATCTCCGCAATCGGGTTACCCCAGGCGCGACATTCTCCATTGTGAAACTCGCGGTCATTAATCCACTCGCAATCTGTCTGCACTGTACCTGAGTGGTAGTCGTTGGGTATCTGGACGGCATCAAGCGTTGCTACAATCCCTTTATAAGCGGTAAACACGCCGCTGTGCGGATTCACCTCATTGGTCCCGAACGAATCCATCGCCTGCCGCAGCACACCGCCTTGCAGATTATTGTCAAAAGATCCCGTCAGCAGACTGAAATACATGGAGTCGTTCTCACCATACTCATGCAGCAATCCCACAGGCTTGTAGCCATTGTCCGGATATTGTTGACAGGACTCCTCCAGAAACCCGTCTTTGCATACCTTCACATCAAGAATAAACTCATCACTGGCCCAGCCGTCTCCCTGTGACCTTTCCTTATCTACCCACTGCCAGATCCGCTGGTTGACGTTGCGCCTGATACGCAGATAAGGTACATCATCCTTGTTGACGTTACTGGTTGAGATATGATGCCGCCGGCCCGCAGTTGGCGTGGCCAGTGGTGAGTAGTCACTAATAAGATATCCATCGACAGCAAGCGACGTATACTCTATCCCCCAGGTGTGATTCTCCCAGGGAACGAACGCTCGTCGAAGAATGGTTTCTCCAGACCGATCTACCAGTCGCTTACCGCCATACAATGATTTCAGAATGATATCCATCCGTGTCATCGACAGAAAATTCAGATAGTCGCCACTCCAGCCAATAGAACATTTTTTGTCGACACCGTGAGCAACCGCCTCGAGATTGTCTCCATTCAGACTTTGATAACAAAAGTTTGAATCAAAGTATCCGTAGTAATCTATTTCATGAGGTTTGTATCTGATATCCAGCACACCATCGCCGTTGATATCTTCATATGAGGGATAGGCTTCAAAAAAAAGTTTGTTGTCCCGCTGCATGACCAGTTGCACCAGGGCAGTCTTGCTACCCCGAACGAACAACGGCGTGTTTGACAGATTCAACTCTGCTGCATACAGGCTTTCTAGGCAGGCAAAGACACCGACTATAAGCAGCAAGCCGATCTGAATAATTTTGTTAACTGCTTCCAGCATTGATTTCTACGCTAGTGTCAAGCCAATGGCATGTCATTTTTATGCCTCTGTGGAGCCAGATTTCAGTTACGGCATTATCCGCCGTTGGCTAACTCACAGGCGTTAGTAAAACTAACTCTCATAGCATGACAAAGGCCAAATCACTTTGAAAAATATTCGATTTGCCACAGATATAGAAAAAACAAAGGTGCGGCGCCGACGCTGTCAATCGGCAGATTCAGTTCAATGCGGCTTTAGCCTGCTGGAACTGATGGTGGTGCTAGCTATCGTCGGTATTATCGCTGCTGCTTCCGGTGGCAGTTTTTTTAGACTGTTGAACAACATCAGGACTGAAGAGATAGCAGACAGCCTGCGAAATTCGGTTAACTACGCCAGAGGTGAATCGATCACTCGTGGCGGCAATGTATGGCTTTGCGGTAGCCAGAACGGTACCGACTGCGCTGTTAACATGAATGACGGATGGCTTGTCTATCACGATGCTGACGGCAACGGGATACTTACACCGACTGATCGAGTACTGCGTTGGGAAAGACAGGAGCATGGCAGCCTTCTGCTGGCATCAATAGATGACAGCGGCAACGCGACGGCCGCGCTTGGATTTAATTATCGCGGCTACCCCGCCAGCGCGCTCACGTTTTCAGTGAACAGCCCTACACTGACACGATCGATGAGACTCCATAACAGCGGCAGGATCGAAAGCCTGTGACCAGCGATCTGCGCGTACCCGTTCACCTCCGGACTTTGCACGTTGGCAAAAGCATACGGCGGATCGAGATAAGGCCCGCACTGCAAGCCGGTGTGGGGCTTATAGAAGTAATGATCGCTCTGTTCATCCTCGCTTTCGGTGCACTTGCCATAGCAAATATGCAAGCCAGTACACTTTCTGCGCTAAAAATTTCGACAGCACATTTCTCACTCACATCGCTTGGCACTGAAATTGTGGAACACCTGAAGGCCGACCAGGTGGAGGCCGGACGCGGAACCTACAACACAGATTACCTACAGTTGACAGCAGATAATTCACTGTCCACAGCGCATGCTGAGTTAATAAACGGCTGGAAAACCAGAGTTCGAAACAACCTTACATCCGGCGCTACCAAAATTGACTGCGCAAGCACCACCTGCACAGTGTCTCTTCGCTGGAGCGAACGGTCGAGCAACGGGTCCACACAACAGTTCTATAACCTCAATGTACCGCTGACAGACACCCTGTGAATACCACCCGCCGTAAAAGAGTGCTCAACAGTTCAGGGCTTGATAATTTGAGTCGGGGCTTTACCCTGATCGAGTTATTGATCAGCCTGATTATTGGCATCATTGTGATTAGTGCGGCATCGAGCCTGTTGCAGACCAGCGCCAGAACCCGCAATATTGTCAGGCACACTGCTTTCCTGCAGGAACAGGCTTTTTTCACTACTCACACATTGCGCCAGCAACTGTCGCAGACCGGCTATCGCGGCATTGATCCGGCGCTAATCGGCGGCCATACCATTCCGGTTGGCACTCATAGCAGCACGTTCCCGGCGGTGCCAGGTGAGTGGGATACAGGACAACTGATTCGGGTAAGAGCTAATGTACTTTCCTACCGCTTTGCCGGCGGGTCGGCAAGCGATGGTTCAGTCGACAACAGTATTTACGACTGTGCCGGCAATGCACTTGTCTCTGGCCCGATCTACGAAGCTCATATCTCGTTGCTGGCAAATCGCCTTGTCTGCAGCATCGGGGCACAAAGTACAACGCTCCTCGGTTCTGATGAAAATGTAGCCGTTGAACAGATCGCCTATCTACTCGGCGTCGATAACGATAATGACAATATCATCGACGCCATGGTGACACCGGCAGCGGCCACAGCCACTGATTTTTTCAATACACGCCATATCACGATCCGCCTGTTAACTGCGACCCAAAACAACAACGTTTCGCATAAACAGAAATATCGTTTTAACGGTGTGGAAACGCAGGCCACTGACAATCGGCTTCGCAATGAAATTGTGGTATCGGTAGCATTGAGAAATTAATGAGACTAGCTAACCCCCGTCATCGCGCACAACGTGGCTATACACTCGTATCAGTATTGCTAATTGTGATGATCATCGGAGTATCTGCCGTAGGCGGTATGAACACTGGCATGCACTCGGAACGGTTAGCCGGCAGCGCAATTCAGCGCGACCGCGCTTTTCAGGCTGCCGATGGTGGTGCCGCCTTCGCAGAACGTAAATTACAGGTGATGGTTGGCAGACGGGTATTTGCCGACGAGACTGCCAGCGAAGGAATTTTCAGCCTCGACGATCCGGATAATAAATGGTGGCGTACCGCTACGTACAGTGGTGAAATTCACGCTGATACGGGCACTATTCTGGGCGTGGTTAGCCCTCCCAGGTATATTTATGAAGAGATCGGCTCCTTCGTTACCGATGGCGGAACAGGCGTAAGCAGTGTAGACATTGGAAGTGCCGTCTACGGTCGCACGACTCGCAGTGGCAGAGACGTGGTTGTTTATCGAATTGAGTCTCACGGTCTGGGTAGCTACAGCGAAGTGCAAAGTGTAGTTGAGACGGTTGTGGCGCATAGTCTGTAAGCTAGATGTATTTTTATGGCTTCTGAAAATAGTTTAAATACCAGCCTTGTCCCTGTGCGCCTGGCTGCTAACGGTCAAAAAACACATGGGCACCGGATAAAACCGGGCTGTGGTTTTACGCTGATAGAGTTAATACTCGTTATTGCAATTGTCGCCATTCTGGCGACAGTCGCAGTGCCCGCATACACCGGGTTCATTATCGATCAACGACGCATGGACGGACAGCATCTATTGCGTGCCAATGCGCAGATAATGCAAAGGTGCCTGACGCTGCAAGGGTCCTTCGTCAGTTGCAACCTGATGAACACTTCCGCTGAAGGCCACTACTCGCTGTCACAAACCGTCACGGCCACGTCCTACACGCTTGTAGCCAGCCCGATAGCAGGGAAGCCACAGGCCGGTGACACAGAATGCACCAGCATGACGCTGACCCATGTCGGGCACAAGAGTGCTACAGGTCTCAAACCGGAGCTGTGCTGGTAGCCAGAAATAAAATATTTCCTGGGCCGCCTCATATGCATCGAGGAGAGGATTGTCAGCAAATTGACAACTAGCGGCTCTGTATTTTATTCAGTTTTACAATACCTTCAACAAGCCGATCCAGTTCGGCTTCGGTGTTGTAGTAATGAGGGGCTGCTCGCAGCAGAACCGGTAAACGACGCGCCTGTGAATCGAGCAGAGTGCTTTGCGGATCACTGCAACCAATGTTAATTCCCTGCTGACGCAACTCATTCACTACATGGTTTGGTTCCAGACCGTCAATCGTAAAACTCACAATCGCACACTGCTCACTTCCCGGATCGCAGATTTGCACGCCAGCGTGCTGCTGAAGTTGTTCCCGCAAACGAGTAGCGAGCTGCCAGGCACGCTGATGAATTTCACCAATGCCGATATCAAGTGCATAGCGCACAGATGCCCCCAGACCGACTCGCAGCGCACAGGAATATTCCCAGTTTTCAAATCGCCTCGCATCGGATCGAAGCTCATACTGATTAGCTGAAACCCAGGGGGCGGCGAAATGATCGAGCATTGCAGGCTCAGTCTTGCTTAACCTTGAAGAACGGATGTACAAAAAGCCGGTACCACGCGGACCGCGAAGAAACTTTCGTCCGGTGGCGGTAAGAAAATCACAATGCAGTTCGTCAACGTTCACGGGCATTTGACCAACCGCCTGGCAAGCATCGAGCAAATAACAAATGTTGTGTTTACGCGCAATTCGCCCTACCGCGCTCGCCGGATTAACCAGGCCTCCATTCGTCGGAATCCAGGTAATAGCGATAAGTGCAGCGCGTTCATCAATCATTGACTCAAGCGCATCAACGTCTAGCGCACCATGTTCATCATTCGGTATCACTTCAATGGTAACCCCGTCTCTTTTGGCTCGGTGCAAAAAGGCGACATAATTGGCGGCGTACTCTGCCTGACTGGTCAGTATCCGGTCACCACGGCGAAACTCGAGCGCATAAAACGCCTGACACCAGGCAGCAGTTGCGCTTTCAAGGATGGCAATCTCGGTGGCTGACGCCGAGATGAGTCCGGCCACCAGTTCGTACACTTGATTCAGTTTGTCCGAGATCAGGTCTTGCGCTTCGTAGCCACCGATCTGCGCTTCGAGATCGAGATGATCCTTAACCGCTGCTATCACCGGCTCAGGCATCAATGACGAACCACACGCAAGCAGATGAATCCGGTCGTCCAGGCCGGGAGTATCTGCGCGTATTTTTGTGATGTCGATATAGCATCTCCTTAAATTAGTTAACCGGCATACAACTTAACGTTTACCGCAATACAACACTCAGAGTGTTCAGCCGATCTATAACTACGGGACCGGGCACTCAAAAAAAATATCCCACGCATCTTCGTGCGAGGGCACAAATCCATGTTTTAAATAGAAGTCAATTGCCCGGCTACCACGCAAGGCACCCAGGCGAATCGGTAGTTTCTGCGCTATCGAATGTTGTTTTATTCGCTTAATAACCATCGATCCGATACCGGCGCCTTGCGACTGCGGTGTCAGGTAGAGGTCATTTAGCCACAAATGATCAGTCTTGCGATTCAGTGTATAGAAGCCGCTCAGTGTGCCTTCTACGTTGATAGTCCAGGTATCGGTTGGCGAATAAACAGACAGGAAACGGTTGCGCGCTCGCGCCGGATCGAACCGACCGGCTGCCAGAAGACTATCTCTCATGGCAGCAACCCGCAATTCTGCCAGTGTATTGCCATCTGACAGAGCGGGTTGGAGATATTTAATATTCATAAAGCCATGAGCCTGCAGCGTATTAGTTGGGTATTGACACGGAGCCTCTTGTTTAGAGCAATTGTCCCGGCGTATGATCGGCAATACTTCCTGTGCATAATCGGGCAATCAAAAACAGGCATAAAACGATGACACAACTCCTGCTTGGCGCATTCTTGTCAGGTGTCACTATCGCCCCCGCGGCGTTTACCCAATCAAGCTTACCGATTGCCGATGCTCATGTGCATTACAGCCACGACTCCGTTGAACTCACTCCACCGGAACGCGTCATTGAACTCATGCGCGAGGCCAATTTAAAGCTGGCACTGGTATCCAGTTCGGATGACAAAGGTACGCAACTTCTGACCGAACTGGCTCCCGATCTGATTATACCCGGGCTACGACCTTACCGGCGACGTGGTGAACTGGACACCTGGTTTACTGATCCGGCCGCTCTGCAGTACGTCGAGGATTTATTGACCAGGAATCGTTACGCGACAATTGGCGAATTTCATCTGTTCGGCGACGACGCTGACCAGGACATTCCCAAACGTATCGTAAAACTCGCAGAGCAGCACAACCTCATTCTCCACGCCCACTCAGACGCTGATGCTGTGGAACGACTACTACAGCAAAGCAACACGGTAAAAGTGATTTGGGCACATTCCGGATTCGACGCCCCCGCCGAGGTCGCAAGTATGCTCGGTAAACACGATCGACTCTGGGCTGACCTGGCATTTCGATCCGAGGTTGGCAGTGGAGGCTCACTGAGCGATGACTGGCGTGAGCTGTTCGAAAATTATCCTGACCGGCTAATGCTCGGTACCGATACGTATACTCCTGAACGCATCTATTATATACCGCAAAACGCCGATGCCGCCCGCGTCTGGCTGGCGACACTGCCACAAGAACTCGCCGAAAAAATTGCCTGGAAAAACGCCTACGATCTACTCATGCCGGTTTGGCAACAAAACAGACAAACCGGCAGCGCCGTTGAAACTTCCGCTAGCATTGCAGTAACCATGGAACAACTATGTCCGGCTATACCTGCCGCACACGAGCTAGTCGTCGAAGGAGCGGAAGTGACGGCTCTTTTATCTCTACCAACCAACATTGAAGTAAGCCAGCCGTTTTCAGTTACTTTAACGTTGTGCGGGCCCAATGCAGCGGGTGCTGAAATCAACATCGACGCGGCAATGCCAGCGCATGGCCACGGTATGAACTATCTGCCAGAGCTAACGTTAATTGAAAAAGACACGACTGGCGCACGCTACGAAGCCGCGGGTTTGGTTTTTCACATGCCCGGTAACTGGCAGTGGAGCATCGATGTTCAAAACGACTCGCAAACCGAGCAGCTGCAAGTTGACTACCTGTTGCAATAACAGCAGCCTGCCTGCGATCGTGGCAAAAGGTCTGTCACGTCACGTCAGTATTTACTCAACAATAGTGTTACTAGTGCTTTTCTGTATAAAACAACTGCATGCGGACAACACAGACACAACGCCGTTTTTTTCTGCGGAGGAACAACGGAAAATTCTGGCGCATGGCCCATGGCCCATGGAAGTACCTGCTGATCCGGGCAATGAACTATCCGGATTGCACTGGGCTGAACAACTTGGCCGCACCTTGTTTGATGACACCCGACTGTCGAACAACAATAGTTTGTCCTGCTCAAGCTGCCACCTGCCCACGATCGGCTTCACGGATCAGCGTGTGGTTGGTAAGGGCGTGGAAATTCACACACGCAACACACAAAGCCTGCTAAATGTGGGCCTTCAGCGATGGTTCGGTTGGGACGGAGGTGCCGACAGCTTATGGGCAGCCACACTCCGGCCCATGCTATCTCCGATAGAGATGAACGCCGATATCAAAACAGTGGCAAACCACCTAAGAGACCACCCGCAGTTCATGCACTCCATAGAGCAATTCCTGAGGTCCGGAAACTTGTCTGTTGAAAGCGCTACGGATGAAACCCTGGTTGTACTTGCCGCCAAAGCAATCGCCGCCTACATGAGAACGATTTCCTCGGGTATCACCGGGTTTGATCGCTATCGCAATGCACTGGCAGCGTCTGACGAGAGTGGTATGGCACGGTTCCCGGACGCTGCAAAACGCGGCTTGAAAATTTTTATGGGAGAGGCCAATTGTCGGCTGTGTCACTTTGGCCCCAATTTTTCTAACCAGGAATTTCACGATACTGGCAGACCATTTTTTACCGGAGTGGGTCAGGTTGATCCGGGTCGCTACACTGGCATTCAGCGTGTTCGCAAAGACCGCTATAATCTGGGTGGAGATTTTAATGGAACAGAAAATTCTGCAGAAATCCGTAAAAGCACACGCTTGAAGCTCGGCCAAAGCAACTGGGGACAATGGCGGACACCGTCGTTGCGCAACCTGACACTCACAGCCCCGTACACACACGATGGCAGTCTATCTACCTTACGCGATGTAGTTGATGCCTATGCGGAAATAGATCCGGCGAGGCTACACTCAAAAGGCGAGGCATTGTTAAAGCCGCTTAATTTAACTTCTGCGCAACGAAACGACCTGGTCATTTTTTTAAACACACTGTCACCACCGCAACTCCGGCCTGTCGACGAATAAGAACTACCTCATCGACGTGTGTTTTCTATACCCGCGCCAGCCAAGCCCGAACAGCAGCAACAAATTCAACCAGCCGAACCAGTCACCTGCACGGGCGTAAACTGTGGATACACCTTTGACCGGCACCTCTCCAACCAGAGTATGTGGAGAGCTGCGGTAGTGATCTACCTGTGCCAGCACGCGGCCGTGCGGATCGCTAATCAGCGACAATCCCTGGTCTGCGACGCGAAATACCGACGCTCCGTTTTCCACGCCGCGAAATGCTGCCATGTAACTGTGGTGCGGCGAGATCGTCTTCCAGTCCGAAGATGGCGCAATGATGATGTCTGCGTCCGCTTTGCCTGCCTTGCGTACCAGCCGCGGAGCGTCCAGATCCAGACCAATAAACAACGCCAGCCTACCGTACTTCGTATCAAGTATCGCAGGCTCTCCTGTACCATCGGCAAAATTCTCACCGGGTAGACGGCGGGTTTTTATGTATTCGGCAGCCAACAGGCCAGCGGGCTCCAGCACCACCAGTTTATTGATCACGGCTTGCTGCGCTACTGTCGGAACCACCACAAGTGCTGTCACCAGATAGATGCCATGTAGTTGAGCAAATTCCGATGAGCGGGCGAGAAAATCCGCTTCGTCTTGCTGGAAGACAACAGCATCGCCTTCAGCCCATGAAATTATTTTTGCGCCTGCTTTCGCTTCACGCTCACTGCGCGCAAACAAGTCGTCATGATAACGGTCAAGAATAGCTTTGACGTTTTCCGCAGGCTCGCCAGCGGCGAAAATTTCGTCGACACCGATTTCTCTCAACGACTGTTGTAGCCGGGTCTGTCCCCCGGCTAATCCAGCGACTCTGACTGTTGCAGATTCATTTTCATCAAATATATTGCGGAAACCGCCACTGACAAAAATCAGCATTAAACACACCGACATTGGCAGGAACTGCTTGCGACAGGTACGCCACACAAACCCGGAATCCCACAGCGATGCCATGGTGGACGCAAACCACAGTACAACGAAGGTTATTCCATAGATTCCTGTGACTGCGGCGAGTTGCATCAACTCAAAATTGTAGATCTGTGTATAGGCTGCGGCACTCAGTGTGCCGAATGGCAGTATTAGCGGAAACACAAAGCCGATAGCGACAACCGCAGACGGCAACACAAACGGCACCATCGCTGTTGGCAGCTTGCGAAACAGTTTTCGGTCGAGCCAGAACGGAGCAGTTTCGCAAAGCGCCAGACCCGCAACAATTACAAAATGAATGCCTCTGGGTGCAGGTATGTAACCATGCATTCGTACCGCAAGACTTACAAACAACAATACATAGAGTATGCCTATGCCTGAACGGGCATCAGTGTTGCGCGTAAACATCAACAAAAAAACCGGTGCCAGAAACGCAGCCGCGGGTGTGACGAATCGCCCGCCTGCCAGTATTACCAGGAATACGCCCATGAGCAACATTCCGTATTTCTGCAAATTACTCGGGCGCCTTCCCTGAATAGTCATGTTCGACATCTGCGTGTTAATCACCTGTTACCGGCTGCTGTTATTTCCACCACCCCTTTTTTAGAGGAACTGAATCGTAGTAGCGGGGCCAAAAGACGTGCTCCCCGGGGGTGGTTGATCAAAGTCATCAATTACGCTTGTGCATAATTCGCTAGCATCTCACTATTTCAACGCTACTGGAACATTGTTAGAGGTTTATAACCGGAATGTATGCTGATCGCCCGGCCATCGTCCTGTACGCATCGTATGCGTCAGCTCACGCGCTCGTCGATACGACCCCGGGCTGGTACGATTCGGGGCCGGTTCGATTCGGGAAATTCGCACTGTTATTTGCCTGCACCAATGCAGGTCAGTTACATTAAAACCTCCGCGCCGCTTGCCGGCGACACACACAGGTAAACACCCATGCCGGTAATTAGCCAAATCGCCGCCAATACCGATGAACTGGTCGCCATACGCAGAGACCTTCACGAGCATCCCGAACTTGGCATGGAAGAGGTTCGCACCTCCGGCATCGTCGCAAATCTGCTTACGCAGTGGGGCATCGAAATTCACCAGGGCATTGGTAAAACCGGTGTTGTCGGTGTGCTACCTGGCAAGGGCGCCGGTAAGACTATTGGCCTGCGCGCTGACATGGATGCACTACCTATTGATGAAAAAACCAACCTGCCGTTTGCCTCAAAAAATCCCGGGGTAATGCATGCCTGTGGTCACGACGCGCACACCACAATGCTGCTGGGTGCAGCAAAGTACCTCGCTGAAACCAAAAATTTTTGTGGTACCGCAGTTTTTATCTTTCAACCTGCCGAAGAAGGACTTGGCGGCGCCAGAGCGATGCTGGCAGACAAGCTGTTTGATCGCTTCCCCTGCGATGAAATTTATGGCATGCACAACAGCCCCACCGGCAAGCCAGGTAAGGTTGGTGTTAAACCAGGGGAGGCAATGGCGGGCGCAGATTTTTTCGATATTCATGTACGCGCCGCCGGTTCACACGCAGCAATGCCGCATCAATCGATTGATCCGATAGTTATCGCCTCATCACTTGTGCAGCAGCTACAAACTATTGTCAGTCGAAACGTGCCACCGGTTGATCCACTGGTGTTATCTGTTACTCAGATACACGCCGGGTCGGCCTACAACGTCATACCTTCTGATTGCATTGTGTCAGGCACGATGCGTTATTTTAATCCCGAGCTTGCCGAAAAAGTGCGAAACCGGATTCGCCACCTGTGTGAAGGCATAGCCGTGAGCTACGGTATAGAGATTGATGTTGAGTTACGAGAGATATTCGACGTGCTGGTGAACGATGAGTCACTGTCACACGAGCTGTTGAATATTGCATCCGGTGTGGTCGGATCGGAAAACGTTTCTGTTACACCAAACGTAGTCACCGGTTCTGAAGACTTTGCCGACATGCTTCGTGTGGTACCCGGCGCCTATTGCACCGTCGGCCATGAAGGCACACTGCCACTGCATAACGACGGATTCTTTTTAGGCGAAGAAATTCTGCCGGTTGGCGCATCAATATACGCCAGACTGATTGAACACCGAACGTCTGCTACCAGTTAATCTGCGGAATATCTCATGGACTTTAACCAACTACCGTTTGACGTCGAACAAATGATCGTCGGCTTGCGCCCGTGGATCGAATGTGAAAGCCCGACGTTCGACGCCGGCGCCGTGAATAAAATGCTGGATCTCGCCGCTTATGACCTTGTCGCAATGGGTGCAAAAGTTGAACGGATAGCTGGCCGAATGGGTTACGCCGACAGCATCCGCGCCTGTTTCCCGCACATTGATTTTGGCAAACCCGGCATTCTGATCAGCGGTCATATGGATACCGTGCACCCGGTTGGAACACTGGCAGACTTACCATTTAAACGCGAGGGCAACAAATGCTGGGGTCCTGGTATACAGGATATGAAAAGCGGTAACTACCTCTCCCTGGAGGCAATTCGACAGCTAGCCCAAAACAATGTTGAGACACCACTGCCTGTTACTGTGCTATTTACCCCCGACGAAGAAACAGGCACGCCGTCCACACGTGAATTAATTGAAGCCACGGCCCGGATAAATAAATATGTACTGGTGCCGGAACCCGCCCGCTCTGACGGTGGTGTCACCTGGGGTCGCTACGCAATAGCACGATTCAACCTTGAAGCAACCGGCGTTCCTATCCATGCCGGGGTTGACCCAAGGCTTGGCAAGTCAGCAATTAAAGAGATGGCCCGGCGCGTTATTGAAATTGAAGACATGACTAGCGATGACTGTACGTTTTCAGTGGGTGTTATTAACGCTGGCCAGTGGGTTAATTGTGTGGCAGCAAAATGCAGCGCGGAAGCACTTTCCATGGCAAAGAAACAGGCAGATCTGGAAACGGGCGTCGGTAAAATCATGGCACTCAACTCCCCGTCACCTGATCACGGTTTTCACGTTTCTCGCGGCGTGACTCGACCCGTGTGGGAACCCGACGAAGGTTGCAAGGCGCTGCACGCGCAAGCTGCTGCAATCGCCGGTGATCTGGGTTTTGAAATTCCACCAGCTATGTCAGGTGGCGGCTCGGATGGCAACTTTACCGGCGCTATGGGCATACCTACCCTCGATTCACTGGGTGCTCGCGGGGCGGGATTACATACGCTTTGGGAGCACATAGAACCGGATAGTCTGGCAGAACGCGGCAAGCTGATGGCCGGCCTGCTGGCGACGCTAAAATAGACAGGTATGTATTCCCGGTATCACCGTTAACAGCCTTTCGACGAATTACCTGCTCGTGCTGTAGCCAGAGTTAAACTGATCAATTCTCTCTGGCAAACTCAAAATGCCGTCCCGGTGCTGCATTAAACAGCGCCTGGGTGTATTCGTGTTGTGGATTGGCGAACAGCTCTGCAGCGGGGCCATACTCCACAACCCGGCCTTTGGACATCACAGCCACTACATCACACACTTGTGCTGCAACTCGCAAGTCGTGAGTGATAAACAGCATGGCCAGCTGCATTTGATCGCGGATCTGTTCAAGCAGCGTTAGCACCTGCGCCTGCACTGATACGTCCAGTGCCGACACGGCTTCATCGGCCACCAACAGTTCGGGTCTCATCGCCAGTGCTCTCGCGATACAAATGCGTTGGCGCTGGCCACCCGAAAACTGGTGCGGATAGCGATCAAGGCCATCAGGGTCGAGTTGCACAAGTTTCATCAATTCGCGGGCATGCTCCATCGCACCGGCTTTGCTTTCGCCATAGTTCATTGGGCCTTCAATAATCGACTGGCCAACGGTTCGCCGCGGGTTCAAAGAACGATACGGATCCTGAAATACAATTTGCACCTTGCGCCGCAGACTGCGCAACTGCTTCTGGCTCATGTGGGCGATATCGTCTCCGCCGAGCCAAATGCGTCCGTCGGTCGACTCTATAAGCCAGGTGATGCAGCGCGCCACAGTCGATTTACCGGAACCGGACTCTCCGACGATACCAAGCGTCTCGCCTTTGCGAATTTCGATAGATACATCACGGGCAGCATCAACAACGGATTTACTGCCAAAATTGTAACTGACATAGCGCTTGTGAAGGTTTTCGGTTTTTAGCACAACCGGTGCATTGTCTTCGATTGCCGATCGCTCCGGTGGTGTATGACGAGGCACCGAGGCGATCAACATTCTGGTGTAGGGATGGGTCGGGTTGGACAATACCTGCGCCGTGGTGCCAATTTCTACGAGCTCACCCTGCTTTAGTACTGCTACCCGGTCTCCGAGCTCTGCGACAACGCCGAAGTCATGAGTGATAAACAACACGCCGGTCTGCCTTTTCTTTTGCAAGTCTCGTATCAGCTGGAGAATTTGCGCTTGAGTGGTCACATCAAGGGCTGTGGTAGGCTCATCTGCGATAAGCAATGCTGGTTCAAGGATCAGCGCCATCGCTATCATTATTCGCTGACGTTGTCCGCCCGACAGCTGATGCGGATAAGAGCGATACATGCGCTCAGCGTCAGGCAAATGAACCTCGGTCAGCATGTCTATCACTTTGCGTCGCCGCTCGGCGGATGAAAGATCGGTATGCTCCTGGAGCACCTCGTCTATTTGATCGCCGCAGCGCATCACCGGATTGAGAGCGGTCATCGGTTCCTGAAAAATCATACCCATGCCTGTGCAACGCAGATCGCGCAGCCGCTCCGGATCGGCATCACGCAGGCTCTCTCCCTGCAAGGATATAGAGCCGCTGGACACAGTAAGCGCTTTAGCCAGCAAGCCCATTACCGAGAAAGCAATGACCGATTTACCGGAGCCTGACTCACCCACCAGACAAAGCACTTCTCCTGGTGCGACATCAATAGAGACGTTGCTAATGGCTTTGGATCGATCGGCGTGGCGTGGCAAATCTATGGTGAGATTTTCAATCGCTAACACCGCTTGCTGATTGGCCGGTGGCCGGCTTGCGCGCTCGGACATTTCAGATCTCTTTCGACATACGCGGATCTATAGTATCTCTCAACCCGTCACCCAGCATATTGATCGCAAGCACCGTGAGCGTTAGAAATACACCCGGATAAAAAATACTGTGCGGGTAAATCTGAAACAGATCTCTGCCCTGAGCCATAATGTTACCCCAGGTGGGTATCTCCGGCGGCACACCAACGCCAAGAAAGCTCAGAATTGCCTCCAGCAAAATAGCCGAACCACAAATGAAAGTGCCCTGAACAATTAGTGGTGCCACTGTGTTTGGCAATACATGGCGCAGCAGGATTTTTGCCGTCGGTGTTCCAACCGAAATAGCCGCTTCGACATAGGGCTCTTCGCGAATCGACAATACAATTGAACGCACCACCCTGACTACCCGGGGTATTTCAGGAATCACAATCGCCAGTATTACTGTAAATAAAGAAGCACCCGAAAGAGAGACCAATGCTATTGCAAGCAGAATCGCCGGTATCGCCATTAATCCGTCCATGATACGCATTACTATGGCATCCACCCATCGAAAATAACCCGCAACCAGACCTATCAGAAGCCCCGTAAAAATGGCAATTGCTGCCACAGAAACACCGACAACCAGAGAAACTCGCGCACCATATATGACTCGGGAAAAAACATCCCGTCCGAGTTTGTCGGTTCCCATAATGGCGACCACCGTGTATTTATTTCCCTCTTCATCTTTGTGCACCGTTTCATATCCCGGCACCTTGTTGCGATTGCGGGGACTGATGTCGGTGGGATCGAGCGGGGTCAAAACAGGGGCTGCCGGCACCAGCGAGACTATTATCGCTAACAGCAATCCACCGATGATCACACCAGGGTTTCTAATTAGCCGCGACCACATAGAAGGCTGATCGGACACCTCAATCGATTCAGCCGATTCGACGGATACCACAGACTGGTTTGCCGATGTCACCATGCGTCAATAACGTATGCGTGGATCTAGCAGGGTATAGAGCAGATCGATAATCAGATTGATCCCTACATAGATAACAGAAAACAAAATAATAAGTGCCTGTACCGTTGGATAGTCTCGTCCCTGAATCGCATCGAGCGTTAGCAGACCCAAGCCCGGAATCACAAACACACTTTCAGTCACTACCACACCGCTTATCAAAATCCCGATAGCGATTCCTATTACAGTGACTATGGGCACAGCTGCATTGCGCAAGGCGTGTTTAATCAGCACCTTTGACTCGGGCAGGCCTTTGGCACGCGCGGTACGAACGTAGTCTTCATTGAGTACTTCCAGTACGCTGGTGCGACTCATTCTGGCAATTAGTGCAATAAATATGACGGACAATGCCGTTGAGGGAAGTATCAATCGATAGGCCCAGCCTCCAATACCCTGACTGATATGCTGATACCCCTGCACCGGAAACCATTCCAGCTTGACCGACAGGAAATAGATCAGGAGATATCCGATAACAAATACCGGTACCGAAAAGCCAACCACCGAAAAACCCATGACCAGTCGATCTACCAGGCTACCCTGTTTGTAGGCAGCAATAGTACCCAGCGGCACCGCAACCAGACTGGCAATCACAATAGTAAACAAGGCCAGTGACAATGTAGGTTCGACGCCGTCAGCAATCATGTTGATCACCGGGCGTTTATAATAAAACGATTCTCCAAAATCACCACGTAGAAGATTTTTTGCGTAAATACCAAACTGGATAAGCAACGGTTCTTCAAGTCCAAGTTCGACACGAAGCTTGGCTATATCCTCGGTAGTTGCAGCATCCCCCGCGATGTTCGCTGCAGGATCGCCAGGCGTGAGTCTTAGCATCAGGAATACAATAACCATAACCACCAGCAAAACCGGTATTACGGCCAGTATTCGTTTGATCAGGTAAGACCACATCAGGAATGAGCGCTTGCAAATAGGCTACAGCATGTGCCGCTGGCGCGGCACATGCTGTTTTTTGCAGACAGAATTGCGAGCAAGAGCTAGTGCTACTCTTCCTTCTTGTATCCCCAAAATGCAGGAACAGGCGATACGGGAGCTCCGGAAATATTCTCGCCCATCGCATGCGGCTGATACCATTGCCCGAGATGAACATGTGTCGGCGATTCAGCAACCCGCTCTTGAATTTTCTCAACAATCGCAAGTTGTTTTGCGGCATCTGGTTCGCGTGAAAACTCGTCTCGCAGCGACTGTATCTCGTCATCGCAGGGCCAACCGAAAAGCGCTTGCCCGCATGCTGCATTTAGAAAAGGGGTCGTAAGAGGGCTTGCGTTATCAACCGAGTTCCATGAGGTTATAAACGCATTCCAGCCACCATCGGCCGGCGCATCTTGCTTGTTTCGACGTCCAACCAGTGTCTGCCAGTCCATCGCCTGCATGTCCACCTTTAGACCAATTTTCTCCATGATGTCTTTGGCTACGGGAGGTAAGGGCTCAAGTACGGCCAGATCAGTAGGGTACATTAAAATAAGGGGTGTACCGTCGTAGTCGGACTCGGCAATTAACTCTTTTGCCTTCTCCATATTACCCTCGAGTTTGTCCTCGAAACCTTTCTCGCTTGCGATGGGAGTGCCACAAATAAACATGGCTTTACACAACTTAAAGTACTTTTCATCACCAATAGCCGCGTAGAGAAACTCTTCCTGATCAAACGCGTACAGCAACGCCTGGCGCACTTTGGGGTCGTCGAATGGAGGATGCAGCTGGTTGTATCTAAACGTGTACTGGTTGCCAAACGGGTTGAGGTCGACCAGTTGTATGTTGGGGTCTTCTTCCATCAATGGCAGGAGATCGTGCGCAGGTGATTCAATTACGTCGATCTCACCTTTGGACAGTGCATTCATTTTGGTTTGTTGATCGCGAATTACTTTCCAGACGACCTTGTCGACATGCACCTGCTTGCCGCCGGATAAACCATCGCCGGGCTCATCCCGCGGTACGTATTTTTCAAATTTGGCGAACTCGGCCTTGTCGCCCGGCTTCCATTCGTCTTGCAGGAAAACATAAGGGCCGCTACCCACATATTCGGTAATTTGCTCGCCCGGAGGTGTTGCTGCAATTCGGGCGGGCATAATAAAGGGCACATTAGATGACGGCTTGCCAAGCGCCTGCACGATGAGGCCAGTGGGCTCATTAAGTTTGAACTGAAAGTTTTTGTCGTCAACCGCAGTCATGTCCGTGACGAAACCCATCATCTTCTGACCCATGGCATCTTTAGCGCCCCATCGCTGGATGGAAGCGACTACGTCTTCACTGGTGACAGGCTGGTCGTCATGGAACATCAAACCATCACGCAGTGTGAAGTTATAAGTGAGACCGTCTTCTGAAACGTTGTAGGTATCCACCATCTGCGGCATGACTTCGCCTTTGGTATTCATCGCAAACAGCGTGTCATAAACCATGTAGCCGTAGTTGCGCGACATGTAGGCGGTGGTCCAGATCGGATCAACGATTTTCAGATCCGAGTGCATGTTAACGCGCAACACTTTTTCAGCGTTGCTGTTACCAGCCAGCAAAAGGCTCCCTACGGCCAGGCCGCCGAGGATTACGCCGTTACGCAAAAAGCGGGAGAGTTTGTTGATTTTCAATTGCAATGCTCCTGTTGAAGGTTGCTCGATATCACCTGTGGCAGGGACCTCACCGAACCAGACAGCATTCGAGGCGCACTCTACCGAGGCAATTCATTTGCTTTGTCGCGACTGTATTTTCAGCCCTTGCTCCACTGCACTATATCGCAGAATCAAACTGATTTGCCTGTTTTCTACGACCGTATTTTGCAAAAAAAGGCCGATCCGGCCGAAACAGTGCGTGCAACACAATACGCAAAGATTGGCAAAAAACCTCGAAGAGCACCCGGACACGAAATACCGCCGAGGTGTTCAATGAGTTTCCGATTAGCACCGATATATACCACACAGCAGTTTCTGAAATTAACGCGTGACACCACAGGCCTGTTCCAGAGTTACCCCGATCTCCTTATGCAGGACGAGGTCGGCGTATCCATCGAGGTCTGTCGGATCCCGATTGAGAATGACCAGCTTCGCCCCCTGTTGTTTGGCGATCATCGGTATCGCTGCAGCGGGATACACCACAAGTGATGAACCCGTTACGATGAAGAGGTCGCACTCTACTGCCGCCACCTCGGCTTTTTGCGTCTCTGCCAGCGGCAAACTTTGCCCAAAAGAGATGGTTGCAGGCTTCACCAATCCACCACATCGATCGCATACGGGTAATGATTCGTCCTTTTCGAATGCCGCAAATACAGGCGCCAGCTCATATCTCTGCCTGCAATCAAGACAGCTCGCATAGGTACCATTGCCATGCAATTCAATGATTCGCGACGCCGCAATTCCAGAAGCCTGGTGCAGCCCGTCTATGTTCTGTGTAATCACGTAGCGGCACTGGCCTCTGTTGACCAGCCCGGCAATGGCGAAGTGCCCGCGATTAGGAACAGCAGAACCGGTCTCCCGATGAATCAGCAGTTTACGGCGCCATGTTTCACGGCGCATTTCTTCATCGGCAATAAAATCCTGAAACTCTATGGGCCGGGCTTTGGTCCACAAGCCGCCGGGACTGCGAAAATCCGGTATACCGGATTCTGTGCTTATACCAGCACCGGTAAAAAAAACGATATTGTTTGCCGCTGCAATGAGACGGCTAAACTCCTGCCACCCTTCGGTGTGTCCGGTACTCAAAGCAAACCCTCACTGATCATTTTTTACACCCGGAAGTCTGTGCGGCGGAAGCCTGCGCAGCGAGTCCTTGCCATGGTCTGGCCTTGCAAAAGCAAAACCCGGGATGGTCAGTTGAGCCACTCCATCTCTTCATAGGGTTTATCCTTCAAACTGGTCAACCGGGAGGCCAGATTCCCCGAGTGCACTTCCAGCTTGTGACCATCAGGATCCAGAAAATACAATGATTGTCCCTCGCTGTGATTTTCCTTCCAGCGTTTCAGCCTGAGCGCCTCCGCTTTACGCACAAAGGCATCAAAATCCGCGGGTAAAACGGTGAAGGCGAGATGGGTATAGTCCTGATGTACATCGGTTTTGTCCAGCGCCAGGCAAATCCATAAATCAGCATGGGACAAATACGCTCCGCGCTTCCATTTAACATGCGCTTTAAAGCCGAGCACCTCGCGGTAAAACTCCAGCGAGATATTCACATCACTAACCGCCAGTGTAATGTGGTTGAGACCAACGATCACTATTTCGGGACTCCCCTGCCATCGATTTAGCGCAAACAGCAACTGCCGTGCAGCAGCAAAAAAACAGACATATCTGCAGGTGCAGGCCGCAAATGTTCGCTCGACATATCCTCCGGTTGACAGCGATGTTCCTTTGGCCGTGCTCGCTTTCAGCATCTGACACTATGCTGCCATTGAATGCAAGGCCGTGCTGACATCTCTTTGACACTACGGATCCGTTGCCGGCAGGCAATTTTTCAAGATTCCGTAGTGCATGACGCCAATCTCATGGAACGCACAAAAAATTGCCTAAGGAATTGATGCGCTGACGTTGTCAGTTACTCCACAGTATCCAGCCTGTGAGGAATTTTGTTGTCTGATACGGAATGTCAGAACAAATTCAAACCGAATATCGCATCACCACATGAACCACCTATGCAAAAGGATATTGCTATGGGAAATGGAGTTAAAGGTCTTTTCACAACGACCACCCGAAAGACCGCCTTACTTGCAGAGGCCCGGTTACAACAGGATCAGGCCGGCAAAATCGCGGCCATTAGTAAATCACAAGCGGTAATCGAATTTAATCTCGATGGCTCCATCATTGTCGCCAACGACAATTTTCTCAGCGTGACCGGCTACCGGCTTGAGGAAATTGTCGGCCAACATCACAGCCTGTTTGTACATCCCTCAGAAAGATCCAGCCCGGATTACTCCCGTTTTTGGCAACAACTCAATGCCGGTGAGTTTGTGTCTGGAGAATTCAAACGCGTGAGTAAAAGCGGCAATGAGATCTGGATACAGGCAAGCTACAACCCGATATTCGACGACAACGGGAAACCGTGCAAGGTGGTGAAGTTCGCCACCGACATCACCGATTCAAAAATCCTCAACGCGGACGTTACCGGTCAGATCGACGCGATCCATAAATCCCAGGCCGTTATAGAATTTAATATGGACGGCACTATCAGGGTTGCCAATGATAATTTTCTTGCAACCCTTGGCTATAGTCTGGGCGAGATACAGGGCAAGCCGCATCGCATGTTTGTTGAATCCGACTACGGTGCTTCACGCGAGTACAAAGACTTTTGGGACCGATTGCGACAAGGGGAGTTTCAATCCGGAGAGTACAAGCGAATCGGCAAAGGCGGCCGAGAGGTGTGGATACAGGCGTCCTATAATCCGATCCTTGATCTATCCGGTCGACCGTTTAAAGTGGTCAAGTACGCAACTGATACCACGGCACAAAAACAGTTGCAGCAAACCATAGAAACGGTATTGGAAAAAACACAGCGTGCGATTTCTGCGATGGCACGGGGCGACCTGACTCATCGAATGGACGGAGACTTCACCGGTGAGTTTGCAACCCTGCAAAGCGCAATTAACGACTGCTTTGAAAATCTGCACGGGACTCTGTCAGAGATTCGCAGCGTGGCGGATAATGTCAGTAGCGAATCAGCAGAGATCGCCAACGGCAACAACAATCTTAGCCAGCGCACCGTAGAGCAGGCATCCAACCTTGAGGAGACCGCCTCCAGCATGGAGGAAATGACTACCACAGTGCAACAAAACGCTGCAAACGCGTCTAACGCCAACGAGCTGGCATTGTCAGCTTCTCAGCAAGCCAAAAGCGGTGGTGCAATTGTCGACAGTGCAGTGCGGGCAATGGACGGGTTGAATGAGTCGAGTAAAAAGATATCCGACATTATCGGTGTAATCAACGACATCGCATTTCAAACCAATCTGCTCGCACTTAACGCTTCGGTTGAAGCGGCACGCGCCGGGAACCAGGGACGCGGCTTTGCAGTGGTGGCAAGCGAGGTACGGGATCTGGCAGGCCGCAGTGCCACCGCCGCAAAAGAAATCAAAGAGTTGATTGAAGACAGCGCCAAACGAGTGGACGAAAGCAGCGATCTGGTTAATCAGTCAGGAAACTCACTTGGCGAAATTGTCAACGGCGTTGATAAAGTCACCAGCATTGTCGGTAATATTGCGATCGCCAGCAAAGAGCAATCTATCGGTATTAGCGGGGTCAATAATGCTATCACCCAGGTGGATGAACTCACTCAACAAAATGCAGCACTAGTGGAACAGGCGGCATCGGCAAGTAAAAACCTGAACAACCAGGCAAAAGAACTGGATCGTTTGGTGTCATCATTCAAACTGCATGATCAAGGCGCGGTCGGACCCGCAACCGGTTTGAATACTGCCAGCGCCTCGAATTCAAACGTTATGGAAATTCCCAAAAGAGCCAGTCGCTAACCTTCACTAGCGCTCTGGCGCAAGAGGACGAAAACGTCACGGCAAAGGCAAGTGTGAAACGTGGCCCACTGGGCCGCGGGGATCGCTGAGAGCGTGCTTCGTTGCACGCCCAGGTTATCAACTCGCTCCATAACTTCATGGCCAATGCCACCGATTCAGGTTGGCATAAACAGTTGCGCTATACTGCAGTCCCTCAGTCTATTCTCGGCAATTCCCTGCCTGCCCGGGACTACCAGCTATGAAAGCCGCGCTACTTGAAAATTTCGATCATCCCTTAGTCGTTGCAGACACACCCGAACCGGTGTTGCCAGACGATGGTGTAATTATCAAGGTGCACGTGTGCGGCGTATGTCGCTCAGACTGGCACGGCTGGAAAGGGACCAACCCGGCCATCACCTTACCGCATGTACCGGGTCACGAGTTCGCGGGAGAGGTAGTTGCCACTGGTAAGAATTGTAAACTGATAAAGCCGGGGGACCGGGTGACAGTGCCGGTGATACTCGGTTGTGGCCACTGCGCTACCTGCCGGCCGGGCCATCTCACCGTTTGCGACAATCAATACGTTGTTGGCTTCTCCGGACGAGGTGCATTCGCCGAGCTTGTAGCTGTTCCCTACGCCGATGCGAATGTTGTAAAGCTGCCCGACACTATCAGCGATGAAGTTGCTGCCTCTCTCGGCTGCCGAACCACCACATCATTTGGTGCGGTAATAGACAAGGCACAAATCAGGGCCGGCGAAACACTGGCAGTCCACGGCTGCGGAGGTGTTGGCTTATCAGCCGTGATGATTGGCGCTGCTGCCGGCGCTACAGTTATAGCAGTGGACATTGTCGACGACAAACTGCAACTGGCAAAGGACGCCGGAGCTACTCACGCTATCAATGCCGCCACTGTGCCAGATGTAGCAGAAGCCATTCGGGAGCTAAGTCGGGGCGGTGCACACGCGTCTATAGAAGCACTGGGTGCTACACAGACGTTTCACAATTCTCTGCGATGTCTGCGGAAACTGGGCAGGCACGTGCAAATCGGGCAGCCACTGGATGAACACGCGAATCCTTCTATTCCCCTGCTCGATACGATCTACTACCGACAACTGCAACTCATAGGTTCAAGGGGATTACCGGCGCATCGTTTTCCAGCGTTGTTTTCGATGCTCGCTGCCGGCCACATCGATATGACAAAACTGGTTAAAAATCGAATTTCACTGGAAGGTGTAAGCGATGTACTCCGACAAATGGACACCCATGAAGACGTGGGAATAACACTTGTAGATCAAATATAAGCCGCCATTAAAAAAACGTTTCATCCCGACCCGTTAGACTACTACCCATTATGCTATCCAGATTTTACCGGCCAACGTATCTCGCCCTTATACATCTACTGCTGGTTATATTGATCATCGATTCCAACATTGTTGGCCGTTTACAACGCAAACTCGGTGCACCTCCGGTGGAATTATCGTCATACTATGAAACACTGATCTTGTATCACGACAGAATGGACGGCTCGGTTCCTGACGGGGCAGTTTTGTTTATTGGTGACAGTATTATTCAGGGCCTCGCCACTGCGGCGGTTCATCAGTCTTCTATCAATTATGGCATTGGTACTGATACAACCCGGGGGGTATTGAAAAGATTATCACTCTACAATTCCCTGCAGCGTGCCAGCGCCGTTGTATTATCAGTCGGGGTAAATGATCAGATTTTCAGAAACAGCGAAGAGATGGCCGAAAACTATCGCCAGATACTAAACACCCTGCCATCTGACATAACAATACTGGTAAACGCTGTGCTACCTGTCGATGAAAGAGTGGTTGATTCGCATTTCCGCAATGAGCGCGTAGTCGAGTTCAACTCAGCGATCCGCCACGTGACTGATTCATTTGAAAACGCGATATATATAGACACAGGCAACCAGTTTCTCGACAACACCGGCAACCTTAATTCCGAATTTCACATTGGAGACGGACTGCACCTGAACACACGCGGTTATACAGTGTGGATTGATGTTGTTGGCAAGGCATTAGCCGAGTTTACCCGGCAGTAAGAAAGTAAACGCAAAAACCTCAACGCCATAGTTATTGACCAACTGAGGCGAGACCGATAGAGCAAGTACTGCTGTCACAAGAAGTCCGGTTCCAATCAAAAAAACTGCGAGATTGCGGTAACCACCTTCTGCTGATCTTCCAGTGAGAGGTAGCCGTGCATAGGTAAACTCAACACACACTGACTCAGTTCATCGGTGACAGCCAGCTTATTGCCAGCCACCGGATATGCCTCATAGGCAGTCTGCCTGTGCAAGGGCTTAGGATAATAAACTGCCACCGGAATTTTTTTTGTCGCCAGATACTCGACGAGCCTGTCCCGCACCCCGATCGGCACGCGAATAGTGTATTGTGCCCAGGCGCTACACTTGCGATTAGTTGTCGCCGGAGCAATCACGCCATCCACATCTGCCTGTGCAAACAATTTCGCATAGTGACCGGCAGAAGTATTTCGGTTCGAAATTTCGCCGGCAAGTAATTCGAGCTTTACCAACAAGATGGCAGCCTGAATAGTATCGAGTCTTGAATTCATGCCCACTCTGACGTTGTCGTACTTGTCACTACCCTTGCCATGTACCCGCAGTGAACGTATCGACTCGTATACTTCCCGATTGTCGGTAAAAACTGCGCCACCATCGCCAAAACACCCTAAGGGCTTTGCCGGGAAGAAGCTGGTGGTGGTCACAGGGGCGAGAGAACCGACCGGCTTGCCATCAAGCGATGCACCAAAGCTTTGAGCGCTATCTGCTATCAACAGTAAATCGAACTGATCTGCGGCACTCTGTACTGCATCGTAGTCCACAGGCAATCCAAAAAGATCCACTGCTATAATGGCTCGTGGATATAAACCCGTATCCGCGGCCAGCTGGCAAGCGGCGCGAACAGAATTCTCGTCCATATTAAACGTGGATTCATTAACGTCGACAAATATCGGCGTTGCACCTGCGATAACTATCGATTCTGCAGAAGCCGCAAAAGTGAAAGAAGGTACTATTACGGCATCACCAGGGCCTACACCACTAGCTTTCAGGGCAAGTACCAGCGCATCGGTACCATTCCCGCAAGTGGCACAAAATGCAGCCCCGGCAACCTCTGCCAAACGTTGCTCAAGCTCCGCTACCTCGGGACCCATTATGAACTTGCCGTGGTCAAGCACTCTGGCAACCGCTGCATCAATCTGCGGCCGCACCGTTCGCAACTGGGTTTTTAAATCAATAAATTCCACAACCATACCAGCCCAGGTCAATCATGTGGATTGCTTTAGAGTTTATCGCACCGCAGAGACCATGCGTCACAGTGTCAATGATCCGCATTCGGCGCTTTTCCTAGCACGCCGTTACGCAGGACATAACATTGTCCGGTTTCGGGGCAATTAGCAGTACCATGACCATCGAGTGGTAGATCGAGACGCAAACCCGCCTCACTCATCCACCCTGTGTGCCGACCCGGCACACCGGTAATCAGTGCATAACTGGCGACATCCCTGGTTACTACAGCACCCGCAGCAACAAACGCAGACTCGCCAATGGTGACACCGCAAACAACAGTGCAGTTAGCGCCGAGCGTCGCACCTTTTTTAACCAGAGTGTCGCGATACTGATCCTTCCTACTAACAGCCGATCGCGGGTTATAGACATTGGTAAACACCATGCTGGGCCCACAGAATACATCATCTTCGAGGATCACGTTGTCATAGACTGACACGTTATTCTGAATTTTCACACCGTCACCGATTACCACATTATTCGCGACAAATACGTTTTGACCCAATGAACATCTACTGCCAATCAACGCTCCGGAACACACATGCGAAAAATGCCAGACTCGGGTGTCCACACCGATAACAGCGCCCTTATCGACAATAGCGCTTGGATGTATATAGTCAGGCACAGTCTTTCATTGCGCGCAATGCCAATGGATGCAAATCACCTGCAGATCTATCCGGAGTCGCTCTTCTGATATCTGCCACCGTCTGAATAGCGTTCAAATTCTCTTGAAGGCCAAACCCCTCGCCATCTAGTACGGCCTGATAGCTTCTGGTATGCAGATCACCAAACCCTCCGGAAAATTCAAACTCTTTGCCGTTCACACTGATACTTCGATGGGTGCGCATGCCATTGTCTATACTGCTCTCAGGCAGATAACGGGCATCAACACTGAGAAACCAGCGGACTCTTGCTCTCTCATATTCAAGATATCCCGATGCCGTTTCATTGCTTTGCATGTGTACTACATTTCGTTTTAAATCGCCAAACACAAAATAAAGCATATCAAAAAAATGTACACCAATATTGGTGGGTACTCCGCCCGACTTGTTACTGTCTCCCTTCCATGACACATGATACCAGCCGCCTCTCGAGGTAATATAGGTTACTTCAACATCAAAGATCTTATTGGAAGGCGCTGCAGCCACCTGCTTTTTTAACTCGATTACGGAATCGTGCAGTCGAAGCTGAAGAATGGAATTGACTTTATTACCCGTCGATTTCTCTATGTCCATGAGAGCTTCGAGATTCCAGGGGTTTAACACAAGCGGTTTTTCACAGATAGCGTCGGCGCCGGATCTCAAGGCAAAACGTATGTGCGCATCGTGTAGATAGTTAGGCGAGCAAACCGACACAAAGTCAATCTTGCCTCCCTTCCGGCGTAACTTGTCGACATGGCGATCAAAACGCTCGAACTCTGTGAAAAAAGCGGTATCGGGAAAATAGCTGTCGACAACACCAACTGAATCACTCGGATCAATCGCCGCGACAAGGATATTGCCTGTATCGCGAATCGCTTGCAAATGTCTGGGTGCGACGTAACCCGCCAGCCCGATCAAAGCGAATTTCTTCATTTAATCCTCGCAATTACTGCCATTTCAGAGCCACGTTTTATCGACGGTCACACCCGGGATCTCCAACACGGATCGGGAAATCAGTCGCCACCATAAGTGTTATCGGCGGCTCAGCCATTAAACTGGATCTCGTCCGGGGCCGGACGTGGCGTGAGCGCTAAATCGGAACCGGAGGTGCGTCACAATTGCAGGCACTCAGAGCCCTGCGACGTCAGCGTCTACACAATCGACTCAACAAACAAAATCACCAGCACTGTGAGCTGAAAAGGTAGCAAACTACTGGTATATCTACGGTTTTCCGCATTGGTGTCCGAGGCTTATTGCTTCGCCGCCAACTCCGATCTAGCCTTGCTAAATTCGGTCTGCCATCTGGCAACCAGCTCGGCAGTAGAAACAACAGCATCAATGGCCGCGATCCCCTGCCCGCAACCCCAGATATCTTTCCAGGCTTTTGGCTTTTCCCGATTCGAGCCGAAGTTCATTTTTGTCGCATCACTCTCGGGTAAATTATCAGGATCCATCCCCGCTGCCTCTATGGAAGGTCGTAAATAGTTACCATGAACACCAGTGAACAAATTAGTGTAAACAATATCCTCCGAACGGCAATTGGCTATAGCCTCCTTGTAACCGGATATGGCGCGCGCTTCACTCGTGGCAATAAACGCTGAACCGGCATAACCCATGTCCGCACCCATCGCTTGTGCTGCAAGCAAAGAGTGACCATTGGCAATGGCGCCGGACAATAGCAATGGGCCATCAAACCATTCGCGGATTTCCTGTATCAGCGCAAAGGGTGACAACGTTCCCGCATGACCCCCTGCACCAGCTGCTACCGCAATCAAACCGTCCGCACCTTTTGCTATTGCCTTGCGTGCAAAAAAATCGTTAATCACATCGTGTAGCACAATGCCACCATAGCTGTGCACAGCTTCGTAGATGTCTTCTCTGGCACCGAGACTGGTAATGACCACCGGCACCTTATACTTTACACACACCTCCATATCCTGTTGCAGTCGATCATTGGATCGATGCACTATCTGATTTACCGCATAGGGAGCCGCGGGATTGTCAGGGTTGGCCTGATTATGGGCATCGATTCGGGCTTCAATATCGTCAAGCCACTGTGCCAGTTGATCTTGCGGTCTGGCATTGAGTGCGGGAAAAGAACCAATCACTCCGGCAGTGCATTGAGCGACTACCAGGTCCGGGTTGGAAATAATAAATAGCGGTGCACCCACTAGCGGTAATTTCAGATTGTCTTTTAAAATAGCAGGCAATGCCATAGGAGATGTTCTCTTGATTTTCTAGTTGATGAAGCCTGAAATTCGATACAACTGCCGCATGTATTACGGTGCTCCAATACTATAACAATACCTTTGACATATTCGAACAACATCCCGTGAGCAAGTTGTGAGATCATTTACAACACACAAAAATAACACGGTTGAATCATGTCGAAAGTTCTGTTTGAGCAAGATGGCCGCATCGGGCGGATTACGCTTAACCGGCCCGAAGTGATGAACGCTATCGATGACGACCTGCCCGCCGAACTCGCCGCCGCAGTCGCAGAGGCCGACGCTAATCCCGGTATACACCTCATGGTGCTCTCAGGTAACGGCCCCGCATTTTGTGCGGGCTACGATATGACCTACTACGCCCAGCAATCCAGTGGCAAAGGCAACCAGGTCACCCAGGACATGCCCTGGGACCCTGTGCAGGACTATGCCTTCATGTGGCAAAACACCCGGCATTTCATGTCCATCTGGCACGCCATGAAACCGGTGATCTGTAAAATACACGGCTACGCGGTAGCCGGGGGAAGTGATATCGCACTGTGTGCAGATCTGACGTTTATGTCTGATGACGCACAGATCGGCTATATGCCCGCACGTGTTTGGGGGACGCCGACTACCGCCATGTGGGTATACCGTCTGGGCGCCGAGAAGGCCAAACGCATGATGTTTACCGGCGACAGGATCTCCGGGGTTGAAGCAGAGCAAATGGGTCTGATTCTAAAATCGGTGCCAGCTGACCAACTCGATAGTGAGGTTGAAAAAATGGCCGGGCGCATGTCAACCGTACCCGTCAATCAGCTGGCCATGCAAAAACTGGTGATTAACCAGGCAATCGAGTCATCCGGCTTACTGCAAACCCAGCGACTCGCCACCATTTTTGACGGCATATCACGGCATAGCCCTGAAGGACTTAATTTTAAATCCCGTGCAGAGACGGCAGGCTGGAAACAATCTGTTAAGGAGCGCGATCAAGGACTATACGACTGGACTAATAACCAACCGCTTGACAAGTAGGCCATCGGTAGCCTGATCTATTCTACTGCGGATTTACGGCGCCATAACGCATACACGGTAAGTCCGAAAAAGAACACGAGCGCAGGAATAAGTACGAGATCCAGGTAGCCGATCAGCGCCGATAATTCAACAGCGCTAAATAGCACCGCAAGTACAGGCGTGAAGCAACACAGAGCCGTTATCAGTAATCCGGCAACACCTGCTTTTAACATACAACTTCCTCAAATTGACGTTTTCATTAGCGATTCTTGCGGTCGTATTCGGTGTAGTCAACCCGAATTTGCAAACAATAGCAGTTTACGATTTCGGCAATTCACCAAGCTCGACTGTTCCACCTGCTCGAACCACAGGATGCTCTTTCAGAAGCTCAATCAGTGCATTTCTGATCATCTGTTTTAAATTGCATGAAGCGAGCGACGTTATGGGTGCAAACGGCTATATCATGTCACGCTGGCGTATACTGCACACCAGATTGACCCGATTCTTCAACATCATTGAGACACCATGAAAATTTCAAACGTTGATGTTTTCGTACTAACAACCCCGCTGGAAACTCCCTTCGCCTTTTCCCAGGGTTGGGTGAATCAACGCTCCGCCACACTGGTACGAATTCAGACCGACGACGGACTGACTGGCTGGGGCGAGGCTTTTGCACAGGGCCTGGAACCACCGCAAATCGCAGCCGCCGCCATTGAGCACTCGCTCGCCCCGCTGGTGACTGGTGAGAATCCGCTGGATATCTCGGTACTTTGGCAAAAAATGTACACACGTACACGCGACTTCGGGCGTAAAGGATCGATCGTCGCCGCCATAAGTGCTGTTGACACAGCGCTCTGGGATATCGCAGGCCACTACTACCGGCAACCTGTCTATCAGCTACTGGGCGGCGCTTACCGCAAGAGCGTTCAACCTTATGCGACCGGGTTTTATCGACTGCAGGGGCAAAACGAATCTGAACGTCTGGCCGACGAAGCACGGCAACATCGTGACGCCGGTTTTCAATCGATGAAAGTGAAACTCGGGTTCGGCATAGACGACGACATCAGGGTAATGCACGCGATAAACAATGCACTCGATGATCCGGCCATCGAACTGATGGTCGATACCAATCACGCCTACGGGCGAGCAGATGCACTGAAACTCGGCCGGGCACTTGAAGCGTTTAATTTACGCTGGTACGAAGAACCCGTTGTGCCAGAAGACATTGCTGGCTATGCAGAGTTAAGAAGCAAGCTTAACGTTCCTGTTGCGGGCGGTGAAAACGAACATACTGCCTACGGGTTTAATCAACTCTTCAGAGCTGATGCACTGGACATAGCCCAGCCCGATATCGGATCGTGTGGCGGGCTCACGGCCGCGCGGGACATTGTTGCAATGGCACAGGCCAACGGCGTTGCGGTCAACCCGCATGTTTGGGGAAGCGCTATTGCGCAGGCGGCCTCGCTACAACTCATTGCCGCCCTGCCGCAAGCCAGCTATTCGCTGTTCGCAAAAGAACCGGTGCTTGAATACGATCGCTCGTCACACCCGTTCAGGCAGCAACTGATCACCTCGCCCTGGGAAATACAGGATGGCCTCATTCCGATACCCGACGGCCCTGGCCTCGGCATAGAAGTTCGCATGGATACTATCGAAAAATACGCATCAAAACAGGAGTGAGTAAAGTAGAAATTTATGTGGGAGCAGGCGCCGCCAGGACCGTGTTTTAACGATCATCAGTCACACTGTGTCAACTATAAAGTCGACTCATTCATCTCTGGGGAATCGCTGGCTCTCTTCCAGGGTATTCAGATCCATATGATTTCGCATAAATCGCTCGGACGCTTTTTGCAGCGGCTGGTAGTCCCATGGATAATAACCACCCTCGCGCAAAGCCGCGTACACCACTCGTCGGCGCGCTTGCGATTCACGTACTTGCTCGTCAAACAAGTTGAGTGACCAGCGTTCGTCCGCCAGTTGTTGCAACCGCTTCAGGTCTTGCTGGCTGGCAGCGTCATTCGCAAGATTGCTTTTTTCCAGCGGATCGTTTTCAAGATGGAAAAGCTGGTCAGCGTCAAGAGCGCAACGGTTGTATTTCCATACACCCTGCCTCACTGACACCAGGGGTGCATAAGAAGCCTCAGCTGCGTATTCCATTAATACCGGTGATTGCCGCGAACTGCCCTGCCCCAGAGGAACCAGGCTCTCGCCTTCAGTCCATGGCATAACCTCATCCATTGAGACCGATGCAAGATCGGCCAGAGTGGGCGCCATGTCAATAGTAGATACAGGCGCTTTAACCAATCCAGGCTGCATGCATGGCGCAGCTATCATCAGGGGCACACGCGCTGACCCTTCAAAGAAGTTCATTTTAAACCACAGCCCTTTTTCACCAAGCATGTCACCGTGATCTGAAACAAATACAATGATCGTGTTATCCGCTTGCCGGGTCTCTTCGAGCACGCGCAACAGCTCACCGATTTTTTCATCAAGGTAAGAGATATTGGCAAAGTAGGCACGGCGCGCTCGCGCAACATCATTATCCGTGATATTGAACGCGCTATAGTCGTTTGCCTGCATAATTCGTTGCGAATGTGCATCGTACTGTTCAAACGCATAGGCGGTCTCCAGCGGCTGCAAGTGTTCGCAGTTTTTGTAAAGATCCCAATATTTACGGCGCGTCACGTAGGGGTCGTGCGGATGGGTAAAGCTTACTGTCAAAGACCAGGGTCTTTTGTCCAGACCTCGGGATAACTGATATATTTTTTGCATGCCAAGACCGGCGACCTCATCGTCATACTCCATCTGGTTGCTAATTTCAGCCACGCCGGCGCCAGTGACTGACCCCATATTGTGATACCACCAGTCGATTCGCTCTCCGGGTTTTCGGTAATCGGGTGTCCAGCCAAAATCTGCCGGGTAAATATCAGTGGTCAGACGATCTTCAAAACCGTGCAACTGATCCGGACCCACAAAGTGCATTTTCCCCGAAAGACAGGTGTAGTATCCGGCACGTCGCAAGTGATGCGCATAGGTGGGAATATCCGAAGAAAATTCAGCGGCGTTGTCGTACACCCTGGTACGCGAAGGTAGCTGACCGGACATAAAGCTTGCACGCCCCGGGGCACATAGCGGTGACGCGGTGTAGGTATTGCAAAAACGGGTGGAGCGCTCCGCCAGTTGTTTAAGATTGGGAGCGTGCAGCCAGTCTGCCGGCCCGTCAGGGAACAGGGTACCGTTTAACTGATCGACCATGAAAATCAGAATATTGGGTTGAGTCATCGCTCTCTACAGGTATAGATCAAAGTGGTTTATGCAATTAACCTCATGCATCAGGCACGAGGCCTTTTGCGCTATCTTATAGCAGCATTAATTATCGGTATCGAGCTGAAGAACAGTCTATGCCGTTCCACTGGAGCATACTTCTCCGCAATGGCAATACCTGCAACCGCATAACCGGCAATGCACGTAAACTGTCCACACGGTTTACCAGGTAATACCTGCCGCGTTGCACTTTTTTAGTTCTGTCCCTAAACGCCAGGCACTTTACCGGTAGCCATGAAATTTTCTACCTGAAGCTGTGACGGACTACTGCGCCCGCCACCCGCTCTGGTGCATTTCAACGTAGCTGCGGCATTGGCAAAACGAAGCGCGTCAACTTCGTTCAGTCCTTGCGCAAGACAACAGGTAAACGCTCCGTGCCACACATCACCGGCACCAAGAGTGTCTACAACATCCACGTCCACAACTGGTTCATGTACGATTTCTCCTCTATGGGTGTACAGCACGCCTTGAGCGCCATCCGTTACACACATCCACACAGGATAATCAGCGGACACCGATTGCAGTGCGGTCGGTAAATCGGTAATGCCTGTAAAATCAGTGAGGCCCTGACGTGAAAAAGCGACATGCGATGCATGCTCAATAGTGCGGCGCGACACCGGCGCTTCGGCATCCAGCACCGCGGGCACACCCAGTTCTCGTGCACGCCGCAGCGCGGCAACGGTACCAGCCTCCCAGCGCGTATCTGCCAACACAGCATCGACAGTAATTTGATGCAACGCCTGTGTATTATCAGACAGATTTCGTCCTCGAAAATTAACGATCTGTCGCTCGCCTGAACTATCCACCAAAACCGATGAAAACGCCGAAACCCCCTTTTCGGATTGGTGTACCAGAGTGCAATCTACACCCGCGGCTTCAAGGTTGCTAACGATATAGTTTCCGATCAGGTCATCACCCACACGAGCCCCGAGCCTCGCTGTGGCTCCGAGCCGGGTTATCGCAACGGCCGCGTTTGCCGCACCGCCTCCACCGACCATAGCGGCATCATCAGCCACATATTTCTCCGCTCGATCCGGCATTTGCGGCAACTGAAACAGAAAGTCTGCCACTGCCAAACCAACCACCAGTACATCGGTCAATGCAGCGCGCCCGATGCGATGTTGATTGTCCTTATACAACCGTGTTTCATGTTATCCCCCGGTATTGATCCAATGGACGTGACATTTTAAACCGGCAAAGTGTTTCAGTGTAAACTTCACACTCCGATACGTTGCGAGAATGCGATGCCCGAAGCACGGCCAAACCCACCTTCGACACCAAGGCTCGAAGATCCGCCACTTCTGCGTGGCCAAGGGCTTTATACCGACGATTTAACATTCGGCAATCAGCTGCACATGGCGATATTAAGGTCGCCGGTTGCACACGGTGTCATCACCCGTCTTTGCACCAAAACCGCAGGCGCTCTACCGGGGGTTAAATGTGTGCTGACCGCACAGGATGATGACGTCGCCGCACTAAAACCCATGAACTGCCGTGCCGAAATAACGAGTATTGACGGCACCCCCATGCGCGAGCCCGACCGGCCCGTTCTGGCAGGCGATAAAATCATGCATATCGGCGAAGCGGTTGCTGCGGTCATCGCCACAACTTTTCAGCAAGCACTCGACGCCATCGAAGCCATCGACCTCGAGATTGAAGCACAAACGGCGGTGACAGATGTAGAAGCCGCTGCAGAGGCGGCACCGCTATGGCCCGACATCAAGCACAACCGTGCATTCCGTTGGGAAAAAGGCAATCGGGAGGATACCGGCCGGTCAATAGATACCGCCGCACATGTGGTTGAAGTCAAAATAAATCACCCTCGTGTCTCTATCGCACCCGTCGAACCACGCTGTTGCCAGGCACAATATGACGCCGCTACCGATCACTATACACTGCACACACCAAGTCAGGGAGTCATCTCTTTGCAACGCGCCATAAGCGGTTTTATGGGCATTGATAAATCGCAACTACGAGTCGTCACCAACGATGTTGGCGGCAGCTTCGCTGTGAAAATCTGGCCCTATGCCGAGCATTTACTTGCACTGCTTGCGGCGCGCAGAACAGATTGTGCGGTTAAGTGGGTGGCATCTCGCGCCGAGTCCTTTCTGGCGGATGTAGCGGGTCGCGGGCGAGTTGATCACGCGCAGCTTGCGCTTGACGAAAACGGCAAATTTCTCGCCTTTCGTATCACTGCACTGGCGGATATGGGCGCCTACCTCAATGCTGTAGCCCCTTATGTTGCCACCAGTGGTGCCGTTCGTCCGTTTGGTCAGGCGTACGACATACCCTCAATGCACTATCAGGTCGATGCTATTTACACCAACAACATAACCACCGACGCGTATCGCGGTGCAGGCAAACCGGAATCCAGTTGCACACTGGAACGCATTATCGACCTTGCCGCAGACGAACTCGATATTGATCGACTCGACATTCGCCAGCGCAATCTTGTTCGACCCGCCCAACTACCCTACCAGACTCCTATGGCAGAGACCTACGATGGCGGGGATTTTCCCCTGTTAGCTGAAAAGATAAAAGCCGCCGCCGAGTGGAATCACCTGCAAAACCGCAAGCAGGAAAGTAAAGACAGAAATCGCTTGCGCGGGGCGGGAGTCGCGTTTTATCTGCACGCCACCGGAGGCTCTACTGATGAACGCAGTGAAGTACACGCATTGCCCGATGGCACTATACTGATTAGAACCGGCTTACAGGACAATGGTCAGGGTCATCGCACCGCGCTCGCTTTGGTAGCATCGGAAGCGCTACAGCTGCCCATCGATTGCATACGGGTCGACCAGGGAGACACGGACTGGCTGCAACTCGGTGGCGGTACCGGTGGATCGAACCTGATGCCGGTTGCTGCAACCACAGTGCACCGTGCAAGCGGTATAATGATTGACAAGGCACGAGGCATAGCCGCCGATATGCTGGAGGCAGCGAGTGTCGATATTGAATATCAACAGGGTGAATTTCAGGTTAGCGGCACCGATCTAAAAGTGAGCTTGCGCGAGGTTGCAACACACGCAGGTTCAAGCAACGGCATTGCTACCGACGCCACCAATGCCCCACACATTAACACGGCTAAGGAAATTAGCCCTGCCGAAGACAGTGGCTGCTCGGGCATCGCCAACTTTGAGGGAACCCATACCACCTTTCCGAGCGGCGGCTGCGTTTGCGAAATAGAGATAGACCCGCAAACCGGTGAAGTGACTATTGATCGCTATACCAGCGTTGATGACATTGGCCGTATATACAATGAAGCCACTACTCGCGGGCAATTGCATGGTGGTATCGCACAGGCAGCGGGTGAAGTGCTAATGGAAGGACTGGTGTTTGATGACAACGGTCAGCTACTTACCGGTTCACTGATGGACTATCGAATACCACGCGCAGGCGATTTACCCGACTACGATATTACTCTGCTGGCGACAGACAGCCCCAATTCCATACTCGGTGCAAAAGGTGTGGGGGAGTTAACAGCTATTGGTGCACCGGGTCCAATCCACAACGCGGTTATCGATGCGTTGAAGCCACTGGGTATTAAGCATATTGACAAACCACTCACACCACTAGCTGTATGGAAAGCTATCAACAGTGCTCAGGCAGACTGATCCAAGGACCACCGGATGAGCGTACCCACCGACATCATTGTTATAGGCGCAGGAATTGCCGGTGCCTCGGCAGCTGCAGCACTTGCAGACACTGCATCAATTATTGTGCTGGAACAAGAGAGCCATCCAGGCTACCACGCGACTGGTCGCTCGGCCGCTACCTGGGCTCCGTTTTATGGTCCGCCAGCCATACAACAACTCACCGCTCTCTCGGAACAAACACTGTGCTCACCACCTGCACACCTTCACGCGAAACCTTTCACCTCAGCACTGGGTGAAATGATGCTGGGCACAACAAAAGACATTGAGGCACTGGAAGAACAAAAAGCACTGGGCATGCAGGAAATCAACTTTGAAGAAGCTCTTCAGATGGTCCCTTTGCTACGACGCGAAGCTGTTGACACTGTGCTCTACACAGACACACTTCTACGTGTAGATGTAGATGCACTACACCAGGCCTGGCTAAAAAAGACCAAAGCGGCAGGTGGTTTGATCGTTAGTTCGGCTAAAGCACAAACTATAAGCCACGACGGTCACGGCTGGACGGTGGCAACAAGCCAGCAACATTATACCGCTCCTGTTGTGATAAACGCCGCAGGAGCATGGGCTGACGAAATTGCATCGATGGCCGGTGTTGACACAATCGGCATGCAGCCCAGACGTCGCAGCGCCGCCCTGGTGCCTTACGCAAAAAATGCCAACATGAAAAACTGGCCGATGATTTTCGGCGCCGGTGAAACGTTTTATGCAACCTCCTTTAGCAATGGCATGATGATATCGCCCGCCGACGAGACACTGGTTGAACCACACGATGCCTGGCCAGACGACACCGACCTGGCCACCGGGATAGACCAGTTTCAGTCAGTGATCAGCTACGATGTGCCGCGTATAACGCACAGCTGGGCCGGCCTGCGAACCTTCGCACCGGACGGAGTACCAGTCATCGGCTTTGATGCAAAAGCACCCGGCTTCTTCTGGCTGGCAGGTCAGGGAGGCTACGGGATACAAACCTCTCCTGCCATCGCAACACTGTGCGCAAGGCTGGTTAATGCATCCCGCAGCGGAATCTCGACACCGGCCGGTTTTGTCGCCCCACAGGATTGCGATCGCCTCGATAGACTGGCAAGCCAGTTATCACCAACCCGCAGAATGCCCGCTTAAAGCCTGTGCGGCGAAAACCGTTATTCAGGACGTAGTCTTTACAACAAGCAGACGGCTAGTCAGTCCCATAAGCCGGTAAAGGGTTCATGGCTGGTTTACCAATACCTGAAACAGAAAATTCAGCACTTCAGCTTCACTTACATCAACAACCGAACTGTGATCAGCACTGGGATATTGAATCAAACTCGATTCGGTATTGTTTATGTTGCGCAGTAGATTATCCAGCATGGAAGTCGATTCCGGAAATACAACTGAATCAAGCAAACCCTGCAACAACAGCACCGGAACCGGTATGGTTGTCGTCCCGGGTTCATTGTCCGCTAAAAACTGTGCAACTTCCGGTATATCTACAATACTGTTTGCAATCACCGAATCAACGTTGCCATCAAACGCCAAAGGCCCGACTACACTGGCGACAGCAATCTCCCGAATACCAGCAACACATTCGGTATCAACACCGTTCAGAAGATCTGCTCCGTCAAGCCCGAAAAATGTATCGACATCAAGCGCAGGTTCAACTGCATCAATACCTGAGGCGACAAATGCACTGAACAGTAACTGCGTGGTAGCTGCACGTGCGCGATCTGCCAGACTTCGACTTGTGTCTCGAATGGCTGACCCCAGGATCTGATGCTGCTGACGAAAATTGGATGCGGGTGCAATGGCCACAATACCCACAAGTTCAACGTCTGCAACCTCGTTTGAATGTTCACCGGCACCGAGGGCCGCATGACCACCCTGCGAATGACCCACTACCGCATAGCGGCTGGACAGGTCAGGGTATTGTTGTACTGCAGCATCAATGGCATAAACAATCGAACGACCTGCACTGGCCAGATGCAGGTAGGGATGAACCCCGTCAACACCCAGACCTTCATAATCAGGTGCAACTACGGCGAACCCGTTTTCTAGAAACGTATTGAGATAAGCTGCACGACCAGCCAGATCATCGGTCACCGAGGGCGCACATCTATCGGCAACACCCGTCGATTGATGGCCCCAGCCAATCAACGGGAATCCACCCTCCGGAGCCGGACCCGGAGGAACAAGCACAGCAGCGGTTGCCTGCGTCACACCACCACCGACAGACGGCATTCGATAGGTAATCAGCTCACTGATCGCTGCACTGCCCGAGTTAGCCAGACTGTAGTCCGCTACGGACACTACCGAATTCAGTCCCCCGAGTGGGCCCAAATCAGGTGCTTCCAACTGCTCCGGTTCAACGGTAACACTGTCGCTACCACAGGCGTTGACCAACAGCATGGCACCGATCAGCAACAGTGAACGTGGCAGTTTTCCTTCAATTTTCATGACGAGGTTCACAACAGTTATTGTATCTGTGCATTGTAGCGTCGCTACACCTCGCTTAACCACTACTCCATGTGCTAACGCACCCTGTTGAACCGATCAGCAATTGTGCTCACCCTGTCACATTCAGCTAAATCAGTGGCAGTGATTTCTGACTGTGGGCCCCGGGGAAATTACACATAGCCAATAAAAATCCCACAGCGCTCATGCGTGCCGATTGCGTTTTAATCCGCAAACCACTGCATTTTTCACTTGATCACCGCTTACAGCACAATGGGTTGAATGAAGCAGTGTGACCTGGGAAAATGTGGATTGGTCTACTCAAAAACAGCGATCACCACAGCAACTTCGAACATGGTAGAGTGTCCATAAACGGACTTCCAGCTTGACGAGCTGTAATAAGGGCTTATTAAAATGATGCACAAAATCCCCGGATTTTTTTTCCTTCTGCTGTGTTATTGCGGATTGACGACCAACGTCGTGCACGCTTCCTGCACCTCAAAGCCTGCTCCGGAAGTTAACTGGTCTAGCTGCAAAAAGTCGAAAAAAGTGCTTAGTGGACGTGATCTGACTAAAGCCACACTTACCCTCACTGACTTCAGCAGTTCAAACCTCAGCAGAGCAACTCTTGTAGACGCGAATCTGGAACGCGCCATACTCACACGCACGAACTTTAAAAACGCAGAATTACAAGGTGCAAGATTGCAGAAAGCACTCGGCTACCGAACACAGCTAGCCAACGCAAATATGACCGGCGCCGATCTCACCAAAGCCGAGTTCTCCCGCGCAGACATGACTGGTGCCACTTTGCAAAATTCGAAACTGGACAAAGCGGAATTCGGCCGTGCCATTTTCGTCGGAGCTAATCTCGACAAGGCTACCCTCACCTACTCCTACCTGGCGCGCGCTAATTTCAACAACGCCTCGGTCAACGAAGTTGATTTCACCGGTGCCTACTTATACCTGGCAAAGCTTGCCGCTGTTGATCTATCACGCTCAATTGGCCTTACTCGTGATCAATTAAATCTCGCCTGCGGAGATGACAACACCAAACTGCCATCGTCAATCGATACTCGTCCCGACTGGCGCTGCATTGACTAGCGAATTATCCCGCAAGTAACATTGCATTAAACCTGTTTCAGCGTTTCGAATAGCGCAAGGCATCAAACACCGGACAGAACATCAGCCAGTGTTTTATCAAGCTTCTCGATCAACTCCTGTGTGTGTGACTCTTCTATGATAAATGGCGGTGCAATCAACACATGATCACCGAGGACGCCATCAACCGTACCGCCCATTGGATACACCATTAGGCCATTGGCAAACGCCGCCTTTTTAAATTTTGCATGCATTCTTAAAGCAGGCTCAAAAGGCTGTTTGCTTTGTCGATCAGCTACCAGTTCCACACCCAGGAACAGACCGCGTCCACGCACATCTCCGACATTGGGGTGTTGACCAAACCGCTGATTCAACAACATCAACAGATTGTTGCCCTGCGATTGCACATTCTCCAGTAAATGTTTGTTTTCGATCTCCTCTATAACTGCTACACCCGCGGCACAAGCACTGGCGTGCGCCAGGTAAGTGTGTCCGTGTTGAAAAAATCCACTGCCGTTTTCGATGGCCTGATAAATGGCGGCGCTACACATCATTGCACCAATGGGCTGCACTCCGGCGCCAAGTCCTTTGGCAATGCAGACAATATCAGGCGAGACTGAGTCGTACTCGCTCGCGAACAGTGATCCGGTTCGCCCCATGCCACACATCACTTCATCGAAGATCAGCAACACACCGTACTGATCACATATTTCCCGAATGCGTTGAAAATATCCTTCAACCGCTGTTACTGCTCCGAGGGTGGCCCCGACAACCGGTTCGGCAATAAATGCTGCTACACGGTCTTTACCCAGCTCAAGTATTTTTTCTTCAAGCTGATTGGCCATTCGCAAACCATACTCGGCTTCCGTCTCCCCTTCGTAGCTCATTCGCCAGTAGTAACACGCATCGATGTGGTGCATGGCTGAACTTAAGAGCGGTTTGAACTGACTGCGACGCCATTCATTACCACCAGCCGCCAATGCCCCCAGAGTATTTCCATGGTAGCTCTGTTTGCGCGCAATAATATGTTGTCGTTGTGGTTGATCACACTCGAGAAAATATTGTCGTGAGAGTTTTAAGGCCGCTTCAACGGCCTCGGAACCACCGCTAACAAAATAAACCCTGTCTATTGATTCGGGGGCTCGAGCAACAAGCATGGAAGCTAGTTGCTCGGCTGGCTCTGAGGTAAAAAAGCCGGTGTGAGCATAGGCCATACTGTCGAGCTGTTTTTTCACAGCGTCAATGACGTACGCATTACCGTGCCCCAAACAGGATACGGCTGCTCCACCACTTCCATCGAGATACTGCTTTCCATCAACATCTGTCAGGTAAACGCCTTCCCCGAAAGCAGCCACCGGTGGAGGAGACTTTGTATGTCGCGGAAAAACGCTGGATGAAAGACGCACCGCAGAACCGGAGCCTCCCTCTTTTTTTTCTGAACCCGTCATGTCGGTCACCAGTTTGAATACGCAGATCGGAGCAGATTTGATAAAACACGGTTGCAAACTATCAAATCGGCGCCTACTACTAAAGTGCAAGTCTTACAAAGTGTCGAGGCTTTGAAACGGCCTGTGATGCCTGCAACTGTCGAGAGCATACAACGACAAATAACTCAATACATTTTTTCCATGATACTGTATCACCATCATTTACCAGGGCTGCACAAAAGCACTACTAGCCTTCTGTTATCAACAGTTTGCAATTTATTCCTGCCAAATACGCTTCAAGTATCCACTCGCTGCGACTTGCGAAAACACTGTCGTAAACAACCCCCGACCACATTCATACCCGGCCAGGCGGTCCGATCTTCAGTTAACAACTGTCAATGGAGGCTCAAGTGTCTCAACAGCAGTTGCAAGTCTATAGTCTCGCAATTGGCTGCGGTGTAGCGTATAACGGAAGACGAGCAAAATAATGTCTATAAAAGACCGACGCACGGCGCTCATTATCTGTTAATTAAATACTTAGGCACCTATAACTTGCTGGCCTTATTTTCCCCGGGAAACATGCCCACTTGTGTAATTTTGTAACCTCTAGGCCAGTGACTCTTTACTCCTGCAATAGCCAACCTTATTGTTGGCCGCAGGTAGCATAAGTCCAACTCATAAATTAATCGATTAACGACACAATCGATCAACACAAGGAGGTTATATATGTTAATTCTTTCGAGACGGCTGGGTGAGTCCATTACCATAGGCGATGAGGTCACCGTTACTGTTCTGGGTGCCAACGGTAACCAGATCAGACTGGGTATCGACGCGCCGAGAGAAGTATCGGTACACCGTGAAGAAATCTATAATCGCATTGCCGAGCAACAACGAAACAATGCAACGGCGGATGCAGTAGAAGCTCCGGTGAAAAAAGCGATCGCCACCTAACGCAATTTAATAGCGCTATCACTGGTGC
>CAYPCS010000016.1:48050-57313 GCA_964409275.1 uncultured Granulosicoccaceae bacterium
CCGGTGAAAAAAGCGATCGCCACCTAACGCAATTTAATAGCGCTATCACTGGTGCATTGATCACCATTGCTCCAGGAACCAGTGCTCTTGTTGAACCTGTGCTCTTGTGAACCAGAGCACTAAAAATTTTGCTGCGATTCCTGCTCTCAATTTGAAGCAGGGACGGGATCACCCGGTGACCTGCAACCGGCACAATCGCAACTTCAGCCAGTATCACCTGTCGCAACTTGTGTGAACGAAAATCCCGGTTCGTATCACTACCAAAGATTGCGGGACACCCGCTTTAGCCGCTCGTCAAGGGCCTTTTTTTGCAGGTGTTCCTGACAACAAAATCATAAAGCATATCGACAGCAGAAAACCGGCTGCAGCAATTTCCGGCGTCCCTCCTCGAATCAGATCATCTGACCGCTGTCTATCAGCCAACGCGAGTCTTGTCACACTGCCACACGCAAGCATCCTGACCTGTCACATCGTCAATCTTTACCCGTCTGCGAATCAGACAACCTGGCTGTTCAGGAAGAAAAGTCTTTTCCCGGATCAGCCAACCAGCCGGTAACCGATTACTGAATCCAGTCAATTAGTGATAGCATCCAGCAAACACAGTGGAGAATGAATGTGAGTACTACCAGCATAGCCAGTCATGCCACACAGCCCGGTCACTATGAATTGCGTGTCGATCTGGCCGCAGCACTGCGCTGGGCCGCACGCCTCGGTCTTAACGAAGGCGTCGACAACCATTTTTCAATTGCTGTCCCCGACGGCGGACATTCCGGCGATTCCGAATTGTTTTTGATCAACCCGTACGGCTGGCACTGGTCCGAGGTCACCGCATCATCGATGGTCTTGTGTAACTCCGAGGGCACCGTTCTCGAGGGCGACAACACGGTGGAAGATACCGCCTTTTATATTCACAGCGGCATTCACCGAAATGTTCCGGACGCTACAGTAGTGCTTCACACGCATCAGCCCTATGTCACCGCACTTTCTCTGCTCGAAGACAACACGCTGAAGATGTGTGAGCAAAACGCGCTGTCTTTTCACAATCGCATCGCCTACGACAATGCGTACAACGGCCTGGCCCTGGGAAACGAAGAAGGCAACCGCCTTGCGGACGCCATGCAAGATAAATCAATTTTGTTAATGGCCGGACACGGTGTGACTGTCACCGGTGTCAATATGCAGGAAGCATTTAATGACCTCTATTATCTCGAGCGCGCGGCAATGTTTCAGGTTCTGGCGCAATCAACCGGTAAAAAAATGCTGACCATCCCGGACAACGTGATTGAGAAAACTGCGCAGCAACAATTCAGTGAATCAAAAATAGTAGCCGAACGCCATTTCAAGGCGATAAAGCGTATGCTTGCCAGGCAGGAACCCGAGTACCTGAACTAGTGCAGTGCAACCTGCAAACTTGTTCGCTCAACGCACAACGCAGGTAGAGCCACGCTTGATTAGCGTTGTCTTGAGAACCCGGTTTTCGACAACTAATTCGCCATCTTGCGCGATCATCCCGACCAGAGCGTCGGCAGCAAGGCGGCCGATTTCCTCGGCAGGCAGCTTTACTGTTGTCAATCCAGGCTCTATTTCTGCCGAACCGGCAAAATCACCAATGCCCGCCACAGACAGCTCTGTTGGCATTTTCAATCCCGCCTGCAACCCTGCATAGATAACACCGTGGGCAATAATGTCGTTGCCACACACTATTGCTGTGGGACGGTCAGTGCGAATAAGCTTCAGCGCCAGCGATTTTGCCGCAGCGATGTTATAGGGGCAGCAAATCCGGCGCCCCGGAGCTACCTCAACGCCCAGCCGTGCCATCGTAGCCAACGCGCCCTTGCGGCGTTCACGAGCTCGATCATTGGCCGTCGTATCAGGAAACAAAAAAGCAATATCGCGGTGCCCCAGGTCCAGTAAATGTGCGGTTACCTTCATCGCAGCCTCTGCATTGTCTGCTCCGATAAAAGGAATAGCAGCATTTCGTCGGTAGCCCCACAGTGCCACTACCGGCACATCCCGCTCTTTCAGCATCTCGATTGCCTGAGGCTGGTGGTCCTGCCCGACCAGGGCAACTCCGTCGATTCGCCGCTCCAGCAAAGAGCGGATGATCGCTGTTTCAAGCTCGGGATCGTAATTGTGGCAGGCAATCAGCATGGTTCGATCATGGGTGATCAGCTGATTTGAAAAAGCCTCGATCAAACCGCTAAAAATGGCGTTATCAATTGTGGGTACCACCAGGCCTACTGTGCCGGAAAATCGGCCGTGCATGGCTCCGGCCATACGATCACGGATGTAGCCAAGTTCTGACGCCGCTTTTTCTATTGAATCACGAGTTGCGGGTCGAACTTTATCGGGAGCGTTAAAGTAGCGGGACACTGTTGCGATAGAAACACCGGCCTGAGCGGCGACCTCCACAATACCGGGACCGGATTTTCGAGGGAATTGGCGCTGCTTCATGGTGTGCACATTAACAGAAGCCATTGCCAATGAAAACGTTTACATTTGTTGGTTAACGCATTATCCTTCGGCTGTTAGTCTGCATGGCAGAACTTCTGCAGCGCTACAAGGTATTCACGCAGACACGGCAACACCAGATCAATCACCCACGATTTCGTGTATTTCCGGAACACCACCGAAGAGAATGTTTTCTATGTCACAAGCATCCGTTAGAACACCACCGGCCGATGCCACTTCCGTTGTAGCGGAAATCATTGAAAACGGCCGCATCGCCATGCAGGCATTAACACACGCTGATCAAGCTCGTGTCGACGAAGCTGTGACTGCCCTTGCATGGGCAGTCTACGAACCCGGGCGCGCAAAAGAACTGGCAGAGCTTGCAGTCGAAGACACCGGCATGGGTAACGTCGAAAGTAAAGTCACGAAAAATACCAGAAAAACATTTGGCACTCTGCGAGATTTAATGAGGGCAAAAACCGTAGGAATCGTTGAAACGGACGAAGCAAAAGGCATGGTCAAATACGCCAAGCCAGTCGGCGTTGTAGGTGCTGTAACACCGTCAACCAACCCGGCGGCAACCCCGGTGAATAAGGCAATGATGGCGGTTAAAGGCAGGAATGCCGTCGTTATTGCAGGTTCACCTGCCGGTTTTCAAACCACACTGAAAACTGTCAACTACATGCGCGCACAACTTGAGCACATTGGTCTCCCCGCTAACCTCGTTCAAATGCTGCCGCCACCAGTCAATAAGGAAATGACTCAGGAGTTAATGGAGCAGTGCGATCTGGTGGTCGTTACCGGTTCTCAAAACAATGTTAAACGCGCTTATTCAAGCGGCACGCCTGCGATCGGCGTGGGTGCGGGGAATGTAGCTGTGATGATCGCAAAAAGCGCTGATCTGGACGATGCTGCCACCAAAATATGTGCGTCTAAAATTTTCGACAACTCAACTTCCTGTTCATCTGAAAATTCAGTCACCATTGTTGACGAGGTGTATAGCGAAGCCCTCAAGGCTCTACAGCGAGCCGGCGGTTACTTGTGTAATCCGCAGGAACGACAACAGATAATCGACACACTGTGGGTTAACGGCAAGCTTAATCGCAAAGTCATTGCCAAGGATGCCAGCGTACTGGCCGAAGAGGCAGGCCTGCCGGACGCTGCTCGTGATGCTAAATTTTTTATGGTTGAAGAAAACGGAGTCGGTGAAGATTTCCCGCTTTCAAATGAAAAGCTCTCACTGGTGCTTACTGTCTACCGCGCCGCAGACTTCGCAGATGCACAGTCGCGACTATCAGAGCTTCTGGACTATGCCGGTATGGGCCACTCCGTAGGCATTCACAGCAACGATCCGGCAGAGGCGCAGCAACTGGCTGAAGATCTCAATGTTGTTCGGGTACTCGTTAACCAGGCTCACACTTTTGGCAATGGCGGAAGCTTTACCAACGGCTTCGAATTTACTCTGAGTATGGGCTGTGGAAGCTGGGCCGGTAACAGCATCAGTGAAAACCTGAACTATCGACATTTCATAAACATCACTCATCTGTCGACCGAGATTCCCGAAGACAAACCTTCAGAACAGGCGCTGTTCGGTGCACACTGGGAAAAGTACGGGCACTAATAGCACATCCAGCCAGATGCTCCGGCTTACCCACCTGTTTATTTTATTGCAACGTGTAGTTACCGCTCAGGGCTTTGTATGAATTTTGAAGAACACGCCGCTAAACCACTACTCGCCAAAGCCGGTATCACAGTGCCCGAGAGTATTCTGGCCACTAACGCGCATGAAGCAAGCGCCGCAGGTGAAGCACTGGGCGCGGTCGTTGTTAAAGCGCAAGTACCTACGGGCAAACGCGGCAAGGCTGGCGGTATAAAAACAGCGACCGGTTCTTCCGAAACTGCAAAAGCTGCGGACCAAATACTCGGTATGACTATCGGTGATTATCGCGTTGAGAAAGTTCTGATCGAACAACAGGCACCAATTAAGCACGAGCTCTATGCCGCTATCCTGAACGATGCAGACAGCAAAGGGCCCTTGTTAATGTTTTCCGATCAGGGAGGAATGGACATTGAAGAGATCGCGAAAAACCAGCCCGAACAATTACTACAACACAGCATTGATGTTCGTCAGGGGCTAAGTGCAAATGATGCACAGGCGCTTGTTTCACCACTAGTCGACAATGCCATAGCAAAACCGCTGGGTGCTTTGCTTGCCCAACTGTATCAGGCGTATGCAGACAACGATGCAGAGCTCATGGAAATAAACCCGCTGGCCATACTTGAAGACAATAGTCTGATGGCACTCGACTGTAAATTTGTACTCGACGATTCCGCCATCAAACGGCAACAGACCCTGGCCGAGTCCGGTACGCCGGATCAACTAACCGGCAGAGAACTCAGCGCAGAGAAGCTTGATCTTAAATACATTGATCTCGATGGCAGCGTCGGCGTTCTCGCCAATGGCGCCGGGCTGACAATGACTACAATGGACGTGATTACCCACTATCAGGGCAGTCCGGCCAACTTCCTTGAGATTGGCGGCGAAGCTTATACAAAAGCCACTGAAGCACTCAAACTGATGCTCGACAATGACCGCATAAAAAGTCTGGTGGTGAATTTCTGCGGCGCATTTGCTCGCACCGATGTAATGACCGAAGGCGTCATCAATGCGTGGCAGGACCTTCAACCGGATATACCTGTGTTCTTTTCCATTCATGGCACCGGTTCTGTTGAAGCGCGGGCCATGCTTAAAGAACGGTTGGGCATGACCTCCTACGACACTATGGATGAAGCCATTCAGGCAGCTATAGCCGCTAGCCAGTCGACCGACAACGGGAGTGCATCATCATGATAGTGCGAGGCAGCGAATCACTGTTGGTGCAGGGTATTACCGGAAAACAGGGCAGCTTCTGGACCGCTCGAATGCAGGAGTACGGAACTCGCGTAGTTGGCGGTGTCAATCCAAAAAAAGCAGGGACCGAATGCTGTGGCGTACCGGTCTATGCCTCTGCTACTGCCGCCGCCGAAGCCGGAACCCGTTTCGACGTATCAATTCTGTTCATCCCTCCACTCGGCGTGCTGGCTGCCGCTCAGGACGCGATGGCTGCCGGGTGTAAAAAACTCGTGTGCCTGACAGAACACATACCGGTTCGCGATGTGATGTTTATGATGTCGGAAGCCCGCGAGCGCGGCGTGCAAATTGTTGGACCGAATACGGCTGGACTGGTCACCCCCGGTGAATGCTTTGTGGGATTTATGCCCGCTTTCGATCCGGCTATATTCAAACCCGGTAACATCGGGGTGATCTCTCGCAGCGGCTCATTGGGCACGCTGATGTGTTTGAACATCGTGCAGGCCGGGTTTGGCCAAAGTGCATTCAGTGGTATCGGTGGTGATCCTGTTATCGGAACCACCACGAAAGATGCCTTACAGGCGCTGGACGAAGACGAGCGCACCAAAGCGATTGTCATGGTTGGTGAAATTGGCGGCTCTATGGAAGAGGCAGCGGCTGAATATGCTACCACCATGCAAAAGCCGGTGGTCGCCGCATTTATAGCTGGCGGTTCCTCTCCACCGGGCAAAAAAATGGGCCATGCCGGTGCGATTGTGATGGGCGAAAAGGGAACTTACAAATCGAAGAAACAGGCTTTGGAAAACGCCGGTATAGAAGTACTGGCAACACCCTCGGCAATTGGCCAGGCATTAAAGAACGCAAAAATACACGGGTAAATGCATCGGTGCTATTAATCGGCTAACGGCTACTCATTACCTGAACTGATTCACAAAAAATTGAAGTTTTGTTAACGAAGTCCGACAATTCCTTAATGGGCGACATACCAGGGAAGGTGTAAGAGTTGTCAAATTTGCGAAGATTCTCTTTAAGGCATGTTCCGGGTTTTCTACTGCGACAAAACCTGCCTGGCGGTGCGCGTTGCGAGATTTGCCGCGCAGTATTGATCGCCTCTCTGGGCAGCCTGCTCCTGATCGAGCTGCTTGTGCTCGTGCCTTCCTACAAAAGCCACGTCGCCAGGCAGCGCGCGCAGGTGGTCGCGGACGGACGACACGCACTCGAAACGATCAGGTTCGGACTACAGCTCATCGATGCCGACGACCTCGATGAGGAATTCCTTGCACCTCTATTATCTCGCCAGGCCATCAAAGGCACTGTAATCACCAATGGCTCTGGAGCCATTGTGCGAAAATCAGGTGGACTCTCCTATCGCTCGCTTCCAGACTGGGAATTTTTAGATGCATGCTGTGAGGCCGGCCAGGTAAAAACATCGCATAGAGATAAAACCATCTTTCTTGGCACTAAATTGCCTGCAATAAACCAGGCAGTCCAGTTAATTGTCGTCATGGATGGCAGCCAGGTCACACAGAATGCCTACCGTTACCTGGCCAAACAAATGGGCCTTATTGCCTTGATCTGTCTGGGTGTCACCGCGGCAGTCGTTACGGTGATGGGCCGTTACGCCAATGAGGTCGAATACAAGGCCTATCATGACCTGGTAACCGGGCTGCCCAATCAAAGGCACATGGCGGAATCAGTGGCACAGTTGCAGCGAGAGCAAAATATCTTTGCGCTTGTGGTGTTCGAAATTGACGACTTTCGATCTATTCGCGAACGCTGGGGACAACATCAGACACGCGAGATGCTAAACGAACTGGGTGCAGCACTCACACGCCAGCTACCGCCGGTCGCCACACTCGGAAAATACAAGTTTGCGGCATTTTCTGTACTGGTGCGCGACTACCCGGATCGAACTGCGTTAAATAATATTATCCAGACCATTCAATATGTACTGGCACATGAGCTGGTGATCAAAGGCGATCAGGTGAATCTGACAGCCTGTATCGGAGTATACGAATCCGAAAACAACAGCCAGCGCCAGACTGTCGATTCCCTCGAATTGGCAGACCTGTCCCTTACCAGTGCAGTCAGAGAAGGTGCAAATCAGGTCGTCTTTTATGAGGAAGAACTACGTCGCCTGCGTGATGAACGCATATTTGTGGTCACCCGGCTACGTTCGGCACTGACACGCAATCAGCTTAGCCTCGCTTATCAATTACAGTACAACGCTGCCTCTAGCCAGCCTGCTGGTGCTGAAGCCTTGATGCGCTGGACCCACCCACGGCTTGGCAATATATCGCCCGCGGTTTTCATTCCGCTGGCTGAAGAGTCAGGCACTATCATAGAATATGGTACCTGGGCACTGCAGCAAGCGGCAGCGCAGTTTGCGCGCTGGCGCACCGAGGGGATACTGATTCCGCGTATTTCAGTAAACCTGTCCCCAAAACAGTTTATGGATCCGCAGCTTGTAGAAACAGTTTCGACTATTGTTTCCACCTATAATATGGCACCGGGCGAACTGGAACTGGAAATCACAGAGAGCGCCATCATAAGCCGGCCGGATCTCGCCAGAGCAAGAATGGAAGAACTGCGTGAACTGGGCATTCAATTCGCCATTGACGATTTTGGTACAGGCCATTCTACGCTTTCCAACCTCGGCATATTTCCATTTTCACGATTGAAGATCGATCAGTCTTTTGTGCGCAATATTCAGCAATCCAGCGCCAGCCGGGTAATTGTAAAATCGTGTATTGAACTTGCCCACGGCCTCGGCATGGACGTTGTCGCAGAAGGAGTCGAGGAGAGCGCTGAATTTGAGATACTCGCTGAGTGGAATTGCGATGTGATCCAGGGTTACCTGTTCAGCCGCCCGCAAACACCACAGGCGATTGCTGCCGAACTGGCTGCGCTCGCGCAAAAACACAGTAAAGCTGCCTGAAAATACACGTCATTAATCACAAGTCTGTGATCACCTTCTGATAGGTATAGCTGGTCGGGCGATCATAACCTTCGTGGGCGTTTTCCGCCGTTTTCAAAAAACCCAGGTGCTCAAAAAGACGCTGATTCTCGATCAACTCAACACGAGTTTCGAGCTCAATAAGTGTGATCGTTTCAGCACGGGCGATTGCCTCTGCGGTGTCCATTAAGCGGCGGGCTATCCCCTGTCCGCGGTAAGCCGAATCCACCGCCAGTTTACCCACATACAACAATGATCGCGTGTGATTGGCAAACAGGCACCCTACCGGTTTCGATCCACTGACAGCCAGAACCAGAGTTTCGACGCGGGCTTTTTCCTGCAGGCTGCAAATATCAAGTCTGTGCAGAGATGACGGTGGATCAATTCGTTCCTGCATGTAGGCGAATGACTCTCTTAATAGCGACAGGAGAGCGCGAAAATCGCTAAACGAATTACTGTGATCAGCGTATACCTCTATCATATGTCCGTGACAGCACCGCTAAAGCTCGCTCTATTAATAACCATTGTGATCCCGGTTAACACCTGTATTTCAACCAACAATTATTACAGAAATTATCTGGCTTGCGACTCAAAGCGGCGCAACCGCGATGCCATGGCTGCACCTGCCAGCATCAACGACGCGCTAACACTGAAAGCGTAGACGTAGCCGCCGTATTCAATTATCCATGATGCCAGAGCGGGCCCTGACAATTGACCAATCGCGAACAGCAATGTAACAAACCCGATGGCTACCGGGATGTCTGCAGCCGCTGCCTGCTCTGAAGTAGCCGCCAGTATGGCGGTGAACAGCCCTGCCAGTACTACACCAGATAGCGCAAAGTGAACCACGAAGCCCGCGGTCGTCGGAAAGAAAACCGGTGCGAAGGTAGCGATTGCACTACACAAAAAGCAAATCACCAGCGTGTTGGAACGACCAATAATATCGGACACCGCACCCCATACAGGTCCGGCTACAATCGAAAGGAAACCACCAGCCGCCGACAA
>CAYPCS010000016.1:57413-88402 GCA_964409275.1 uncultured Granulosicoccaceae bacterium
CAACGCGCGCTGGCACACCAGACTCAAGGGCATAGCTATAAATAAACACCGCTTGCACAATATAGGTAAAACCCAATACGGCATAAACAGCAGCAATGAGTCTGATTGCCGGGCTACGATAAACAGAACCGGCAAAGAACTGCTGGCGATGCTGCTTTTTAACAACCGCATGGTCTTCCGCCGTTACGCCAGTGTCTAGCACAGAGCCGGGTGGATTTCGCACCACATAAAATGCAGCCAGCATCACCAGCGCAGTAAATATCGCAAAAGACATCCATACGACACGCCAGCCCTCTTCACCCGCTCTAGTCATCAACCACGGCACATAGAACCCCGTGACAAACACACCGATGCCAATCCCGCTATTAGCCAACCCGAGCATTGAACCACGTCGATGTGGAAACCATCCAACCACCATGGATACAACGGGGGTATATAATAAAGCCGTGCCCAAACCGAGCAACATTATTAAAAAGGCAAGCAGATAAAAATTATCGGACAGCGCCAACGCTGCGAATCCGATGGCTAGCACCAGTAATCCGGCAAGAATAGAGGCCCGGGGGCCAAAGCGAGAAGCAACATAGCCTGCAGGCACCACAAAAAGCAGATAACCCATTGACGTTGCCGTACCCAGATTACCGGCTTGCTGTCGCGTCAGGTGTAGATCATGCCGCATACCAGGTAGTAATAAACCATAGACCAGCCGCCCAAGCGACAGGGCACACAAGGTCATTAACATCGCAACCGGGATAAGCAGCCAGCGATTTGGCGGCGCTCTCAGAGGAATTTGGTATGGCCGGAAGTAGCTGAATTACTAATCGCCTGCCACCCGGTTTTGCAACACACTCCATATTTTGCTGGCGGTATACGGCATTTGTAGCTGCATTGCAGATTCATGATTAACGCCGGCACGCAGCAGAGCATCAACAACCGCATTGGCGACCACCGGCGTTGCGCCTATTGTGCCGAGCTCACCCACCCCTTTGACCCCGAGAGAATTATTTTTACAAGGGATACTTTGGTCAAGTCGGGTTGTACAAAAACACGTGCTGTCAGCGCGCGGCATGTTGTAGTCCATGAAACTTCCGGTTTGTAGCTGTCCGGTTTCGTCGTCGTAAATGACCTGCTCACACAGAGCCTGGCCAATACCCTGCAACGCGCCACCTTCAAGCTGCCCCGTTACAATCAATGGATTAACTACCGTTCCAACATCGTTCACATTGTCATAGCGAACCACCTCGGCAACACCGGTCTGTAAATCGATCTCGACTTCACAGCTATGGCAGCCATTGGGCCAGCTGGAATCGTCACAACTACTGGTACTGGCTATATCAATGCGGGAATCCGCTTGCCTTGCGGCCAGTTCAAAAAGACCAATCGTGCGATCTGTTCCCGTAACTCTAAACTCACTGGCCACACTGCCACTGCTATTTTCCGGGTTAAACTCGACATCAACAGCCGCGCACTCAAAATGCTCTGCTGCCATCGTCTTTGCTTTTTCAATGAGTTCACCGGAGGCGACCTGCAGGGCAGATCCACCGGTGAATAGTGAACGGGAGCCTGCACTACCAAAGCCATTCAATCGGTCGGTGTCACCATGCCTGATAACAATGCTCTCCAGTGGCACACCCAGCGAGTCGCTCACCAATTGGGCAAAGCAGGTTGAAATGCCTTGCCCCATCGGCATTAGCGCAGTCGCCACTTCAACAGTACCATTGGCTTGCACCTGTACCGTAACGCTTTCCTCAAACACTGTACCACCGGTCCATTCCAGAAAACTGACAATGCCACGCCCACGCACTTTACCTCGAACATCGCTGTCTGCTGCTCTGGAATCAAACCCGTTCCAGTCTGCCAGTTCAAGGCCCTGATCAAGAATTGAAGCAAAATCGCCGGTGTCGTAGGTCTGCGCCATCGGGTTGGTGTAGGGCATTTGCTCGCTTGAAATCAGGTTGCGTCGCCTGATTTCAACGGGGGTAGTACCCAATACACGGGCAGCTTCATCCATCAATCTTTCAATGGTATAGATCGCCTCCGGTCGACCGGCACCCCGATAGGCTGCAGTGGCCGCCTTGTGGGTCAGGACAGCGCGAAAATGAAAATCAATTAACGGTATGTTGTAAACACTGGTTGCCACCCACGGACCAATCAACAGTTGTATTGCTACACCGGTAGCAATTACCAACGCTCCCACGTCGGCATCGGATTGATTGCGGTAGGCCAGTATACGTCCCTGACCGTCGAGAGCGAGTTCGGCATGCGTCTGTAAATCACGACCATGCGAGGCAGACAGCAACTCTTCGCTGCGACTGGCGATCCACTTAACCGGAACTCCGGTTTCTCTGGCAGCGTACGCGACCACAGCATCTTCCAGATAGAGGCCGGTTTTCATGCCAAAACCGCCGCCAACGTCGCCAACCCGAACCCGGATATCTGCCGGGTCCATCCCCAGTACGGGCGCCGCCAGCGTGTTGCGAACCGAAGTCGGCATTTGCGAGCTCATATGAACATTGATGCGACCCTGCTCCCGATGAGCCAGCACAGAGCGGGGCTCGATGGATGCGGGAGAGATCCTTTGATTTTCAAGCTGAACCGAGACTACGTGTGCTGCTCCCGCAAATGCCTGCTCAACTGCAGCTGCATCACCATGTCGCATTTCTGCGCAGATGTTATCGCTTGCACCCTGCATGACGGTTTTGCCCGTGCCGACCAGTGCGGTTTGCAAAGAAGCAACCACTGGCAATTCACCGTATTCAACGACAATGGCCTCGGCAGCCTCGGCCGCCTGTGCCGGCGTTTTTGCAATCACCGCACACACCGGCTGCCCGACACAATAGACTCGATCAACCGCCAGTGGCCAGCGCTCTGCACTTTGTGCGGGTGAGCCATCTGCTCGCTTCCAGCCTTCACTTACTGAAGGAAGCGGTTTCACACCCGTCTTTTTCAGCCCGGCACCGGTAAGCACCGCCACCACACCGTCCATCTTTTCGGCCGCCGCCGTATCGATGCTGTTTATATCCGCATGTGCGTGCGGCGAACGCAGAAATACCAGGTGATGTTGATTCTCGAACTGCAGATCGTCAGTGTACTTGCCTGCACCGACAAGCAGTTGCCGATCCTCTATACGTGGTACCGCACGACCGCTACCAAATCGCGCACCTTGTGAAAGGTCAGCCATGTTTGCCTGTATTCCCGCTGCCGATTGCAGTGTAATGTGTATGAGGGATAAACCTGCGAGGGTGAATCTTTCCACCCCGAATACCGAGTGTACCGGAAGCAACGGTTGCCACAAAACGGATGGTTCCTGCACTTGCCACGTACCGCAATTGTCACTTACAGTCACTGCGTGGTGCGCAGCAATCACTAACGCAGGTGCACGAGCGACTCAAACAACCCGCTCTGTTACTACGCTTTCAATCGCTAACCTTCAGGCCCGTCCTTTGTCTCATCGTGACCAAAACAGCAAAGAACCGCAGAGACTCATCGTCGGCATCAGCGGCGCATCGGGCGTACTATTGGGGATACGGGCACTGGAGTTGTTGCAAAAGGCACCTGTCGAAACCCACCTGGTTATTTCAAAAGCGACCGCGTTGACCGTCGCTTCGGAAACCGATCTGCGCCTCGACGATATCAAGGCACTCGCCGATCAGGTCCACTCCGTCAGCGATATAGCAGCCTCCATCTCTTCAGGCTCCTACAGGACTATGGGAATGCTCATTACCCCCTGCTCGATAAAAACGATGGGAGAAATAGCCTCCGGGGTGACTTCAACGCTGTTGACCCGAGCTGCAGACGTGGTGTTAAAAGAGCGAAGAAGACTGGTGCTTATGCTGCGCGAAACGCCACTACACGCGGGCCACTTGCGCAACGCCCTTGCCGTAACCGAGATGGGTGCGATCATCGCACCACCCGTTCCGGCGTTTTATACCCGACCTAAAACGATCGATGACGTAGTTAATCAGTCCGTATCACGAGCGCTCGATCTGTTTGATATCGACACGGGCAGTACACAGCGCTGGGGCGAGGATTTGGGGCTGCAGTCCTGCTGAAATCAACGCTTTTTTCAAAGTCGCCCGAAATGCGTGATGCTAACCGGGTAGCTGTCTGATCAATCACTCGGCGGTGAAGTAAATTTCGCCATACGCAGCGCTGGCTCGCTGCATTGAATTGTCGGTATCGGTCATAATGGCAATCGCGTCAATACTCGTGATGTCCTTACCGAACGCTGCTTTGAAGTCTTCCCGCACATTGCGCTTTTCCGTCACCCATTCTCCGACTTCATCATCCACACCACGAGCTGCAAGCATGATTGCATTCTTTGGCTGGAACGCGTTGGGCCAAATCTCGCCTTCCTGCTGATTGCTTGACCAGACATAATTTAGCGACCTGGTTTTCCAGACAAAAGCGCCACCGGATTTAATAAGATACAAACGGGCCGGGTAATCATCGCCGCTTCTGGTTGTCTCGTCGATTGCACTAATCCGGTTATCGATCTTCCAGCTCCAGTTCACATAAGGAGTTTTTGTCAGGTCGATGCGTATTTTTTTCCCCAACCCGGACGCGGACGATCTACTGCTGGCTCTGAGTACTGTTCGTGAGCCTTCATTGGTCAGCTTGTATTCAGTTTGCCCCGCAAAGGATTTGCTCTGCCAACCATTCAGCCCGGTTTCGGCAAAGCTGCTTATATTTAACCGGCTACTGGCCGACCCGGCGATTTCCACGCAAGCGAAGGCGAGTGCGGCGACGGTGAATGCAAATTTGCTGGTTTGTTTTTTCATCTTGATGTATTTCGTCACTGTGATTCCTGCTCCTTATGATGATGCGTTGTGGCTAAAGTTCAGGCACTTTATCCTCGACACACGTCTCACAGATATCCAATTCCTTATGGATAGGTAACGATTTAATAACGAGCCATGTTGCTGCGGAGAAATGGCACCTCAGATCGACGCTTCTACACCAGGGATGGCTTCAAACAGTACACCAAAGACCGACTTTTCGACAGTGCACAAAAGCACATTTCCGCCACAGGCCCGACGCTTGCGGCAATCGTTCAACGCCAGGATGGCGGCCAATGTCCGAAACTCTTTATTCAGAATTATTGTCTGGATCAATCACCGCGGCGTCTGAAATCACAGACCCGGGACTGACTGAAGCTGAAAACGGGCTGGTGAATGAGCGGGTGGACTGGTAAGTGTTATTTGCCAACTGCACTGACTTGTCCATTCAAAAAGCGCCTGTATGGCGGTCGAAATCCCTGAACTACTCTCGCTACATACTGTGCGGTCTATGGATTGGCTCTCGCTAGAATAGAGCAATCGATCTCCTCTCTGTGACCGAGGCCCCTGGAGTTGTCGATAAAATATAGCAACTCCGGCTGCAGTGAAAACCATGAAACTTTATCCAGTGCACTGGAAATTGCAGGCGGGGCATCAATACCGGTCACCGGAAACTTGCGCGCATAGCTCTCAATCAATCCGGTCGTATCACGCTTGTCTACGGCCCGCACCACACCTTCCAGTTGAATACCTTTGATATCTTCCCAGTTTTTGTAGTCTTCCTGAACGGAACCGGCGACTCTGGCATTGCTCGCCATTGCGAGACTATGGCGTGTGTGAGGTGCGGAGAGAAAAACCAGAGCACCCTTGTGAAGTGCGTAAAAAACCGGGGCTATCCAGGGCTGATGCGCCTGACTTGTGGCTAGACACAACACGTTATGGTCTTGCAGATATTCCAGGGCCAGAGTCGGGGAATCTTTCACTTCACTCACAATAAGTTGTCGACAACGATTTTGTTATCCCGGACATAATTCGCAAGAAGACGATTCGCAAGCCGGAAGGCAGCTATGACTGACGAGCTGATTCGGTTCACTGCCGACAGCAGAGTGGGTTGTTGCCGCAATAGTTATAATTATAAATAATTAACCGGAAACGAAAATACCAGACCGATATACCAACGCAACAAAGCCTGATGTTACTTATAAAAATTGCGATTGCCACCGCTCGGATGAAATCGCAATACCGCGACCATCCGATCTGTGTCTATCTATAACTTTACCGCGAAGTCTTTATCCAAGCAGAGCGTCAATAATTTCGTCTTCCAGATCACCGCGTATAGCAAACATCTCACCGAGCTTTGCAAGATCGTGTTTGAGCGTTTCCTGATCTGCACTGGCGCCGTCAAAGCTCTCATACTTATCGTTGAATTCAACCATCACGTCAGTAGTCTCACCAATACCGGGGTATGCTACTTCAGCAGCTTCTTTCACTGCACCACGGCGTTCCTTACCGTCAATGATTCTTTGGTAAACCGTGAAGTGACCCATCGCGATGTAGTCGACCATCATGTTCAGGAATTCCTGCAACGCCACCGGCGCAATATCAGCCATACCTTCACTGGAGGATTGCTCAGGTTTGGTCACACCGGTTAAATGGCAGTATGCGAGCAACGTCTTTTGCCGTTGCTCTCTAAGCGTATCCAGAGTTTCTCCCAGATCGCGTCTTCGTTCCTGGGTGTTAGTTGCTGCTGTCATTTTTGTCATTGCTGTTTTCTTTGCTCTGTATGGGGTTCAATTGCCGGTTGTCTGGTTCAGTTGCCCATCCCTTCGCAACAAACTCATATGAGTATTTTCGCCTGGAGATGAGCAACCTGCTTTAGCTCCGACTGCTTAAACTCAGGGACACACTGTCTTTTTGTTATTGTCGATCCAGTGTACATCGAATTCACAATTGAAAAACACCTTGTCACCAATTTTTAATCTGACTGAAATTCGATAACAAGTGACGGAATATCGTCAGTGTGCACATGCTGCTCGTTTATTACTTTGCCACTCATTGATACACCAGCCTCATGCACGGAGTCCGGGTTTCCGGATACCAGAGGGTGCCAATCGGCAAGCCCGCGCTTTTCTTTTATTCGCACATACGCACATGAATCAGGTAGCCAGTCTATATCGTTAATATTCTTCGCTGTCAGTGTTATGCACTCAGGTACCAGTGTTTTTCGGCGCCAATAATTTGTACATTGGCAGGTATTTGCGTCAAGCAACCGGCACGCCACCCTCGTATACCTAACCAGATGTTCATGTTCAGTCTGTATTTTTTGCAAACAACATCGACCGCATCCATCGCAAAGTGACTCCCATTCCGCAGGAGTCATCTGATCAAGCGATTTGCGTTGCCAAAAAGGCTTGTCTTCAACCATCATTGCGATCCGTAGCTACCCTCAATTTTTTATAACCCCGGGAGTGTGTTTTCCGCATCAGAGCTACGGCACGCACCACGGGCATATATCTATTGGTGATAGGAGACGACTCGTTCAACCTCATTCCTGGACCCCATAATAACCGGTACCCGCTGATGCAGGGCATCGGGTTCTATATCCATGATGCGCTGGTAGCCGGTACTGGCAACACCACCAGCCTGCTCCACTATAAAACTCATCGGATTAGCCTCATAAAGCAAGCGAAGTTTTCCGCCGGTTTCTTTGGCGGCCATGCGAGCATCCATCGGGTACATAAATATTCCGCCACGGCATAACAGTCGATGCACATCCGCGACCATTGATGCCACCCAGCGCATATTATAATCCTTACCCAGGGGTCCGTCCGCACCTTGCAGGCATTCATCAATATAACGCTTCACCGGCGGCTCCCAATGACGACTGTAAGATTGATTGATGGAGTACTCATTGGTATCCACCGGAATTTTTATATCCGGCATAGTGAGCAGAAAATCACCGGTGCTCCTGTCCAGAGTAAATCCGTTCACTCCACGGCCGGTCGTCAGCACCAGCATTGTGGAGGTGCCATATAGACAATAACCGGCACATATCTGCTTTGCACCTGCCTGGAGGAAGTCCCGGTCCGTTACATCTCCGTCCTCCTCTGGAAACTCCAGGATGGAGAAAATCGTGCCAACCGATACGTTGATGTCGATATTAGAAGAGCCATCCAGCGGATCAAAAGTGATCAGGTACTTACCCCGCGGATACTCTTTGGGCACTGGCAAACTGTTGTCCATCTCTTCGGAGGCCATTCCGGCGAGATATCCACACCATTGCGTAGACTCTATAAACAGTTCATTTGAAAGAATATCGAGTTTTTTCTGCTGTTCGCCCTGCACATTCTCCGTTTCGGCAGAACCCATGGCCTGACTTGCCAGACCACCGCTGCCTGTCAGGTGCGCAATTTTCTTGCAAGCAGAGATCACCTCCAGCAAAAGTCCGGTCAGCTTGCCACTGGCAAAAGGATAGGTTCTCTGTTCCTCAGAGATAAATTTGTAAAAAGACGTTTTCTGTGACATAAATTTCCCAATCTGTACTGACCAATGGCACGCCTGACCGGGCTTGCCTGATTCTCACCTTTGGCAATGCTAGATTTCGACCATTTCGAAATCTTCACGACCAGCTCCACAATCAGGGCAGCTCCAATCGCTTGACACCTCCGACCAAAGCGTGCCGGGCGCAATGCCTTCTTCCGGCGCACCCAACGCTTCGTCGTAGATCCAGCCACATACGACACACATGTATTTTTTGTATTCCACCAGCGAGCCTCCATCGAGTTTCCGGGGAGTGCCTCTTTACCCCGCAACCCGCTATTATGTGCACACCACGAATTTCACCGGGATTATTAGCGGGCAATAAAACGTGTGATTGACGCCTGTTACACAGATTCCGCGCAACGTGACACAACTCTGACACAGGAACAAGGTGCTGCGACCGGAGCATTCACTGACAAGTCCGCATCCGTTTCGCTGAAGATGAGCCACGCCGGTGGTAAATCTACGTCCTTACGAGGACAATCCACCGGGCTATAACAACTCGCAATATTCCGCCAAACAAAACGGGAGGCCAAGTGGCCAGTTCAGAACACCTTTTTAGCAACGCACAAAAACACATACCAGGCGGAGTTAACTCACCGGTCCGCGCATTTAAGAGTGTCGGCGGCACCCCGTTGTTTGTCCATCGGGCTGAAGGTGCCTATCTCTACGATACCGATAACCGACGTTATATCGATTACATTGGCTCATGGGGTCCAATGGTTGCCGGCCATTCACACCCGGATGTTATTGATGCGGTAATAAATGCGGCCCGCAGCGGACTTAGCTATGGGGCGCCGACCGAGATAGAAACCAGAATGGCCGAGAGGGTTTGTGAACTGGTGCCATCAATGGACATGGTACGAATGGTCTCTTCCGGTACTGAAGCCACCATGAGTGCAATTCGGCTGGCCCGCGGATTCACCGGTCGCGACAAAATAGTCAAATTTGAAGGCTGCTACCACGGCCACTCGGACTGTCTATTGGTCAACGCCGGCTCAGGCGCTCTGACTCTGGGCGTACCAAGCTCACCGGGTGTTCCGGCCTCAGTGGTGGAACATACGTTAACGCTATCATTTAATGATGCAGACGGTGTTAGAGAACTTTTCAAGAGCATGGGTGAGCAAATAGCCTGCATTATTGTCGAACCGATTGCCGGCAATATGAATTGCGTATTGCCCGAAGCGGGTTTCCTTGAAACCTTGCGAGAGTGCTGTGACCAACATGGCAGTGTGCTGATTTTTGACGAAGTGATGACCGGCTTCAGAGTTGCACGTGGCGGGGCTCAGGAGGTCTACGGTGTAAAACCGGACATGACGGCCCTCGGCAAGGTTATAGGCGGCGGGATGCCGGTTGGTGCCTTCGGCGGACGACAGGACATAATGGAACATCTCGCACCACTGGGCCCGGTTTACCAGGCTGGTACACTTTCCGGCAATCCCGTGGCAATGGCGGCAGGACTCGCCACCCTCGAAATTATAGGTGTGAGCGGGTTTCACGAACATCTCGATGCAAGTGCAAAGAAACTGGTCACCGGTATCGCAGACGCCGCAAAAAAGGCCGGCGTCCCCCTTGCGACCAACCAGACGGGTGGCATGTTTGGCCTGTTCTTCACTGATCAGGCAACGGTAAGCCGTTTTGATCAGGTAATGGCATGCGATGCAGAGCTCTTTAAGCGCTTTTTCCACCAGATGCTCGCTAGCGGTATCTATCTGGCCCCTTCGGCCTTCGAGGCCGGGTTTATTTCATCGGCGCACAGCGATAGCGATATTGACGAGACCATCGCGGCCGCGGCCAGTGCATTCGCAACACTGTAATTGGTGTTAACCAGTGGCTTATCCACTCGTTTTCAGCGTAGCGCGCTACCCGGTATTGTCTGAGTACCGGCAAGGCGGACAAAAAAGCGGAAGACTATGAGCGCTAGTAGTGAAAGCGCCGGAGGCGCGGCTGTACCTGTCACTCGAATAGCGATGTGGTCCGGGCCACGCAACATCTCCACGGCAATGATGAGAGCCTGGGAAAATCGCATCGACACGTTTGTCACAGACGAGCCTTTCTATGCATATTACCTCGCCACTACCGGCATTGATCACCCGATGCGAGAGGAAGTATTGCTCACCCAGCCAAACGACTGGAAACAGGTGGCCATCGACTGCACTACCATGACTGAAGGCGAATGCAGTGTGCATTTCCAGAAGCACATGACCCAGCATATGCTTCCGCAGATTGACCTGGGCTGGCTTGACGCCATGGTCAATATATTTCTAATCCGCTCGCCCGCAGAGGTCGTCAGTTCCTATGCCAAAGCAAGATCACAGCTCACTGTCGCCGACGTCGGCTTTGAACAGCAGTTTCGTCTATATCAGCATGTCACCACGCATCTGGACAGCAATCCGTTGGTGGTAGATGCCGGGGATGTCCTGAAAAATCCGCAAATGTCCCTGTCCGCGATCTGTCGCAAGGCAGGTATTGAATTTGACCCGGCCATGCTCAAGTGGCCCGCCGGACGTCGGACTTCCGATGGCGTTTGGGCGTCTCACTGGTACAGGAATGTAGAAAATTCCACACAGTTTGCCGCACAGCAAGAACGGGAAATAACACTGGATGCCGATCAACAAAAAATCGCCGACCTCTGCCAGCCACACTATGAAGCTATGCAGTTGCAGTGCATAAAATGCCGGTAATTCTACTGCCGATGTGTAATTTAGAAATATTTGCCTGTTATGTTACATTCCAATACTCACCATCGCCAATAATCAAAAATACAGGTCTCAATATGAAAGCAAGAATAATCAGTATATGCGCAGCTCTGGCAATCTTGACTACCATATCCAATGGTGCGTCAGCTCAGGAAGCCACAAGAGATTTTAAAACCGCTTTGGAAGAATGCTTTTGGGGCTTGATTCTGACACGCGAAGATCAGCGGGGCCTGTCAATTGGCCTGAACGTAGTATCCGGATCACTCGGCTCTTACGCATTCACTTCAGCCACAGCATCTGCAGATACTTTTTGCAGCGAAAAGACAGCCAGCACAGCGTCATTTATCAATGACACTTACCCGGCACTGGTGGAAGACACCGCACGTGGCGAAGGCGTTCACCTGATGGCAGTACTGGAACTGGCAGGTTGCGATGCAAACGGCCAATCTGCAATGATTCCGCTGGTTCGCAATGATATGTCCAGAGCCCTTCAATCAGCTGATTACGAAGCCAGCAAGTATATCGACAAGGTGCACACTATGTATAAGTCGATCAACCTCCACGCTGCTGAAGTTTGTAGCGTCGGCTAGTCGCATAGCACTCGAAGTTCGGGCCCGCAGATATCTATCTGCGGGCTTTTTTTTGCCCGCAAGTTACTCTTCCGCCTGGTTGTAAACCTTTAGGCTCTTGAATATTCCCCCTATTTCGCAGCGCTCGTACTCGCTATTTCTGGGTATCCTGATATTGCTTTTAACAGGCAACTCATCGGCTGCCGACAGATCAGCGCTTGAGCAACTGGCCAAAGATCCGGTTTGGCTAACCTTGCTACACTATGAAAAACATCCGCTGCTAAATACTTATAAAAGCTCGGTAATCACCAGCGCATACTTCTTATCACCGAACGGCCGCACATCGCCCTCGCAGGAACTCGCCGCAACCATCGCTGCACTTGAAGCCGCCACCACTAACACTGATACCTCGGTGCAGTGTCGGTTCCCGGCTCGGTCCCTGTGGTTAAGCAAGAAACTGAATAAAACCTACAGCCATTCACCTGCAGAATGCAAGGCCTGGCAGGAGTGGGCCGGGCTGGAGTCAGTCGATTCTTTAAGTATGGTTTTTGCCGCAGGCCATATGAAAAGCCCGGCTTCCTATTTCGGTCATAACTTTCTTAAAATTAACAACAACACACTTTCAGGTGGAAACCACCTGCTGGACCAGACTATAAATTTTGGAGCAGAGGTCCCACCCAACGAAATCGGTGTGACGTATTTCTATAACGGTATCTTTGGTGGCTATTCCGCGATTTTCGAAAGACAACAATTTTACCGCCACCTTAAACAGTATGGCGAAGAAGACTTGCGTGATATCTGGGAATACGTGCTTGATCTCGAACCCGACGAAGTCGAATTCATCATCGCCCATCTTTGGGAGTTACAGAACCACAAACTGACCTATTATTTTTTTCGCGAAAACTGCGCCTACCAAATCGCGAAATTGCTGGGCTTTGCGACACCGGCACAACTGGTCCCGAGGTATATGCCCTGGACGATGCCCTATAACGTTTTTGCGAACCTTGCCGAGGCGAAAATTGGTGATCGCAAGCTCATCGGGAAAATCCTCTATCATCCTTCTCGCCGCAGCAAGTTCCATCAGGGTTATTTCAGTCTAACTTCAGAGCAGAAGAAACTGGTTAATGGTGCTGTCACACAATCCGAAGGTACCATTGAAAACAACACTCCATTTGATTCAGAAAGTTTCAACGGTCTCGCAGAGCAACAACAAATAGCCATTGTCGACACTCTTATTGACTACCAGGAGTTTCGGCTGCGGGTAGACCCGGATGATGCAATGGCAAAAGCGGAAAAAAAAGAACTGCTAATAAAGCGATTCGGCTATCCACCGGGCAAGTCAACCACCGAAAACAAGCATTCGCTCAACCCGCCACACGCGGCGCAACGGCCTGGCTATGCCGCTGCGGGTAAAATCACCAATAGTGCATTTGGAAACGCCACCGAACTGCGACTGCGACCTGCCTATTTTGATTTTTTGTATCAAGACATTGGACGAAAATCCGGTGGCAATTTTACCCTGCTGGATACATCCCTGCTCGTTCACGATAGCAGTATTTCGCTGCGGACACTCGACCTGATCAATATCACTAATCTGTCTGCCTCAATCACAGGCTTACCTGGCGATTCTGCATTGTCGTGGCATGTCAGACTGGGTTTTGACCACACGAATGGCGCTTGCCTGAACTGCCGACGACCGATGTTTGATTTTACTGTCGGACGATCCCGCAAGCTCACCGCCGGCTTAACCGCCTACGGACTGGCGGGTACCCGACTGCAAAACCGCTATCAACAAGACCGGTTTGCACAAGACAACCCGGTAGCATTGAGACTGACTGCCGGTGTGACGGGACAGATATCACGCAATCTTCGCGTCAACGCCGTGCTTGAACGCCATGAAGATACCGGCAGACTCGGACTGGACAGAAATCGACTGGCAGTAAATCTTCGACTGGGCTCACACCACTCGTGGGATATTCGCCTGAGATACGTTAAGGATATCGCCGAAGAATTCGGGCTATCCGCAGGCTACTACTGGTAATCTGATCGGCCACCAGCTGCACAGACCATGACCAGTGGTACACTGCCGACTTACCTTTACAACCCCTTAAGGAACCAGACAATGGCTAATGAGGTTACTACCGAAATAAAAGACCGCGTGATGATTATCACCCTCAACAGACCGGACGCAATGAATGCGGTCAACCAGGAACTGGCCAACCAGTTAGCTGCCGCACTTGATGCACTCGATCAGGACAGCAATCTGTCCGTTGGTGTACTGACCGGTGCGGGGCGCGGCTTTTGTGCAGGAATGGACCTTAAAGAATTCGTCAGCAAGGGGATGCCGATGGTAGCCACTCGTGGTTTTGGCGGAATAACAGAAAGAGGCCCGGACAAACCCCTTATCGCCGCCGTCGAAGGCTTTGCGCTGGCAGGTGGACTTGAACTTGCTCTCTCTGCCGATTTAATTGTTGCTGCCAAAGGCGCTAAATTCGGTATACCGGAGGTCGGCGTCGGATTATTTGCAGGTGCAGGAGCACTACTGCGCCTACCCAGGTTGCTGCCGTACTCTACCGCGATGAAAATGGCCCTTACCGCCGAGCCAATTCGTGCAGAAGAGGCGTTCGAATCGGGACTGGTAGCCGAGATTTGTGAAAAAGGAGAAGCGTTGAATTCCGCTATGGATCTTGCCAATCGAATCGCCAAAAACGCGCCTCTCGGGCTCATTGCTTCAAAAGAACTGATTCGCGAAATGCAGGGCCGAACCGAAGACGAATTCTGGCAGTACCAGCAAAAACAGGTCGATAAGGTTTTTAGCAGCAAAGATGGCGCAGAGGGCGCTACCGCGTTTGCCGAAAAGCGCGCACCTAACTGGACTGGCAAATAGCTTAAACGGACCGGCAATTAACCGGGCAACCACAGCAACACGCTCGACAGAAATGATCATCGATAGTGTGATCGTTTCCGGTAACGCCGATTTCCCTCGACGCAGTTTTCACAACCTCTGCGGAAACAACGCCCTGTGGCAGTACATTTAAAGCCGCTCTGTTTTCAGCGTCGATGGCAACTTAAATGCGTGTAGCCTTAACGGGTACACTGTTTGTACTAACGGTGACCGCAATAGTCGTCTATCAGGACACGCCATTCATCCCGCTCTTTCTCGGCTTGCTGGCCAGTGTGAAAGCACTGCTAAAAGCAATCACTCCCAAGCTCGTACTTCTGGGTGCAAAAAACTCTCTGACACTTAAAATTCGCCAACTGTTGTTGCGAGGATCTACCCGATTTCTGGTGATGTCTCACCGCCCCTGGCGGCGGAAGTTTCGCACGATGAAAACCTTGCTCGCGTCACTACCGGTAAGCCTGTTCCGCCACTACCTGGGATATCCCTTATGGGTCAGAACCGGTGTTGCATTGATACTGCTGGCGCTAACTGCCAGCAGCTCTTACGTTTTTATTGCATTGCTAATTATCCCGCAACCACTAATTGTCTGGGCGCGAAAACAACTGGCAAACACACTAAACAAGCTCGGCATCACACATTTTTTTAACGCTGTGTGGAGATATGCTGTACCCGAAAAAATGCAAAAGCGCTGGTATCTTTATCAAAAATGGACGCTGGGTCGAAGCCAGATAAAGGCCGCAAAACGCATGCATAATAACTGGCCAATGCACCCAAAGGGACACGGCCCTGATTAACCGGTACCGATGAGCAAAGCGGCAAATAGACAACCACATCAGCCGCAACATATCAGGGTAAAAGACGCTTTCGACAAACCTGTGCAAGTACTAAACATACTATACTCGCTACCTGCCACATTCTGTAGTTCCTGACAAACCCCGGAAAGGCAATGCTAAAAATAGCAGCAACAGTTTCCATTCTCGCGATAACTGCGTGCAGTCAAACACAACTGCTCAAGCCATTCACCAGTGATGGCTGTAGCGTTTTCCCGGATGGCACACTCAAACACAGAAATCTGTGGTTGCAATGTTGCACAGCTCATGACCTTTCCTACTGGCAGGGAGGCACCTATAACGACCGATTGACCGCCGACCTTGAGCTGGAACAGTGCGTGGCAACAACAGGAAAAAAAGAAATAGCCCGGCTTATGCTAGCCGGTGTCAGGGTGGGAGGTACACCGATTCTCCCCACTCCCTTTCGATGGGGGTATGGATGGTCTTACCCGAAGTGGTATGGCGAGCTAACAGATGCCGAAAAAGCGCAAGTCGAAGAACAGCGTGGCGCGCGTTGATCAACATCCTGTTAATGGTCGAAACAACACACTCGTTATCGCCGTTCCCGATGAGCTGATTTCTACTGTAAAAAAGCAGAGTCTGTTGAATAGACGCACAGAATATTCCAGTCCTGGCGAAGAGCCGTCTAACATCTGCCTTAGAGACCGACACATATGACAGAAAGAAAACAGTCGTCGCTGATGACCGGGCGCACACGACGCAATGGTCGCGTCGCATTGCGAAAACAACGAGCCGCACCCAATCGCAACATGCTGCCAGCGCTAAAGCGTCGCTTGCCGCTGGTTGAACCGATGAGTCCGGAGCAGATTGAAAAAATAGACAACGCATCTATGGATATCCTGGAAGACGTTGGCGTTGTGTTTCGCGATACGCAGGCAATCGCAGACTGGAAAGCCGCAGGCGCTGACATACGCGATGGTGATCGCGTTCATCCGGACCGGGGCCTGATACGTGAACTGATGAAATCTATACCTGCCAGTTTTACGTACCATGCCCGGAACCCGGCAAACAACCTGCCTTTCGGGAACGACCACTCTATATTTGTACCCATGACCGGAGCGCCCTATTTGCGCGACCTTGAAGATAAACGTCGCAGCCCCACGCTCGATGACCTGGCCACCTTCCACAAACTATCTCACATGCTACCGGCCATACACTCCAGCGCACACCATATCGTAGAGCCAATGGATCATGCGATATCACACCGGCATCTGCGCATCACCTATTCTTCTATGAAGCACTCGGACAAGGTCTTTATGGGAATGACCACTTCGGGCAAGAACGCAGAAGATGTGCTCGATATGTGTGCCATTTTGTTCGGCGAAGAATTCCTTGAAAACCATGCAGTGGTAACAGGCAATTGCAACGGTAACTCACCACTGGTTTGGGATGAAACTATGTTGTCGGCGATGCGCGCGTTCAACAAACGAAATCAACCAGTGCTGTGTTCTCCTTTTGTACTCGGCGGTGCCAATACACCCGCTTCAACTGCGCCGGCCGTAGCCCAACTCAACGCTGAAGCATTATCAGCGCTCGCCTATACGCAAATAGTTCGCAAGGGCTGTCCGGCTATTTACGGTCACTATCTGTCAACTGTATCAATGGCGTCCGGCGCTCCGATGGCAGGCACGCCGGAAATTAGTTTAATGAACTTTATGATCGGCCAGATGGCACGTTTTTACGACGTACCATGGCGTACATCAAACACATTAGGCGGTGCTAAAACGTTTGATGCACAGGCGGGCTACGAGAGTGCGTCGACCATGATGGCGGTACTTATGGCCGGGGCCAACTACCTGTGGCATTCCGCTGGCTGGAATGAAGCGGGTATGCACTGTTCAATGGCCAAGTTTGTGGTCGATGCCGAGCAGTGTGCCATGGGTTATCGCATGGCGGAAGGCATCCGCTGGGACGACTTCGACGAGGGATTGGCAGCCATACGCGACATAGGGCCGGGCGGTCACTACCTTGGCCACGAGCACACCCTCGCTAAATTCAAAGACGCTTTTTTTATGCCCGGTTTGTTTGACAACAACTCCATCGAACAATGGATCGCGGATGGCAGCCGGGAGATCACCGAACGAGCCCTTGCGCACGCGACCTCGCTACTCAACGATTATGAAGAACCAAAACTGGATGCTGCGGTTAACGAGGAACTCCTTGCCTACATCGCTCGCCGCGAGAAAGAGATACCAGCGGTGGATGCGCTAAATACAGAGTATTGAGTTGAGTTTTATCTACGCTGCACCCTGACATCTCCAGGTCTTCTAAATAGGGGCACTCCAGCCAAAGAACCGTTTATTGTCACAAATCTGTCATATTCGGAACCTACTATTGCGTGGTTACTTTCACTTCACCACTCAATCGAAGGATTGTCCCATGTCATTGAAAAAACTCCACCTGCCCGCTACCCTGCCAGCAGCGATGCTTGCTATGGCATCCATAGCCTCCGCGCAAACCGCACGTGATCAAATCAGCATTGTAGGATCATCGACGGTAGTGTGACGTTCAAAAGGATGCGAATGAGAGCTTGCCATTTTATTCACAGCAAGGCGCAACCCGCAGACAATGGCTTGTTCCTTTTCAAGAGGTGCAACGCAGCTGTACAGCAAATGACAAGCTCCCGAAGGGGCGGCAACCTGAAGTGTACAGCGATTGATAGATTTACAACGCACTTCTCTTTGAAAAGGAAAAAAACATGATTGATCGATTCAATTCCAGCATTTGAATGTCACACTGCACAGGATGCCGGAGCCGCCGCTTTTACAGACGTGCGGCTATCGGCATTCGCAACGGGCAATACCGGCTGAAATCTCTTTGCGCACAGTCAGAACCCGAGACCTGTATTTCCTCTCTTTAGCTCCGCTTTTTTTTAAGCCCGGCTGCGATGCTCCCTCACCGGCTACCACACAGTCACGCTTCGTCTGTTTCCGGTAACTTTGCCGCTCACATACCCACGCCGACAACTGTCCTGACAGCCCGAAATCCACAACGTCCCGTGTTAACATCTGCTGCAGTGAGGAATCGGGCGGCAGAACTTCAGCCGCTGTAAATACACCAGCGCAAGTGCTTCCAGCTATCAATTTCGTCGTGTATGAACAACTATGCGTCTGAATGTTCGTAAAATGCTGTAAAGCACTCTCGCCAGGCAAACTTTTGCCGCACAGAATCGCTGACAATGTTTCATTTCTATTACAAATAATTTTCGCTCAACAAACTTTGGCTGCACCATCGCTGATGTGTGTATGTTTTCACGCCACGTGGCTGGCCGTCAGGGTATGCTCTTTAACTTGTCTGTAAAACTCATGTGACTCCGAGACACGCGCAATGGCTCTCTTCAGTATTGGTAGAAAAATCAGGCGCTACAGAGCGGTACACCCGTATTCCTACCGTGCCCTGTTTTTTTTTCTGGATTCTATTTTCACCATTGGTAAAGTCGCGCTGGTTTGCGGCCTGTTTGTTGGTCCCTGGTTGGCGTTTGACTGGTGGCTAAAACAAAAATCCGTTTCTACCAGTGACAACATCCCGGTAGTCACCGGGCAGACAGATACAGAGCAGACCGACTCGACACCGTCAGATCCAGAGCTATCTGTCGAAGAGCTAGTCACCAAAGAGCCAGCCAGCAATGACCAGGCAGCGCAATTTGAAACCGGATTCCCCAATCAACTGCAACAAAAACCCTTTCCGCCCGCTGATGATTCGCCAGTGGTGAACCCGCCTCGAGAACCACTGGATGTAGCTGCTACACAATCCACCCCGAAAGAGCTGACTGAAACCGAATTGTCGAACGAAGCCTGGGTACTGGGGCAAGAGCGAGATCGTTTCACAATACAGTTGGGAAGCTCGGTGCAAAGAGACAAACTGGTTGAGTTCGCAAAGGAGTTGGCAATTGAATCCAATGCCCACATCTTCGCTTTCAGAGTCACCAGGGCCGGCAACCCCTTGTATGGAATTGCAACCGGCCTTTATCCCGATTTACCAGCAGCGCGGGTGGCTATCACCGGCTTTCCCGAATCGTATCGGCAATTCGATCCCTGGGTAAGACCGATAGGAGAATTGCACGACGAAATCAACCTGGTAAAACAACAACTCAATACACAATAAACTGCTTTACGATCTACCCGCAAGGAAAGCAGGTATCCACAACTAACAACAACACATGACCACTGCAGTATTGCGCAGCAGCAAAATATCCGTTTGTTTTTCAGGCCATTCCTTTGATCTCATCACGCCTGTTTCACTCAGTTCTTCAGTTATTAATCATCCCGCCATCAACGCCGGTAACCGGTGCAGCCAACGAATGGTTGTACCAACCCTGCGATCTATATAATCAATGGGTTTCAATCAATAAATAGATGGCCATTATGTATCGGTGTTACCCCATATATTATATTGAAGAGCTACACTTACATCAGTGCACACATATAGCGATAAGATACGCAAAAACACAGTATCGAAACGGTATTTCCCCGGTTTATACCTGGTAAATATATGCTGGAAAGTACCATCTTTGCGATGACCTATTCCTCTCTATTTTATCGCTGCGTTGAACTGGTTAATTAGCAAAAACATTCCATCAAGTTATGTCATTTAACTGCTTCACTCGTTTCCACCAACCGATGCAATATTAAAACCTTGCTACGTCAGAGTTGTGTCGTCTGGCGTATTGATAATTTTGGAGGCCATACATTTGAATAAATCAGCGAGGCACGGCAATAAAGACTACCGACAAATATGTGAGGAAGATTGAGAGTACAACACGAGTAATCCACCGTTGTTCCAGATTCAATTTTGAACCCGGGACCAGAATTCTCCTTGATCTGATTTCTATGAAGCCAGTCATCGTGGCGGGCACAGCCCTCAAAATAGCGATCAACCACACCAGAAGGCCGCATTAATGTCACCGGCACAAAGAAAGGAAGCACAGCGAATCGCATCATTGCGAAGTCTCGACATTCTGGACACGCCAACCGAGTCGGTTTTCGATGGACTGGTCGAAGTGGCTGCTGCTATCAGCGGAGCACCAATCTCTCTTATTTCGCTGGTCGATGAAGATCGTCAATGGTTTAAGGCCAACCATGGACTGGATGGAGTAACCGAAACTCCACGCGACATAGCATTTTGCAGCACCACTATTGATACAAACGATATCCTGGAGATTCCGGACGCAACTATTGATCCCCGATTTTCAAACAACCCGCTGGTTACGGGCCAGCCGAATATCCGGTTTTATGCTGGGCATGCGCTGAGACTCAGCAACGGCGACAAGGTCGGAACCCTGTGTGTTATCGATCGCGTCCCCGGAGAGCTAAGTCGAGAGCAGCACGATAGCCTTGCACACCTTGCCAATGCCGCCACGAAAGCGCTTGAAGCACGGCGCACCAAAGCAGAGCTGGCTAGCTCCGAAGCCCGCTTTCGGACTCTTTGCGAAACATTGCCACTCGGAATTTTCAGTACGGATACCAATGGAGCATACAACTATACAAATCCATGCTGGCAAGAAATTTTTGGCATGACGGCAACGGATAGACTCGACCAGGGATGGATGGAGTCGGTGCACCCACAAGACCGACCGGCACTTTTCAAGAGATGGCGAAGTGCCGTCGAAACACCTGCGGAATTTCACCATGAGTTCCGCACTCTGAGCAACGATGGCTCCATTCGCCACGCTCGTATCCGCACGCTCCCTGTGATTACCGACGCTGGAATATCTGTCAACCAGATAGGCACCGTTGAAGACATCACCCGGCAAGTTGCCGAGAAATCAGAGTTGCAAGAGCAACGCAACAGGTTGAAATCCATCATTGAAGGTACCGGCACCGGGACCTGGGAATGGAACTGCAGCACCGGCGAAGTTCGCCTTAACGAACACTGGGCAGCAATGGTTGGCAAGACGCTGGATACCACTGGCCTTGTTGCGGATGACTGCATCGCTCTAGTGCACCCGGATGACTTACCACACACTAAAACGATGCTTCGTAAACATCTCAAAGGTGAAACGCCGCACTATGAAGTTGAGATACGGGTACGCCATAGCGAAGGCCACTGGGTTTGGGTTATCGACCGCGGTCGCCTGTTTACCTTTACAGAGTGCGGTAAGCCGGAATGGATGTTTGGCACCCGCACCGACATCACCGAACGCAAAATGCAGCACCAGGCACTACGCCGCAGCGAACAATTGCTCAATCAAACGGGGAGCGTCGCCAACATTGGCGGCTGGGAACTTGACATTGCCAGCAAAGACCTTCGGTGGAGTGATCAAACCTGCGTAATCCATGGACTTCAGCCCGGGCATAAACCGAACCTTGAGAGCGCCATTGGTTTCTACGCACCCGAGGCACAGCCCGCAATCAACGAGGCGGTAGAGAATGCTATCGAAACAGGCTCGGGGTGGGACCTGGAACTTCCTTTCATTCAGGCAAACGGCAACCACATTTGGGTCAGAGCAATTGGTGTTGTCGAGGTAGAGAATCATAAGCCGGTTCGATTGATAGGCACATTCCAGGACATAACCGAAAGAAGGCAACAGCTGCAGGCTCTGGAGAATGCACATGAACGTATCACCGTGGCCACGCAAAGCGGGAAGATTGGTGTGTGGGACTGGAATTCTATTGACAACAAATTAACCTGGTCGATGGAAATGTACTCTCTCTACGGCATCAGCAAACTAGCCGAACCCGCAAATTATGAGTCGTGGTTAAGCCGAGTACATCCGGATGATCGGGAAGTTGCGAGGCAACAGCTGAAACACAACCCTGACACCACAGACACAAATAATTCTGAATACCGGGTACAGTGGGATGATGGCAGCATTCATCACCTGCAATCAGCAAGACACGTACGCAGAGATTCAAACAATAACGCTACCGGAGTGCTTGGCGTCAGCTGGGATGTTACCCAATTGCGGAATATGTCGAATGAGCTGGCAGAGCAGCATGAACTTTTAAGAGTAACCCTTCAATCGATAGGCGATGCGGTAATAACCACAGATGCTGCAGGCCAGGTGACCTGGCTAAACCCTGTCGCTGAAAAAATGACAGGCTGCATGGCGGAAAACGCAATTGGAAACGCCATTTATGACGTCTTTAATATAGTTGACGAGAGCACTCGTGAACCAGCACTCAACCCGATAGAAGCCTGCCTTAACGGAGATAAAACGGGTCGCCCCGCCAACCAGAATTTACTGCTTTCCTGCAACGGAGAAGAATTCGGTATTGAAGACTCAGCCTCTGCTATCCGCAGCGTCAACAATGAAGTACTGGGCGCCGTTCTGGTATTTCGTGATGTAACGGAAACGAGACGCCTTTCAGTAGAAATGAACTACAGGGCGACCCATGACTCACTCACCAACCTTAAAAACCGCTCGGAATTTGAATCGTGTTTGCAACGCACTTTGTACAAGGCACACCACACAAACAGTACCAGTGCTCTTATGTTTATCGACCTCGATCAATTCAAACTGGTCAACGATACCTGTGGTCACACAGTCGGAGATCAATTGCTGCAGCAAGTTGCAGAGCTATTAGCTGGCTGCGTTCGCAGTACAGATACACTGGCTCGTCTGGGCGGCGACGAATTCGGTGTGATTCTCGAAGACTGTACTGGTAAACAAGCTACCCGCATAGCCCAAAAAATATGCCGGAGAGTAGATGATTTCCGTTTCGCTCATGGCGGTCAAAGATTGCGAATTGGCACAAGCATTGGCCTTGTCTCACTGGATAAGCGTTGGGACACCACAGCCAGCGTAATGCAGGCGGCAGATTCCTCTTGCTACACAGCCAAAGAAGCTGGTCGGAACCGGGTTCACGTATGGTATGACACTGACGAGGAAATGCAGTCGCGTCGCGATGAAATGCAATGGGCTACGCGACTGGAACAAGCGATCGATGAAAACCGCTTTGTGTTGTATGCGCAGCGTATTGCCCCGCTGGTAACCGAACAGCAGGGCTTGCACGCTGAAGTCTTGCTTCGTTTACTCGATGAGGAAGGCAACATTGTTCCACCCGCCGTTTTTTTACCAGCCGCTGAGCGTTTTCATTTGGCAACACGCATTGATCGCTGGGTGTTACAGCACTCAATCGACCAGCTCGTACGGATTGCCGACATAAAAACAGTCAACATGCTATGCATCAACCTTTCAGGTCAGTCAGTTGGTGACAAGGTATTTCATCGTGACGCCATTGCTATGCTTACCGCTGCCGGGGAAAATGTCTGCCAGTCTATCTGCCTCGAAATTACCGAAACTGTAGCAATAACCAATATCACAGACGCCACCGCATTCATTGCAAAAGTACGTGAACTCGGAGTGCGCGTAGCCCTGGATGACTTCGGCGCTGGTGCTTCCTCGTTCAGCTATCTGAAAATTCTTGATGTTGACATTCTAAAAATAGATGGACAGTTTATTACCGGAATGATCGACGACACACTTGATGCCGCCGCCGTGAGATGCTTTGTTGATGTGGCAGCAACCCTTGGCCTTAAAACAGTGGCCGAGTTTGTGAAGAGCAAAGAGATTCTCGATCAGGTGGAGTCGATCGGTATTGACTATGCACAGGGATATCTACTACACAAGCCCGAGAGGATCGAGGCAGTATTGCACCTGCAGATTCACTGACCTGAAACACTCTTTACTTTTAGCCTCTTCCCTTTAACCTTTTCAATGTTTCGGATAATTCACGTGTGTTTTCGGTTAGCTCGTCCAGTTGCCGTTGCAGCTGAATTTCCAATTCTTGTGCATTCCCGCCCGTAGACGCCGCCGCACTGGCATTTTCCCTGTCATCCTGCCTGGACGCCTGCATGGCATCGACGATTATTCCTATAAAGAGATTTAACACTGCAAAACTGGTGATAATAATAAAGGGTACAAAGAATATCCACGCCTGCGGAAAATAAACCATAACAGGACGAACGATGCCCATCGACCAGCTTTCCAGCGTCATAATCTGAAAGAGCGTACGCCCATTGAAGGAATTGATGATTTCAAAGCCTGTAGTCTGTATTCTCCGGAAGTGACTGTGGAATAGATTTGTACACAAACAGGTTAACGAGCAAACACAATCTCATAGGAACCCGGGGCATCATGAGCACTCAACAATCAAAAGCAGAACTCTTTCGAACTTTACACGTCACCGGTGATCCCGTTGTATTGTTCAATACCTGGGACCCAGGCAGCACGCTGACGGTTGCAAAAGCCGGTGCCAGTGCAATTGCAACTGGCAGTTTGCCAGTTGCGCTGGCGCATGGTTACAAGGACGGCGAAAACATGCCGCTCAGCATGGCACTCGACAATATTCGCCGCATAATCGATGCCACCGAGCTGCCTGTAACCATGGATCTTGAGAGTGGCTATGGTCCGGAACCGGCACAGGTAGCTCAAACCATTGAACTCGCCATGGCAACCGGTATTGTCGGTTTTAACTTTGAAGATCAAATCATCGGGGGTGAAGGGCTCTACGGTATTAGTGAACAATCTGCACGGGTAAGGGCCGCACGATCCGCCGCTGATCAATCAGGAGTAGCCGGATTTCTCAATTCGCGAACCGACATCTTTCTGAAAACCCCGGCCGATCAGCACACTGATGCAATGGTGAGTGAAGCAATCGAACGTGCAAGTGCCTACCAACAAGCCGGCGCCGATGGATTCTTCGCACCCGGTCTGGCCGATGAGAAATTTATCGGGCGCCTGTGCAATGAAGTGGAGCTACCGGTCAATATCATAGCTCTGCCCAACGTACCTCCAAAGGCAACACTCGCCAGGCTCGGCGTGGCACGAATCAGCTATGGTCCTGTTCCCTATCGCCAAATTAGCACCTACCTGACAGAGGCCGCTAAAGCCGCGTTTGCATGATAGACAACCGGTGGTCCATCCAGAAACCACCGATTAACTCAGTTTTCGATATTCGCAATTTCCAATAGTGATTCCACAGAATCTATCGGTATATGCAAGCTGGCCGAACGTCTCGCAGACCTGGAGCGCAGCGCTGCACCGCCAGTCTCGTTACCCGCTACTGCGTCAACAGCAGTTGAGAAATCTGCGGAGTAATACTCCAACCCGGACAGCGCACAGATAGCCTGGTAACAGGGGGCGAAATGTGCGCCGTAGAACTCGATTACTTTCGTTCCGGGTGAACAGTACAGCAGGTTAGTTAAACCGGCACCATGAACACCCGCAACCACGGAGGCTTGTGAAAAAGTTGATGCCTGCGCCAATACACTCAATTCTTCCGGCAGCACGATCTCAAAACCGTAAGACCTGAAACAGGCTTCGACCTCTTGCCGGTTATTAATCGCTCTGCCATCAGCACGATTCGCATGCCGGCTAATGAAGAGTTTACGTACCGGCGGTTGAGGTGGATGACACTTTTCCACCATTGCTTCGCGCATAAATACCGGAAGCCAGGTCCCCATGCCAAGGCCCATTCGGTTACACATGCGCGGCACAATCAGTTCATCCGCGCACAGGTAGGGAGAAATATCCTCGCTTTGAACCAGCTGATCTGGCGAAATTCCGAACCTCGCCAGCAACTCGATCATAAATCCCGAACGCGCGAACGGCACAATATAAATATCATCACTCTGCATCTGCAGACCCGCCATTTTTAGCAGGCCCAGTTTCGGTATAATATCAACTGACCAGTGATAAAAATTATGCGCGCCGCGAGCACCCAGCAAGATTGCCCGACCACCCGTAAAACAGGGATCAATGCCATCACGCAGTGTATGTAAAACAGCATCGCACCCCGTGGAATGGTCACTTAATACCTTACCTTCAGCATCCAGCACCAGTGTATTCAATGCATCGTGCCACACGACACCGTTGGCGATGACATCTACAAAACAGGATTCGCTTACTATTTCTGCAAGCTGGCTCCGGGAAGAAATGGACTGCCCGGCACTATCAACTTGAGGGAGCATTCGTGAGGGTTCTGAAAATACAGACCGATGCGTCGGCTGAACCGGAATTCGAGTGACGGATACACATGCCAACGACAGACTATTGTTTGCAGAGCCGTTCAGTTCAGCCAGACCGACGCGCGCATTTGGAGGTGCAGTTCGGGGAAAGTAGCGAGCTGCAATTGACCGGGGCAATACACCGCTAAAGCACTGCTCCGCCTCATCCGGTTTTTTTATCGTGTCAAAATATTTTCCAAGTAGCTGATAAGCCTGAAAACAGCTCGGTCTTGCCATCAACGCATCAATAGCACAGCATTTGGCAGCCTCAGCCTGACCGTTTTCCAGCGCACGGAATCCCTCTGCGCAGTATCTGACTGCAGCTTGCTGATCAATTTTAAATGCGCGCGTGGCGTCAGCGCCGGACGGCGCTGGCAAAGCAGCTTCAGGCATAATATTTAACAGAATATTTCGCAATACCAGGAGTATAGACCGATGTCACCAGACCGTTCGCGGGACGTGAAAAGCGGCAATCGAATGGCGTCAACCTTCAAGAGATTGACAGCAGGCTCGTCACTCCGGACTTCATGCACGACCAACAAGATCGCCTCAGCAAATGCTGGTACAGACCTGCGAACTGCAGCGCCGTAATTCTATTTGTTGTATGTCCGCTACCAGGCCCACGCTACCAGGCCAGGGTCGGTCCGGCCGTGTCATCGGTATTGCGCACACGGTACAACCCTGATTCCCCCGACATGGCAGGATACACACTGCGTGACAAGCCGGGTGGCACCGCACAGGTATCACCCGGGTTCAACACAGCAGTGCCGCCATCCCAGTCGATGCGCCAATGGCCACGGAAGGGCATTAAAATCTCATGACGTGTGGTTTCAAAAGGTGTGGTGTCCAGCGAATTTCGGGACAGAAAATCCACCTCAAAGCCAGGCCGATCATTGATCAGCGCAGACTCACCTAAAACCCGCACCGGAGCGTCAACAGAATTTTGTTGCAGAGTGCAGTATCGAGCTACGAAACGCGGCTCAACTTCATCAATGGCGGGGTTGCGCAACAAGCCCAGCTGATCATCACTCATCACTTGCATGCGAGAGACCCCCGCAGGCAGTTGATCACCGCTTTTGGTGTTGTACAAAACGCCGGTATCTGCCAGCACCAGTCCATGCGCTTCGGCATCCTTGATCACCTCCGGTGCCCACACCACACCTCCGCCTGCATCATCGCCACCAAGCACGGCCATAATCATTCCGTAGTCGCTGCCGATGTTTTCAAATCCGCGGAACATACCCGTAGGTATGTTGAACAGATCGCCCTCGTCAAGAATCACTTCCCCGGCATCACCATAGCGACCCCAAAAAAAACGCCACCTCCCCTTGAGCACAAAAAAAACTTCTGCGGTTCTATGTGTGTGCAGGGAGTTCCGACAACCTGGTGGTTGACCCGCAGCGCCTATGTTAAACCCGGGGGTTTCACGAATGTGTATATGCTGGTCCGCGCTTTCCGACACCCCGCCACCAATAATGGTGAAGTTCTCTTTTTGATCAGAGCCCGGGGTATGTGCATCTATAAACGCAGTCTTGCACGGCACCAGGTCACCATATCGTACAATGCGTTGTTCGAATTCATGTGGTGTCATAATTAATCTTCCTGCCATGCAGGGATGATTCGCATGGCCCTAACGTTACTCTGCGATATTCAGATTTTTACTTGCACAGAGGCTAACAGGTATGAAGTCACTCGGTGCCTGTATCAGGTATTGTGTAATCAGATATTGACAGCGTCGCCCGTGAATTTAACAGTCGTCTCCAGACTACTGGTACATCATCTTACTAACGATGTAGCATAACAACACACAATAGTAGAACAGGTGCACATCATTGACCATATTAAAGCAGACGAAGCTTGTCGGGACAGTAGAACGCCTGTGCCTGCACAACGATGCAAGCACAGACATCTGTTCATCCCGCGTAGATTCTGTGAATGCGGTTTTTGCCGGATTAACAGGGGAATCCCACAGCGGCCTGACCAGAAAATCGTGCGTTAGGGTAAAAGAACAATACACCGAGAACACCATCATTCGAAACACGCGTCAGATATCGGTAATCTCGGTTGAAGAGCTTGCCCTGATAGCGGAGCAAATGGGGCTGGATAATCTCGAACCAGAATGGCTTGGCGCTAACCTGAGTATTAGCGGTATTCCGGATCTAACTTTACTACCACCCGCCAGCCGGCTTCTATTCAGCAGTGGCGCCGCGATTGTAGTGGATGTTGAGAACGCCCCGTGTAAATACCCTGCAGAAATTATTGATAGACACTTCCCGGGCAAAGGGCGGAAGTTTGTAAAATCAGCCTTACATCGACGCGGATTTACCGCATGGGTTGAACGGGAGGGAACAATACGCCAGGGCGATCTGATGAACGTACACATTCCACCACAGCGACTGTATCCTCAACACCACTTGAATATTCAGTAGCGTGCGCGGCAAAAGTCCCCATGGCTATTCATTCGTAACGAAAATCATCGACTAAAACGGTCCGGCGGGGTGTGCTCGCAGTAGCAGAGTTTCTGCCGCACAGGCTCGTGAATCAAACGCGCTAAAAATGCCCCCTCAGTGTGGAAATTCGTTGCGCATTTTCCTGCATTTTTTTATCGTTCTCAAATAACAGCATTAGATCAGGATCATCCGCAAACATTTCTTCATTCGACGAAAGCAACACGTCCGATTCCACGCCCTTGTTACCACTGTGTGCAACACGAGCAAATTCTGTGATTTCATTCATCGCTACTTGCCGGATCGCATCGTTTTTAACCTCACTCAGTGTACGGTGCGCATCGGCAAATTGCCCGATACTTGCTTCACGCCTGGCTATATAGGCAAACGCACCTCTGTTTGCAGGGATGTCAGTATCAATATTATGCGCTGCCTGCGACGCCGCTTTAAAGCTCGCTCGACTGGCGTCCACGTCACCCCGCGTGTTCAAGTGCTCGGCAAAAATAGTTTGAGCCAGTACTTTCTCTACAGCACCGGATTCTGTATATACCAGCTCAAGATAGCCCTTTGCCTTGATATACGTCTCTTCCGCCTGGCCGTTGTGACCTGCCAGATGCAGGGTTTCTACCAGACCGATTGACGCCGACACTTTCTCAAGGTTACGGGGCAATTCTTCGATTGATGCGACGATTCCGGCGATTGCCTGATCTTTTTCGTCAGAAAACTTTTGATCGCCGCCACGGAGTGCGTTCTCTCCAACCGGCAGTTGCTCTAAAAGGAGCAAGTGTTGTCGCCCCATGTTTCTTGACAATGGATCCTGGGTATTGGCGACCAAACCATGCATGGTGGAACTCATTCCAACGTTTGCATTGAGCAGATCAAGCTTGTGCTTTAGCTGTTTAATCTCATATTGCTGGCTGCTCCATCGGGTAAAAACCGTATTGGCAATCGAATCTTCAATGGATTCTGCAAGGCCGCCGCTGGAATCCGTTTCGGCATTTTCTGTCTCTGGTATTTCCGCTGCCACCAATTGGTGTTCTTTGATACCCGAAAGCGGGTTATTCTTCAGCGAGTAGGCAAAATAACCTCCAGCCACTGCCGCAAGTACGGTAGCGGCCAGTGCCAGCGGCACCACCTTTTTACTACTATCTTCTACACGGGCATTGAAGACATCTTCAACTTCCGTCTCGGGAGTATCGTCTACCGGACGTGCAGTGTTTTTTTTCGATTTAAGCCTTTGGGTATCTTGCTGGCGGGCAAGCTGCACTCTCGCATAGCCGGATTCGGCCGATTTAAGTTTAGTCTGCAGGGTGACATCTATATTCTGCTGCCGCTCGAATTTAGCCATCACAACTTCACAGTGAGAACAGACTACTGTATCGGTAGACAATTCCTCACAAGCCGGACACTTCACACCCATTTCAGCAACGGCCGCTTCTACTGGTACCAGGCTCAAACTATTGCTGTCTGTGGCGGGCTTTACTACACATCGCAAACCGATTGCTTCTAGTCTGGCACGATGTTGTTCAGCGACTGACTGATCTGTTCGCTTCAATAGTGTATAGGCTTTACCCTGAACCAGCACACACTGACAAAGCGCTGTAAAATGCTCTTCGGATCTACCGTACAATTTTGACAACGAAGCGGCAATTTCCCCGTCAGAAATTTCGCTGTCAGCGCCGACAACGCTCAAACTTACCTTGTCCATACAAACTCCTGTTTCTATCCATTTACCCGTCTTGTCAAAGACGGTTCCTTTCCCATGCGAGTTCTACGGCGTCGAATTGTCAATTTTTACTATTTTGTACAAAAACGTTGACTGCATCCCCCGTATGTCTTGCACAAGATCTCAAAACGCCCGGGCGGTTAACGCCACATCGCAATTGCCGGCAAAAAGGAGCGTGTGATTACCATATTAAACTGTTAAAAAGCCACACTTCCAAACGGGATTTTGCCTGGCGTTCCATTTAGCTCGATAGTTCGCTGCCAGAAAATACATTCGAGAGCTTCCCTGAATTACAAATCCGCGTAAGATACGTAATAGCAAACGGAGATAAACACAATGGCTTTTTTTGAAATTCGGCAATATAAGATTCGCCCCGGTAAAATGGATGAATGGATCGATTTTATGCAGTCTCAAATTATTCCGTTTCAGGTCTCCAAAGGAATGGTGGTTTGTGGAAGTTATCGTGGCGAAGAGGATGACTCGGTATATTTCTGGATAAGGCGTTTTGAAAGCGAAGCTGAACGAGAGCG
>CAYPCS010000017.1:0-88333 GCA_964409275.1 uncultured Granulosicoccaceae bacterium
TCACCAGCAGCTGATGTAGCATCAACCCATGTTGCACATTTGCCATCTTTGAACAGCGCACGGTTTTCGTTGTGACCGTTTGCTGATGCACCTGGAGGACCTGAAGCGTTCATCAAATCAACGTAGTAAGTGATCGCATTGTTCCACTCTGCGCTATCAAGCTGCGGTTTCCAGTCTTCATCGAACCAGCGAGCACCGAATGCATTAGCCACGGTACCAACGAACGCCATGTTTTCGCCCCAGCCGGCTTTACCGCGCTGACATGTACCGTAGATACCATTGTCCGGATCGTGCAGTTTGGCCGCCATTTCGGCAAACTCGGTATAGGTGATTTGCTCAGTCGGCACAGCAACGCCGGCTTTTTCGAACAGATCTGTGCGGTAGAAAGTGAATGATGTTTCAGAGTAAAGCGGCAGTGCGTACAGGCTACCGTTGGCTGACAAACCGTTTCTAACGAGCGGGAAAACATCTTCCAGATCATAGTCAGCATCTTCGGCAAAATCGTCCAATGGAGTCAACCAGCCTTTGGCACCCCAGATTGGAGTCTCGTATGCACCAATGAACATAATGTCGAAAGACCCGCCCTTTGTGGCAATATCTGTCGTCGTACGCTGGCGCAGTACGTTTTCTTCCAGAACAACCCAATTGATCTTGTTGCCTGTCTCCTCTTCCCATGCTGGCGCAAGTTCCTGCATGGTGATCATGTCAGCATTGTTCACGGTGGCAATGGTGATCTCTTCGGCATTTGCACCGAAGGCCATCGACATTCCAGCCGTAACGCCTATGGCGGTGAGTTTAAGTTTGTTTGTCATAGATCCTCTCAGTTTTACACGTGTAAAGAATAGTTGATACATCTAGTACTCTGTCGGAAAATATCAAACAGAGAGTCCTGCTTAAAACAAGCGCCGATACAGCAATAAAATTCATGCGGACTCTCTCAGGCGCAGTTCCGCATCGAAAGTTCTTACTACCCCCTGACCATTTCGACGGCCATTTTCGATCTGATCCAGAATTTGCTCAACGGCTGCCTTGCCTATACCGAATGTGTTTCTGGAAACAGTAGTGAGAGCCGGATACACATAAGCCGAAAGCGGGTGGTCGTCATGACCGGCAACTCTAAACTGTGAGGACTCACCTTTTCGTTGTGGTAGCAGATGATGCCGGTTGGCCGCTCGAATCACCCCAATTGCCAGCCGATCATTGGCACACAGGATTGTACTTTGTACGAACTCGCCGCGGGCGAAATATTCATCCATCGTCTGGTAGGCAAACTCTTCAAAATTCCACACAGGACTGGAATTGTCCACCGGAATAATCTGTGGTTTAAAGCCCAGGTCTTCAGCACTTTTCAAATAAGCCTGCTCTCGCTCCAGGCTGTTTGTGTTTATACGAGGCATACCAAAAAAAACCGGAGCCCCGCCAGACCGGTGAAGATAGCCGACCATCAAGGAAATACTCTGCTGATTATTAGTGCCCACAAAATCCACATCATCGAACCTTTCGGGAAACCGGGAATCGACAAAAACGATCGGAAGCTGACCTTTCAGCCGATTGATCGCATTTAACGAACTTGCCTGGCCGATCGGAGCTGCAATAACACCGTCAGCGCTCATCGACATCAGATTTTCAAACGCTTTGGCCTCGAGTGCAGGATCCCCGTGAGCACTTTGAATGATAATTGCGTAACCTTGCTGCAGTGCAGATTCTTCTATTGACTGAATCAAAGTGGTGAAGAACAAGTCATTCAGATACGGCACAATTACGCCAATAGTCCGCGTAGACTGGCGATTCATTTTTGTCGCAAAAAAGTTCGGTACATAGTCGACGGCGGTGAGTGCTTCCTCTATGCGCTCCCTGGTACTGGTACGTACCGACTCGGCATCCTGAAAAAACTTGGAGAGCGTTGGTCGAGATATCCCGATGGTGGCTGAAAGCTCCTCCATTGTGCGTATCTTCGGTTTATTTTGTTCCAGCGCGCTCATAAACGAAACGGCTTCTCCCCTGACAAAGGCTAACCGGGGCGGAGTGCATAGTTCAGCCTCTCCCCTTGGATGCGCCGACTTTAAAACATTTCTTTACGCGTGTAAAATAAATTATAGAATTTAATTCACATAATTTGTTCCACCACTCCGGGAAGCCTATGCCGCACCCCACTATCATCGCTGTTGGCGAACTGTTAGTAGAGTTTGTCTCTCATCAAAAAGACTGCGAACTTCGTATGCTTTCTGACTATTCAGGCCCCTATCCAAGCGGTGCACCGGCAATCTGCATCGATCAGGCGGCACGCACAGGCGCCGCCACGCATCTTTTTGGCGGCGTGGGTGCGGACAATTTCGGCAACGCACTGATCGACCGGCTTCGATCAAACGGCGTGGAAACAGCAGGTATCGAGATCCTCGGGGATAAAACGACTGGCGTCGCGTTTGTTTCCTACTTTGAAGATGGCACCAGGACTTTCATCTTTCACCTGAACAATACAGCTGCCGATGCATTCGCCACAGAGACAATCAAACTGCCCCAAGGTCCGTTGGTCATGCATTTTTCCGGATCATCTCTCGGCAACCCGTTATTGCGGTCAGCTATTGAACATACAGCAGCCAGGGTTCTGCAAGACGGCGGGCAAATCAGTTGTGACCCGAATGCACGTCCGGAGTTAATGAGTGATTCAAACGTTAAAACAGCACTGACAAAATTGATCGAAAAAAGCAGCTATCTTTTTCCAAGTGACAGCGATCTTGAATTTCTTTATCCCGATCTCTCACAAGAGCAGGCAATCAACAGGCTCCTGGATACCGGGGTTGAAACTATTGCATTAACCCGGGGCGAGCACGGATCGATTATTTTCAGCAAAGAAAATGATCCACTACAGCTAGGTGGTCATACCGTGACTGAAGTTGACCCCACGGGTGCCGGAGATTGCTTTTGCGGTACTTTCCTCGCAATGATCTCCCAGGGTCAATCGATAGAAAAAAGTGGCCGTTACGCCAATGCAGCCGGTGCAATTGCAGTCACCAAACGCGGTCCCATGGAAGGCAATTCTGACCTGAACACCATCGAGGCCTTTATAAAAAACAACCCCGTCAAAGCCGTCTGACTGAATAAATGATCGATATAACAACCCACATAAGAAAAAACCGCGCTGGCGACCCCGCCGGGCTTCCATGTTTTTGCACTGCTAACGAGCAAGTGTTGCGTGCAATTTTTCAATACGCCGAGGCATACAACGTACCTGCTGTGGTGGAGGCTACCTGCAATCAGGTAAACCAGGAGGGGGGCTATACAGGAATGGTAGCGTCAGATTTTTCCGACTGGATGCAATCACTCGCGACCGAATACGGAGTATCGTCTGACTCCATCATACTGGGTGGCGATCATCTTGGGCCAAATCCGTGGCGACACCTGCCACCTTCAGAGGCCATGGAAAAAGCCGGTGTGCTTGTGAAAGACTATGCGGCAGCCGGTTTTCGTAAAATTCACCTCGATGCCTCAATGGCCTGCGGTGGAGAGCCAACACCTTCGTTTGAACTGGTAGCTGAACGTGCAGCGAAGTTGTGCAAGGTGGCAGAAGAACATTCCCCTCATGCTGAAGAGCTGGTTTATATCATAGGCACCGAAGTGCCTGTTCCCGGTGGTGAAACGGACGATATGGAAGAACTGTCTGTCACCAGCGTACAACGACTGCAAGACACCATTGATACGCATCGCAATGCGTTCGACCGGGAAGGTCTTGCGCATGTGTGGCCGAAAATTGCATCGGTAGTAACCCAGCCCGGAGTTGACTTTAGCCATACCGCCATACACCGATTCGTGCCCGACAAAGCATCTCAATTATCAACTGCAGTGAAAGGCTTCGACAACATGACGTTTGAAGCACACTCAACCGATTATCAACCCACCGATGCACTGGCTGAACTGGTACAGAATCATTTTTTCTTTTTAAAGGTCGGTCCGGAACTCACATTCAGAATGCGTGAGGCTGTATTTGCACTCGCACGCATCGAAGATCATTTACTCGCTGAAAAAGACAGGTCCGGTTTGATAAATGCTATCGACCTGGCGATGAACGATAACTCCGATCACTGGACACCGTATTATCGTGGCGACGCCGAGCTGGTCAAGCAACTCAAACACTTCAGTTACAGCGACCGCATACGCTACTACTGGACGGTTCCGGCTGTCAGCAAAGCACTGAACAAACTCTTTTCAAACCTCGGTAATACCAAAATACCGGAGACCATCGTCTCACAGTATTTTCCGGAAAGAGAATTCGGATCACTGCAGGCGCCGGCCGCACAACTGGCGATTGATCATATCCTGCTTTGTGTCGACCGATATTATAAAGCCTGTGGCTACGACGGCTAACCCGGGGCTCAGCTGAAAAGCAGTTCGTCAATATCGCGTAACTTGCCCAACTCTCGCCGCTCCAGAAAAGTAGATAGCTCATCCGCCAGTACTTGCGACCGGGAGACCACTTGTTTCCAGTAGCTGATTCTCTGAATGTCATCCATTTTATTGAAGTCTGAGCGATCGGGAATCTTTTTATAAGGTAGCGAATCGACAAAGCGCGTCGAAGGACAAAGTAACACTGCTCGTTCATAGTTAGCCGCAGACGCTGTTCTTTTAAGCTTTTTATCAAACCAGCCAGGTTTAAGGCTTGCATTGTAGTGGGGGTAGAGTATCAAGCCGTCCGTTTTAAAATTCAGGTCGAATTGATAATCTATAATGCCGCCGTCACGGTACACCCCCGCCGCACAGCCCGCCGGATTTTTTACCCCTTGCATAAAAAGCGGAAGTGATCCGGACGCCAGCAAAGCCTCTGTCAGGTTTTCCGTATTGAGTGTTTGCGTGACAATTGGTATCCGGTGTGGATCTTCCAGAACAAGCTGACTGTCTGCGGGCTGGAATACATAACGTATAAACCGTTTTGCCAGCAGCGAACGGCTGCGACGATTCGATCGACTGCTATCAATAAGCCCTATGCCCTGCAACAATCGATTCTCGGACGCAACCAGGCCACTGCACTTTGCAACAATCATATGCAATTTGAACAGTGGATTCTCAAGCACTTCGGTAACGGCAGACCCGGCAAAAAGATCATCGAGCAGCAACCTAACACTGGCAGTTACCTCGGCGGGACTTGCGAACCTCGGGTAGACGGTATTGATATAGCGATCAGTAAGTATGTCAAGTGCCGGGAGTGGTGTTCGCTGCGCAAAACATGCCGCTCGAAAAGCCCCGGCACTGGAGCCCACAAGATTCAACACACTCTGCCGGTTTTTAAAAAACTCGCCAAACAGAAAACGATCAAGCCCATAAAGCACAAACCACTTGGGCCCGCCACTCGCACCGGTAAACGTGCTAAACAGATCCGGTGTAAATCCATGTTCAATTATTTGCTGACGCGCAATCGGGCCTGCATAGACTTCGAGCATTTTTGTAATAGTAGATGTCCTGTTGTTCAGCGAACTGTATCATGTCTGCCAACGCTTCAAACACAGTAACTCTGCCGATCCGACATAGTGTTTCCAATGACCGACTATCATCCACACGACGACTCCCTGAGAGACCGGATTCAACTTCATTTGTCCCGGTTCGATCAGCACAGTCATGTTGACAGTGGATTGCGTAACGCCGCAGTGGTGCTTACCGTATCGCCGCATAGCGACACAGGTGAGGCCTGCGTGCTACTCACCCTTCGGAGTAGCCGCTTGCGAAAACACGCAGGGCAATTCGCACTGCCCGGTGGAAAGCTCGATAAGGGAGAATCTGTCGAACAGGCCGCACGACGGGAGCTTTCGGAAGAACTGGGGCTGTATTTGAACGAACACGACATGCTGGGGCGGCTGGACGATTACCCCACCCGCTCCGGATTTGTCATATCCCCTGTGGTGCTGTGGAATCCAGCCATCGATTCCATAAAACCAAACCCTGATGAAGTAGCTCGCGTCTACGAGATTCCGTTGAGCCAGTTGGCCGCACCCGACTTTGCTACCATCTCTTCAATCGATACTTCACAGCAACATATAAAGGCAGCCCCGGCTGAATCCGCACAAGCCGACAGTCACAATCCGTTCCTGACAATTAAACCCGCCGCAGTCAACACCACGGTGTATAGCCCAACCGCTGCCATAATTTATCAGTTCAGAGAAGTTGCATTGTTCGGTAGACCGACCCGCGTTGCGCACTTTGAACAACCTGCGTTTGCATGGAAATAACAACACCGTATTCCGCGCGACGCAACAAACAGCCTTAAAAGCAAACTGATTAAAAGTCGGTCTTTACTCCACCTTGAGCCTTTCGCTTTGCCACGAACTCGGCCAGCTCATCGGCGATTGCAGAGTCCATTGGCGGCGCACTGTATTCTGCAAGTCGCTGCTTCCATAGCCGATTGGCCTTTTGCATCGCGGTGGGTGACCCCGCCTCTTGCCAGCTTTCGAAATTTCGCCAATCGCTAAGAATCGGTGCGTAGAACGCATTCTTAAAGCGTTCCTGTGTATGTTCCGTACCAAAAAAATGACCACCTGGACCGACATCCCGTATAGCTCTAAGACCCAGTTCATCATCAGAAAAATCCAGAGGGGTTAAAAACTCATTCACCATTTGCAGCAGATCGAAGTCGAGAATCATCTTCTCATACGAGCAACACAGACCACCTTCCATCCATCCGGCACCATGCATCAGTAAATGACCACCGCCGTTAACCGCACCCCACAGAGAGAACACCGATTCATAGGCTGCCTGTGCATCAACGGTATTAGCGGCACATACATTCGATGTCCGGTAGGGAAGTTTATAACGTCGTGCAAGCTGGCCACCGATGTGTTGTGCTTTCATGTACTCAGGTGTGCCAAATGCCGGCGCTCCTGATTGCATATCGACATTCGAGGTAAATCCGCCATAGACCGCCGGCGCACCGGGGCTCACCATCTGACTAAAGCTCAAGCCTGCAAGTGCCTCGGCATTTTGAAGCACCAGGGCACCGGCAATAGTTACGGGAGCCATTGCACCGGATAAGGTAAAGGGCGTTATTACGACCGGTTGATTCATCGTCGCCATATCTATAATGCCCTGCATCATTGGTATGTCCAGTTGCAGTGGCGAATTCGTATTGATTATCGTGAACAGTGAGGGTCTTTCCCGTAGCTCTTCGTGACTCAGACCATGCCCTATCCTGGTCATCTCGATAACATCGGTGACCCGCTCATGCCCGAGTGAATAGATACAATAGGTTTTATCTGTGAGGCACAAAAAATCAGACACACAATCGAGATGCCGAACCGAGGCGTGGATATCGACGGGTTCCACCGGATACCCGCCAAGGGTATGCACAATGTTGTGCATCTGCCCGAGCTTTAGAAAATTGCGGTAGTCCTCCTGGTTTCCGGTTCGCCGTCCCCGGTCCAGACAGGAACTGTTCGGTGCACTCGCCATAAGGGCAAAAAACATCTCATCGCCACCTACCCTGATATTGTGTTCGGAATTGCGCGCATGCAGCGTAAATGTCTCTGGAATACCGGCGATACATTGCATTACCAGATCGGGATCGAATCGCACCTGCATTGTCGAATTGTCGACGTCGGCGCCCGCTGATCGCATTATTTCACGCGCACCCTCGTGCAGCACTTTCAGGCCAATTTCTGACAAAACCTGCAGCGATGCTGCGTGCACTCGCTCAACATCTTCAGCACCAATCAGGTCAACAGGTGCGGGAAAACGCCTCGGTTGCAAAAACGGCTTTTGTGTCCAGCCAGTAGATCGATCAGAATTTGATCCGCTCCGTCGCCTGACTGTACGCCGTTTGCGTCGCGGAGAACCGGCCGCGGTTAAAGATTTATCTTTCATGCTGTTTCCCGACCTACTAACACGTCTGTTTTTTATCGATGGCGGCTGCACGCTTTATCAATGCAAGCAAGTAAAATTTATCGTTAATCTGCAAATCCTTGGTAGAATTCCGCACACTCCCCCTTTTGAAATATCCAGAGAACCATCAGTTGAAATACATAAGCACACGTGGTGGCGATGAATCGCTGACGCTGGCGCAAATATTAACTCGGGGCACCGCTAGCAACGGAGGCCTGTTTGTACCTGACCATTGGCCGACAATCGAGCCTGAAACGCTGGAACAGTTACTAGTCGGCGATTATGCCGATATCGGCGGCCGGCTGTTATCGCTTTTTGGCGCGAACTCATTACCACGGATCAATATCACACAGGCTATCCATACGGCGATGGACCGATTTGATAAACCGGTTGGCCCGCCAGTTACCCAATTGGGCGATGGATTGTGGAATGTCGAACTCATGAACGGACCGACACTCGCTTTCAAGGATTTTGCTCTGGCACCACTGGCTGAAATTATTGACCAGACCCTGGAACAGAACGACCGCCACGCCACCGTGCTCTGCGCCACTTCCGGCGATACCGGCGCCGCCACCGTACACGCATTCGCGAGACGTGCCAGATTGCGTGCTGTTGTTCTTTTTCCTGATGGTGGCGTCTCGGAATTCCAGCGCAAGCAGATGACCACCACCGGGGCAGACAATGTATTGCCGCTGAGTGTCAATGGCGACTTCGACGATTGCCAGCGCATCGTCAAATCCCTGTATCAAAATTCAGCGGCTGAGAAATTCGGGTTTACCGCTGTCAACTCTATCAATATGCTGCGCATCCTGTTGCAGACCGCCTACTATTTTCGCAGCAGCGGAATTGTTCAGCGCGAGTCTGGCAAACCGTGCAATTTCATCGTGCCCACCGGCAATTTTGGCAACGTCTATGCGGCGTTTATAGCGAAGATGCTTGGTGCTCCAATCAACAAACTTGTCGTAACTTCAAACGACAATGATGTACTCCCCAGGCTTTTTAAATCGCGTCGCATGCAGGGAAATACCACCATCAAAACGATATCTCCGAGTATGGACATACAGGTATCAAGTAATTTTGAACGTCTGCTGTGGCATATAAAAAGAGGCGACGGCAATGCGGTCACTGATGCACAGCATTCCCTTGAAAACAACGAAGGCTATCAGTTGAGTGACAGCGAGATGGACACACTGACCTCACATTTCATCGCGTTTAAATGTACCCATGCAGATGCCATTGCCGCGATGCAGAACACCTCGCAAAACACAGGAAAAATCATCTGCCCTCACACCGCTACCGCAGCGTATGCAGCTGAAAAACTCGGCAATAGTCTCGATGGCGACAACGTCGTCATAGAAACCGCGCACCCGGTTAAATTTTCAGACGCCGTATTTGAAGCGACCGGGGTAAGGCCTGCACTGCCGGAGAGCGCCAAAAAAATGATGGATCGCGGCGAGGACTTTGAATCCAGCGAGGCCACTGCAGAAGCAGTATTCGCCAGTATAGAACGCAAGTTCGGCTGAGCTATTTCTGTCAGTTAACTTAAAACAGCGGTTTGACTCGTTGCCCCGGTCGTTCCCGGCCATTTAATGCGGCAGTGAGTGGAGCATCACTGTTATCAGTGATTTCTGCTTAAGTATCAATCTTTTTCGGCCGATTGCTGTGGATGGACCGGAATTTCGCGCTACACCACCAAACCGCCTCGGCACTGCCTGCAACGCCATATCTCTGTGACGCAAGTTGCGATTGCTGTCGCCCGGGCGCGGGTCCACGTGGCCAGCGGTCGTGCTACCCGAGCCCGCACACCACAGGGTTGTGCGATTAGTCGAATGAAGAAGTTATCCGCACGGTTTCATTTGGCAGCTGGCCTCACATCGATTGTGACCTCGATGCTGCTCGCAGCAATTTTGCTGGGCTTAATCCCGAACCGAAACCAGGCAATTGTCGACGGCCGGGTGACACTGGCTGAATCAATAGCCTCAAGCAGCACCCTGTTTCTTCTGAACGGTGATAAATCCAGCATCACCAAAAACCTCGAATTCGCTCTGTCGAGAAACCCGGATTTAGTCGCCGCATCTATTTCAAGCAAAAAAAACGATAACATCATTTTCGGAGACGAGGCTGTCATCACTGATACTGGCGACAGGACTGACACTGACGACAGGCCGGCGTCTACCGAATCGCGAATCGTGCTTCCAATTCTGGAAAAAGACAGCGTCTGGGGCGAAATTGTGCTGTATTTTTCAAGCGCAAGCGGCTTCTCCACACTCGACCGGATTAAAAACTCAAACCTGACACTGATCTTTGCATTTGGACTGGGCAGCTTCCTTCTTTTTTACCTCTACCTCGGGAAAATGTTAAAGGCGCTCAACCCGTCTCAAGCGGTTCCCGGGCGAGTGCGCTCCGCGCTGGATACACTGGCAGAGGCTCTGCTGGTAGTCGATCGCAAATCGAATGTGGTGCTGACCAACAAGGCGTTTCAGCAGATCACCGGCCAGCAGGCAGAAAAACTGCTGGGGCGAAAAGCGTCCGAATTCGACTGGCATATCGGTGAGTACCGGCCGGACGAACTCAGTGATACACCACAGGCAGAGTTCCCGTGGCAGCTCGCACTCAATACAAAAGAAACCATTCGCGGATCTCGTCTTTGGTTAAAAAGCAAAGACGGGCACTGGCACAAATTTCTGGTTAACTGCTCACCGATCGTTACAGGCAAAGTGGCAAGCGGCGTTCTAATAAGCCTGGATGATGTAACCGAACTGGAGGAGGTAGAGAAAGAGTTGCGGCTCGCTCGTGACGCGGCAGAAAAAGCCAATACGGCCAAAAGTGATTTTCTGTCGAATATGAGCCACGAAATTCGAACTCCCATGACCGCCATTCTTGGTTTTACCGAAGTGCTCAAGCGTGGCAGCGGTGCGGTGGACTCTAATTGGCACAAGCATCTGAATACGATTTCAAGCAGCGGAAAACACTTGCTTGAACTGATCAACGATGTGCTCGACCTCTCCAAAGTAGAATCCGGTGCTCTTGAAGTGGAGCTCATGGACTGCGAGCCGCACACAATCGCTAACGATGTAGTGCAGGTATTGCGAGTCAGAGCTGAAGAAAAAGGTATTGAACTTGAGCTCGGCATTCCCGATGCGTTGCCAGCACACATACAGACAGACGCCTCACGATTACGTCAGATCATCACCAATCTGGTGGGCAATGCCATAAAATTCACAGACACAGGTGGTGTTGAGATTATTCTTCGAACGCAGCTGACCAGCGGTATTGAACAGTACGCGATTGACGTAAAAGACAGCGGCATCGGTATGAACGAAGAACAGCAATCCGCTATTTTTAATCCGTTTGTCCAGGCTGACTCATCCATTACCCGAAGATTTGGTGGCACCGGACTGGGTCTCTCTATTAGCCGAAAACTGGCGCGAGCACTGGGCGGAGACATTCATGTCACCAGCGAGCCCGGAGTTGGAACCACATTCACCGCACTGATCAGTGCCGGTGAAATCGATAAAAGCGCTTTGTTGCCGCCGGAAAAGATATTCGCAAGCCTTGAAAGCTCGACGACGGAGGAGTTCACCAGCTGGGAATTTCCAGCTTCGACTGTGCTTGTTATCGATGATGGCGCGGAAAATCGAGAGCTACTGACACTTGTTCTGAATGATCTTGGAATAGACACCGATACAGCGGAGAACGGCGCTATCGGTGTAGATATGGTTAGTAAAAACAGTTACGACGCGATTTTATCGGATATTCACATGCCTGTAATGGACGGCTACGAGGCAGTTCACGCGATGCGTAGCAACGGAGTTGAGTTACCGATCATTGCACTGACTGCAAACGCGATGAAGGGCCAGGAAACCAGAATACTGCAGGCCGGTTTTTCGCACTATATGACAAAGCCGATCGACATAGACGGACTAACCAGGCTACTGGCAAAAATTCTCAATGGCAAGCCTTCGGGTAGTAACCCTTCTAGTACGCCAGCCCGGGAAGTTCGCAACTGCACTGTTGAATTCTCACCAACAGCCAGCCAGGATGCGAACGATGCACCAATCTACAGCCGCCTGGCACAATCCCCCAAATTTGCAGTGGTGATCGAGAAATTCATTGTCAAATTACGCCAGCGAATACCTCAAATGGAACAGGCGCTGGAGCAACAGGATTTTACAGAGCTGGCAGCACTTGGTCACTGGCTCAAGGGATCCGGAGGGACAGTGGGCTTTGATCAGCTATCCGGCCCCGCGCGCAGTCTTGAAGATAATGCAAAAGCAAAAAAACATGACGCAATCAGCATTAATCTCAACGATATAGCGCTGATTGCCGGTCGTCTGAGTAGTGGGATCGAGCCCGATTCACCACAGTCCATCACCAATCAAACAAACAACATGTCGAATTTTAAAGAATTGGACGCCTCGGCCGTTGCACCCGTTGAGAGCAGTTTGCTGCTTAAAAATCCAGCGTTCCGCCCGATCGTATTGAAGTTTTTGCCACGCCTTGAGCAACAACTGGACACTATGCAAACTGCCTTCGAAAACAAAGATTACGCCAAACTGGCTCAACTGGCGCACTGGCTTAAGGGCTCTGGTGGAACAGTCGGCTTCGATGGATTCACAAGCCTCGCGGCAGACCTTGAGAGCAGTGCGAAAGAGAAAGACGGGAGCAACACCTCTTTGCACCTGCAAAAAATCAGATTATACGCTGATAGAATCGTCGTTCCGGGGAACGACGGAGAAAACAACTCCAACGCCAACCTGACGGCATAAGTAAAACAACCATGCCAAAGCACGATTCACAATCATACGACAGTATTGATTCGGCATCCGATTTCGAGTACGAGTCACTCATCACGTCCGCCAAAATTATGCTGGTGGATGACGAGCCAATAAATACAGACGTATTGCAAACGTATCTGGAAGGCGAAGGCTACAACAATTTCGTAGCAACCTGTGAATCGAAAAGAGCGCTTGAAATCATGCAGCGCGAAAAGCCGGACGTTGTATTACTGGATCTTATGATGCCTGATGTCTCAGGCTTCGACATACTCGTCTCAATGCGACGTGACAGGAACCTGAAACATGTTCCAGTGGTTATTCTCACATCATCAGATGATGGAGATACCAAGTTAAAAGCACTGCAGCTAGGCGCCATGGATTTTCTGGCAAAACCGGTAGATGCCAGTGAACTCGCGCTACGACTACGAAACACTCTTGCGGCAAAGGCTTATCAACACCAACTGGTTAACTATGATCAATTGACCGGTCTGCCAAAACTGGACGCGTTCCTGGAATCAACGTTCGCTTATACCGCAACACTGACTGAAAACCGAAGCAATGGCGCAGCGCTTCATATATACCTTGAAAACCTCAAGAACATAAACAGCTCAATGGGTCGTGATCAGGGCAATCGTGTGCTTCAGGCCTTTGCACGCAAGCTCGAGGAGTGTATTCGTTCAACTGATTCGATCAGGTCAGCGTTCGGCACCAACGTGCGCACCAGTATTGCTCGAACCGGTGGTGACAAATTCTCCGTGTTCCTGGGACCGCTGGAAAACCCTCAACACGCAGCAGTGCTGGCCCGCCGAATTATTATCGACACAAGTGAGCCGTTCAAAGTAAACGGTCAATCGCTCTTTACTACCGCCAAGATAGGCATTGCCGTTTTTCCGGATGACGCAAGCGACCCGCAAACGCTTCTGCACAATGCGGAAACTGCCATGTCCTACGCACGCAACCACAGTTGCACTGAGGGCTACGCCTACTATTCCGGAACCATGAACGAAGAATCCACCAAAATTCTCGCTATTGAAAGTGGTCTTCGGACTGCCATTGAGCGAGAAGAACTTCGGATTACCTACCAACCAAAAGTCGACTTGATTACTGGTCGCATCATCGGTGCAGAGGCCCTGATACGGTGGGTTAGCGGGGATTTGGGTTTTGTCGGCCCCGATGATTTCATTTCCATTGCCGAGCGCACCGGGCAAATAATACCTATCGGTGCATGGATACTGGAACACGCGTGCGTGCAAGCGTCAGAATGGCGTAATCGCTTCGAATTCGATTTTCGCCTGGCGGTCAACGTCTCGATAAGACAAATACACGATTCCAATATGGTGGATACCGTTCAACAGGCATTGCAAAAATCCGGGCTGCCCGCACATTGCCTGACGCTTGAGCTAACCGAGAACATGGTGATGGAGAATGCAGAATCGAATATCGAACTTCTGCACGATTTAAAAACTCTGGGAGTCAAACTCTCAATAGACGACTTTGGTACCGGCTATTCATCGCTGAGTTACCTGCAGCGATTTCCGCTGGATGAGCTAAAAATAGATCGATCCTTTATCGAGGAAGTGAAGTCAGAGAAAATTCGCACCCCCATCGTGCGAGCAATGATTTCGCTCGCCCATGAACTCGGTATGACTGTTGTTGCGGAAGGGATCGAAACAGATATCCAGCTCAATCATATGCGGTTACTTCAATGCGAGCTTTATCAGGGTTACCTGTGCAGTAAACCGGTTATCGCCAAAGCGTTTACCGAATTGATGGAAGCGGATATGAACAGCGATCATCAATCCGCCGCCTGACCACCAACCGCCAGTATCGTCTATTCGCAGAACACCATCACATTGATAGCAAGCGATGTTTGCTGATCAGCGAGCATTGCGGATCCACCCCACTGGCACAGCGGGTCTTCAAGCGTAGGCCAGCTCTCCAGCGAAATACGATAAGATCTGCTATCAAGCGTAAATATGGCGAACCCTTCGCTGTCCGTCGATGCCGAAGCTACCGAGTGCAGATAGTCGGGTGTCACGGTTTCCGAAATTTCGCAGGAAATAACAGCTTCATAGCGCCTCGACAGCTCCGTACAGCTCTCGCCGTACACCACCGTGTCAATTCCATCTACTTTTAACTTTGCTTTCGCCTGCCGGCTAACACGCTGTACCACCGGCTCTGCAACCAGCAGCCGATCGCTGTACTGCGGTGAATAACCGGTAAGATTATCCGCCACCAGGTACACAGATACCGTGCGGCTTGTATGGCTGGATTGTGAATCATCCAGTGCCGCTGCCAGCTCGGGTGTACCACCTGGTTCCCCTTCAGAAACACAAGCAGGTAACGTTGCGAATATAGTCGCAATTAGCGCATGACGGATCATTCAGTGATTTCCTGCTGCGTCGCGAATTCGCGCCCGACACAAACCGGTCAACGCAAGTAATAACAGCACAGGCAATGTATAATCTCGCTGCATTGCGATGCCGGTAGTCAGTGTACAACCAGGGCTGCCCTGAACTCCCGTACGCAATGATGTAGAAAACTGTGGTGCAGATTGCAGATCATTTTGAACGCCGGGCTCCGCACGCGGATCGGCATCAAGTACATCTACATAGCCATCCCGATCACTATCTATCATTGCCGCACTGTTGCCAAAAAAGGAATCGTCCCAACCATCTCCATTGTGATCAACAAAATGATCAACTCTGCCATCGTTGTCTGCGTCACTGTGTCCGGTTTCAATTAAATCGCTGAGGCCGTCTTCGTCGGAATCGGTATCCAGATAATTGGCCTGACCATCCATGTCAAAATCCGCAACATCTTTTGCGTCAGTAATAACCGGCGTTTCATCTGTGTCGCGGGCACCATCACCGTTGGCATCAAGCCTTCCGGTTTCGACTATATCGGCGATGCCATCGTTGTCACTGTCAATATCATAGAGATTCGGCACACCGTCCAAATCAAAATCAGCCATACCCTCAATCGAATCTGCCAGACCATCGCCGTCAGAATCTGTGAAGTCAGGCGCTGGCGCCCGGACATTGACCTGCTGTGCTTTCGACTCCGCCGGATCAGTTTGATAAAACACTACCTCAGCGCCATCCGAAACTCCATCGCCGTCGGTATCCCGGTTATTTACATCGGTACCGATTGCACTCTCTGTATGATCACTTAATGTATCGCCATCCGTATCTGTGTCTCCCTCGCCAAACTGTGCCGGATTAGCATCATGCCGGTCTATAATTCCATCGAAATCAGAGTCGCCATCACCTTGCGCTATCGATGAGCGTTGTTCAACAGGTGCAAAACCGGGTATGTCGGCAATTGCATCAGCGAATTCGACAATACCGTCTTTGCCGGTTGCGCCATCGGCCATTCCATCAGCATTCACATCAAACGCCATCGTACTATTGACATCATTGATGCCGTCATTGTTACTGTCGAGGTCGCGATGATCGGGCACCCCGTCGGCGTCAGTGTCTAGATGGTGTTCGATAAGATGATAGCTGGCAAGAACCGACGCATTAAACCGATGGCGAAAACCGGCGGCGTCGTTAAAAACGCCTTCCATAGACTGCTGATTCACAGAACTTTCATAGCCAAGCGTTATTTTTTTAATATTTCGTAGATGCAGGGTGACCGACGCATCCTGCGGTTCAAGGGCCTCTTTTGTTGCCACGAATCTGACATGACCGGCACCTTCAGACGCAACCTCAAGAATACTGTTCTGGCTCACAGAGTAACCCGCAATAGCATCCAGTGGAACAATAATGCTCTCGAGTCTGTCTGCGTCAAGATCAGCAATGTTCAGGTCGATGTCTAACGCGATACGCCGACCCTTGTCAGCATCGATGAAGTTCCACTGAATAACACTAACGCCATCTGTCTGATGGCGAATTTTAGGCAGGTTTTCATAGACTCCCCATGTCAAAGATGTAGTGGTTGACTGAATAGTCCCTGCGAAATCGATCACGTAGTTACCAGCTGCGTCAAGCAAGCGATAATTGTATTGAGAGCCTTCGCTTTGATCAGCCGGGCCTGCAATCGCTGCACTTGAAAAATTGTCTGCCGGTGGCAAGGCCGCCCGATCTATCGAAGTGTAACCTTCAGCCCGGTTCGGAATCCCGTCGTTGTCCTGGTCACTGTCTTGTCGGTCAGCGATGCCATCACGGTCCAGGTCATCCATTTGAGCTGATACAGAAGCAGGCACCCCGGCAAGCACCCACAGAAAAAAAAGACCGTGACCGAGCCATAGACAGTTCGTATTAGTTCGACGGCCAAAACAAATGCGCGGCAAGCGGCTGAATAGTTCTACTATTGCTCTTTGGTGACGCAAACCTGCATTCATCGTCAGTTCCAACTCGAAAAAGCGCCAATCCCGTTTAGTGTCGGGTCCGCCAGGTGGCAACCGGACGAAAGAAACAGCGTCAAACTACATGGCAATCCAGATGCCAATTCAAGCTGCAACGTACCAGTCGCCATTTCTCACCCGGCCATGCCCTCTTTTGCAGCCTCTGGTCAAAATTACTGTTATCGTGATGCAGGCGACGGGTTAACCCGTTAGTGCTTACTTCCTCATTAAATCTTCTGATTACCTCCATGAATCCAGGTGAGTTACATTTTGATATCGGCGGGCTAGACATCGCCGCATTAAAACATCAGTCCGGTACCGGCAGAAAAATTCTGTGTCTGCATGGCTGGCTGGATAACGCCAACAGCTTTGCACCGTTGTTACCTCACCTGGCTAATGCTGATGTTGTCGCGCTGGATTTACCCGGCCACGGCCATTCGGGTCATCACGCAGAGGCGGCGGCCTACTCGCCCGCTCACACCGCTCACTGGGTTCTACAGGCAGCGCAGGCACTCGGCTGGAATCGATTTCATTTACTCGGCCATTCGCGTGGAGGATGTGTAGCGCCTTTCTGCGCTGTGGCAGCCAGCGACATGGTTGAGAGCGTCATTATGATTGACGCTGCAGGGCCGCAAGCAGAGCCCGCCGAGCAGCTACCCGAGCGATTGCCGCGTTTCCACCGTGAACTGTCCACATTGAATAATTCCTTCAGCAGGAAGTTCGACTCCATTGAACAGGCCATGCAATCACGATTGAGAGCAAATAAAATGACGGTTGCATCCGCAAGGCTTATCGTAGAACGCCAGTTACTGCGCAGTAACTCTGGCTATGAGTGGCGGTTTGATCAAAAACTAAGAGTGCCTTCTGCCAGTTATCTGACGGAAGAACAGGTGCAATCAGTGTTGCACGCTATGGTGTGTCCCGTACTGTGTATTCTGGCAGCGGAGGGCTATATTCTCAATCGACCGGAAACCGGTGCCAGACTCGAACAAATTCAACATCTGACCAGCGCTACACTGCCGGGCAATCATCACCTGCACACGGACAACCCGCTGCCGGTCGCTGCCGAAATCAACCGATTTCTTGAAGCTCTGTCCTGATTTTCGATTTACTCTACGAACTTGTCAGCGATGGCAGACGACGCACGCACCAACTGCCCAACCATCTGTTCACCGCCACGCAAGGCTACCCCGACCGCGAGAATATCAAGCACCATCATTTGTGCAAGGCGAGACTTTAGCGGTGAAAAAACGTCGCTGTCCTCGGCGACGTCCACGTTAAGGTTAATGTCAGCCAGTGTACTCAGCGGCGAACCAGTTCGGGTGACCGAGATAATACGTGCACCGGTTTGTCCGGCAAGCTCCATCGCTTCAATAACATCTCTGTTGCGGCCCGTGTAGGAAATAACAATTGCCAGCGCATGCGCATCAAGCAACGATGCAGCGGCTTTTTGTATATGTGGGTCGACATACGCAATGGCAGGCTTGCCAAGGCGGAAAAATTTAAGCTGGGCGTCTTCAGCGACGAGGCCGGATCCCCCTGACCCGTAAAACTCAACACGATGAGCTGATGTGTATAGTGCAATGGCTTCTTCCAGTGCCTGATGGTTTAGCTGGTTGCGAATGTGTTGCATCGACGCGATGGCAGAATCTATAAGCTTGGACGACAGCTCTCTGGTGGTATCATCAGCCGACACATCACGAAAGAAAAATTTGTCCTGACTGGCCATTGAACGCGCAAGGCGAAGTTTAAAATCGTGGTAGCCATCACAGCCAATTGCACGACAAAACCGAACAACAGTAGGCTCACTCACCGCCGACAATCCGGCAAGTGTCTGAATTGAGGCTTCTACACTGGTGTCTGGATCACTCAGCACCTGATCCGCTACCTTTTGCTCGGCCGGACTTAGCGATTCACGCAGGGATTCGATTTTATCCAGCACGACTGTCAATCTTCGCCAGTAATAAATGACGGTATCGATGGCATGCTGTCTGATTCATTAATACTTACAAGCCTAGGGCGCCCAGTAAACCGCCAGTTTGTCACTTGCCTGAATAACTGCAGCTACCGGAAATACCGTGGGTGATGTCGACAGAGCCTGTTCAAACACGTGTTTTTTTTCCGCCCCTGTAATGTGCAGAACCAACAAGTCACTTTGCAACAGCGCATCAAGGGTTAATGACATTCGTGCCTGCGGTACCGTTGGCGGATTCATCGGCCAGGTTAGCTTTGAACATCCAATGGTCAGTGCTTCCTGCAAACCCTCTGTATCCGGAAACAACGATGCTGTGTGTCCGTCTCCGCCCATCCCGAGAATTACCACATCGAACGGCCTGACAATTGATCCTATGCGCTGTTCAATTTCAGCCCAGCCTGCCTCGGGGGTCCTGGCGTCACTTTTCAACGAGACAAATTTTGCAGCAGAAGCCGGCCCGTGCAATAGATGCTGATGAACAAAACTCTCATTGCTATCAGGATGTTCTATCGCAACCCAGCGTTCGTCAGCAAGCGTGACCGTTACTTTTTGCCAGGGCAGTTCAACGCCTGAAAGTGCCTGCAGAAAAGGCTTTGGAGTGGAACCCCCGGACACAACCAGAGACGCATATCCACGAACGTCTATTGCCCGCTGCAAATGCTGCCCAACGTCCGCAGCAAGCGTTGTTGCCAGCGTGGCAGAATCTTCCGAGAGCTTGTCTGACTCTCGAAAGGGTGCAATAGCAGGTACTTCAGGATTCATGTGTACTCCTCTATCCACCCGCAGTCTTCCTTTGCAATCAGTGCATTCGACGCCGCCGGTCCCCAGGTCCCGGCTGAATACAACCGTGGTTCCACATCAAACTCTCCCCAGGCATCTATGATGGGATCTATCCATTCCCATGCAGCTGCCACCTCGTCGCGATGATTAAACAGTGTTTGATTGCCGCGTATCATATCGAGCAACAACCTTTCATAAGCAATCATCTGTCGCTTTTCAAAAGCCTCATTGAAATCAAGATCAAGGTTAACCGGCAGCAGACGCATTTCATCGCCGCGGCCTTTGGCAAAAATCTGAAGTTTTATAATCTCTTCGGGTTGCAAGCGGATTATCAACCGGTTCGGCGCCATCGGCATATCAAAAATAGAGTGGGGTACGCTGCGAAAGTTAACCACAATCTCGGTGCGTTTTTCGGGCATGCATTTTCCGGTGCGCAGAAAAAACGGTACGCCTTTCCAGCGCCAGGAATCAATCTCCGCCTTGATGGCAACGAACGTCTCGGTGTAACTTGACGGTTCCACACCGTCAGCTTCACGGTATGCCACGACCTGATCGCCCTGAATCACCCCCTCCTTGTACTGCCCGCGCACGGTATTGTTGAGCGCCTCTCTTCCCACAAGTGGTTTCAACGATCGCAGTACTTTTATCTTTTCATCACGCACTGCATCAGGGTCGATACTGATTGGTGGTTCCATGGCCAGAATAACCAGCAACTGAAGCAAATGGTTTTGCACCATGTCGCGCAACGCGCCGGTATGATCATAATACCCGGCCCTGCCTTCCACCCCGAGTTGCTCTGCAATAGTGATTTGAACGTCGTTAATATGCTCACGGCGCCACAGCGGTTCAAACAGAGAATTTCCAAAACGCAACGCCATCAGATTCTGAACAGTCTCCTTTCCCAGATAATGATCAATGCGATAAATCTGGTTCTCGGAAAAAGCGCCCGCGAGTTGATCATTGATTTGCAGCGCGCTTTCAAGATCCCGACCAAGAGGCTTCTCCAGCGCAACCCGGCTTTTGTCGGTGATCAGATTAGCATCAGCCACGCCCTTACAGATTCTGGCAAACAACCCCGGAGCGGTTGATAAATAGAATACCCGTACCCGGTTCGGGTACGGCTCAAGCAAATCAACCAGCCTGGCGAACTCTTGCTGATCGGTGATATCGATTCGTGCATAGGCAATTCGATCGCAGAAGGTAGCCCATGTTTGTTCATGGAATTCTTCCGCCTTTATATATCGTCTTGCCGCCTCTTCCATCTGCGCAATGAATTCTTCGGTCGTCAATTCACTGCGCGCTATACAGATGATTCGACCTTCCTCGGGCAATTGCGCCTCGTGATGACGAAAATACATGGCAGGCAACAACTTTCGCATCGCCAGATCGCCGGTTCCGCCAAAAATCACTAAATCAAAAGGGGACAGGGAATAGTTCGCTGATGTAGACATCAGTAATGCTCCATTTAGTAAAGTTCCAGTGATAAATATTGGTTATGGTTACTGGAATTACAGAATTTTTGTAATTTTACTACAAATAGATCCTTATTCGTAGTCGGCATATTTTTGGTAATTTACTACAATCCGCTTTGCAGTCTATTCAGCATTGGACACTTGCATGATCACATTTTTGTAGTATTATTACATGGCTTGTGAATGAGCCATCCAGCTCCACTCTATCCTGATCTATTCGATAAGTAGTGCACATCAATGACTCAATTACATGCAACGTTGAGAAACGTCACCGAACGGATTCGCGATCGCAGCGCACAGCTTCGATCTGATTACCTGAAAAAATCTTCGGGTAACACAGGCCAGGGTGACGAACAGAGTACCAAACAGAATCAGCCGCGCCGCAACCGGCTCTCCTGCACGAACTTTGCCCATGCGGTCGCGGCTGTTTCTTCTCTCGACAAGATCACCCTGCATGCAGAGCATCCACCCAATCTTGGAGTCGTCTCAGCGTACAACGAAATGTTGTCGGCACACCAGCCGTTCGATCGCTTTCCCGAGATAATAAAAAACACCGCACGCAAGGCAGGCGCCAGCGCACAATACGCAGGGGGTGTGCCAGCGATGTGCGACGGTGTAACCCAGGGCAGACCGGGCATGGAGTTGTCACTGTTTAGCCGGGATGTCATCGCCCAATCGACTGCTATTGCCTTGTCACACGATGTATTTGACTCGGTTATTTACCTCGGCACCTGCGATAAAATTGTACCCGGCTTGCTAATGGGAGCACTGGGGTTCGGCCACCTGCCCGCTATTTTCGCCCCGGCAGGGCCGATGAAATCCGGTATACCCAACGCTGAAAAAGCCATCGCAAGGCAACAGTTTGCGCAAGGTAAAATCACCCGTAAAGAACTGATGAAATCGGAGTGTGCGTCTTACCACGGCCCCGGCACCTGCACCTTTTACGGCACCGCAAACAGCAATCAAATGCTGATGGAAATTATGGGCCTGCACCTGCCCGGCAGCGCCTTTATCAACCCCGGTGATGAGTTGCGCGACGAACTGACTGCTGCAGCTACTCAAAGAGCCGTGGAGATTAATATAAGCGCAACTGAATACACTCCCGTTGCAAAAATAGTCAGCGAAGAGACCGTGTGTAACGCGATTGTCGGACTGTTGGCCACCGGTGGTTCAACCAATCACACTATTCACCTTATCGCCATCGCACGTTGCGCCGGAATACTCATCGACTGGACTGACTTCCACGATTTATCCGCCATTGTTCCAACCCTCACTCGTGTCTATCCTAACGGCGAAGCAGACGTAAACCAGTTTCACGCAGCCGGCGGCATGAGTGTAGTCATTGCCCAATTACTTAAAGCCGGCTTGCTGCACAATGATGTCGATACCGTGGCCGGTCAGGGGCTTGAGCGTTATTGCAGTGACCCGAGAATAAACGACAACAAAGTAAGCTGGGTTAGCACCGATGGCCACTCACTTGACCCGACCATCATCTCTTCTACTGATGAGCCATTTGATAAAAACGGGGGCATTGCGTTGCTCACAGGCAACCTCGGTCGAGCGGTAATCAAAACGTCAGCCGTAAAGCCGCCGCACCGGCTGGTTGAAGCACCAGCACGCGTATTCAGTAGTCAAAGCGCTTTTCTCGACGCATTTCAAAATGGTGAACTCGAATCGGACCTGGTAGCAGTGGTTCAGCATCAGGGTCCGCGCGCCAACGGCATGCCCGAACTGCACAAGCTGACGCCGGCACTCGGTATATTGCAAGACAAAGGCTTTAAAGTAGCGCTAGTGACTGACGGTCGTATGTCAGGCGCATCGGGTAAGGTTCCAGCGGCAATACACGTTTCACCGGAGTGTGGACAGGATGGTCCACTGGCAAAGGTCAGAGATGGCGATATGATCCGCCTGGATGCTGGCAACGGTACCCTGAACGCACTCGTGGATAAGAGTGAATGGAACACCCGGTCTGCCACCCCCGGCACTGCAAAAGGTTGGCTCGACGGCGGCAGAGATCTCTTCGCTACCATGCGAAACAACGTCAGCTCGGCTGAATCCGGCGCGCTCTCATTGTTCAATCCGGAAAACTGATTGTTATGGATATTCGCACAATAATGCAGCGCGCGCCGGTCATACCGGTTCTTGTTATCGACGACACCGACAGTGCAGCCGAACTTGCGCAGGCGCTGTTCGCCGGTGGATTAACGACACTGGAAATTACCCTGCGAACAGCGCAGGCGTTCGATGCGATAAAAGTAATAAAAGAGGCAGTACCTTCAGCCACCGTCGGCGCAGGTACAGTCAATACCCTCGAACAACTCGAGCAATGCCACAAACTAGGTGTCGACTTCATGGTCAGCCCCGGACTCCATTCGGGGATGGCTGAAGCTGCCAGAAATAGCGGTATCCCCTACCTGCCTGGTATCGCCACAGCAAGTGAAGCGCTAACGGCAGTTAATCTGGGTTTGGATTCGCTTAAGTTTTTTCCGGCAGTGGCGGCCGGGGGTGTTTCCATGCTTAAGGCACTGGGCGGCCCTTATGACAATTTACAGTTTTGCCCAACCGGCGGTATTAATGGCGATAACTTCAGGGAATTCCTTAACCTTGAAAATGTGACTTGCGTAGGTGGTTCATGGGTGGCGCCCCGCTCCCTGGTTGAAGGCGGGCAATGGGGGGATATCACGGCGCTAGCCGCTTCGGTATTTCCCTGAGCGGCGACGGCAGATAACCGTTGCCGGCATTGCGAGCTGCCTGTCAGCTTTATGCCTGATCAGGCCACTATGTCGGGAGTTTTCCTGGACCTCACCTTGCGTACCACAGTGCCAGTGATCATAAGCAATGCAACGAGGGATGCTGCTATGAGCACAAGAGTTAGCACTAAAAGTGCTCGAAGCAAGCCCCAACAGGCTCGCAAGATTACGCGAATTGCCAGCCCTGGCTTAATCCGTCGTTTCCTGAGACGACGTATTGCCCGCCGTATCGACCTCAGGTGTTTCGAAATTACGTTGGTGGCCATTCTATTATTCTTCCTGTTACCAGAACCCAACGACGCAAGGTAACGGTGAATCAACGCAAAACTTGAGTGATAATTTCAAAACGGTAATGAAATACCGAAGCCTGATTCAATCAACGGGTGGCTCGGCCGCTGCCGGCAAACAGCAAACCTGAAAAATACAGGAAATACAGGCACGTGACATTGCAACCGCCGGGTAAAGCGAAAAAAACCCAACAAATACAGTAGATTAGCCGTACCAGGCACTCAATTAAGTGTCAGCCAGAGCCGACACTGCAACGACCTCATCAGTTTGCAACCTTCCTGCGCCAGTAACTGTCAATAACTTCAGGTAAACGCTCGCAGTACGAACGCTGTGGCATGGTAATGGCTGCTCTGCTGCTTTAATTCGTTGCTTGAGCTATACCCCTGTTTCAATAGAAAGCTCTTAAACGGTCGAAAAAGAATATGACCGAAGAGCCACTTCGGAGAGATGCCCGCAGGCACCAGGAGTAACTATGAAAACGGTCTCGACGATTAACGAAGCCAGATCAACTTGCGAAGGTCTGCATCGACTTGTTCGACAGCTAAACGGGGCCGTTGGCGATATAGAAAAGAAAGGAGCCAGCACCTATGAGGTGATGGCTCTGCTCGCAACAGCCAACGAATGCATTCAAAACCTCAGTGTGCAACTTGAGGCGCTGGATGAAACGAACAACCTTTCAAACATAACTGCACTCCACTCCCCTGCAGAAGACAACGAAGTCACTCTGCGTGCAGCAAATGGCGGCTAGTGTTTTTTTCCAACCGGCCATATCCCGACTCCGCAAAATAGCGTGTCAGAGCCACTGACCGAATTCATCGGGCAATGGTGTCACCACACCTTCAGATAACCATTGTTGTTCACTGGCAAACCGTGCCAGCGCTTCAATGCGTTCAGCGTCGAGAGGGTGCGTAGAAAAAAACGAATCAAGCAGACCCTGGTTATCCGACTGCCGAAGCTGCATAAATATAGAGAATAGATCACTCGCGCCAGCCACATGTCCATAGACTGCCTGTACCGCGGCAAGGCCTGCCTCATCCGCCTGTGTTTCCATCTCTCGTGAGAAACGCATGCTTACCAGATCGACCAGGCGACTTTCAAGACGAGCACCGCTGGTGAGCACACTTGCCCCCACAGCTACCGCCATGCCACTGCCAATACCTCTGGCTGTATGGCGCAGCTCAACATGTGATATTTCATGCGCAAGCAACATGACCAGGGCATTCTCATGCGGCAACCTGGAGAGCAACCCTTTGAACAAATAGACGTGACCACCAATGGTTGCATACGCGTTGGCGGTATCTTCGTCGCTGTAGTGGATGGTAATTTGCATCGAATCATCCAGCTCAAGCGCACGTTCAACCTTGTCGCCGAGTGATTGCAAATAACCGGACAACGGGGTTGTGCCATCACTATTGCCGGAAAATGGTGATGACTGGCCTGACTCTAACAGCACTTGATCAATCTTGCGGCTCAGCCACACTTCAGCCTTGAATGGCACCAGACCACCAAGTCTTGCACCCGCAAAATTTAGTACAAGTGCCAGCGAGACAAGAGCGACAGCCGCCAGAAAAATCAAACGAAAAAACTCCCTTATCGGGCTTCGCGCCGATGTGTTAACACCCTCCTCAGGGATTCGATTTTCGTATTTCATTTCACCTCAGGGATCAGGGCCGTGCCGTAAGCAAGGATTTCTATGGTGGCAACACCACCGCCAATAGATGAGGTTTCATATTTGATATTAAAAACCATAGTTGCGTTGAGCTTTCTCGCCTGCTCCTTCACTCGAAGCATGGCCTCGCGACGCCCTCGATCCAGTAGTGGTTCAAACGCTCTAACCCGCCCGCCAAACAGATTCACCAGTCTTGCAAGAAACGACTTAAAGTAGTCACTGGCGATCACAACGCTGCCACAAAGTAACTGCTGTCTATAGCGCTCCCCTCGCGGTGGATGCCTGGAGGCTATCGCAACCAGTGATGCAAACTCCGCTTCTCTCTTTTTAATTGAGCGATAATGACGCTGCTCATTTAGCTGACCGAAAATGAAACCAAGAACTAACAGCACGGCGAAAATTAATATCTCGGTCATTTCAGAGCTTCCGATGCAACAGAATTACTGGCAATTAACACCGCCGAGCCGTATACAAAAATCTCTGCAGCACCTGCGGCAATACTGGAGGTAGAAAATCTAACGTTAAGAATTGCATTGGCTCCAACGCTCCGGGCTTGTTGCTGTAGACGCGATAGCGCCTCTTCGCGAGACTCATGTAGCAATTCTGTGTAACCGATTAGCTCACCACCAAACAAGCTTTTAATGCTGGCCATAATATCGCGACCCGCATGTTTCGACCGCACCGAACTGCCCTGCACCAGACCAAGGTGGCTCTCTATTGTGTGGCCCGGCAGGTATTCAAGATTGGATATGATCATCTGTTAGAGCTCTTGTTAACCGGTCTCATCCCCTGACGATAGAGGTCCATCCGGCGAATAGTCACGGGTACAGCGTGACTGTCTATATTCGCAGCAAGCTGCGCATTTGAAGGCATAGTGATTCTACGTCGAACCTCACTATCGCGAGCCTCTTTACTATGAACCTCATTACTATGAGAAGGGGCAATGTAGTAGATGGAGACGAACCGCGCCCAAAGGGAGCCATTGTTAGCTGGAGTTCGAACTCTCCCCGAATATTGCATGGTATCACCCCAACGAAATTTCTTTTTGCACCAGGTGCGAAAACGCATTCGTTGTGCCAGGAAGTTCTTGTCAGCGGCTTCGCCCGGGCAGGCAGGCCTCCCCTGGTTTTCCACAATAATATAGAATGCATTTCTGCAAATTAACCGACTTTATTTAATGACCACTCTCTATCTTATTCGCCACGGGCAGGCCTCGGCAGGCAGTGACAACTACGACGTTCTATCGCCAACCGGCAAAACCCAGGCCGCCATACTTGGCGATTACCTCAAAAACACCGGAATTTCATTTGATGCTGTTTACAGTGGTACATTGAATCGCCAGAGAGACACAGCAACTATTGCCACCGGTATCGATCCCGATACACTTAAACAATATCCGCAATTTAACGAATACGACCACAAGGCAATTTTTGAACGCTACCTGCCCCGTTTGGCAAAATACGATGCGGAAATCGCTTCTCTGGCGGAAAACGGACCTAACACACTTATGTCTGCGTCGGCTTTTACGCGGTTAATGAAAGCCTGGGTTGAAGAAGATCACGGAGTCGATGCAACACCCCGGGATTCCTCACCCTTTGAAAGCTGGCAGGCGTTTACAGATCGAATTATTAACGGCATCAATGAAGTTACAGCTACCAACGATAAAAAAGCCAGGATTGCAATATTCACCTCGGGCGGAGTAATTAGTACGGTACTTCATACGCTGTTTAACACCCCGCCCGAAACTACCTTTGAGATGAACTGGGGTATCAACAATGCCAGTTTAACCAGTTTCCGAAGTCGGAACGGTGTATTAAGTATGCGAGAATTTAACAATATCTCGCATTTGCTATTACAACGGGATCGCTCTCTTGTCACACAAATCTAGGCGCCGTGCGGCGAATGTCTGTGTAGCGAGAAATTGCGATGCGAGGGTGTATTGTGAAACAGTTGGCGCATAGCCTTCTCGGTGAATTGAATAGATTGCCAATGCAAATTGCCGTAGGTAGCAGGCCTTCTACCATGTTATTTGCTACGGAATAAGTACAATCTTGGGTGCGGCAGATACACCATTGTGTACATCGGCAAACGCAGAGGCTCCCTCCGACAACGGCCGCTTCTCAAGCCAGTCAAGCTTGCCAAGCTTTCCGGCGTAGATAGCTTTTGCAGCAGCATTAAGATCGGTAACTGTGTATGTGTAGTTACCAATAAACGTTATTTCCTGCAGGGTCAGTCGGCGGGTGTCAAGCCCAGCCTCTTCGTCCTGCAATCCCGCATGGCAGATGACACCACCAGGACGTGCAAGGCGACTGGCGGCCTGCCTGGTTTTACCGCTACCAACCGCATCTATAACCAAATCGAAGCTTCCGGCTTCGGGCTCGGCAGACAACGGATCAAACACATGCCCGAAATCGTGCTTGATGGCCGTTTCACGACGAACTGAATTGGTGTCACCAAGATACACATCTGTACAACCTTTGCTCTTCAGAACAAGCGCGGCCAAAACGCCAATCGCACCGGCACCAATAACGACTGCGGTTGCCTCGGACACCGGTCGCGCCAACACCCTCTCAGCCATCGTCACGCAATGCAGGCTCACCGCTGCAGGTTCCGTGAGACTCGCCTGCGCGATATCCATATCCCCGGGCATGCTCAGTATGTTTGTTTCCGGTATCACCAGTTGCTCGGCAAATGCACCCGCAAGCCGCATTCCTATAAGTTCCCGCTCGGCGCAGAGATTGGTGCGACCGTCCAGACAGTCAATACACTGACCACAAGTGATCAAGGGATTGACGATGACACGCTCACCACTGCGCTTACCATTTTGAACCACACCCGTTGCCTCATGGCCAAGGATCAACGGAGGCACCCGCCGTGCATCCAGACCATGGTAGGCGTGCATATCTGATCCACAAAGGCCACAGACATCAACCTCAAGCAACACTTCACCATCCGCGGGTGGTGCCGGTTCGGGCTGGTCCTGGTATTGCACTTCCTGAGTGGCGGTATAAACCAGTGCTTTCATAAACACATTCCTCACTTTAGAACGCAGCCGGCTAATACGCGGCGGTAAATTTAAAAAGGGGTAAATTCTGGCCAAACATATACGGCCATCCAGATAAAAACCTGCCAACAGCCTGTGACCAGGAGCGTCGATTTAACATCAGAGAACAGGAGACTACCTGACTATTGACAGTGCACGAGCCCGAAAATAGCTCGCCTGCTTCACAAATTTTACCAGAGAAACAGTTCCACATCGCGGTTGGCTAAATATTTGCCACCGTCGCAGACTAGTGTCAAAACAGCAATTGGAAACAACATGCGTTTAATACCTGCAGTGATCCTGTGCGCCTTGCTAGGTGTCGTTTACTGGATTGGTGCCACTTTATTCACTGACCGCATCGAGAAGGATATTGCTCACCGGTCAGCTGAAGCGGTGGCAGCCATACCCGCCGTTGACGTCGGTGTTACCGGTCGTGATGTTACTTTACACGGCAACGTGGACAACGAAGACCAGCGCAAAGAAGCCCAACAGCTCGTCGAAGCAGTTTGGGGTGTGCGAGCATCGAAAAACAACCTCGGTGTGTTCGGGGACTACGACTTTCGTGCCTCGAAGAGCCCAACCGACGGACTAACCATCGCCGGTACGATTGACGATAAAAACGCCATAACCAATCTGAAACGATCTATCGGCGATCTGAATCCTGATATAGATCTCACCTACGGTGCCCGACCGATGGTCAATAGCGGTCGCAAGCTTGAAATCGGCACTGGTGCCCTGCTGTTGCTTAACGAAGGGGACCTGGACATCAACGAGCAGGAACTCGTGCTCACAGGAATTGCCGCCGATGAAGGGATACGAGATAACATTGAAAACAACCTGATTGCAAAGCACAAGCACCTGGCACCCCTTGATGTTGTTGCCAATATTGACGTTGCGAACGCCCTGAGTGCAGCGTGCAGACAAGCACTGGACAATGTGGTTAACAACAACGTTGTTCTGTTTGAAATTGACAAGGCGGACATCACTGCGGACCACGAGGAAATCCTCGCTAACTTCGGCGGCTTTCTGGCGCAGTGCCCTGGTATTGTATTGCTTGAGGCACACGCTGATCAGGACGGAAGCGAAACCTACAACCTGAGTCTCAGTCAACGCCGCGCTGAAGCGGTGTCGTCTTCCCTGCGGGCTCTCGGTATCGACAGTGACCGCATCCAGTTATTTTTCTACGGCGAAACCAGACCCGTCGCATCAAATGAAAGCCCTCAAGACAAATCGTACAACCGACGCGTCGAGTTGCAGTACGTAAAAGCTGCAGAATCCGAAAACGAATATTCAACACCAGAATCTATTATCAGCTCACAGAGTGCGGAGTAAGCATGTTCTATTTAATTATCCAGGTATTGCAACTACTACTTATCGCTACCGCCCTCGGAGTTCTTCTCGGCTGGGTGTTGCGTAAAATCAAGGCTTCCAAAGTTGAGGAGAAGCTTAAAAGCCGGATACAGCAGTCCGAAGAGACTATCCAGCCGATCAAGCAAGCGCTCTCCGATGCACAGAGTGAAGTGGAGGGTCGTGATAAAAACATTGCCGGTTTGCAAGCCAAACTGAATGACTTCGATCACCAAATAGTGCCTCCGATCAAAGCTGAAATCGCAAGCCTTGCCGGAAAGCTTGGAGAGAGTAACAGCTCACTCGAAGGCTTGAAAAGGGACGTTAACGACAAGGACAAACAGTTGCTGAAACTGAGCAACGACCTCACACTCGAGAAGGCTGCAGTCCGCCAGGTTGATCAGGCACTCGCTGACGCACATGGCAAAAGAGCCGAACTGGAAAACCGCCTCGCGGAAGCACGTGTTCGCCTGGAAAACAACGATGCGGCTACCCAGCGCGCAAAAGCAGACAGTGCTGCACTGCAGCGTGAGATCAATGCACTGCAAATCTCCCTGAATGACTCACTGCACAAGCGGGATACCACAATCGCCAACTTGCAGCGAGACCTGGAAGCGGAAACCCGGGAACACGCTAAAGTTGCGGCTGCGCTGGCGACCGCCGAAGCGGATAAAGCAAAAACAGAACATAAAATCGAAGCACTAAAGCAACAGTTGCAAGACAAGATTACCGATCACAAGCTTGCACTGACCGAGAAAGCTGCACTACAAAGAGAAATCGAGGCACTGAAATCACAGCTTGATCGAGAGCAAAAAATTCACGATGACAAGGTAGGCAGCCTTGATCAGGCCCTGGCTGCACGCCAACTGGTCGCCGATGACGCTAACTCCAGATTGACCGACAACGCTGCCACTATTGCCAAACTGGAGGCTGAACTTGCGCGCTCAAAGGAGAAACTGCAAGACCTGAGCGACGGTGACAAAAACGCAGCAGCAGAGCGTGATCAGCTCAAGAAAGAAATCGCCGAACTCTCCAAAGAGAAGGCGAAGCTGGAAAATAACGCTCAGTCAATTGCTGCAAAAGCGGAGAAAGATGCTGACAAACACGACGGGCTGGTGGCTACGCTGCGAAAAGAACTGTCTGACAGCGAGAGCCAGAAGGCAACAATTGCCGCGGATAAGGAAAAGGCACTGGATCAACTTGCAGCACACAACAGTGCCGAGGCAAAACACGCTAAAGATCAATCGCGGCTAGAGCACAAGATAGGTTTACTCGAAGCAAAAATAAAAGCGCAGGACAAGGAAACCGCGCAAAAGAACGCCGATCTTGAAAAGCAGCTTGCCCAGAAAGAAGGCAGCCGCCAATCCGCTGAAAAACGTCAGCAGGAAATGGAAGACAAAATCCAGTCTTTGAAAGACGAACTCAACGAAAAAATAACCGACGCAAAACTCGCCTCAACGTTACGCGGCACTCTAGAGAAAGATATATCTTCTCTTGAAGACGAAGTTGCTAAACTCAATGGCCAGGCTGATGAACTGCAACGGTCGCTGGATAAGTCAAAAGACGAACACACTAAAACTATCGGCGAGCTGAAAGCAGCTCTCGCCGACAAGGAAGCACGTGCAGCCGACGGTGGACTGGCCATTAAGAAGCTGGCTGACCTCACTCGTGAGCAAGAGAAAAACGACAAAGCGCAGCTGCAGGCCATGCGTCAGGCAGATCAGAAAATCGCCGACCTCGATCGCAAGGTAAGTGATCGTGACGAAAAGCTCGCCAACCTGAATCGGGAAGCAAAAAAACTCGAAGGCGAGTTTGCGAAAGCCAGTCAGCAGAACAACCAGTTACAGGAAAAACTGGATAGTGCACTGGAGCAGCAACGCTCTCAGGCGACCGAACTGAAAATAGCACAGAGTGACGCTGGCAAGATTCGACAGGATGCTACAAACGCCACCGACGCTGCACAAAAAGCACTGGCAGCCGCTGAAAAGAACGTCGCCAGCCTGGAGCAGAAAAAAGCAGCACTCGATGGTGATCTTCAAACCATGCGGGACAACCTTGCGGAGCTTAAAACCAGTGCAACAGTGGCCGAGGCTGAAAAATCGGCGCTTGAGCGCGAACTACAGAAACTCAAAGACGCCACTACAGCCGAAATAGCGGCACTCAAAGCTGAAGCAGGTAAACTCCAGGGTGAGCAAGCTAAACTGCGCCAACAGTGCAAGTCACTGGAAGAAAAGCTTGACGCTGCCAAACAGCAGGATCAAGGCCGAGTGCTGGAACTCAAGCTCGCCAATAGCAACTACGACACTGCACTAAAAGAAGCTGCAGCTGCGACAAAGCTAAAGACGGCAAAAATAGCCGAAGCAGACAAACACGCAGCCAGGCTTGAGCAGGAAATCGCTTCACTTACTGGCGAACTACAGGGTGTAAAAGAAGGTGCGGCTGATCAACGTAACGGGGCGGCCTTGGCCGCAACTGAAAAAGCGGCAATCGAGAGAGAACTCAAAGCCGTAAAAGACGAACTCGATAAAACCGATCGCGAGCGCAGTAAAAAGATTGACGAACTTCAAAAAGAGCTGAACTCCGCAAGTGCTGCCGCGCGCCGGGCAGAGAAGAGCGCCCGCAAGTATCGTGATGGTCTGGTGACTGCGAAGAAATCCAAAGACGATACTTCCGGTGCGTCTGGCAAGAAAATCGAGGAACTCGACAAGCAGTTGGCGATTGAAGCCAACGAGAAATCCCGCCTTGCCGCCGAACTTGGAAAAAAGGAAAAAGAACTCGCTGCAGCGTTGTCAGATCTTAAGGAAATGAAAACCGAGGGCAAGCTCGCCTCAATGGAGACTAAAAATCTGGAGAAACGGGCAGACAAACTCGACAGTGCTTACGCGGCAATGAAAAAAGATCTGGAAAAAGCCACCGAGTCAGCACGCCAGAACCTCGACTCAGCCAAACGTGCCGAACAGGAAAGCGCCGAACTCAAAAAGGCATTGACTGCAAGCGAGAAAGAGCTTGGCTTATTGACGGGTAAACTTCCAACGCTGGAATCTGATTTGCGCAACAGAGAGAAAAACGAAACTCGCCTGGAACGCGAGATCGCTGATCTTAAATCGAAACTTGCTGCGGTCAACGGTTCTATCTCCGGACTGGAGAAAGACCTGGCAGCGCGCGATGCAGCCAACGACAAGCTTGATGCCGCTGCCAACGATTTACAGGCGCAACTTTCTGACTATCAATCACAGGAAGCCGAACTGATGCTTCGCATCAAAGAGCTGGAAACATTGCTAACCAACGCACGCAAAGACGCTGGCAAGAATCTGCTCTCCCGAATCATGGAACTCGAGGCAATGCTGGAAGCCGAACGTGTCAAAGCGGATGAGTTTCGCACCATGATAGGTTTGGCAGATGCAGCTGTATCTACTACTTCTATCAAGAAGGTCGCAGCCAACTCTGAAATCGGCAAGAATAAGAAGACCAGCTAGTCACGTAACAGCTATGGCAGACGCTGCCGCGCACAATCAAACCGCTCTATTCGAGCGGTTTTTTTTTGCGGGCTAAAGTCTGTTCCGGAGAGGCGATGTGGCCGACAATCTATATTCTTTCAACGCTTTGAAACTTGAAGTAAGTTGTCTATTTCTTCATGAATACCCGTAAACTCCGTTACCCGCTGCTTTACTTTCACTGCAAAAGTTTCAAGACGACAGCTATCACGCCCCTGCAAAAGAGTCAGTGGCCCGTAGTCCAGCCGAATATTCGGCCAGGCGGAGACGCGATCTTGCACAAGCTCGCGGAAATCGTTGGCGAATTTTTTTGAAGTCAGGCGGTAACCCGGTAACTTTCGCAGTTGTTTTGAGTGAATGTTGTAGGCAAATTCCTGCTTATCCAGCAACTCAGGTGTAACCCAGACACTGAAGAAAATACCAACCGTTGATTTACGCTGCGGATCAAAGCGGTTGGTCCAGTTATTTTTCGCAACGTAAAGCACAGCTTCTTCATCGCCGTAAGGCAGTTGCCTGCACACCAGGCCATGCTTGTTGTGGAGCGTAGATGCATGTTGATGTTCAAATTGCTTAAGTATCTTGCGATATTTCTCCATGGAATTTATTCCTCTGCTTCTCCTGGTTATCGCTCAATCAGGATCTTGAACTGCGCAACAGGGCGGTGCCGGTTTGCACGGTGTCGTAGACCAGTTCGGCATCTGCACCATTACTAAGCTCGGCAGCATTAGCCTCATCGGTATCGATGTGCATTTCAAGCTTGTATTTTTCACTGACACGCACCAGCACATCACCGAACGCCAGATCCCTCGGTCCTCCAGTGATCGCCACTTCAACCACCTCTTTATCGGCAACACCAAATTCGGCGGCGTCATCCGGATGCATATGGATATGCCGTCGCGCACAGATCAACCCTTGCTTCAGGTGTACTGTGCCCGCTGGACCTTCCAGGGTGACAGGAGCCGATTCTTCCACGCTACCGGAATCTCTGATTGGCGCATCTACGCCTAGTTTAAACTCGTCCGTTCTGGCAATTTCAATCTGATCAACTCGTCGCAACGGCCCCAGTAACCGCACCCCGTCGATACGATTACGCGGCCCGATCAAATTCACTTTTTCCGCACAGGCGTACTGGCCTGGCTGAGAGATATCCCGCTCTTTGGTCGGCGTGGCATCAGCGCCGAACAAGGCCTTGAAAGTTTCTTCTGTTAAATGCAGGTGCCGGGCGCTGACGGCAACGGGAATAGACTTGTTTGATTTAATCAGATGAGTTTGCCCGGCAATGCGTTGAGTCTGGCGGGCTATCATGTATTCCTCGTCGGTTTTTACCACTACCACCTTCACCCGGGAATGTTCTTCACTCACCACACAGGCATTGCGTTCAGGCGAAACACTGGCGCTACGATTTATGTCTTCATCCAGCCTGAGACCCAGAAACTCAAGTCGTTGCAAAATGCGTCGTCTCATTGTTGCGCTGTTCTGACCAATTCCACCGGTGAAAACCACCGCGTCAACACCACCCATGACCGCCGCATAAGCGCCTATATATTTGCGTACCCGGTGAGCAAATACATTGATAGCCAGTTGCGATTGTTCGTCGCCCTCTTCCGCATGTTTTTCCAGTTCTCGCAGATCATTACTTCGGCCAGACAATCCTTTCAGGCCGCTTTGACGATTGAGCAACTCATCTACCTGCTCGATAGTGAACTCCCTGCTTCGCAACAGAGACAGCAATGCGCCCGCATCAAAATCACCAGCGCGTGTGCCCATAACCAATCCTTCAAGCGGCGTCATGCCCATGCTGGTCTCAGTTGAATACCCATACTCGACAGCACAGGCGCTGGCACCGTTTCCAAGATGCAGTGTGATGATTCTTAAATCGGTAAGCGGCGTGTCAAGAGCTTTTGCAGCAACACCAGCCACATATTGATGGGACGTGCCGTGAAATCCGAATCGCCGGATGCGGTGTTTTTCAGCGACCTTTGAATCTATCGCATAGTGACGTGCGCGACGGGGCAATCGAGCATGGAAAGCAGTATCGAAAACGGCAACATGTGGAAGATCGGGCCAGATAGACTTTCCAATCCGGATACCGGTCAGATTAAACGGATTGTGCAACGGAGCATCGGCTGAGCAGTTGTCTATTTCCGCGATCACCGTATCGTCGATTAGCACCGCGTCTACATAGCGCTCACCCCCGTGAACCACTCGATGACCCAACGCGTCTACCCCGAGGTGCTGACACTCGGCTACTATTATTTTTATGGCCTCTTCGTGGCTGGCACATTCACCACCGGGTTCAGCTATCTTGTCGATCTTGCCAGCTACTGCACGCTCATCAGTATCCGGATCAATCAGCTGATATTTAACGCTTGATGAGCCACAGTTAATTACCAATATCCGCATGGTTCGCCTACCCTCAAAATTCTGATGGTACACGGTTCCGACATCGTCTACCTCTGTCGGGGAAAACGAAGAGCAGAAAAAAGGCAGGGGAAACCTGCCTTTTTTATTAGCTCAACACCAAAGAACTATTCAGTCGAGGACTGGGGTGCTGCTTCGCCCCACTCACCGTATTGCAATGCACCGTTATGGATAACGTAAAGGCCTCCATCTGCGCCGATCACTGCCCGATCACTGGAAATCGACACTGGCGAGTACTGGTGACCCGCAGTCCGACTTTCAAAGGTCCAGTCCGGCACTTCCACAAACGAGGTCGATGCAGGGTCGACTTCCATGGTCAGCAATCCATTAGAGGTCCAGTCCGAAAAGTCCCAGGGATTTGAGGACCGGCGAGATTCATTGTGCAATTGCAATGGCACAGCCAGCCGCGCATTGCGATTAGCTGTACCACTGAGCCATGCAAAAGAATGATGCTGGAAAAGAGCCGGAGTCTCGGTACCGCGCTTCCCGATAACCTTGCTATCGGCAACGAAGGGTTGCGCAGGATCAGATACATCAAACAGCGCAAGTTTCAGCCCCTGATACCAGGCACCCCGACCATCACCCCAGGCACTGCCGTTGTCCGCAACAGCATCTTTTCCAAGACCAATAAGCAAAGACTCGTTGACCGGATGCAAATATTCCGAGTAACCCGGCAGTTCAAGTTCCCCTGCAATTGCAGGGTCATAGGGATTAGACAAATCGAGGACATAGAGAGGATCGATAACACGAAAGGTCACAAGATAAGCCCGATCACCAACAAACCGGCTTGCGTAAAGCCGCTCACCTGGTTTGCCAATATGATCCGGGCGGCTACTATTCGGTAGCGTTGACAAAGTTTCCAGGCGTTCGCCACCGCTTTCTGCAAGTACAGACAGCGTTACCGGCGAGCCCGACTGATTCTCGTTAAAAGACACAATGCGTAAGTTGCCGTCTTTTTCACTCATCCGGAATGGCTTGCGATCCGCATACCAGCCAAGATGACCATTAACCGAGCCGCTGCCTTTGAATTCGGCTGTGCCACCAGGGGTAAAGCCAAACTTGTGTACGTCTGTGGTAATTTCAGGTTCGATGTAATCAACGGTCAGACGATTAAAATCGTCGGTACTGAAGTTGTAGTTATATTCAGTAGTAGCCAGGTAGAGCGATTCTTGTGAAACATAAACTGTTTCACTCTCACCCATAAAACAGGTGCTGTTAAGCCTGGTATTCTGGCTGTTCAGGTCGATAGTAATAATCGATATCACACTGGGATTCGGGTAGGGCTGCAACCTTCGATCACTTTCGTCATTCGGGTTCGCCACACTACTACGATAGCAACGATTATCGCTGATCACCGCCTGTGCGGACGTAGCGTTGTTTTGAGTTAAACGATATTGTGGCAACAGACTCGAGGCGTCTGCATTAGCGATCAGGTCGCGGTTATGCTCCGCATCGTCGTTAGTAGCCGGATAGTCAATCAAGCCATTAATTCGCGGGTGATAGCGAGTAACGAGTATCAATTGGTTGTTTATCTTGCGGCTCGATATGAGTTGTCCGTCGATGTCCATAGTGCTCTTTATGGCAAGCTCCTGCGGATTCGATACGTCTATCCAGCTAACTTGCGTTTGCAATCCTGCCCAGACAGACGTTGATCGCCAGTTTTGCCAACTGTTAAACGCCGGATTCGAAAGCAAAACCAGTTGGCTGCTGGCTGCATTTTTATGCAGGTACATACCCTGTGGTGTGCCATTGAGCGCGTCCAGTCTAAGCCGCGATAAAAGCCCGGAGCTGTTTTTTGCCAGCCTGTAGGCACTCAGTGTCTCGACCGGCTGCCTGTCAGGCACAGACAGATCTGAGATAGCAAAGGGCGGAAAGATTCCGGGATAATTTGTGTCAGGCATTTCCAGCGCAAACAACACATCACCATCAATTTTTATGCGATCCGATTCATCCACACCGGCTTCCTGGACATTGGTATCGCTAAATCGACCACTGTCTGCGACGGACTCGCTGACCGCAACGTCGGCGTCGACCTGGCTTGTGAGCACTAAAGGGAAATCACCCTCACGTACGGAGTCGTTACCTGCAATTGTGGTATAGAATCCGAACAGCGAGTCACGAATAAGATCATCCGCGTTATCCGCTGCCAGCGTCGTGCGTACCGGCTGACCAGTGTTGTTTGAACCATTGTTATCAACGCCACCTGTACCACCGACATCGGGGGTTTGCACCAACGTCGAGCTATCACATCCATTTAATACCAGCGCCGATGCCAGCAGAACAACACTGCACACCACCGATGAATTTACCTGTTGTTTGACAGGCTGTATTCTGCAATTTAATTTCATTTGGGCTTCCTTCATTTACTTGCCTCATCCCGGCTGTATTGGCAGTTTCAGAGTCAACTACGCAAAAATCAGACTGATTGGACAAGATGATTTGCATATTTTGGGATATTTTTCCCAAAATATAACCTGTATTTTTTAATCGTCAAGTCGAAATGATTATTTTTGGGATTTTTATCCCATCTTATGTCGCCAAACGATGTATTATTTATCCCATGACAGGCAGCACCCCTAATTCGCTTACCAATGCGTTGCGTAAAGTTCTGAGGCCACTGGTCCGGTTGCTGTTACGCAACGGCGTGGCGTATGCAGATTTCGTACTGCTGGCGCGTCAAACCTTCGTCGAGGTCGCCTCTGAAGACTTCGATTTACCTGGTCGAAAACAGTCCATTTCACGTATCGCCGTACTTACCGGCATCAACCGAAAAGAGGTGAAACGCCTCCTCGATGAACACAGCGAGCCAGTCACGCCCACGGAAAACAATCGAGCGGCCAGAGTGGTCAGTGGCTGGATGAGGGATAGCGAATTTCATGACAGCAAAGGCGCCCCGTTATCACTTCATTGGGGGGATCCGTCTGCTACACACAGCTTCGAGCAACTGGTAAAGCGTTACAGCGGCGATATGCCCGCCCGATCAATACTGGATGAGCTGGTGCGTGTCGGGGCTGCCAGGCTAACTGACGATAGCGAAATCAGATTAACCGCCACCGGTTATGTTCCCGCCACCAGCAACGAAGAATTACTGCAACTCTCCGGCGACGCCGTGAGCGACTTACTCTCGACCATTGACCATAATTTATCCGACGATAAAACTTCCACTCGCTTGCAACTGAGTGTTGCCTACGATGATGTTCCCGAACAGGGTGTAGAGCTTTTCCGCGGTTTGAGCAAGGAAAAGTCACTTGAACTGCTAACCTGCCTGGACCGGTTTCTTGCCACTCAGGATCGCTCTGTAAATCCTTCAGTATCTGGCGAGGGACGTTATCGCACTGGTATTGGCATCTACTATTTTGAAGAAACTTTTGATGAACGCATAGCTGATGAAGATGTGGAACCCGGTGAACATTAAATTGCTCGGCAGAACAGTCGCATTGCGTGTACTGGCAGGCATCGCTTGTCTGTTGATCTACGGATGCGGTGGTGGAATTTCGGGCACAGGCGACGGCGGTGTGGTTGCTACCATCGAGACGGACACCGGCAGCACAGATGGGACTACTACCAACTTCCCGAATGATGTCCGGCCCGAAGATACACAGATTTACAACTTGCAAACACTGCCAACCCGTTTGAGTTTCTCCATCGCCGAGGCATTCATCAATCCCGCGACATCTCCACGGAATTCTTTGCCGGTACCTGCCAACCTTGCGGCGGTAGACACAGCGTTGCAAGTCCCGCTACAGTCGCTTGCCCTTGAAATTATCGCCATTCAGGTTGATCTGGTGCTCATCGAGCACACTATTTCTTCCGCGCTGGTTTCCTGTTCAGGCACTGCCACCTGCGGCAACTTGCCAACTAACATCACCTCCGAATTCACCAGCGAGGTCGCTGATTTTGAAGCATCTATTACAACAACAGGTGTTGGCGGATCTCGGACGAGAGGGACACTAGTTGAATTTCGCGATATTCTGTATCAACCGGAAACCAGTGGCTTTTTTGACGAACGATTTACCTACACTCGCGACGACGGCACACAGGTAGTCCTGCAATGGACTGACGGTGAAGGGACCGTATCGCTGTTCAGTGAGTCTGACAACGCCACCGTCTATGCACTGCTGCAGCACGATCAATCCCCTCGGCGTATGGTGGTACGTCGTACCGACAACACTTCACCCGGCGTGTTGCAAGCGGTTCTGCTGTCCGACCTGCCTGGTGACAACGCCGATCAGCACTCCACAACCTTCATCGAAGCAGATCTGCACACACCGTTCAGCCAACACTATATCAGGGGCTTTGCTGACGGCACTTTCACCACACTGTTTTCGCAGCATCCAACTGATTTAAATCAACCGGTTTACCGACAAACAAGCTCGGCAGCAGACACCACTCTTACTATTGACGCTTGTATCCTGCGGACTGAAAACCTGATCAATTGTCTTGAATGGCAAACCGGTTTTTCGAACGCACCACTTGCCAGTTCGCAACCCGCACTGCAATTCGAAGCGTTTGAAAACCGGTTCGGGGATTTTGCTTCCACCGCCACCGACAACCCTGGCAGCGCGCCCGCTGCTCCCGGAGTTTCCGAATTTGTCGCAGCGACTAACGCGTCTGGTGTATCACCTGCTGCCGAGGCACTTGCCTGCGGTGGCCAGCGTTTGCACGGGCTTGAACGCAACTTCTGCTGGCAACCGTTGCCGCTACCAGAACCGGTCACTATATTTGAAGAAATAATTCAAACGGATTCTATCCGCTACTTGAGATTGCCATAGTTATTCGGGACCGTAGTTTGGGCTCTGGTGCTGAACACAACCAGAAATACTCTCGATACCTTCAGGGCGAACAATAACTGGCGGCGAGAATGGGTCCGTTGAAACGCTCCTGCACAAATACCGCACAACCAGAATTTTCCTGTGCAAGCGCGGGTACCTCAACACTGGTTGTGTTCGCCCCGTCTCGCCACTCGCCTACCGCTTTAAGTTCCCGAACCACATGGTGGTTGTGCATGGTCTTGCCATGGTTTTCGCCTCGTGGTACTTCCGTCACCTGGTTGCGATCAAACACTGCAAGCCAGATATCGGCTCTTCGACTGTGATCACCTTCAACCGAGATAGTGATGTCGTTGCCCTCTTGCTTTGCAACAATTTCCAGAGGCGGGACCGCCACTTTGAGCGCCTTGTTTACCGCGCGACGGCTTGAGCCAACCTGCGCCGTGTGTCCGTTGACCACCATTTGGGGTGTATAAACCCCTGGCCTGCCTTTAAGTGCTCTTTGGTTGTAGATACGCTGTCGGTTGGTGTACGAAGCATCAGAGAAGGGATCTTTCCAGGTGCCGGCCGAACCGTAATTCAGATCGTCCCAATAATCTACATGGAACTCCAACGCTACCATCTCTGGATTATCCTTGATCAGCTTCGCCAGAAACTTGTCAGCAGGCGGGCAGGAATAGCAACCTTGTGAGGTAAAAAGCTCCACCATCGGTGCACTCTGCACCATCGAAAACGGGTAGAGAATACAACCCAACAAAACGCTTCGAGTCGCTAATTTCATCATCTCAAGTCTCCTGCCTGATCTAAACCAACCGCAGACGCTTCACCCTGATCGCATTGCTTACGCAACATTGCCGGGCTTCCACCTGCACACCCCAATCTGGACAAGATCAAACGTTCTAAGTTCTCAGGTCCAACAGGGCGGACACAGATTTGACGGGAATTGAGCAACAGAGTCAGAAGACGCTGACAAGTGACGCCGCAAGCGGGTTTGTTCAATATCTAAAGTGTTTTATTTGCTCGCCACCATTGCCTATTTCAGTCATCGCTTCGACGCCCATTTCGAGATGAATGTCCGACCAGGCTGCAGAAGTTTTGCGATCCGACTCTTCCATTTTTACACCGTCCGGAGTAATAGGAACGTCTGACACAAGTAGTAGCGCGCCGCGGGCAATCTGATTGGCATGACCTACAATGAACACCGTTGCCGTTTCCATATCAATACCAATGCATGTCATGTCGTGCAAGCGTTGGTGAAAATCCCGATCGTGCTCCCACACACGTCGGTTACAGGTGTACACCACGCCGGTACGATACTCATGACCGCGTCTCGCAACTATGTCAGAGACAAATTTATGTAGTTTGAACGATGGAAGCGCCGGTACTTTCGGGTGCAGATAATCATCACTGGTGCCCTCTCCCCGAATGGCAGCGATCGGAAGAATAAAGTTGCCGATCTCTGTAGACTTCTTTAAACCGCCACATTTTCCCAGAAACAATACAGCGCGGGGTTCAATCGCTGTAAGCAAATCCATCACTGTGGCGGCGTTGGCGGAACCCATGCCAAAATTTATAATTGTTATACCAGACCTGTTCGTAGCGGCCTGCATCGGCCGCCCTTCGCCGTATACTTCGCAGTCAAATCGCTCGGCAAACTGGGATACGTAGCCGGAGAAGTTAGTCAGAAGAATATAGTTTCCGAACCCGCCAAGTGGCATACCTGTGTAACGAGGCAGCCAGTTGGCGGTAATTTCAGATTTACTTAGCGTATCGTTTTCCATAGACCCACGATAGCTGCAGCTCCTAGCCGCCTGTCATTTGTAAAAACAGATTGGCATAGCGCGCACCTAAGGCGCGTAAACCTTCTGCCGAAAAATGAGACCCGAATGGATCGTCAGCGCGCTTTGGCAAATCGGTAGCAGGAACACAGCCGGTCAGCGGATCCGAATCAGAATTTAATGCCATCAGACGTCTGTTCACGCCTTCCGCGCGACGGGTTTCGCCACAGATAAACGCAGTATCGCTTCGACCCCATGACTCACCGCGGAAATTTTTAATCAGATTGGCAAGTTTGATCGCATAGTAGTTTCGATATTCATTTGAATTCTCGGAGCTGAAGCCTGTCGCGCCGGCATCTGCAGTACCTTCATACAACCAGTCGTTCTCACCCTGGTGCCAGAGCACAACATCCACACTGGATTTGTGCGGGATAGCGTTTAAGGCCTGACGCACCTTGCTGCCGAGTTTATTGTAAAAAGCGGAGTTGAAATCCCAATGCGCAATACCGCGCCCGGGTGCGGCAGCAACGATAAACGCCGGTACTCTGCCTGGTGCATTTGTCGCGACGGTCTTGCCAAAGTGGAAGGCGAAGCTGTTTTGCGGATCGCGGCCCGGTGTACTCAGTGACAGGTTACCCGGTGCGAAGTTATCATCCCAAACCTGATGCAGATCGGCTATCTGCCATCCATTTTCGGTGTAGGCAAAAACCCGCGGATTCGGTTGGTCGAGAAACGCGTCGAAGCCCGTTTGGGCTGCTGCAACGTTCGATTGTCCGGTAACCACAATTACGTCGGTAATATCTGCTATCGCAACTTCGTCGGCCGTTCCTGGCTTGGTCTTTCTATCGACCACACAAGTCTCGCCGTCCTCCCAGCCAAAGCCGTCACCATCCGGGTCAGACGACGCACTGCTGCAAATTCGCTGTGGAGTCGTTGCCAGGCAACTGCGATTATTTTCCCAACCAAAACCGTCTCCGTCGGGATCACTGTTCAAGGACTGGCACACGGGCATCTCATCACCTTGATCCTTGGCCTGTTCTGCCACCAGACAGGTGATGCCGTTTTCAAATCCGAAGCCGTCGCCATCCGGATCTGCCTGCGCTGATGAACAATCCGGGTAGTCTAGAACTTCATCACTACCTCCGGTGCCGCCGACCAGGCAGGTTCGATTATTTTCCCAGCCATAGCCATCTCCATCAGGATCGCTTCGCGAAGAAGCACAGGCGGGAAAATCGGTGTTGGGCTGGTCGATCTTTGCGGTTCCGGTTACCAGGCAGGTTGTATTATTCTCCCAACCGAAACCGTCTCCGTCAGCATCACTACCGGGCAACTCGCACGGTGGAAAATTCTTTACAGGATCTGCTGCAGAACCAGACACAACACAAGAACGGTTGTTCTCCCACCCCCAGCCATCGCCATCACTATCAGCATTCGGAGAACTACAGTATTGTGTTGTTTGTTGCGCTTGAACGACTCCGCCGGAAAACAACACACCGACCACTAGTACTGCGTACACGATCCCGAAGGACCGGGTTATTAAATAAGACAATTACTTTCCAGAATAGAATCTACAGTTATGATCTATAGACCAGGATTCGCCCATTCGCCAATGCCGGCATCGAAACGGCCCCGGGCTTAAAGGAAAATTCGCCATTTGAGCTGACGAAACATCGGGAGTTTCTAACAGGTCGAATCACCCGGTACGCCCGGTAACGCGACCGGCGTCAAACAGGATGTAACGCTTTACGGTACCGGTGTCACGCAAAAACGATTATCGACCGGGGAGATTTGCAGGCAGTATGGTCACTGCTCAGTCATTTGCAAATATTTGGTGGCGTATCGGGTGCCCAGTATTCTCAGACCTTCAGCGGAAAAATGAAGGCGGTCCAGTATGGTGGAAAGTCCATCTGATTCAACACAGCCCGTCCACGGATCGCCGTCATCGTTTAGCGCAGTTAAGAGCCGGTTCAACGGAGCCTGGACAGTTTCGCCACAAATAAAGGGTCTGCCACCACCGAACCAGCTTTCGCCTCTGAAATTGTTTATCACATCTGCCAGCTTGCTACGATAATACTCGCTATCGTCCCAGTCGGTTTCACCCTGGTGCCACAGTATTCCGTCAACCGTTGCTTTGCTCGGCAGTTCATTCAGCGCCGTGATCACCTTGTTGCGAATCTTCAGGTAAAACTCGCCGTTGTAGTCCCAGGTATCTATTTCAGCACCAGGCGCTGTGACGAGAATAAAACCAACGATGCGATCAGATCGTCTTTCGGCTACTTTTGTGGCGAAGTGAAATCCAAAATTATTGGACGGATCAGTATCCGGATCATTTCTCGGGTGCCAGCCCAGATCCCACACTTGGTGTAAATCGGCGACTTGCCAACCTTCGCTGGTGTATGCAAAAGCGCGTTCGTGGGGCACGTCCCGCAACACATCAAACGTGGTATCGGCTCCCAGCGCATTGGACTGTCCGGTGACAAGAATCAGATCCGTGATGTTTCCCTCGAATACCCGCTCTGCGGCATCACCAAGCGCCGGTGAACTGTCTGGAAAAGGACCATCGTTATCGCCGCCATCGGCAGCACCGGACGCTATTTCTACTCGCACATCACCGTTACCGCTACCACCGCAGCCAGCCACCACAGCCATCAGCAAAACGGTTGCAAGCATTGCGCATAGTCGCCGGACAGCCGCGATAGTCAATTCTTTCAGGCGCGAATCGATTGAAAATTTGATGACAGACATAGTGTAAAGGGGCGACAGACATCACTCGCCACTGGAGTTCCGAAATGACCCTCTATTATCACCGTTACGGCAAATTTCATCATGACGAGATGGGTAATTCACACGCCATTTAAAAGCAAAACCCGTTAATTGCACACTGACATTCCAGTCGTCAGGCAGTTCGTGTTTGCAGCCAGTGTTGGTGGGCCAAATCTATACCGACAATTGCGCGTTCAAACAGATCATCAATTTGCGCATGCGTAATAACCAGGGGCGGAGACAGAATCATCGCATCATCGACCGCCCGCATTATCAATCCATGTTCCAGACACCTGTCTCGACAATAGGCACCCACCGAACCATCTGTTCCAAATGGTGCGTTGGAAGTTTTTTGCGGTACCAGCTGGATGGCGCCCAGCATTCCAACACCGCGAACCTGCCCCACAAAAGGGTGTTCGGCAAACGTGGCGAGTACACTTTGAAAATAGGGTGCGATAGTTTCCCCGGCATTTTCGACAATACGCTCGCGTTGCATCACTTCTATGTTTGCCAGTGCGGCAGCAGCACAGGCCGGGTGACCCGAATAGGTATAGCCATGATTAAACTCCCCGCCCCGCTGCAAACCCTCAGCCACCTTATCGCTAACCACTACACCACCTATTGGCAAATACCCCGAAGACAGACCCTTCGCAATAGCCATTAGGTCTGGCGAAATTTCAAACTGATCACTGCCAAACCATTTGCCGGTTCTGCCAAAACCGCAAATCACCTCATCGGCCACCAGCAGAATATTGTGCTCGCGACAAATTTGCTGAATTCGTGGCCAGTAGGTCGCAGGAGGTACAATAACACCACCGGCACCCTGCACCGGTTCGGCAATAAAGGCAGCCACATTGTCGGCGCCCAGTTCTACAATTTTATCCTCAAGGGCCTGAGCTGCGATTTCACCGAATTCATTTTCAGACTGATCGAACCCGTTGACGAACCAGTGCGGTTGCATGATGTGCTCAATATCCGGTATCGGTAATCCACCTTGCCGATGCATCGGTTTCATTCCGCCCAGACTGGCACCGGCCATGGTACTGCCGTGATAGGCGTTTTCGCGGCTGATGACAATACGCTTTTGCGGCTCACCCGTTGAGGCCCAGTAGTGGCGCACCATTCTTACCACGGTATCGTTAGCTTCGGACCCCGAGCCGCAAAAAAACACCTTGTTGAGGTGATCAGGAGTCAACTCCGCAACACGAGCCGCGAGTTCAATCACCGGTTGATGAGACGTTTGAAAGAAGGTGTTGTAGTACGGCAGCTGTTGCATTTGCTGATAAGCCGCATCCATAATTTCACGCCGGCCATAACCCACGTTAACGCACCACAATCCCGCCATACCATCTAAAAATCGGTTGTCGTCACTGTCCCATAGATGCACGCCATCTGCGCGTTTGATAATCCTCGCACCTTTGCTGTTTAGCTTGTCACTGTCGGTAAACGGATGCAGATGATGCTGCGCATCCATCGCCTGCAATGTTTCTGTTGACGCATTGTGCATATTTTCCACCGTATTCTCCGCGCTCACACCTGTCGGGCCTGGCGTTGCAGGCTATTTCGCTTATCCGCGCAAGCCAATGCGCAGAAATCAGTTTTCAGGCACAGATGTTAATCGACTTGCGATATTGAAGGACGGTAAATTTGGCACCGCGGCGGTCGTCGCACCGGTTATGTCAGCAAACGCGACGGATAAATCGTCGGAGAGCGCGGCTACGGCAACACTGTAGGCTGCCACCAGGGATGAGTAATTTTCCGCCTCTACCGGAACACGATACTCACTGATTCGGGTTTCCTTCAATTGGGCGGGCTTTGCGCCGGTGAGAATCTGCCAACGCACTTGCAGGTAGACATCAGATTGCGTCGAGCCGATCATTTGCAAAACGTCGAGTCGCAACTGATAGTCAATCTGGCTTCCCAGCCAGGGATACGCGTAGAGCTTGTTTACGCCCAGACGCTCGGCTAGATTGGTAATCACCACCCGTGAGATGTTCTCTCTCAACGGTTCGCTCCAGCGATGGTATTCCGCAACCTCCATGTGGTTGTTATCTCGCGGGGTGACAATGTTTGGCCGGTTAACGGTTTCCGGTATGGTAATCGGACCAATACCAAGCGCCAGTGCCGATAAAGAAGGTGCTATCTGCAACGTCCCCTGTTCCGGAGTAATTACGTAATAATCAGGTAGCGGGGTATTTATACATCCACTCGCGAGCACCGACAATACCAGCACCAAACCTGCCACTACCTCACGCACACGCAACAGCAGTAGTGACATGAACCGGGCGGCAACGATGCGCAAACTATTTACCAAAAAGAAATTCCTCAGGTTTTTTCTCGACAGACTCTGACACCAGCAACACTGCACGCGACATCGCCTGAACATCTTTAAGCGTGTTCAACAGGTTGTAGTACAACGGAGAGTCTGGTGCAATTCCCGCCATTGACTCATCGGCAGTTGCTGCAAAACGCTGCAGTTGATCAGCCAGCTTTTCAACTTCTCTGCGAGTGTTGCTCGCAAGTTTTGTGTACTCTGCCAGGGCAACGTCAGCAGAGTTGATCGAACCACCGAGTCGGTCAGCAAGTCCAAGCTTGTCAAAGCCTGCAAGAACAGCGTTGGCGTGCTCCATCGCAGAACCGGCGTTTTCAATCAACGATTGCAATGGCAATGCGTTAATCGTTGCAAGAGCCGTCTGCACACCATCGGTTAGTTGATCAAGCGTAGATGGAACGCTTGGCATAATAACAATGCCTTCATTGTTTTTGACGACCGCAACCGGAGTTGGCTCATCATAGATGGCAAGTTCCACAAACAGCTGCCCGGTAAGCAAGTTGCCGGTCTGTAGTTTGGCCCGCAATCCGTTACTAATAGCATTGAGAATAATCTCTGAATCTTCCGAGCTTTCCATGCGAAAACCACGTACGCGTTCGGGTTGTACTTCAATGTAGACCGGCACTGCAGCGGTTCCGGTGGCGCGATCATAGGTAAGCCTGGTGTCCACCACCCGCCCGATCTGCACGCCCTGATACTCCACAGGTGCTCCGCGAGATAGTCCCCGAATTGATCCGTCAAAATAAATAACGTATTGGAATTTCCCCGAGCTTGCGTCTTTGATCAATTCTTCAGAAGCCGTTTCTTCGGATTCATGCAGATTGAACATGTGCCCGTCTTCGACTCGCTCCGGAAATTCATACTCATCAATGATATCGAACGCTACCCCTCCCTGTGCCAAACCTTCCAGCGATGGCGTACGTACCTTGAAACCAGTCGAGTTTACCGACAGATTCACCCCGCTGATGTTCCAGAACCGGGTGGTGTTTCGAATTATCCGGTGATGCGGTGCATCAATAAACACGGTGAATTCAACGCCGTCGTAGTTGTCCTGAAATTTCTGCGCTTCTACTTGCCCGACCACCACTTGCCGATAGTAAACGGGCGACCCGACGCTGACATAACCCGCTTGTTTTGCCTGCAGCTTTAATCGCAAGCCGGGCGCATTTTCATCTTTTAGCGGAGGTTGTTCGAGTCCTTCAAATTCCCGTTGAGACGCGCCGCCTAAAATAGAATTTGCCTGTATATAGGCACCGGACAGCAATGTGCCCAACCCGGAAACGCCGCTCGTACCCACCCGCGGACGTACCACCCAGAAACGCGCATGCTGGTTTAGAAACCGACGGGAATCCACAGTCATTCGGGCAGACACAATCACTGAATCCAGCTCTCCGCTGAGCCGAATACTGTCGACCACCCCGATATTCACGTCGCGATATCGTATCGGCGTTTTGCCAGCCACCAGGCCTTCCGCACTGGCGAACCGGATTTCGATCTCCGGCCCTTGAGAACGATGATACGTATAGGCCAGGTACACACCCAGAGCCGCGGCCAACAGCGGTGCAAGCCAAAACGCCGAAATGCGCTGACGGGCTTTTGGTGTATCCACCCGCGGCGTGACAGCTTCAACATCATAGCTGCGTTGTTGCCGTTTAGCGGTCGTGTGTCTGGGCCGCCTGAATCGATCATTCATCGGCTAATCCCAGATCAGTCGTGGATCGAGTGAAATTGCCGACATCATCGTAAAGATTACTGCGGCACCAAACGCCGAGGCGCCGAGCCCGGGTTCAATACGAGCTACAGAGCCAATTTGTACCAGCGCGGCCAGAATCGCGACAACAAAAACATCAATCATCGACCAGCGACCTATAAATTCAGTCAGTCGGAATAACCGTGTTCGGTCGTAGCGACGATGCCGGTATCTGTTCTGAATGGAGATCAACAAAAAGGCGATGGCCAGAAACTTAAGCACCGGCACCACTATACTGGCAACAAAAACCACCAGTGCTACCGGGTAGGACTTGAGCTCCAGCAGTACCAGAATTCCGCCGAGGATAGTGTTGGGTTCAGAATCACCAAACACAGTGGTATACATAATCGGATAAATGTTTGCCGGCACATAGACCAGCAAGCCAGCCAACAACCAGGCCCAGGATCGCTGCAGACTCATCGGCTTGCGGGAGTAGAGCCGCGCATAACACAGCTGACAGCGTGAGGGTTGTTGTATTCGATCGGGCGACAGCCGCGTTATTGTGCCACAGGCAGGACAAGCCACCAGTCCACATTCTGCCGCTGTTTTCACGAGAGGCCACGCGCGGCTTCGGGGCTGGTTTCACCACCCAGTATCAGCTGCCTTCCTCCACGTGACTGACTAATAAAATCCCACAGCGCATGGGTATCTACCATTTGAGCAGCAACAGCGGACAGGATGTTAAGTAGTGCAAAAGCCCAAAACGAAAGGCCGAGCTCAATATTTGCCATCGACGCGAGCTTGACCAGTGCGACGATTGCGCCAAGCAGGTAGATCTCCATCATGCTCCACGGCGACAAGCTGACAATTCCACGAAACACCATTTCTAAGCCAGGCAGTCGCTTTTCAAAACGCAATGGCCAGAGGATGTAAATCAACCCGACCACTCGCAATAGCGGAATAAACAGAATAAATCCAAAGCAAAGAATCCCCAGCACCCACAAGCCCTCGCCGGACAGGGCGAATACAGCAGAAATAATAGAAATGCTCTGGGTGTTTCCGGACACACTTATCGCCAGAAAGGGAAACGCATTGGCGACAATAAACATAATCAGCGCGGCTACACTGACAGCGAGCGCCCGGTCGATACTGTCGGGTTTATTGGAGTACAAGAAAGCATTACAGCGCATACAGCGGGCAACGGCACCAGGCGCTATCTCTTTTTTCTCATGCAACAGGTCGCACTCATGACAGGCAACCAGTGACAACAAAACGGTATCCACATACCGCCGTGAGCCCGACGAGCTTGCATTCTGCGGCTTGTCGAGCGTATTCGATGTCACAAAATCGTCATTCGCCATAGTCCGGTTTCTTATGCTGCCGTGTACGGCACCTGCCCTGGGGTATCCCGATAGCGTTACAAGATCGCTGCCAGTTTTGCCTGCAGCCGAATTTGCACAGTACCTGCACAGATAGCCGCCGGGTTAACCCGAGAGTTGCGAAGGACCCAAAAAGAAATATGACCTGCTATTGTCGACCGGTGTCAGGTTTCTTGCGATACACCAAATCGAACACGTTGTGGCCAAGCCTCCGTCCTCGTTGTTCAAATTTGGTATCAGGCCTCGCGGTCACAATTGTACTTCGCAAGGGCTCATGCAAAACCGCTTCATAGCCATCGTGCCGGGCCAACACTGACTGGATGTGGGTGGCATAGGAAGACCAGTCTGTCGCAATGTGCAAAACCGCATCATCCACCAGTGCTTTTTGCAGTAATTGCAAAAACTCTGCGTTAACAATCCGTCGCTTGTGATGGCGGGTCTTGTGCCAGGGATCAGGAAAAAAAAGAGACAATCGACCGAGGCTGTTTTTTGCGATGTTGTGTTGCAGTAACTCAAGTGCGTCATAACGAATAACCCTGGCGTTCTGCAGACCGCGAGCCGCTATCTCACCCAGTGCATGGCCAACACCCGGAAGATGTACTTCTACGCCGATAAAATTTACTAACGGATTGGCCTCTGCCATACAGGCAAGCGCTTCACCGTTGCCAAAACCGATTTCCATCCAGACAGGTGCGCTGCGACCAAAGCACCGATTAAAATCAATCGCACTGGTTCCAACATCAATACCGAATTGAGGCCAGTACCTGTCGAGACTTCGCTGCTGGCCTTCAGTCAGACGCCCTTGCCGCAGGACAAAGGTACGAATAGAACGCGTGCTAAGAGTCAACTTTGACATAGCGGATATATTCATTCCGAAATAAGTTTAACGGTACAAGCACCGTTCGATCACAATTTAGGCGCCATATTTTTCTTTCTGCAACATTGTTGATATGGCCATGATTTGGTATCGACTATATACTGGTTGTCGGAGCGATGGCCGTCGATAGTCAGCACGGCGGAAACCGTGTTTATCGCCAGCCGACCCACACGGGTTACCGTCGTTCAAGGGTGAAGCGATTTTTGCAGAAACATTCGTATTCTGCCTTAGCGCCATTAACGTGGCGAATCAAGTTCACGCGGTTATCACCAAATTGACATGCGGCTCTTGCCTCACTGAAGACTCTACGCGCCGGCTCAGCTCGTATTGCCTCGGCTGGCTTCGAAAGCAGCAACTACTTCACGCCACCCGATGCGTCACTGCACTGGATCTGTGGCTGCAATTTAATGATTTAGATTTGACTTCTAACGAGAGGTAGTCAACCCGAACACTATGAACGAAGCCAGCACACTCACCCCGGAAATTATACTTGTGTTGGGCCTGCTTTCATTCACTGTGTATCTGTTTGTCTCCGAAATCGTCCGTATCGATGTTGCCGCTGTAACCATCATGGTGCTGCTCGGCCTTACTACCATGCTACCGGGCATCACTCCGGTTATCACCACCACGGAATTGTTTGACGGCTTCTCCAGTAATGCCGTTATGTCGATCATTGCTGTAATGATCATCGGCGCAGGCCTCGACAAGACCGGTATCATGAGTCGGGTTGCCAACTGGATATTGCGCAAGGGTGGCTCGACCGAAGCCCGCATTACTCCGCTGATTTCGGGCACCGTTGGAATCATCTCGAGCTTTATGCAAAACGTAGGCGCGGCTGCTCTGTTTCTGCCGGTGGTAAGTCGCATCAGTCGCCGAACCAGTATTCCGATGTCGCGACTGCTGATGCCCATGGGATTTTGCGCCATTCTCGGCGGAACTGTCACCATGGTCGGCTCGAGCCCTCTGATTTTATTAAACGATTTATTACTGTCGTCAAACAAGGCGCTGGCGCCTGAATTTCAGATGGAAACGTTCGGACTATTTGACGTGACACCTATCGGTTTGGCCTTGATAGCCACCGGTATCCTGTTTTTTGTGTTGTTCGGTCGCTGGGTGCTGCCGGATATCAAAGGCGAAAAACAAAAAGAGAGGACCACAAGAACTGCCGAGTACTTTGAACGGGTATATGGAATCTCCGGCGAGTTATTCGAGCTGCAGGCAACCATTGAAAGCCCTCTGGTCGGCATGACGATTATGCAGATCGAAAGGACGCTTGAAAATGTGCCATTCATGCTCGCAGTCAGAAACGCTGACGAAGTGACCGTGGTGCCCGATGGCAAGGAAGTTATCTGGGTAAATAGCTACATCGGTGTTCTAAGCAACAAGCGCCAGCTGGTAAAGTTCGCACGACAATACAAACTGAGAATTGTCAAAAACGAAAACCATTTCTCCAGTGTGATGAACGCGCAGGAGACCGGAATTGCGGAAATCGTTATCCCGCCTGGCTCCGCACTTGTTGGCCAAAGCCTCAACGATTTGCAACTGCGCCGCAACGACGGCTTGCATATATTACGTATTTATCGGGCGGGTTACACTCTCGACAAATCCATTCGCGACGAACCATTGCAAGGTGGCGATACGCTGGTGGTTCACACCTCTTGGCGCAATCTGAAAAAACTGCGCAATAGCGAAGACTACGCAGTCGTCACAGACCGGGTCGATGAGGAACTGCGGCCCAACAAGATTCGCCCTGCTCTTCTTTTTTTTACAATCGCTATTTCGCTGGTATTGTTCTCCGAGCTTCGCTTGTCAGTGTCACTACTGGTGGGCGCTATGGGGATGGTGCTGGCGGGTGTACTCACCATGGACGAAGCCTACCGGGCGGTTAGCTGGAAGACCGTTTTTCTGCTGGCGAGCCTGATTCCACTGGGACTGGCTGTGGAGAAATCAGGTTCGGCAGCGTGGATCGCGGCACAAACGCTTGAGGTCCTTGGCGACGTACCCATTTGGCTGTTGCAAACCGTAATCGCAATTCTGTCCACCGCGTTCACGCTGGTCATGTCGAATATCGGGGCTACTGTTTTGTTGGTGCCGCTCGCGGTTAACATCGCCATAGGTGCCGGTGCTGATCCGGCATTGTTTGCTCTGACCGTGGCCATTGCCACATCCAATTCATTCATCATACCCACCCATCAGGTAAACGCGCTCATCATGGGTCCGGCCGGGTATCGGGTTCTCGATTTTATGAAAGCAGGTACTTTCATGACAATATTGTTTCTGATTGTCAGCCTGTGCATGCTTAACCTGGTGTTCTAGAGTATACGGCTACCACCTTCTGCGGCACCTGGCACTCATTGCAACCGCCCCGTTGTGAATACGTTACTATCAGCTTTTAAAAACCGCATGTACCTGCAATGGAATACCGTTCACTCGGCACGAGCGAGCTGATTGTCAGCCAGGTTTGCCTGGGTACCATGACCTTTGGCGCGCAAACTTCGCAGACCGATGCCCACAAACAGCTAGATCTGGCGACAGAGATGGGCGTTAATTTCATTGACACGGCTGAACTCTATCCCGCACCGGCAAGTGCAGAGACCTGGACCAGCAGTGAGCGCTATATAGGAAACTGGCTTCAACACAAGGTTCGCGAGAAACTGATCCTTGCCACCAAAGTCGTTGGTCCTGCACCTCGTAAATGGATCGGTTACATCCGTAACGGACCGCAACTCACCCCGACCCAGATCGAGGAGGCGCTCAACGACAGCTTGCGTCGTTTGCGTACCGACTACATTGACCTCTACCAGATTCACTGGCCGGCTCGCAACACTAACTATTTCGGAAAGCCCGGTTACGTGTATGGCGCAGACAAACACGACAACCCGATTGAAGAGACTTTGCAAACACTGGCCACCCTGGTTAAAAGTGGAAAGGTTCGCACTATCGGGGTGTCCAATGAAACGCCCTGGGGGTTGCACAAATACCTGGTTTCTATCAGCAACAGCGACGCGCCTGATATTGTCTCGGTGCAAAACCCTTACAGTCTGTTGAACCGCACATTCGAGATTGGCATGGCCGAATTTTCACACCGTGAAAAAATCGGGCTGCTGGCATATTCACCATTGGCCAGTGGCGCACTCACCGGAAAGTACCTGGGGAACCTGCCGCCCGGGAATGCCAGACTCAGTCTCTATAAAAATTACTTTTATCGCTACACCACCCCCGCTGTCACGGAGGCCGTGTCAAAATATCTGAACCTTGCTAAAGAGCACAATCTGGATGTCACCACCATGGCACTCGCATTTGTGCATCAACAGCCTTTTGTAAGCGCAACTATTACAGGTGCTACAAACCTTACACAGCTACGGCAGAATATTGAAAGTGTCGCTACAAGGCTGGACGAATCAGTAATAAAAGCAATTGAAAAAATCCATCTGTCAAACCCCAATCCCTGCCCGTGATACCAATAATCGATACCCACGTTCACTTCGATCACAGTCGCTTTGATCACGACCGGGATTCAGTGTATAGCCGGGCACTGCAAAGTGGCGTTTCATCGATGATCGTCCCCGCCATCACCGCCAGTTCATTTTATTCGGTTCAAGAAGTGACAGAGCGCTACAGGAACGTTTACGGGTGCTACGGTTTACACCCGGTATTTACCCGACACCATAGCGACGCTGATCTGCATACACTTGAAACCACTCTGCAAACGGCACCGTGTGTTGCCATTGGTGAATGCGGTCTGGACGGTCATATAGACAATGGAAACCTCGATCTACAGCACCACTATTTCGACGCACAACTGGCACTGGCCAACGCATACAATCTGCCCGTCGTTATTCACGCCAGAGATGCTGTTGAGCAAGTGTTACTGGCCTTGCGCCGCAACGGACCAGGCCTGGGCGTAGTGCACAGTTATAACGGCAGTCTTCAACAAGCGCACCGACTGATAGATCTGGGTTACCTGGTAAGTTTTGGCGGGCCTGTTACCTACCCGCGGTCTACAAAGTTACACAACCTTGTAAAAAGACTGCCACAGGACGCTATCATGCTGGAGACCGACGCGCCCGATCAAAGCGGTTTGCTTCACCGCGGCAAGCGCAACGAGCCGGCGTTTATTAACGAGGTACTGGAAAGCGCCAGCCTGCTGCGCGGGGTATCGACAAGCACGCTGGCCAACGCTAGTAACCGCAACGCAACCCGCCTTTTCAACCTCCCAGAAACAGGAACATAGAAAACCACTACTGCCTACTCTGCAACCGATAACAGATCGTCGACAAAAGAGCCTAGATCATCAAAGACCTTGACGTTTTCCTCAAGATGTCTGTTTTCTTCCAGGGTTCTCGCACCATGCCCTGTGCGTACCAATACCGGTAATGCACCGACCACCATCGCGGATTGCACATCGCGCAAGGAGTCACCCACCAACGGTACACCAGTGAGTTCGGTGTCGAGCCTCTCCATCACACTATGCAGCATACCCGGACGCGGTTTGCGGCAACTGCAATCATCATCCGGTTTGTGCGGACAGATAAACACAGCATCGATGCGACCTCCTCCTGCAGCGACAGTCTGATGCATACACTCGTGTATCGAATGAAGGTTTTCAACGGTAAGCAGACCACGTGCGATACCAGACTGGTTCGTCACTACTATCACCCGATAACCCGCTTGATGTAGCCGTGCAATTGCTTCGATGCTGCCTTCAATCGGAATCCATTCGTCAACGGCTTTTATATATTCGTCGTCGGACTGCCTGTTTATGACACCATCTCTGTCCAGCACGATCAACTTCATGTTCATTGCCTGTGAGTGCTTGCGGACTCGCGCAGCAAAGTGCGCATCGTAGGAGTCACTGTTGCAAGACGAATAGTCTTTACAGTCATGCAGCATTCCCTTGAAGATGGTTAAGCTTTGCAATCAGGATTGCAATCTTCCAAGTTCGGCTACGTGCGAAAACAATACTCTCAGTTCGGCCAGTACCGCAAACCGATTGTCGCGAACGGTAGAATCCTCGGCCATCACCATTACCTCATCAAAATACAGATCAACCGGTTCACGCAGCAGAGCCAGCGCTTGTAGTGCCTCGCGATATTCGCCGGCGGCAAACATGGGTTCCACCACCGCTTTACGTTCATTGATAGTGGTGTACAAGCCCGATTCTGCATCGTGCTCAAACAGATCCGGATTAACATCGCCACCTGAGGTTACCGCATTTTTCTTAAGAATATTGTTAATACGTTTGTTCGCTGCTGCAAGGCTGTCGGCTTCCGGTAGTTGAGCAAACGCGCTGACGGCTTTGATGCGCCGATCAAAATCAAGCGGCGCAGTCGGCCGCACCTGAGCGACCGCATCAAATATCCGGGCACTTATATTCTGCGATAGATAGTAGGATCGCAAACGCTCCAGCATGAACTCGAATACTTCAGACCGGGTAGTATTTACATCAATTGAGCCATCGACATAGCCCGCCAATGTGGTGGTCGCATCACCAAGTAATGAATCCAGATCGAGTTCAAGTTCACACTCGATCATGGTACGCAGTACACCCAGGGACAACCTTCGCAGCGCAAAAGGGTCTTTAACACCCGTCGGTTTTTGCCCAATAGCAAAAATTCCGACCAGAGTGTCCAGTCGATCAGCTATCGCCAGCGATTGCCCGACTGCAGACTGCGGTAGTTGATCATCTGCGAAGCGAGGCAGATATTGTTCAAAGAGCGCAAGCGCTACTGCGTCGGGCTCGCCCTCAAGTGCGGCATAACACTGGCCCATTTTTCCCTGCAATGAAGGAAACTCAACAACCATCTCGGTCATCAGATCACATTTGGCCAACACACCGGCGCGTTCAGTATGTTTCGCATCGCCACCAATCTGCGATGCTATTTTTAACGCCAGTTGACGAACGCGATCCGACTTTTCATAGACACTGCCAAGCTTGCGTTGAAACACTACTTTTTTCAGGGTCTCGGAATGATGCTCCAGCTTGTTTTTTTGATCTTGCCGCCAAAAGAACATTGCATCCGCCAGTCGTGGCCGTATCACCACTTCATTGCCTTTGCGGACTTTCTCTATATCGATACTATCGATGTTGGAAATGGTGATAAATACCGGCATCAGCTCGCCACTGGAATCGAGCACCGGAAAATATTTCTGGTTATCCTTCATCGTAGTAACGAGAACTTCAGAAGGTATTTCCAGGTATTCAGATTCAAACTTACCCGCCACCGCAACCGGCCATTCAACCAGCGCAGTGACTTCATCGAGCAATGCCTCGTCGACCAGCGCTTCACCGCCAAGTTCATTTGCGGTGCGTGCCACCGCTTCGGCTATAGTTGCACGACGTTTGGCAAAATCGGCCATCACTTTGCCTTGCTCAAGCAGCACCTTGCTGTACTCCGCGGGTGTGGCAATCTGCAGTTCGCCGTTGTAGTGGAAGCGATGTCCGCGGGTCAGCCTGCCAGACCGCAAGCCCAATGCCTCGGCTGCCACAACCTCGCTACCCAGCAACATCACAAGCCAGTGAGCCGGGCGCACAAATTCAACATCCCGATCACCCCAGCGCATGCGTTTCGGTATCGGTAACGCGGCAAGTGCGGCAACAACTATATCCGCCAGCAATACCGCCGCGGTTTCTCCTTTTTGCTCGCTATTGCATACCAGCCACTCACCCTGCTCTGTCTTCAGACGATCAAGGTCCGCTACATCAACGCTGTTCGATCGGGCAAAACCCAGTGCGGCTTTGGTGGGTTTACCATCGCCATCAAAAGCGGCACTCACAGCAGGACCACGTTTTTGTACAGAACTGTCCTGCTGCCGCACAGGCACATCGGACACTACCACCGCCAGCCGCCGTGGCGTTGCAAAGATGCGGGTCTCACCGCCGGAGAGGCGAGCTTCCGCCAGACCCTTGCCAATGCCATCTGCAAACGCGCTGGCCAGTTGCATCAAGGCCTTTGGCGGAAGTTCCTCAGTGCCCAGTTCCACAAGGAAGTCAGCTTGATCAACCATTTTGCCCGACCTCACTGCCTTCCTGTTTTAATAACGGATAACCGAGTTTTTCCCGCGCGGCACTATAGGCTTCTGCTACCGCTCGCGCTTGTTGTCGAATTCGCAGAATAAAACGCTGCCGTTCTGTTACTGAAATCGCATGCCTGGCATCCAGCAGATTGAAGGTTTGCGATGCGCGCAGCACTTGCTCGTAGGCCGGCAATGGCAACGCCAGCTCACACAATCTTTGCGCCTCCGTTTCACAGGCATCAAAGGTGACAAATAACGAGTCCACATTAGCGTGTTCGAAGTTGTAAGCCGATTGTTCGATCTCGTTTTGCAGGTAGACATCACCATAGGTCACAACGTGATTTGCATGCTTCGACCAAACCAGATCATAGACACTGTCAACTCCCTGTATATACATAGCCAGTCGCTCCAGACCATAGGCTATTTCACCCATTACCGGACGACACTCTAGCCCCCCCACTTGCTGGAAATAAGTGAACTGGGTGACCTCCATACCGTTTAGCCAAACCTCCCATCCCAGACCCCAGGCCCCCAGGGTTGGCGACTCCCAGTTATCCTCGACAAACCGGATATCGTGCATCAGAGGATCAAACCCCAGCGCTTTCAAAGATCCCAGATAGAGCTCCTGAAAATCATCGGGTGACGGTTTCATCACGACCTGAAACTGAAAGTAATGCTGCAGTCGATTAGGGTTTTCCCCATAACGCCCGTCAGTGGGTCGCCTCGATCCCTGAACATGGCAGGCGTTCCAGGGTTCGGGGCCAACCGCCCTGAGAAACGTTGATGAATGAAACGTCCCGGCTCCCATCTCCATATCATAGGGCTGTTGCACTGTGCACCCCTGCTCACTCCAATAGTGTTGCAGCGCGGCGATCAGACCTTGAAAAGTGGTCAATTCGTTGAGCAATAGAAAAACTCCTGATGGAACGTTCGAGCGCGAAGAAAACTCCCGGGGGTGTAGTCGCGCAATTCGCAACAGGTGATTCTACAATGACCCGCTGCTTAAAGAACAGGATACATAAGCTGTCCTTCCCCTGATTTTGGGAATTGGTGTACACTCTCGATCTGCTGACAACTTACTTTTGTACGTCGCACCAACAAGGTGCACCAACGCGAACGCCGCACTGATTTTGTGCAATCAAGAGCAATGTTGGCCTGCTTTTCAACCAATTTGCCACCATCCAAATTTGGCACGGCTGTTGCTACTAGCAAAACACTTGCCTGATTTTCTTTTTGTACCCAACCCGCTTTTTTAGAAAAGACGGACACCAGACTAATTAACGCCTAACTATCTAACGATTGAGGAAGCTGATGAGCGCAAAAGATGTATTGAAAATGATGAAAGACAATGCGGTCACTTTCGTCGACTTTCGCTTTACCGATACACGCGGCAAAGAGCAGCATGTATCGGTCCCGAACCATCAGGTCGAGGAAGACACCTTCGAAGAAGGCAAGATGTTCGACGGCTCGTCCATTTCCGGGTGGAAAGGAATTGATGCGTCCGACATGATTTTGATGCCCGATACATCGACTGCGGTGATGGACCCGTTCACCGAAGAAGCCACGCTGAACATCCGCTGCGACGTCATTGAGCCTGACACCATGCAGGGCTACGAACGCGACCCTCGTTCAGTTGCAGCACGCGCTGAAGCCTACATGCAATCTCAGAAAATTGCCGATACTGCATTCTTCGGCCCCGAACCGGAGTTTTTCGTCTTTGACGATGTTCGCTGGGGCACCGACATGGGCAATACGTTTTTCCAGATCGACTCTGATGAGGCTGCGTGGAATACCGGCAAGGAAATGCCGGGCGGCAACACGGGTCACCGGCCAGGTGTTAAAGGCGGTTATTTTCCGGTACCGCCGGTTGATACCCTGCACGATATCCGCGCAGAGATGTGTACGGTTATGGAGCAAATGGGTCTAACCGTCGAGGTTCATCACCATGAGGTCGGAACCGCGGGTCAGTGCGAAATCGGCACTCGATTCAATACGCTCGTCAAACGCGCTGATGAAGTGCAGATACTTAAATACGTCGTTCAGAATGTGGCGCATTTACATGGTAAAACTGCGACGTTTATGCCCAAACCACTGGTCGGGGACAACGGTAGCGGCATGCACGTGCACCAGTCTCTGTCAAAAGGCGGAGAGAATGTGTTCTCCGGAAACGAATACGGCGGCCTGTCTGAGACTGCGTTGCATTATATTGGCGGCATAATCAAGCACGCTCAGGCAATCAACGCCTTTGCCAATGCCTCAACCAATAGCTACAAGCGTCTCGTACCCGGCTTTGAAGCCCCGGTGATGCTTGCCTATTCTGCGCGCAATCGCTCTGCATCTGTGCGAATTCCACATGTTTCCAGTCCCAAGGCACGTCGCATAGAAGTGCGCTTCCCTGATCCTTCAGGCAATCCGTACCTGACTTTCACCGCGCTGCTAATGGCGGGGCTCGATGGCATTAAAAACAAAATGCATCCTGGCGATGCAATGGATAAGGATTTGTACGATCTGCCAGCCGAGGAAGCGAAGGCAATACCACAGGTTGCCCACTCTCTCGATCAGGCTCTTGATGCGCTCGACAGCGACCGCGACTTTCTAACCGCAGGTGGAGTGATGAGTGATGACATGATCGACGGTTACATTGAACTGAAGATGGAAGAAGTCACCAGATTGCGCATGGCGACTCATCCGGTCGAATTTGACCAGTACTACAGCCTGTAACGATCTGCGTTTCATCTGCTGTCAGGCGGTGGAGTGTTCAACTCTGCCGCCTTCTTCACAAAACCTCCACGCTGCCAGACGCATAAAGGCCTGAATATTGTCTTAGGATTAGTCACTCTGACTATATCTGGAGAGAATTGCGCGTGAGGGACTTAATCACCTCTGTAATTTTTGCAGCGACTTGTACAGCCTTGAGTTTTCCGGCAACGGCTGGCATCTACAAATATATCGACGAAAACGGGCAAGTAGCGTACAGCGACAAACCGGTCGACGGCGCAAAGAAACTGAAAATCCGGCATCGCACCAGAGCAGATGAGCGGCTCGCTCGAGATGACTTCAGGAGCGAGCGAAACACAGATGCATCTGAGCGGAATTCTGACCGGGATACCGAGGTCACCTACGAGTCTCTTGAAATCCTCACTCCAAAGCATGACAAGGTGGTTTCAGATCGTTCCGGGTCAGTTGAAGTGATTGTTTTGCCTTCCCCGAAGCTGGGCGAACAACACGAGTTGGTTATCAACGTAGACGGCAAAGACATTAGCCGTGGCAGACATGCCAATTTAAGCCTGTCGCAGGTACCCAGAGGGTCGCACAAAGTAACAGCGCGAATTCTCGATGCCAACGGCGGCACCCTTATCACCTCGGCGCCGATAACATTTCATGTTAAACGTCCCGTTATTGATGAAGACAGCCCGCTGGCCTTCGATCGAAATTAAGGTAGTTTTCGCGCCGCGAGTGTTACGCTTGCGTGCACTAACTTCTAGTAGCCCGGGAAAGGGTTAAGACAGAGCTTCAAGTGCAAAACTCTTTGTATGCAACATACACGGACTGCGCATTACGGGACAATTTCACTGGTTTATTGCCCGTCAGGCAATAAACACTCGACGCACAATCTTCCCTGATCATTGCGACACGAATTGCGCTGGCTGATAGACTTGGAATCACTCCCGTCACACTGACAGCGGATTGAATTCCTACGAACACATATTGAACAGCACCAATGTGGCCATCGTCTCGCTAGACGAGAAGTGTCATATTCAGTGGATGAATCTCGCTGCAGAATCGATGCTCGGGTGCAGTATCCGCGTTGCCCGGTATCAGCTGATCAGTCAGTTATTTCCGCTACCAAAAGCCCTTTTTTCGCAAATTGAGGAAGTGCTGACCACTGGCCAAATGTTGATGGGCCGCAAGATCGAAATTCAGAAAAAATCTCAGGAATCTATCTACGTCGACTGCATGATTACTCCGATGGAGCAAGCCGGTGACAAAGCACGCGTTCTGCTGGAACTCATGGACATCGACCGTCAGCATAAAATAGAAACCGAGCGCGCACTGCTTGAGCAACAGGAGCGATCGCAGAACATCCTGCGCGGTGTTGCCCACGAAGTACTGAATCCTCTTGGAGGTATCCGAGGCGCTGCACAGCTTCTCGAGCAGGAACTCGCAGACTCAAGGCTTACCGACTACACGCAGCTTTTAATCAAGGAAGCAGATCGCCTGCAGAAGTTGTTACAGCAGATGCTGGGGCCCAATACCCGGCCTGTACTAAAACCCAATAATATTCACGAAATACTGGACTACGTTATACGGCTGTTGCTGCACGACAATCCTGCCAGTATCAAAACCATACTCGACTACGACCCGAGCATTCCGGATATTGTGTGTGATCGTGAAAAGCTCATCCAGGTATTCGTCAATCTGGTGAGCAATGCATTGCATGCCACCAGGAACACACCTGACCCAAGAGTGACCCTGAAAACGCGAGTTGAACGAAACTTCACCATACGCGGAAAGATGAAAAAACTGGTGTGCAAAATACTGGTCATAGACAATGGAACAGGTATTACTCCATCGCTCGCTAATACCCTGTTCGATCCACTGGTAAGCGGCAGACAGGGAGGAATTGGTTTGGGGCTATCTATCGCACAATCACAAGTAGCACAGCACGGTGGATTAATTGAGTGCCGAAGCGTGCGAGGTAACACAGTGTTTGAGGTCACGCTACCCATTGAAGATCGCATCAATGAATCGTAAACGCGTCTGGATAGTCGACGATGATCAATCGATCCGCTGGGTGCTGGAACGCGCTTTCCAGCGTGCAGAAATAGAATTCGACAGTTTCGAAAACGCTGATGATGCGCTCGACGCTTTGCAAAATCATGCGCGGTCACCCGATGCAATTATTAGCGATGTGCGCATGCAGGGACTTAGCGGCCTTGAATTGCTCGCTAAAATACGTGACGAAAGACAAACAGCACCACCCGTTATTATTATTACGGCACATGCAGATCTGGAAACAGCGGTCTCGGCGTACGAAGGCGGTGCTTTCGAATACGTACCGAAGCCGTTCGATATCAACGAAATAATCGACATAACACGCCGGGCGTTTACCAACAGCATCTGCAAACCACGTGCAGTAGAGCGGCCACCGAAAGGCCAGTCCGATCTCATTGGTGAAACGCCTGCAATGCAACAACTGTTTCGCGCAATCGGCAGACTGGCCCGCTCCAACGCCACCGTACTGGTCAACGGTGAATCCGGCTCCGGTAAGGAACTGGTTGCGCGCGCACTACACCGCCACAGTTCACGATCGGAGCATCCTTTTGTCGCCCTTAATATGGCCGCGATCTCACATGACCTGATGGAGTCCGAATTATTCGGTCATGAAAAAGGCGCATTCACCGGCGCAAGCGAGTTACGCAAAGGACGCTTTGAACAAGCCGACAACGGCACCCTGTTTCTCGATGAGATCGGCGACACGCCAGCGCCATTGCAAACGCGACTATTGCGGGTACTATCCGAAAACCAGTTTTTCCGTGTTGGCGGTAAAAACGCGATAAAAGTTGATGTGCGCATCATCGCTGCAACCCATCAAGACCTTGAAGCCATGGTGGCCGACGGATTTTTTCGCGAAGATCTATTTCATCGTCTCAATGTTATTCGCTTAAAAGCCCCCTCGCTTCGCGACCGTGCCGACGATATACCGCTACTACTGAAAGTTTTTCTACGCAATGCTGCCGAAGAACTGGGCAGTGAAGGTAAAGCATCAACGCCCGAACTTGATGACTACCTGAAACAGTTACCATGGCCAGGTAATGTCAGGCAGCTTGAAAATCTTGCACGATGGCTTACGGTAATGGCCTCAGGCCGTGAACTGTGTATCGAGGACTTGCCAGCCGATCTTGGCCCTGGTGACTTTGGATCTCACAGCGAAACAAGTTCCACTCAGGGAAACTGGAGCAATGTACTTCGCACATGGGCCAATCATGCCATACAGCAACGGCATACCAATGTCGCAAAAATAGCGACAGAGCAAATGGAGCGCGTACTTATAGAGTGCGCTTTAAATGCAACCGGCAATCGCAAACAGGAAGCGGCAGCCATACTGGGCTGGGGCCGCAATACGCTAACCCGAAAATTAAAAGAGTACGAGATGGATTAGAAATCGTGGTGACCGGTGTTCCATAGCACCCGGTCACCACCTTGCACAGATGCTCATCAGCACACGTTATTATTTACCTTTGGGTAGTGCACCCCGCTACTAAAAGTTGTTTCCTCAACTTTAATTAGGGCAGCGCCAGTACAGCCGCGCAATTCGTCGAGCCTGCGATCACATCCCACTCGTCACCGTTTACGCAATTTTCATTATTATCGAACGCCTGCAATCGTCCACCAGTGGCTTTACCGTCATCTATTTTTAAATCAAGCTCATACATCACCTGAACAGGAACATTACCACCCGTCATTAGTTCGTGTGCTGTTAAACTTCCGCCAGCAGCATGATCAGTATTGCCTATTTTATACGTACCGTTAAACGGATTTGACGGGCACGCATTGACACCAGTGCAGTTGGCTGCCAACGAAGGATTAACGGCATCACCTGAATAATCACCGCCAATAAAACCGGCACTGGCAAGGTGCTGCCAAACCGCACCTGATTCCTCATTAGTGTCGACAAGCGAGTTTGCATCTCCGTTTTTAGCATTAATATCAATGTGGGTACTTGCGGTGTTAAAATCACCCGGAAGCGATCGATATCGATCCTGAAAGGATATCCAGGCAGACTCGATACCGGTCAGGTCATTGGCCATACTACGAACTTTGGCGCTATTGATCATACTTTGCCCTTTTACTACACCGCCGAGCAGTAGCCCGATAATCAACAGCACGATAGCAATTTCGATCAATGTGAATCCACGTTGAATCTTCTTCATAATTCTTACCTCTTTAACTTCTTTATTTACAAATATTGGTGCCTTAATTAAAAAGAGCACCCGTGAAATGCGACTAACTGACCTTGAAAGCCGTAAAAAAGAGAGACTGCTCAGGGCAATACAGCAGCCTGAATCAAACGGCTGTAGAGAATATTCTCGGACAACCAGACAACGATGTCGTCAAACCGGTCATCGCCCGCCAGATCCAGATCCTTGCTGACAAAACGGTTATCATTATCGTTATTTTCAAGCTCTTCACTGGTTCCAGTGGTTAGACGAGCACCTTCCGATACCAGCACCACCGGCACCTGATTTGCTCTTGTATGATCACAGTTGCTCGCTGTACTGCACACTTCAAAGTCGGGCAGTAAAAACTGCATACCAACATCACTCATTTCTCCGGCAGAAGTAAAATCAGTCAGCCCGTCACCGTCCGCATCGCTGGCGCTGACGCTATAGCGAATCGGTGAACCCCATGCATCCGTTAACAGGCCACGATGATCATAACGACCGGAAAGGCCCAGTCGGGCTGCCGGCACAAAGCCGTGTGCCATCGTGCAATCTTCAACAAGCGGTCCGTCCTGCATTGGACAGGGCAATCGATGGTTCGCGGCAGCAAAACCAATCAATGCTTCGCGAATATCACGTAACTGTGTGGTAGTAGCTTTTCTGCGTTGTTCATGCATTTGTGATCCAAACGGTTTCAGTACCGAACCGAGTAACAAGCCCATAATAAGTAATACAATGGACACTTCCAGCAGCGAGAAACCATACGATGCGTATGGTGTTCGCCGCACACACCGATGCTGAACCGGGTATACGTTCACCATGGAATCACCAGAAACTGATCATTCGATACTCCGGTTACCGGCCCCGGGATCGTAAAATCGGTTTCCGCCTCAAGCACTTCTACGGTATCAAAATAGGCGGCTTTGCCAGAAGAACCCTCTATTCTTTGCTGCATACCTCCAAACGCTGCCGTCTCAATGGCCGGTCCGCTGTTAATCAACAGGGCTTGAACCGGCTCACCGTTTACGGTTAATTCAGACTTGCCACCGAGCGTTTCACCACATGAACCTGATGCAGACATTACCGCGCAGTGTTCACTGAATTGATAATAGATAAACGCAGGCCATTGCGAATTCGCAAACCACGTATTGTTCAACGGTCGCGCTTTAGGCACTAAAGAACTGACAAACTCCCCGAATGGCAAGTCAGCGCAATTACCGGGATTCAAGGCGAGTTTCCCACGGGTTAAGCCCGACTCACAGGCCGCAAGTGGATCATCGAATGGTGCAGCGTAGGGGTAATAGCCGTAGACAGATTTGTACTCGCTCAACCACTCGCGCGCGTAGCCTAGCACCCGCCTTTCAATCAATGGCATAAGCTCGCTTGCACTGATCACTATTAACCGGTCGTTGCCCGCAAACCGACTGAAATGCCCATCAAGGTCTGCGTTTTCGCCTTCAAGGTAGCTGCGAACCAGAGCGGGAGATAACAACCGGTCCTGATCCGGTTGTGGTGTGCCGGGGGCGATAATGACGGCGGCTATATTGTCGAGTTCATCCACCGCAAGCAGACTGGTAACTGCATCCGGGTTCAGCCGATTGGAAGACGGGTTGAAGCGAAAGTCACTTGCTACCGCGTACCAAAGGTCCTGTTTTAGAAACCGCTCTACATGGTCGATATCCATCAGCTTGCCGTCTCTATCCCAAATCGCTGGCAGGAACCCGATCGCATTTTCGCCGCATGTCCAGTGGGGTGAACTGAAACGGGAAAGCGCCGGGCACGGCAAACGCCCGGTACCACCACGTGTGTTGTGACCGTAGTTATCCGCGTAGTTAACCGCAAATGCTATTAACGCCTCTTTGGCAGCAGCAAGCGCATTAGTGAGTTGCCGGTCTCTGGACTCACGTAAATATCCGCTGGCAGATCCCTGCAACATTACCAGCGCCAGCGAACCCAGTATCGTGACCATCAGCATTATAAATGCTGCACCTTTTTGACGCAGTGCTGATCCCGGTTTGCGAGAATTGATGATCATCTAGCTACAGCCCTTCGTGTAACACTAACTGACTTTCCGGGTCGCAGTTTTTTTAGCTCACCATGCAACCGAAGTTGAGCCACTCCGGCAGGGTTGACTGAAACCACAGAAAAAGAGGCACTGGAGCGCTCTAATCGCGTTCCGTTAACCCAGACAACCGGCTTGCGGTTTGGTGTCACCACAATACCGTCAAGCGATACTGACAACTTTTTAGCAGCGACGGGTTTAGTCGCGACGGGCTTTGCCGATACTTCAACTTCCACCGGCGCGGGTATTTCATCCTTTGATGCAGGTTCCTTCACTGACGGCTCAGCCGAACTCTCCATCATGCGCCTCTCCGCAGGCGACATAAACAATCGCTTACCATAAATCGACGGAACGAATTCTTCACCGCTTGCGGCGGGCGAACAAAGCAGAAACCCGCTCAGTAGACTAACAAACGCAGCGGTGCTAACTTGCCACTTTATTACTGAACCCGCTGCCATTAGCTAAAAGGCTCCGCACTATGCTGATTCGGTTTGACCACGTACCAGCTAATTTGACAAACCGCCGTCAGGTTAATATCCGGTGATTGTTTCTTATTGGTCGCGACACTGGCAATGTTGGCTGAACGATGAACCTCCAGTGCTTTTATTTCATAGATAGCATTTAGCTCCTCGTCCAGTTTTTTGAAAAACACATAGAGATCCAGATCGTGGCGAAATCCCATGCGGAGCAATATTTCAGTTTTCTGTACCTGCGTATTCAATGCCTGTTGTTGCCCGGAATCGATTAGAGTTTCTGCCGGCGATATTTCATAGCGCAGTTCCATAGCATCTATCTGCTGCTGTACACGTTCCAGAGCATTTACCCAGACCACCCGATTCATGGAGCCGATACTGCCAAGATCAATCATTCGGTCAAACTGCTTACCCTCGGTCGTGACAAACTCTGCATTTGCTACGGTCATGTAGGTTTGCTTCAAAGTAGCGCTGAAGATCGATACCGCAGTTTGGTAGGAGCGGATACCTGTTTTATGGCTGACAAGGCCATAAAACAGCGCCACAGAAAACACTGCCAACGACAACAGCAAACAACACACAGGCATTCGATACCACATTGGCGATAACATTAGCGCACCACTTCACCGGTAACGATCTCAAGCAGAAAGGTGCCGCGGCCGGCACCATCACTAAAACCCGCATCCGATGTCATGGAGGAATCACTAATCCCGAACGGTGCCTCAAGGACTGTGACCGTGTTATGCAGTTGACTGCTTCGCAATGCTCTCATAAAGGAATGAAATGTGCTCAGCACGGCGGATATCCCTGCGTCTCCAGTGTCAATATATCCGGAAATTGTCGCGTTGATAGTACCAGTGGATTTTTGATTAGCCACGACAGCCGCGCCGGGATCAAGTGGATATCGAGTGGCCTCAATCAATGCATCGGAGGTTATCCCGGTGTCGGGAGCGGCCCACGCAACATCGGTTATCTGCACGCCGGGGAAGGTGGATAAATCACTTGCCAGCAGAGCAAGGAACTGAAACGGGCTGGCCTGTATATTCGACTGTAGACGCCTGGCAATCTGCATAGATTCCCGCATAGCTGCAATGGAATATTGGCCGTCCTGATTCACTGTAATGTCACGACCGATTGTCTCCGTCGTAGCCCGTGCCTGGTCATCCAGTCGCTGCACGGTTTGCGTCAATATCTGAAATTCACCGTCCAGATGCGAAGTGGCAGCAGCGGTCACAGCAGCGCTGCCCATCAGCGAAATACAAACAGCGTATAATCCGTGCGTAAGCCGCTTTCGCCAGTAATACACCCTGTGATCAGCCCGGGAAAAATCGAACCGTGACAGAAATCTTCGACTTTGAAGCTGCACAAACAACCCGTCAGCATAGGGCGACGCAAGTACGGTATTGAGCTTCATCTTCGCCGCCAACCCGTTTGGACGATAGACGAACACTTCACCCGAGACTTGCATTTTTAACTCATCGATCTGCCCGTCATTAAAATTCCCGAGAATTAATACAATGCGTCCTGTGATTTCAGAGTGTTCAGGCAAGCGATCAAGCCAGCTTTGTGTCTGACTGACTTCCCGACCGATTGTGCTGGCGAGATCTGTTTTCACATGCAATCTCCTGCTGATTAGCAAAGCACCTTTCAGATATACAGACAGGCGAAAATCACACAGGCCAAGTTGCGCTACGACAAACACACTGGATTTCAGTTGGCCGGAGCTTTGATTATCCGCTTTCTCAAGCGAGCCGGCTTTTTTCAACGACGATATAATTGCGGTTCCGTGCAACGAGATACTTCCAATGCTTGCAACAATGGTTTGCGCTTCAGACAACACCGTAAACCAGGGATCAGCATCGTTACTGGCGGGCAAGCCGGTGATGCCGACAGTTAACTTGCCGGAACCGGTATCTGCTTGTTTGTCTACAGTGGCGCAACACAGCGTGGAACCTGGAAAATAGCGATTCTCCAACCGGTTTAACATATCTCGCAAATCGCGTCCTCGTAACCTGGGGATGGAGCAGCGATGGTGTTCCTCTTCGGTAAAATCCAGCAATATCGAAAAAACCGAATTCACACGTTCACGCAGATAAGTTAATAATTTCTGTCGGCCACTGTCGGTATTTTCAAACTCCACCATTAAGCTACCGCCCCGGCGACCGGTGGCGTATGCGAGGGCTTTTTCATTCTGCAACAAGAGTATGTATCTCACTAAAAACTCTCCTGCAGCGAAAATACCAGGCTATAGATCGGACCGATCACCGAGATCACCACCCACATCATGATGGCGCCAACCACCATAATCATCAAAGGGCCAATAAACTGCTCGAGTTTCTCAATGAATTCGCGGGATTCACGATCATAAAAATACGCTACCTGGGTAAATGCGGTATCCATTGCGCCAGTCGCCTCACCCACTCTGACCATTCGCTTAAGCAACGACGGGAAAGTGCCGGATTCTGCAAAGCTCTGCGATACTGTTTCTCCCTCGACTATTCTCTGCCGCACCGCTTGCAAGGCTGCACCCAGATAAAGATTGTCCACCACATGCTCACCGTGCTTCATGGTGTCTATCAAGCCAACCCCGGACGCATACATCAACGCAGTACATTTCGCGAACCGCGCAAGTTTGATACTACGCAGTACTGGCCCAAACAACGGTATAGACAGAATCAACCGGTGCCAGATCATGTGGTAGTGGCGGCTACTGGTTATTGTTATACGCAATACGGGCAGCGCAATGACGGCGACAGCCAGCAGTAGAAGCCAGTAGCGCCCCACGAAACCGGATGTGGCAATTAGAGCTTTGGTGTGCCATTGCAATTCACTGCCGGTAGAAGTGACGAACGACAGCAAGCCGGGCACCAGCCAGACCATAACGAATACGATAACCAGCAAAAGCACAACAGCGACAAATGATGGATAGATTAATGCACGCCTCACTCGGGACACGGTCTCATCCTGCCACTTCAAAAGCTCCCCGAGATCAGCGAGTACTGTATCAAGCTTGCCGCTTTGCTCACCCACTTCCAGCATGCTTGTATATAGAATGTCAAATGAATCACCGCATTCGCTGCAGGCTTGCGAAAAACGCTGACCGTTGTCAATGTTGTCAACAATCGTCGATGCTATTGATCTAAGATGAGGTTTCTCTGCATTGTCACGATACTCCTCCAGAACGGAACGTAGCGGCACCCCGGCACGCAACAACTGCTCTACCTGAAAAGTGAAACCGATTAGCTCGCGACGAGAGAGAGATTTTTTACGCTGGAATTTTACTAGAAGAGGATGCCGGCAATTAATTAGTTCAAGACCATTGCGGCCAAGACGCGCTTCAAGATCACCCGGGTTCAAAGCGGCCATGCCACCGCGCTGAATTAGCCCGTCAGTACTCACTGCCTTATAAACAAAATACTGCATACAACGACTACATCACTTCTTACAAAAAAACTTCTACAGAAACCTTAATGCAATCACAAAACCCGGTTTGTGAAATCGATCACACGAGAGACCTCTTCCAGTGATGTGCAGCCATCCAAAACCCGCCTGACTGCATCGTCGGCCAGCGACTGAAAACCGGTTTTCCGGGCAATGCGCAAGATAGCAGCAGGCGAAGATCCATCCAGAACCATCTCCTCCAGTTCCGGTGTAAAGCGCAGCACTTCCATTAATGCAATACGACCACGGTATCCCTGGTGATGGCATTCTGTGCAGGAACTCGCCTGGTATATCTGTTCGCACTGACCAATGATTTGTTGCTCCACTTCCTCAGGCACTACCGCCCGTTTGCAGTTGTTGCATAACTTTCGCACCAGTCTCTGCCCGACAATGCCAATCACATTGCCGAAGATCACTGCACGGCTTACGCCCATATCTGACAGTCTGGCCAACGCACCCACAGCAGTATTCGCATGCAAAGTCGAGTACACCTGATGACCAGTCATGGACGCGCGAAACGCCATCTCTGCTGTTTCCTCATCGCGTATTTCACCAACCAGAATGACATCCGGATCTTGTCTGAGGATCGCCCTGATGCCAGCAGCAAAATCGAGTTTCACCTGATTGTTTACCGTGGTTTGGCGCAGCATTGGCAATGGATATTCGACCGGATCTTCCATCGTCATAATATTAATGCGCTCATCGCTAATTCGATTAAGCATGGAGTAAAGCGTGGTTGTCTTGCCACTACCGGTAGGGCCAGTCACTAGTATCAGACCCTCAGGCCTGGCCATCATTAAATTCAATGCATCGGCAACAGAAGGGCTCAACCCCAAAGCATTCATAGCAACAATCCCCTTTTTGCGATCGAGGATTCTGAGCACAATGTTCTCGCCGTGAATTGTTGGCAGTACCGATACCCTGAACTCTATTCGAGCGCCGGCAATACTAAAAGACATACGGCCGTCCTGCGGGGCTCTGGTCTCTGCGATATTTAACTCAGCCAGTACTTTGAGACGCACTGCAATAGCAGACCAGTGATCGATATGGAAACTGCGAACCTGGCGCATTACCCCGTCAATGCGATATCTGATACGAATAAATCCGGCTTCCGGTTCGAAATGAATATCAGATACCGATTTTCTGACAGCATCCGACAGTATCGCCTCAACAAGACGAACCAGTGGCTGACTGTGCTCGCTTTGACCCAAAACAATAGTCGACTCATCTATCTCGCCGGTCTCTATTTCAGCGAGAATACCGTCAATGGACAACTCGAATCCGTAGAAGCGATCAATAGCCTCCATCACCTCGCGCTCTCCTGCGAGGGCTACCTTGAGGGTAATATCGCTACCTATGTGGGTACGGAGCTTGTCAAGCGCTTGCAGGTCATGAGCATCAACCATGGCGATCAGCAATAGTGACTCATCAGCCTGATAGGATAAAGGCAGGAGTCTAAGGCGTCTGGCAAGGTCAACCGGCACACGCTCGAGAGCCACTGGATCTGGAAGAGCTGCTGCGAGTTCGACCGCCTCGCGGCCATCGTTTTCACTGCGAGCATCCCGCAATACGGATTCGCTGACAAACCCGAGGTCTAGCAGTACTCGTTCAAGAGGATTGCCAGTCTTGCGAACTTCCAGCAAGCCAATTTGCAATTGATCCGCACTTAGCAGACCACTACCACGCAGAGAATCAACAACACCCTGGCTCGCTACTTCCACAACAGAACTTCTCCAAAGAAACCGTTTTAAACGATGACATAGTGCGTCAGATTAAACAACGATACGCAATGCCATTCCACAAATGCTGTGATACCACCCGATAGATACCAACACTGCCAGGAATCGTTCCACTATAAACACTTTACTATAATAGACCGATAGTCAGTCAGTTCCTGCCTCCCGGGTTTCTGAAGCTGACGACGCTCACTCTTTTGCATCCGCTAGTGCTAGTGCAACATTGAAGCTTGAGCATCAGGTGCAGCAAGTACTGCGGGAACGGTCCAGCCAAGATCATTCTTCACCCGCTCGCACACATCTGTCTCCCAGTTTCGATCAAAACCGCTAACGGCTTTGCTCAAACTATGCCCCTGGATCAATCCTACACCGATGTCATTGACCAGGTCGTGCAGTGACAATTTGCTGTGAATGTCTACGCCTTCCAGAATGACCGAGGTGCCCTGCTCATTCTGGCTTTCGATGAGATAGCGGATCAGTGTATTCGCCATGCGTGTATCGAAGGACAATATGTCACGATCAATCTTGACATAATGTGGCTTGAGACTGTCAAGCCTTGATAAAGAGGAATTGCCAACGCCGAAATCGTCTATGGCAAAGCGAACACCGGTTAACTCCCCTAGCTGTTTTACAATGCTTCGGTATTCTTCAAGCTGCTTGCGCGCCTCTATCTGCAACTCCGGTGATACCACTGTTTTTTCAGAGACCTCCATAATTAAATGATGGCCGTACAATGGCGCAGAGCGGCCTAGTGTTTCATACAACAATTCACGATACGCAGGTGAACGCAACGTTGCCGGATACACATTCATCGACAGAGGTTTGATTTGATAATCGTTATTCATGCAAGCAGTGACCTGTGCTCCATAGGATGCGATCGTGGTCTCGAGTAGAGTCGAATCCAGCTCGCACTGAAATCCCATACCCCACAGTGACGATGTATTAAACACATCCACAGGAGCGGCACTCGCTTCAACGTTTTCACGAGCCAGTGCCTCGTAGGCAAATATTTCCACGTTGCGGGCATTCCGGTCGAATCGAAACATCGGCTCAAAATGTACACCGATACCTTTCAACTGGTTTTTAAATATCCGCCGCCGGTCATCGTACATATCGTCACTCACAAACCGGTAGCGGGTTTTAAGCGCGTCGTAAACACGGGCTTTGAGTTTTTCAAACGTTTCAAAACTGGCCCACGCCAATGCATCGTGCAGAGTATTAATGACTGTGCTGAGAATTTCGGTTAACGGAAAGCGACTAAACTCGCCGCGTGCCGCTACAAAAACACCACAATTTGGTAATCGTTCATTAACAATCACCATGCACTCTACCGAGCTGCCACTTTGAGGAGCCAGCTGTGGCAGGAAGTTTTGCAAATGCAGAGAACGCCTGGTTAACTGATTGGAGTGACCAGCCAATGCCTCTTCCAACACACTGTGAACGACAGCGGCAGGGCAGTCATGCAGCGGTTTGTTTGATTCGGCTTCGTACAGATGCAAATCACCGTTCTTGCCACGAAAATAGCAGTACACCATCTCGGCACCCAGAACCTGCCGCAGTGCTTCAGAAAACAAATTGAGGTTGCGGCGGCGATCGTTCATTCGCATCACCTGCAGGCGCGCTATCAGTTCTTCGACGAAATTGTCGTAGGCGCTCATATGACAAGGCAAGGGATCAACAGACTCGGCAATCTGCGATGCTCCCGCGACACGCTCTATAAGCTGCTGCGCTGCCAGCTGCGAGCCGGCCGGCAATTGTTCATATCCGTTATTCTGAACGCCCGCCGTTGTTTGGCTGGTTAACGGACGTGGCAGGGAATGCTTGCTGGCGATATAACCGGTTATTCGTTGCTCGAGTTCGGACAAGCCTGCCCTGACCTTTTGGCCAGTGAGCAAAACCGGTGTTAAAAAAGCCAAAGCTGATTGCTCAAACCCGCTGTGTTCATCCAGAATTAGCGGAATTATCAATGCATCGCCCGACATCGCACGACGCATCGCCAGATGGGCGGCTTGCGACGCACCATTTTCGCTGGCATGAGCACTATCGAGCAAAAAAACAAACACACTGGCAGTTGCGAACGCAGCGTCATTCTGCTTTACCAGTGACACGTTTTGAAAATCAATCGATTCGAGTACACCCGCGTCCCGCAACCGGCTGAGGGCAGGTTCCACCAACAGTTCAGAAGCGGTGCCTTCGCCGCTGGAAAAAACCACGACTTTTCCCGGGCGATATAAAACTGGCTGAGCAGAAGCTTGCTGATTTAAAACTGGTACATCAAACATTGAGGAGTTCCCACCAAAGGAGTTTTTATTATTTTTATTTTTCTGGTCCAGACCGGAGCGCTTGCCCCACCTGCGAGCCACATTATTATCACGAGTCAGACCATAATACGTGTTGGATTAGCTACGCTACTTAAAGTAAATCCTCACTATCGTGTGTAAGTGAACGATAGTTGGTTGTTTCTTTTTTATTACACGGTGAGTTACATACTGGACAGTTTTCGCCACTTTTTTGAAATTTTGGCTAGGAAACCAGTCAGCCACACCCACAGATCGATAAGAATTCAGTCACACTTTTAAAATTAGTTGACTAAACATTCATTAGAAACGCGTTTACCGCTTCTTGTGTCACGCGAATTTATCGACGCTCCGCAGCACTCTTCCACACAAGGCACTTGTGATTGTAAACGCAGCCTTCCTGACAAGAACTCCCTGTTGTTGAACGCCTCTTTACACTCGTCAATGTTGCATATGACTACCTATGCGTTTTAAATGATCGAGAAACACGTTCGCAGCAAAGCGCGCTCGCTGCTCAAACTTCCTGAATTGCATGCCCCCAGGTGAAAATAACCCTGTGAACTCCCGGAAATTTAATATCGCAGTATTCGAAGGTGACGGTATCGGGCCTGAAGTCATGCAGCCCACCATCGCCCTGGTGAAGTCAGCAACAGAATCGTGTCGCTCGTTTTCCCTCAACTACGAAATATTACCGGCAGGTGCAGCCCACTACGAAAAAACCGGGGAAGCGCTGCCTGCCGAGAGTATAAAAGGAGCGCGAGAAAGCGACGCGATTCTTCTGTCAGCCATGGGCCTTCCACACATCCGCAAACCCGACGGAACCGAGATCGTGCCACAGGTTGATCTTCGCATTGCGCTCGGTTTATTCGCCGGCGTTCGGCCTGTATTCACTATTCCCGGCGGCCCGCAGGTGCTTGCCGACGAACGCGCTGCACAACTGGATTTTGTTCTGGTGCGAGAATCGATTGAAGGCCTGTTTGCGCACAAGGATGAGGGGCACGTGGTGGACAACGACTACGCCACGGAAACACTTCGAATCACTCGCAAGGTCTCCGAACAGCTATTCGATTTCAGCTTCAAACTTGCGCAATCCCGTGCGCGCAAATTCGACCGGCCTGGCAAACTGATGTGCGTCGACAAAGCCAACGTATTTCGATCGTTCTGGTTTTTCCGCGAAATATTCAACGAGCGTGCCGCCTGCTATACCGACATAGAAACCTCGGCCATGTATGTAGATGCGGTAGCCATGAAGATGGTGCAAAGCCCGTGGGATTTCGACGTCCTTGTCACCGAGAATATGTTTGGCGATATTCTGTCTGATCTCGGCGCAGGTATTATGGGAAGTCTGGGGCTTGCCCCTTCCGCAGACATCGGTCTTAACAATGCAGTGTTTCAACCCTGCCATGGCAGCGCGCCAGACATCGCCGGTCGCGGTATCGCGAATCCGGTTGCGATGATTCTGTCTGCAGCAATGATGCTTGAATACCTGGGTGAAACACACAACTGCGTTGAAGCCGCCGACAGTGGCGAGAGGCTTCGCGCTGCTGCAATGGCCGCAGTGGGCCTCGAATCAGGTCGCGGTGGTGACATCGGAGGCGCTGCCAACACCGGGCAAATAACAGCCACCGTACAGGACTTGCTAAACGCTTCATGACTGTTGCCCTTCAAGTAGTGGTGGTTGGTGCCGGCTACTTTGGCGAATTCCACTTGCAGGCCTGGCAGCGCTTGGCCAACACCAGACTTGCAGCAATCGTCGAGCTGGACCCGGTCAAGCGGACTGATCTTGCCAGCCGCTTTCCCGATACGGTGATCACCGACACCTTCGCCGGCGCCTTACAGCAAACAGGCGCCGACATTGTCGATATCATCACCCCGCCCGCCAGCCACGAGGCGCAGATTTACGAGGCAATTCAACTAACTGAATCGGCTCTCATTATTTGCCAAAAGCCGTTTTGTGGAACCCTGAATGCTGCAAGCCTGGTGACACAATATATAGAGCGACACAAACGCACGGTAATTGTGCACGAGAACTTTCGCTTCCAACCCTGGTACGCTGAAATAAAAGCACTCATCACTCACGGCGAATTGGGGCAGGTGCTGCAAGCCGGCTTTCGACTGCGCCCTGGAGATGGCCAGGGAGCGGACGCGTATCTCGACAGACAGCCCTATTTTCGCAGCATGTCACGATTTTTGATCCATGAAACCGGCGTTCACTGGGTGGATGTCTATCGCTATCTGTTCGGTGAACCACACGCGGTGTCAGCAGACTTGCGCAACATAAACAAGTCAATCGCCGGTGAAGATGCCGGCTATTTTGTACTTCACTATGAAAACGGTTTGCGCGCGCACTTTGACGGCAACAGACTTCTTGACCACAACGCTCGCAACACCCGACTGACTCTCGGGGAAATGTTAGTGGAAGGCACCGATGGTAGCTTGCATTTGTCGGGCGATGGTCAAATCACACTACGCCGCTTCAACAGCCGCGAATCGATCCCTCACCACTACACGTTTACCGATGAAGGCTTTGGTGGCGATTGCGTTTACCGGTTGCAACAGCACGTTGTACAACACGTGCTCGACGGAACTCATTTGCACAACCGGGCAACAGACTATATGCGCAACCTGGAGCTTGAAGAGCTGATCTATCAGGCCGCCGCTACACAACAAACACAACAGTATTCCACCACTTAATTACTTGTTTTTAACGGATACCACTATGTCGGATCAATGGGAAGTATACGCACTGCGATACGCCGAACGGAGCTCACGCAATCGCGGTGAATCTTTCATTTTCGATGACGACCACAACTCCATCCATCCAATGGATTATTTCATCTGGTTACTAAAAAACGGTGACAAGTCTATCCTCGTCGACACCGGCTATGACAGCAAGGAGGGAATAGCCCGTGCAAGACCCGTGACTGAAGAACCGGCAGCCCTGCTAGAGCGGTTTGGCGTCAATCCACATAGCATCGATACGGTCATAGTCACTCACCTGCACTACGATCACGCGGGGTCGTTGCCCGATTTTATTAACGCTACCTTTCATCTACAGGAACAGGAGATGAGCTACGCGACCGGACCCTGTATGTGTCACGACACACTGCGAATGCCATTCACTGGCGAGCATGTTTGCGAAATGGTGAAGCAGCTTTATGCCGGACGGGTTGTTTTTCACAGCGGTGCGGGGCTGGTCGCCGACGGCGTTGAGCTACATCTGATTGGAGGCCATAGCCGGGGACTGCAGTGCGTAAGAGTGAATACCTCACGTGGCTGGTTGGTGCTGGCCTCGGATGCGAGTCATTATTACGAGAACTATCTGTTGCGAAAACCGTTTCCAATTGTGGTGGATCTTGAAAACATGTTGTCCGGTTTCAGCACGCTCAACCATCTGGCCGAATCGTGCGATCATATTATCCCCGGTCACGATCCGCTGGTTCGCACGCTGTATCCCACAGTATTCGATGGTGACGACAGTATCGTCAGACTGGATCTGCCGCCGGCAAAATCGGTCAGTCAGCTGACGTAGGCAGTTTGCATATCTTGCCTCGTTCTGCCAACGCGGTTGGTGGCCCGAATATGCTCGCACAATCACTTCACACCGGGTTAGGTTGTGTTATGATCAGCCGCCGCTAAAGTCACACCATCCCGCTCGCCGGACTCACACCCACATGCAACCCCACACGCCGAAAGAACACGTCTATCGCGTCCGTTTTATCAACCAGGATAAAATATACGAAATCTATGCGCGTGATGTATTTCAGGGCGAGCTGTACGGTTTCGTCGTGCTGGAAGGTTTGCTGTTTGACGAGCACACCACTGTGGTGGTCGACCCGTCAGAGGAGCGCCTTAAAAGCGAGTTTGAAGGAGTGAGTCAAACCATCATCCCGATGCACGCCGTTATTCGCATTGATGAGGTGCAAAAACGGGGTACTCCTAAAATCGCAGACGCATCAAACAATGTATCCACGTTTCCCTCACCGATCTATACTCCTAAAGGCAACGGTCAAGGGTAACAATCAGCGCAGAAACTGGCGGGAATAGTCAGAGTAACGAACTTCCGGCAGCAAATACGAAAACAGGCGGCTTGCAGGGAAAAGTTCTGCCAGCGGGATGATGGTAAAGTTGCCATAAGCAACTGGCTTGATGGACTCAGCCAAAACTGGCCTGCAAACGCGGGTCGTCGTAAAATGAACAGGAATGTAAGAGTTCAGGAGAGGTGTCCGAGTGGCTGAAGGAGCACGCCTGGAAAGTGTGTAAACGGTTAAACGTTTCGAGGGTTCGAATCCCTCTCTCTCCGCCAAAACCAAAGCCCGCTGCTTGCGTAAGCAACTGCGGGCTTTTTTTATTGCGCTCTAGTGCCTCTGCGTTTGGCCTGTGATCTATCGACAGTGCTTCTTATCGTCTGCCGGGGGCACGTCTTTTTGCAGGGCCGCGCCGGTGTGCCGATTTACCCCTTCCTCTGCTGACGGTGTCTGGCACCAGACGTAGTTGTGCTTTACCCCTGGCGGGCAGACCAGCCATTTGCTGCAGATGGATTACCAAGCCCTCGTCAACATCCATAAACTTCCCGGCTCGCAGATAGGCAGGTAGTTCGACCGGCCCGTAGCGAACACGAATAAGACGGCTGACCTGATAGCCAAGCGACATCCACATTCGGCGCACCTCACGGTTACGCCCTTCGCTTAGTACCACACGAAACCACTGGTTGTTATCGGTTCCACCATCAAACCAGCAACGTTGAAACCGAGCAGTCCCGTCTTCAAGCTCGACTCCTTCGTGCAGTTGCCGTACATGTTCGTCACTGACCGGTCCTCGAATTCGACAGGCATATTCGCGTTCCACTTCCGACGACGGGTGCATCAGCCCGTGAGCAAGATCACCGTTGTCGGTAAACAGGAGCAAACCGCTGGTGTTTATATCGAGCCGGCCAACTGCTATCCAGCGACCACCTCGCAACCGCGGTAGATGTTCAAACACTGTCGGTCGGTTTTGTTCGTCTGAACGGGTGGTCACCCGACCTTCAGGTTTATGATACGAGATAAGCCGAAAATCCTGGCTCGCAGACATCACCACACGATAGCGACGGTCGCCATAGCGAATGCGATCTCCCGCTCCGGTTTTATCACCCAACACGGCCACCCGCCCGTTTAACACCATCATTCCCTGTGCGATATCGGTCTCAAGCTTGCGCCGTGATCCAAGCCCGGTTCGAGCGAGGAGCTTTTGCAAACGTTCAGTCATGGATTGCCACGCATGGAATTGCCCGGTAGCGAATTGAAGATTGTCAGATGTAACACACTATTATCTCACAGCAAGCTGCCATGATTGCAATAAAGAGGTACGATTCAACCTCTGCCAAAGGAGCGATTGTAACCCATGAACTCATCACCTCAATTCAAGGCACTTAATATTGCGGTTCTGACCGTGTCGGACAGCCGCACCGAGGCGGATGATAAATCCGGCAATTTACTCAAGGAAGAGCTAACCAACAGCGGCCATTATTGCGCCGACAAGGCTATTGTCAAAGACGACAAGTACCAAATCAGAGAAAAGCTTAGCCAATGGATCGCCGATCCTCAGGTAGATGTAGTGCTGAGCACGGGTGGCACCGGGGTAACCGGCAGAGACGGTACGCCCGAAGCAGTATCGCCTTTGCTCGATAAGGAAATAGAAGGCTTTGGTGAAATGTTTCGGGTACTGTCTTACGAAGACATAAAAACTTCAACTCTGCAATCACGAGCACTGGCCGGTGTAGCTAACGCTACTTATGTGTTTGTTATGCCAGGCTCACCAAGCGCTTGCAAAACCGCCTGGACCACACTTATATCCGAGCAACTCGACAACCGCACCCGACCCTGTAACCTGGTGATGCTGATGCCTCGACTTAAAGAGGTGTAAGCGGAAATCACAGAGTGATCCAGTGTGTGCCATTGGATTTGCGCATCGACACTCATATATTCGCGACTGCCATAAAGGCTACCACTGGCGATGCTTTTTGATTACATCGTAAGCTGCTTTTATGTGTTGGGTTTTTTCCGTGGCGAGTTTTATCATCTCCGGTGGTAAGCCCTTGGCCACCAGTTTATCCGGATGATGCTGGCTCATCATTTTTCGATACGCACGTTTTACCTCGCTCTTGTCTGCCTGTGCATCTACGCCCAACAACGAGTACGCCTCCGCAATCGGTATTTGGCTACTGTTGGTTGCGTTTGACTGACGATGACCGTTGCCTCCGCCATTATATCCGGCATTGTTGTGCAATCCTGCGCGTACCAGTGCCTCCATCTGTCGAAGCATAAACCCCGGAAACTTCAGGTAACCACAAATTTCCTCCAGCACCTGTTTCTCGGCCGGATGCATTTCACCGTCGGCGTACACAGCGTGCAACTGAATCTCTACAAACATACGCATCAGGTTAGTTCGTCGTCGGCACTCCATACGGAATTGTTCCACCACCGCTCTGACATCGTAATCCTGATCCTTCCCCTGATTAAAAAGCCCGATTGCTACCCGGCGTTGTTCAGCACTCAACTGCATCTGCGCCATAACGTTCTCTGCCATCTTTATTTCATCGGCAGTCACTTTGCCATCGGCTTTTGCCAAATGCCCCATGGTGGCAAAGGTCGCTGTAAAGAAGGTCGCTTGAACTCTCTCTTGCGCGCCCGGTGACAGATCTTCATCACTTTCATGCTGCAGCCGTGTTAATCCGGCATCAAAGTTATGACCGAGAACAGCACCCAGCAACGCACCTATGGGCCCACCGATTAAAAATCCAAAACCGCCACCCAGTACCTTGCCCCACCAATTCATTCGATCGATTCTCCGGTCGATGGTCGCTCAACTTCCCGCAATTGCACGAGCGTGCCCAGCATCGCTGTCGCGTATACACCTCGCTGCAAAGTTACCTCTATCTTCAACACATCATCAGACAGCCATTGCCAGTGTAGATCACGGGCAATTGATCGAAGCGCGCGCCGCTCATGTTTAAGTCCTGCCATCTCCAGTCCACTAGTTAACACCGGCTCAAGTTGCAAACTGTCTGCTTCGAGTTGAAGCACACTGCCACTGGCAAGGCTTTCTCCACGACCATACAGGGGCCCCGATGCATGGATATCTTTCTGTTGATGTCGTTGCTGTATTTCCTCATTTGGTTCAGTGCAGGAAAATACACTGTTGGTACCGTCTAAAACGCAAACCTCACCGGGTAAAATCTCTAGCCACGATTCATTTTCTACCCGGGCAGCTAACACCTGGTTGAATAAAAAGGCACGTGCGGCAGAAAGGTAAAGCCCTCTTTTAAAGCGTGATATTTTTTTACGACCGCTTTGAAACATCGACCGGGCAGCGGCAACATTACGTCCACCATGACCAAACCGCTGCGGCCCGAAATAATTCGGAAACCCCTGTTTATTTATTCGCTCTAACCGCTGTTCAAGTAAATTCCGCGCCGCTGGCAGATCCCGCAGTGTAATTTGAAAGCGGTTTTGACGATGGCTGCCAATACGTATTTTTTTGCGGCTACGCGTTTGATGCAAAATTTCGATGGCGTCGTGACCGGACTCGGGTTCCGTTATCTCCTCGCTCAGCGGCAATGGCAAACTAAACCATTGAGTAGTCACTGCATTTTTATCCTTAAGCCCGGAGTAGCCGATATCTCGTGCCGAAACTGCAAATCGGGCAACCAGCCAATCAACAACTTCCCGTGTGTTCAAGCCGGTCTTACGTATCTGTACCCACAGGTGCTCGCCGTCCCCGTCCGGTTGAAACCCTAAAATTTCATCGACACAGAAATCGGTCGGCATTTTTTTGAATTGCGCGATGGGAAGTTCATCACGACAGTGCACTGAGGGTGAGGTAGTATTCATTTATCAGCGTCGGTAGCTTAGGTCCTGCAGGGGTGCACCGTTCTAACCGGGCGTTTTTTGCGGTTCCTTTACCGGAGCAAGAACCCGGCAATTTCGATATACCGGTTGGTGAAAGAACCGGCGCTTTGCAACCTCGGCAACAATGATTGCTGTAGATCCAGCGTCATCACTTCTTGAGAACCTTTGGAACGAGGTTTAAAATTTGTGCCTGAAATTGCGCTGCAAGCGCCACCAAATACAATGGCTAACCATAGTGAAGCAGTTGAATATAAGTATCCCGGACACCTGCGAGACGCAAAACCTGCACAGTCCCGCGTTCTCGTTGCTGCGGGTCGCCGCAAAACAACAGTACACCGGAAAGTGTACCATGCTCGCACTATGAGCTACATGGACGCGGTCGAACGACAGGAAAAGCAGCAGCTACTGATAACGCTCGAGAATGAGCACGCGGCACTCGACAAAGAGGTTGCGCTCACCACAGCCACTATCGGCTTCGACCAGCTCTATATCGGCCGTCTCAAACGACGAAAATTGAAGTTGAAAGATATGATAGTGAGACTGCGCAGCAGCTTGTTGCCTGACTATACCGCCTGATCAGACTTCCACACATACCACCCTGATCTGGGCAACTGGTGCCATTTGCCCGCTATCCAACGCCACTCCTGGCAGAGGCAACATACATTTGGCCCCTGCAGGCTTTTCGATTGAACTGTCAGGCGGGTACACATCGCACACACCGCCTGATCTTATCACCAGGTTATTTAAGCGCCAGCGGCTCGCTTTCGGTGACCATTTCTATCAATTCGGCTGCCGGTCGGTAGCCTGGAATTTTGGTTCCATCATCGAGGTATATTAGCGGGGTGCCTCGCAGACCAATCTGGCCGGCCAGATCGACATGGGACTGAATCGGGTTTTCACAGGTAGCCGGGGGTACGTTTCCGCCGGTTTTCGCTATGGTCATCGCCTCTTGTTGATCGTCAGCGCACCAGACACTTTGCAGTTCATCCTGCGATCTGGATTGCATTCCGGCACGCGGAAACATTAAATAGCGAACACGAATGTTTGCATCGGTAATGTCGTTGATTTCCCGATGCAGCTTCTGGCAAAAGCCGCAATCGGTGTCGGTGAAAACAGTAATCCAACGGTCTGCATCACCGTTTTCATTGTTAAAAACGATCATCTGGTCTTCAGGGACCTCATCGATGAGCGCCATTTGCAACACACCGCGGCGTTGCTCGCTTATATTTACCTGCTCCTGCAAATCGACGATGCTACCGTCCAGCATAAAGCGAGCGTCTGGTGACAAGTAGTAAATCTGGGCATCGCTAACGAGCTCGTAGATCCCTGGCAATACTGATTCTTTAATGGTGGTGATCGGTAAATCCGGCGCCAGCTCGGCGAGCGCAGCACGCAATTGTTGCTCCGCAGTTGGCTCACCAGCGGCAAATCCGGTGTTCGCAGCGCACGCTATGACCAACGGGGCGATCAACTTGTACAATTTCATTTCGCTTCCTGACTGTTCGTCTGTATTTCTACAGGTTGGTAGACATCGGTGAACCCGCCGAGTTCGTCCACATTTCCTGCGGGGTTTCACATCTTATCCGCGCGGATGATGCTCCGCATGCAGCGTTTTGAGGCGCTCTGCAGCCACATGTGTATAAATCTGTGTGGTCGAGATATTGCTATGACCAAGCAGCAATTGCACCACCCTTAAATCCGCTTCATTATTCACCAAATGAGTGGCAAATGCATGTCTGAGGGTATGTGGAGACAGGGATTGCCTTATCCCGGCCGCCAACGCATATTTTTTTACCCGGTACCAGAACGCCTGACGGGTTAAACCGGAACCACGGCGCGTTACAAAAAGCTGGTTACACCCTTCGTTCTGCCGCAGCAGTTCTGCCCGAGCCGACTGCAGATAAAGCTCAAGATACTCAATCGCTATATCCCCCACCGGAAGTAACCGCTCCTTGTTTCCCTTACCGGTTACCCGAATCACGCCAGCCGATATATTTACCTCCGCCAGGGTTAACGAAACCAGCTCACTCACACGCAGACCACTTGCATACGTCAATTCCAGCATAGCACGATCACGAAGTCCCTCCGGGCTATCCAGATCCGGCGCTTGCAAAAGACTTTCAACCTGCTGCTCAGAGAGGGTCATCGGCAAGGTTCGGCCAATTCGTGGAGCTTCGACCAGGGCTGTGGGATCAGCCAGAACTATGTTTTCCCGGGCCAGCAAATTGTAAAAACGCTTCAGACTGGAGAGCAAACGGGCTGTCGTTCTCGCTGTATTGCCCTCATCGACGCGGGCAGCCAAATACGACAGCACATGCTCACTTCGAACATTTTGTAGTTTTATCTGCTCACGATCCAGCGATTTTGCGAAGAGCCTTACATCACTGGTGTAGGACTGGATTGTGTTCGCACTTAATCCACGTTCGAGCCATAGGTAGTGGCGAAATCGTTCTATTAAAGCCAGATTGCCAACACCGTTTCGTTCACCAGTCTCAACCATCACTCACCTGCTCTTTACCATAGGATTATCGAAGCAAACGACCCGGTTGACGGGGAATTGCATCTACTGCGACCAATTTCGGTTTCACTGGCAATATAATTACGCAACCACGAGTACAACTCCATTGCATGAGAAACAGGCTCATCCAATTGGCAATTCGCGTATAAAAAACGAGTTGCGCTTTAACACCTCGCAACCTGTAATAAATAGTTACACAGAAAGAAATTCTTCACACGTCCGCATAAGCTGCTGCACACTATTCCTGGAAACACGATCTGGTATCGTGCTATTGACTCCACTGATATTTCAGTCTGCTCGCATCACAAGTGCCTGACAGGCAGATATCCGGTTGGACGACGGCAACCACGAAGGTAACGAATTACGCTGCATCGGGCGCATTCACAGTGGTTTACAATCATAAATAGCCGGATGTACCGGTTTATCGATTCATCGTTAAAATTTACCCGCTCTTTCAGGTTGCACCATCCATGACCAGCGATAAAACGAACCACAATCAACCATCGGTTTATAGTGTCGATGAAGCGAGAGAAGCCATTCTGGCTCTTGTAGAAAAACCGGTAGCGACCGAGTCAGTGAGCGTCGATGAAGCGGCAGGGCGGATCACTGCCAGCGATATTACAGCGCTTCACTCGATTCCACCTTTTCGCAGCTCTGCCATGGACGGCTATGCAATTCGATACGGGGACAGCACTACCAGCCCGCTATTCAGGGTAACCGGACAATCGCTGGCCGGCCATCCCTTTAAAGGCACACTAAGCGCTGGAGATACTGTGAGAATTACCACCGGTGCACTGGTACCGGCTTCCGCCGACACGGTTGTCATTCAGGAGAACACCACTGTTGAAGGTGACAAACTAACTATCAGACACGCACCTGGCAAACATCAACACATTCGTAATCCCGGGGACGATATTAAAAGTGGCGCTATGCTGGTGAAGCAATTTAAACGGCTCACGCCGGCGGATACCGGTTTGCTTGCTGCGCAGGGCATCGCCTGTATTGATGTATACCGAAAACCAAGGGTCGGTCTTTTTTCAACCGGCGATGAGCTTTGCACAAGTGCTGAATCACTAGAGCCGGGAAAGATCTACGACAGCAATCGTGCGTCTATTAAATCATCACTGCGCATGGCTGGAATTGATTGCATTGACCTCGGCATCGTAAATGATTCAATCGAGGCCATGAGCCAGATCTTTCGCTACACAAATGAGTTCGACTTTATTCTTTCCAGCGGCGGCGTCTCCGTTGGAGAAGCTGACTTTGTAAAACCTGCACTCGAGTCCAGCGGCGAACTCTGCTTCTGGAAAGTGGCCATGAAACCGGGTAAACCGATGGTTACGGGAAAACTTAACACGGGCGCACTCTATTTCGGCCTCCCCGGTAACCCGGTATCCAGCCTTGTCACCTGTATTCAGTTTGTCATACCGGCACTTAGAGCATTCAGTGGAGAACCCTACATTGCTCCAGCTCGTTTACCAGCAGTTTGCACCGACAATCTGGTTAAAGATCCGGGACGATTCGAATTTCAGCGAGGAATTTTATCGGACGAGAGCGGATCACTGCATGTAACTACAACCGGTATGCAAGACTCTCACGTATTAAGTTCTATGAGCGCCGCCAATTGTTTTATTTGCCTTGAAGCCGATTCAAATGGTGTTAGTGCTGGTGAGGAGGTAAAAATTATACTGTTTGATTCAATAAGAGGCCTTTAACACAATTATAATCTGTGTTGCGAGACCTCCTCTCCTGTGGATAACTTTTTCGGCGCAATCTAGCGCTTGTGTTACAAACGTTACTTTTAGTAACAACAATACTCCGCTATACAACTAACAAAGGCGACCAGAGGGCCGCCTTTGTTCTCGAAACAACCAGACTGACTGGCTTTTCGGTTCAGCCCGAAACAGTCAGTCGGGCATCTTACACACCTATGGATTCGAATTGCGTTCTGCCACCCTGCAGGGCTTTGATACAAAACACTCTTTCGAAATATTCATTAATTTCAATGAGTTAACGTCCATTCCTACAATTCGCGAATTCCTTGAGTGTGTTGGTCCTTCCTAACGCTTCTTCTTTGAAGACTTTTTCTTTGAAGACTTCTTCTTTGAAGACTTCTTCTTTGAAGACTTCTTCTTTGAAG